>NZ_JAGGOF010000052.1:0-96630 GCF_018614775.1 Pseudomonas fluorescens
AAGACAGTTGCTCCCACAGTGTTTTTCAGCGTCTGATCAGGCCAGTTCGGCCACGACCGCCGCCAACGCCTTGGCCGGATCGGCTGCCTGGCTGATCGGACGGCCGATCACCAGGTAATCGGAACCGGCGTCCAGTGCCTGGCGCGGGGTCAGGATGCGCCGCTGGTCGTCCTGGGCGCTGCCTGCCGGACGAATCCCCGGGGTGACCAGTTGCAGCGACGGGTGTGCCGTTTTCAAGGCATTGGCTTCCAGGGCCGAGCAGACCAGACCGTCCAGGCCGGCCTTCTGCGCCAGCGCGGCCAGGCGCAGCACTTGCTCCTGAGGCTCGATGTCCAGGCCGATCCCGGCCAGGTCCTCGCGCTCCATGCTGGTGAGCACGGTCACGCCGATCAACAAGGGTTGCGGGCCGCTGCGCTGGTCCAGCACGTCACGACAGGCCGCCATCATGCGCAGGCCGCCGGAGCAGTGCACGTTGACCATCCACACGCCCATCTCCGCAGCCGCCTTGACGGCCATGGCGGTGGTGTTGGGGATATCGTGGAATTTGAGGTCCAGGAACACTTCGAAGCCCTTGTCCCGCAGCGTGCCGACGATCTCCGATGCGCAACTGGTGAACAATTCCTTGCCGACTTTGACCCGGCAGAGCGCGGGGTCCAACTGGTCGGCCAGCTTCAGGGCGGCGTCGCGGGTAGGGAAATCCAGGGCGACGATAATGGGCGTCTGGCAGGCGGACATGAGCGGGCTCTCAGGCAGGTCGAAATCGGCGCGCATTGTAGCGGAACCAGCGTCCGTGCGGGACCCGATGATCGGTAAATCTTGATGCGCTGCTTTCGCGAGCAAGCCCGCTCCACAGGGGGCGATTACATGACTCTTTCAACGCGCCTGGCTTTTGCTCCAGTCGGTCAACAGGCTGTACGCCACCGCCAGCAAGGTCGGGCCGATGAACAGGCCGATGAAACCGAAGGCGATCAGACCGCCGAACACCCCCAGCAGCACGATGACCAATGGCAGGTTCCCACCCCGACTGATCAGGTAGGGCTTGAGCACGTTGTCCACGCCACTGATGATGAACGTGCCCCAGATCCCCAGGAACACCGCCATGCCATACTCACCCTTCCACGCCAGCCAGGCCGTGGCGGGAATCCAGACCAGGGGTGGCCCCATGGGGATCAGGCTCAGCAGGAAGGTGACGATCCCCAGCACCAGTGCCCCCGGCACGCCGGCGATCAGGAAGCCGATCAACGCCAGCAAAGCCTGGGCCGCCGCCGTGCCGATCACGCCGTTGACCACCCGTTGCACCGTCCCGGCCACCAACTCGATGTAGTAACCGGCACGGTCGCCGATCAAGCGTTCCAGCAATCCGTGGACAAACGCCGCCAGGCGCGGGCCGTCACGGTAGAAAAAGAACACGAACACAATGCTCAGGGTCAGTTCGAGCATGCCGCTGCCAATCTGCTTGCTGCGCGCCAGCAACCAATTACCGACCTGCCCCAGGTACGGCTTGAGGGTGGCCATCATCGCCGCACCCTGCTGGTCGATGCTGTTCCAGATAGCCACCAGCCGCTCCCCCACCAGCGGCAAGCTGCCCAGCCAGGCCGGGGCGTCGGGCAGGCCATCGACCTGCACGTCACGGATGAAGGCCGTGGCATCACGCACATGATCGGCCAGGTTGAAACCCAGCCACACCAGCGGCACCGCCACCAGCAGCATCCAGCCCACGGTCAGCAGCGCCGCTGCCAGGGATTCACGACCATTGACCCAGCGGGTCAGCAGGCGCATCAACGGCCAACTGGCGAACGCCAGCACCGCCCCCCAGAACAGCGCCGACCAGAACGGCGCCATTACCCAGAGGCTTGCGCCGAACAACACCAGGAGCAGGATCTGCACCAACAGCCGATCGTTATTGAGCATGTAAGGTCTCGAAAAAGGGTCAGGGCGGGCAACGGCGTGGAACCCGTTACCCGCAACAGCTTATCGCAGCAACTCCAGGTGCAGGCCAACCGCATCGCCACGCGCGGTTTCCAGGCGCGCCGTGCGCACGCCCTGGCCCACCAGCGCCCGCAACCAGTCTTCGGCCCGGGGACCGGCAATACTGACCCGCAGGCCCGTATCCAGGTTCAAGGCCCGGGACAACAGGCGCAACCAGGTGTCATCCGGCTCACCGGCCAGACGCGGTAGGTCCAGCACCCCGGTGTCCTTGAGCTGGCGCAACAGCGTGGCCGAGGTTGGCAATACATCCCCGAGCGCGGTGCTTGCCACAAACTGTTCGACGTGCAGATAGGCCTTGCGATTGCCGCGCGTGATGCCATACAGCGCAATCAATGTGTTGTCCGCCGGCGGCGCCAGGCGCAGCAGCAGGTAGGCCTGGCCATTGTCGGCGCCGTAGAGCTTGGCATTGCCGAATACTTCGTTGGCCCACAGGCTGCTTTCGCCGCAATCACGGGCCTGGCACCAGAACAACAGCTCGGCGCCTTGCTTCTGCAAAGCTTCCCGAGCGGCAGTGAAGGCTTGGGTGGCGGTGTGTTCCGGCGGCAATTCGTAAGTGACCGAGGTCACGTCGCCCCGGGCATCGACCTGGCCGTCGAAGCGCAACTGGCCGCTGATCTTGCGGATCGAACCCATGGGAAAGACGCGCTCCAGGTCGGCGGTCTGCCGGTAATCGACGATCTGCGCATCGGGCATGCGGGGCACACCCTCCAGGTCGTGACTGCCGGGCACATCGGCGGCGAACGAAGCCGGGCTGACGCAGGCCAGCATCAGCAGGACGAGTGAATGGACGGATAATTTCATCGGATCGACTTGGCCTGGGGCGCCTGGACGCAACGGGCGTCGTCGGTGCACTGCGAGGCAGCTAAGCAGAGGTCTGTCATGGTTGTCTCCCTTTCAACCCGCCCAGCCTCGACAGTTGCCCGGCGCAAGTCAAGAAACGCTGAAGAACCGATTGAAACAGTCTGCTACAAGCGCGGCACCGCCCTCGTCGTTCAGGTGCAGATGATGGCCGCCGGGCAACTGCTCATGACTGAAGGGTAGACGCTCCAGCAATGCCGGATGCTTGGCCAGCAGCCCCTCGGCAGCCACTACCAGGTGTGCGGGACAACCGACCCGCGCCACAAAGGCCATGGCCTGCTCTTCGGTCAGGCGCAGCGGTGATGGCAAGGTCAGGCGGTTGTCGGTGCGCCAGGTGTAGCCGCCAGGAACCGGCATCAGGCCGCGCTGGGCCAGCAACTCGGCCGCCTCGCGACTGACCGCCACCAGGCCCTTCATGCGCGCCTCGATGGCCCGATCGAGGGTCTTGTAGACCGGCTTGCGTTTTTGCTGCAGATCCAACTGTGCCTGGAGGGCCATGCCCATGCGTTCAGCCGCATTATCACCTCTGGCCGTGGGCGGAATGATCCCGTCGATCAACCCCAGGTGCGTCACCCGTTCCGGCAAGGCGCCCGCCAGCACCAACGAGACAATGGCGCCCATGGAATGCCCCAACAGGGCGAAACGCTTCAAGCCCAGCTGTTCGGCGACTTGCAGCACGTCATGGGCATAGTCCCAGAGGGCGTAGCCAGCACCCGGCGGCCGATGTTCCGAGTGACCGTGGCCGGCCATGTCCAGGGCGATAACCCGCAAGCCGTCCAGCCGCGGGGCCAGGCGGGCGAAACTGTTGGCGTTGTCCAGCCAGCCGTGCAGGGCTATCACCGGGCGGCCATCCTCCGGCCCGAACAAGTGGGCCGCCAGCTCGATGTGGGGCAGGCTCAGGCGGACTTCTTCGACCGTGCTCATGGACGATGCCCTTCCCAACGCTGGAACAGGTCCTTGAGCAGATTGGCCGTGTCTTGCGGACGCTCAAGGGGAAACATATGGCCACCGGGCATGCTCAAGGATTCGCCATGGGGCATGCGCCCCACTGAACGGGTGTGATGCCGCATCACCACGCGACTCTGCCGGCCGCGCACCACCGCCAGCGGCACCTGCAGCTTACGGGGCCGTCCCGGGCTGGTGTGCGGCACGCCACGGTAGATGCTGATTTCCGTGGCCGGGTCGAAGCGCAGCCGCAAGCGGTCGCCGACTTGTTGCAGGCCATGTTGCAGGTAGGCGTCAAAGCAATCCGGGTCGAAACTGCGGAACAGCGTCTTGCCGGCAAAATAGGCCCGGGCCGAGGCCAGGTCAGCGAACTCCTCGCGCCGGCCCAGGGTGCGGCCGGCCGGGGTCAGGCGGTCGATGAAGCCCAGGCGCTTGGCGGCACGGATCACCCACTGGTCAGCGCGGGTCAGCACCGGGGAATCGAGCATGACCACGCCCCGGTACAACTGCGGGCAGCGCAACGCCGCGTGCAGGTGCAACACGCCGCCCAGGGAATGACCCACGCCCCACACCGGTGCCGGTTGCTGTTCCAGGTGATGGATCAGTTCGTCCACCAGGTTGTGCCAGTTGTCGTCCACCGGGAAGCGCGGGTCATGACCGTGCAACTCCAGGTGCGCGACCTCGTACTGCGGTGCCAGCGCGGCGAACAGCTTGCCGTAGGTGGCCGATGGGAAACCGTTGGCGTGGGCGAAAAATACCTGTTGCGACATGACAGCCGATCCATAGGGGGAACTGGAGCCGATTCTGCGCAGAACCCGCGAGCGCGGCAATGACCGTAACTGACAGGAATGATGACGCAAGCTGCAAGCCTCAAGCTTGTAGCTTGTAGCTTGTAGCTCGTAGTTCCTCACCGCGCTGGCGGCTGCTCGCCCAGCGGCACGACGGCCATGGTCAAGCGCGATACGCAGTTGACCTTGCCGTCGTCGTTGGTCAGGCGGATGTCCCAGACCTGGGTGGTACGGCCCAAGTGGATCATTCGTGCCGTGGCGGTTACCCGTCCGCTGCGCACGCCGCGCAGGTGGTTGGCGTTGATCTCAAGGCCCACGCAATAGAATTTGCTGGGGTCGACGCACAGGTAGGCCGCCATGGATCCGACCGTCTCGGCCAGCACCACCGAAGCACCGCCATGCAGCAGGCCGAACGGCTGGTGAGTGCGGTGATCGACCACCATGCTCGCGGTCAGGGATTCGTCGTCGAACGATTCGAAACGAATGTCCAGCACTTCGCTGATAGTGTTTTTACCGGCGGCGTTCAGTTGATCGAGGTTGGGGGTGGTGCGCCACAGACTCATCGTCACTTTCCTTAATATTTGTTTTCCAGTTCAAACCTGTCGCGCGGTTTCTCAAGGGTGCTTGAGGCTCTTGAGCCTCATCGCCCCCGCCAACGGCAGGTCACCCTCCAGCTCGGCCAGGCCGGCGGTTTGCACGTGTACAGGTTGTTGCAGGTGGCCGTGTTGCAATAAACCCAACAGGCTGCCCACCAGCGGGTTATGGCTGACCAACAGCACATCACCCTGATCGTCCAGGTACTCCAGAACCTTTTGCGGCCGGCTGTCTGGCGTGAGCCAATTGACGGTGATCAGCTGCGGCCCGAACCCCAGCGCTTCGCGCACCAGTTGCGCGGTCTGCTGGGCGCGCCGGTAGGGGCTGGCATAAATGGCCGCCAACGGTTGGCCGATCAACTGTGCGGCACTGCGCAACACCTCTTCCCGACCGTCGGCAGTCAGGGCCCGCTCGGGGTCGGGGCGGCTGCCGTAGGGCTCGGCCTCACCATGGCGCAAGACCCAGAGTTTCATAGTTTCGGCTCTTCGTCGCGGACCGGATGCGGCGCCGGTGCCACGGCATGCGGGGCTTCGCCTTCCGGCGTGCGCGGGGTCGGCCAGTCGGCGAACGGCCAGGGTTTCTGGTCGCTGTGAAACGTGCCGAAACGGCCGATCTGCGCCAGGAACTGGCTCAGGCTGTCGCCGATATTCATCAGGCTGGCGCTGGGCGCGCCGTAGATCAGCCGATAGATCAACTGCACCAGTACCACGGCGCCGAGGATGAATTGCGCCACCTGCCAGACCAGCAGGTAAACCACCATCCACAGCACACGCAGCAGGATGGATTCGTATTGCGGTTGTCCTTTCGGATCGTTCATGGCTCGCTCCTGCTTGCGGTCAACGCGACTCAGTTGAAACCGCTGGTGGAAATGAAATCGACGTCGGTTTTCGGTTCACCACGCATCAACAGTTCGATCACCTGCTCCAGCGTCCGACCTTCGAACAGGATCGCATGCAACCCGGCCACCAGCGGCATGTACACCCCGGTTTCCTGGGATTTGGCCTTGAGTACCTTGAGGGTATTCACGCCTTCGGCCACTTCGCCCAGGCGCGACACAGCCTCTTCCAGGCTCAGGCCCTGGCCGAGGGCAAAGCCGACCTGATAGTTGCGGCTCTTGGGCGAGGAACAGGTGACGATGAGGTCGCCAACACCGGCCAACCCCAGGAAGGTCATCGGGTTGGCGCCCTGGCTGACGGCGAAGCGGGTCATCTCCGCCAGCGCCCGGGTGATCAGCATGCTCTTGGTGTTCTCGCCCATGCCCAGCGCCACCGCCATGCCGGCGATGATTGCGTAGACGTTCTTCAGCGCCCCGCCCAGCTCGACACCAAAACGGTCGGCGCTGGCATAGACGCGAAAGGTGCGGCCGTGGAGCGCCGCCTGGACCCGCTGGCAGAGTTCTTCGTCTTCGCTGGCGACCACCGTCGCGGTCAGCGCGTGTTCTGCGATCTCCCGGGCCAGGTTCGGCCCGGAAATCACCCCGATCCGCGCCTTGGGGGCGATGTCTTCGAGAATCTCGCTCATCAGCTTGAAGGTCTGCGCTTCGATGCCCTTGGTCAGGCTCACCAGCAGCTTGCCGCTCAAGCGTTCGGCATGGGGCGCCAGGACAGCGCGCAAGGCGCTGGAGGGCAAGGCAACGAAAAACAGCTCGCTGGCCTCGAGGGTCGCCTGCAAATCGGTGACCGGCTCCACTTCCGGGCGGATCTTGATGCCCTTGAGGTAACGCGGGTTCTCGCGGTTGACCCGAATGGCCTCAGCCTGCTCCGGGTCGCGCATCCATTGGCGCACCGGGTGACCGTTCTCGGCCAACAGGTTGGCCACGGCGGTACCGAAACTCCCGCCTCCCAGGACCGCAATCGGGCGCTGATCAGTCATATGCAATCCGTTCATCCATACCAAGTGGCAATGCGGGGCATTATACGGAGCGGCCGCAGCGCGACCAGCCCCGGGGACAATTACCACCGGCCGTAGGAAGCTGACCATCAATTCCCAGGAAAATGCTGTCAACGTGAATGGAAAAGTCTTTCAGCTCGGTTAACATGCGCGCCATTCTCCTGTTATCAAAGGTTGTCCCGTGCCCGTTGGCCCTTCCCGCTCCGGTTCGTCACTGCTATTGGCGCTGATCATCAGCCCGCCGGTGCTGGCCGACGATCTGTTCGTGGACAGCCAGCCCCTGCCCCAGGTGCTGACGGCCACGCGCCTGAAGCAATCACCGGCGGCGGTGCCGGGCAGCATGACCGTGCTCGACAGCGAATTGATCAAGGCCAGCGGCGCTCGGGACATCAGCGAATTGCTGCGGCTGGTGCCGGGGATGATGGTCGGTAATATCAGCGGCAACCAGGCCGCCGTGAATTACCACGGCACCAACGCCAGCGAAGCACGCCGGATGCAAGTGCTGATCGACGGTCGCTCGGTGTATCGCGCCGGCCTCGCCACGGTGGACTGGAGCGATATCCCCGTCGCCATGGAAGACATCGAGCGGATCGAAGTCTTCCGCGGCCCCAACACCGTCAGCTACGGCGCCAACGCGCTGATGGCGGTGGTCAACATCATTACCCGCAACCCGGCCGACAGCCATGGCACCCGGCTGAAAATCACCCGCGGCCAGCGCGGTATAAGCGACTGGTATGCCAGCCAGGGCAGCGGCTGGGAGGGCGGCGACCTGCGGCTTTCGTTGTCCGGTCAGGAAGACGACGGTTTCGACAGTGACCGCAACGGCGCCGATTACCGCGACAGCCGGCGCCTGAATCGCCTCAACCTGTCGGTCAGCCAGACCCTGGATGAGCGACAAAGCATCGACTGGCAATTGAACGCCAAGGACGGGACCAACCAGCGGCCCTATACCTACCGCCCGGTGTTTGCCGGGATTACCGCCGCTGGGGATAATTCCGACGTCATCGCCAAGGACTATGCCGGCTCGCTACGCTGGAACCTCGACCTGGACCCCAACCACAGCCTTTATGTACAGGGCTCGATCCAGCACTGGGATCGCCAGCAGACCTGGCGCGCCTGTGATGCCGAGGTGTCCTTCAGTCCGCAACTGACTGACCTGTGGCAGCTCAACCCGAACTATGCCGAGAAACTGGCGCGCAACATCCCCTCGTTCACCGGCAGCGGCGCGCCGCCCGGCACGCCGCAGGAACAGGCGCTGGCCAATCAGGTGCTCGACCAGTGGCGCAACGGCGCCTCGCAAACCCTGTGCGGCGATATCGACCAGAGTACCCGCGAGTCGCGCTACGACCTGGAAATCCAGGACACCCTGAGCCTGTCCGATAGCCTGCGCCTGGTCACCGGAGCGAATTACCGCTACGACCGGGCCGACTCCGAGACCTACTTCAACGGGACGCTGGACGACACCACCACGCGACTGTTCGGCCAGCTCGAATGGCGGGCCAGCGAGCACTGGCTGCTACAAGGCGGCGCGATGTTCGAGGACACGCGCCTGACCGGCAGTTCGCTGACCCCGCGGGTGGCAGTCAACTACCTGATCACCCCACGCCATGGCCTGCGTGCCGTGTATTCCGAAGCCGTGCGCTCGCCGGACATGTTCGAGAACAACGTCAACTGGAGCTATCAGGTCACCAACCTGCAACCGGCCGCCTTCGGCCAGCGCAGTGCCCGTTATTTCGTCGTGACCCGTGGCCCAGGCAATCTGGAGCAGGAACACATGCGCTCCCGGGAACTGGGCTACAACGGTTATTTCATGGACCTGGGCCTGACGGTCGATGTGAAGCTGTTTCATGACGAAATCACCGGCATGATCAGCGAACCGCTGCGCAACAATCAGTACATCGCCAGCAACAGCAACGAATCCCGCTTCTCCGGGGCCGAAACCCAGTTCGACTGGCGCATGACCCGCGCCGACCGCCTGCGCCTGACCTATGCCTACGTCGACGCCCAGGCCAGCAACCGCCTCGACGAACAACTGACCGCCCGCAACAGCGGTTCGGCCGGCTGGCTGCGAGACTGGGGCCGGGGTTGGAACAGCGCGGTGTTCTATTACGGCGCCGATGCCCTGAACGGCTATCGCTTCGAACGGGTCGACACCCGCCTTGCCCGGCGTATTCCCTTGGGCAAGACCAGCCTGGAACTGGCCGGTGTCCTGCAACAGCGCCTGGACAATCAACCCACCACGTTCGTCGACAACCGCTACGAATCCCGACATGTGCTGTATTTCAGCGCAGAGTTGTCCTTCTAGATGTTCCAGGACCTGCGCCGCAAGATGCCATTGCATGGCCGCCTGACGCTGGCGCTATGCCTGGTGCTTGCAGGTTGGATGACAACGATCCAGGCCCGCGCCGCCGACATCCTGCTGACCGGTGTCGAGGACAGCCCCGGGGTGCAATCTTTCACCCGGGCGCTGGGGGCCCTGCGTCCGGAAGACAGCGTGCGGTTCGCGCCACTGGCCAGCCTGCCGGCGCCGGAAAACTTGCCCGGCAATGTCCGCCTGATCCTGCTCGACTTGCCCAGCCTTGACTGGCGCCTGCAAGACAGCCGGGGGCCCGCGACCCTGGTGCTGCGCATCAGCCGCCTGCAAGCCCGGGACCGCCTGGGGGACGCGACGCCCGAACACCTGAGCCTGCTGTGGAGCGATCCTCCGGTGGCGCGGCAATTACGGCTGATCCGCACGATCCTGCCGCAACTGCGGCGGGTCGGCGTGCTCTACGACGGGCACAGCGAGTTCCTGCTCAAGGACATCCGCCAGGCTGCCGCGCCGCTGGGCCTGGAAATCGTCACCGAACGCTGGACCGACACCACGGACAGTCGCCCCCTGCAAAACCTGCTGGGCCAGAGCGATGTGCTGCTGGGGCTCGACGACCCTGATTTGTACAACCCCAAGACCGTGAAGAACCTGTTGCTCAGCAGCTACGCCCGGCAACGGCCGCTGATCGGGCCCAGCGCCGCCTTCGTCAAGGCCGGCAGCCTGGCGAGCACCTACAGCGACCAGGAGGACTGGCTGGCAATTCTCGACGAGTTGCTCGACCGCCCTGCCACGACCTGGCCGCGCACGCTGTACCCGGCGCGCTTCAAAGTCCTGGGCAACCGCCAGGTGACCCGCTCGCTGGGGATCGAACCGATTGATGCCGAGTCCGTCGCTGCAACGCTGGCCGAAGGAGAACACCGCCCATGACCTTGCGTCGCCGTTGGGACATCAACACCCGCACCCAGCTCATCGCCCTCGGCCCGGCGTTGCTGCTGACCGTGCTGTTGATCAGCTTCTTTACCTTCGTGCGGATCCAGGACCTGCGCCAGGAGCTCAATCACACCGGGCAACTGATCGCCAACCAACTGGCCCCCGCCACCGAATACGGGGTGATTTCCGGTAACAACGACGTCCTGGAAAGCCTGCTCACGGCCACCCTGGCGACGCCCCACGTGCGTTTTCTCGAAGTGCAAGACAGCACTGGCAAAGTGCTGGTGTACGTCGAACAACCCGAGCAGACCCGCAGCCGGTCCCAGCAGGTCGAAGTCTTCCAGTCTCCGGTCCGGCTGCAACGCATCGCCCTGAACAATGACTTCCTGCAGGGCAACAGCACGCCCGTCGAGGCACCGGTGGAGGATTACCTGGGCCGGGTCATTGTCGGCATGTCCAGCGACGCCTTCAGCCAGCGGCAACAGGAGATCCTGTTCAAGGCGGCGATCCTGGCGCTGTTCGCCCTGCTCTTCACGTTTCTGGTGGCCCGTCGGCTGGCGACCAACCTGTCACGACCGATCCGCGACATCGGCAATGCGGTCAAGGCCATCCAGCAAGGTGACTACAGCACGCCGCTGCCCATCGTCGACGATGCCGAGCTGGGCGCCTTGTCGCGGCACATCAACAACCTCGCCAACGGTTTGGAGCAAGCCAGTCGGGAGCAGCACCAGGCCATGGCGCAATTGATCCAGACCCGGGAAGAGGCGGAAAAGGCCAACAGCGCCAAGTCCGAATTCCTGGCGATGATGAGCCATGAATTGCGCACGCCCATGAACGGTGTGCTGGGCATGCTGCAACTGCTGGAAACCACCCGGATGACCGACGAGCAGCACGAGTACACGGCGCTGGCTTCGGAGTCCACCGAACACCTGCTGAAGGTGATCAACGACATCCTCGACTTCTCGCGCATCGAACGCTCGGCCCTGGAGCTGGAACACATCCCGTTCAACCTGGCGGAGCTGGTGGGCAGTTGCGCCCAGTCGTTCCAGCACAGCGCCGCGCAGCGCCAACTGGGCCTGGAGCTGTTGATCCCCGACGACATGCAGGCCTTGCAGGTCCAGGGCGATCCGACGCGGATACGCCAGGTCCTGGTGAACCTGATCGGCAATGCGCTGAAGTTCACCGAGCAAGGCCAGGTCACCGTGCAATGCCAGTGGCAGGCCCTCGACCACGAACTGCTGTGGTTCACCTGCACGGTGCGCGACAGTGGCATCGGCATTGCCGCGCAAACCCTGGAGCGCATGTTCGACGCCTTCCAGCAGGCCGACAGTTCGATTTCCCGACGCTACGGCGGCACCGGCCTGGGCCTGCCGATCGCCCGCACCCTGGCCGAACGCATGGGCGGCACATTGCGGGCGCAGAGCGAAGAAGGCCAGGGCTCGGTGTTTACCCTCGAGATTCCATTGGCACTGTCGCAGCAAACACCGCTGGCCCTGGCGGCGCGGCAGCCGGTCGGTGATGGTGACGGCGCCGGTCGCGACATTTTGCTGGTGGAGGACAACCCGGTGAACCAGACCGTGACCCAAGCCATGCTGCGCAGCCTGGGCTTCACGGTCAGCGTCGCCAACGACGGCGCCCAGGCGGTACGCAGTGCAGAAGGCCAGGTTTTCGCAGCGATCCTCATGGATTGCCGGTTGCCGGTCATCGATGGCTACGAAGCCACGCGCCAGATCCGCCGATTGCCCTGCTGTGACGCCGTGCCGATCATCGCCCTGACAGCCAACGCCTTGCAGGGCGATCGCGAAGCGTGTCTCGCCGCCGGGATGAACGATTACCTGGCAAAACCGTTCAAAAGGCTCGACCTCCAGCAAATTCTGCAGCGCTGGGTGGGTTAACGCACGCCACTGGACTATCTGCGACTGGCGTGAAAGCCGAAAGTGCGGCAGTCTTAGGCACCCGAACAGGCTCCGATTGGGGCTTGAATAAAATTTCAGTGCACAGGTGTACATTCATTTACCGTGTGCTGTGACTTTCACTACAACGCAATAGTCTATGAGTAGGCTGTCGATTCGAGGCATGACCGCTTCGATCGACCGGGAAGATTTGCCCCACCCTGCCGCAGGGGACTATTGAGGAGCTCGCATGACCAAACAAAACGCCTTTACCCGGGAAGACCTGCTGCGCTGCAGTCGCGGTGAGCTGTTCGGCCCAGGTAACGCGCAACTGCCCGCCCCGAACATGCTGATGGTGGATCGCATCACCCATATCAGCGAAGAGGGTGGCAAGTACGGCAAAGGTGAATTGGTCGCCGAGCTGGATATCACTCCGGACCTGTGGTTCTTCGCCTGCCATTTCGAGGGTGATCCGGTGATGCCGGGCTGCCTGGGCCTGGATGCCATGTGGCAGCTGGTCGGCTTCTTCCTCGGCTGGCAGGGCCTGCCGGGTCGCGGCCGCGCCCTGGGTTCGGGCGAAGTGAAATTCTTTGGTCAGGTCCTGCCGACCGCGAAGAAAATCACCTATAACATCCATATCAAACGCGTTCTCAAGGGCAAGCTGAACATGGCCATTGCCGATGGTTCGGTCGCCGTGGACGGACGCGAAATCTACACCGCCGAAGGCCTTCGGGTTGGCGTTTTCACCTCCACTGACAACTTCTAAGGGTTATCCGCATGCGCCGCGTCGTTATCACTGGTCTGGGCATCGTTTCGTGCCTGGGCAATGACAAAGAGACCGTCTCCGCTAACCTGCGTGCAAGTCGCCCTGGCATCCGGTTCAACCCGGACTACGCCGAAATGGGTCTGCGTAGCCAGGTTTCCGGCTCCATTGACCTCAATCTCGAAGAGCTGATCGATCGCAAGATCTACCGTTTCGTCGGCCATGCGGCGGCCTACGCCTACCTGGCCATGAAAGACGCCATCGCCGACTCCGGCCTCACCGATGAGCAGGTTTCCAACGTGCGTACCGGCCTGATCGCAGGTTCCGGTGGTGCATCGACCCTGAACCAGATGGAAGCGCTGGACATCCTGCGCGAGAAAGGCGTCAAGCGCGTCGGTCCGTACCGCGTTACCCGGACCATGGGCAGCACCGTTTCGGCCTGCCTGGCGACCCCGTTCAAGATCAAGGGCCTGAACTACTCGATATCCTCCGCCTGCGCCACCAGTGCCCACTGCATCGGTACCGCCATGGAGCAGATCCAGATGGGCAAGCAGGACATCGTGTTCGCCGGCGGCGGTGAAGAAGAACATTGGAGCCAGTCGTTCCTGTTCGACGCCATGGGCGCCCTGTCCAGCCAGTACAACGAAACCCCGGACAAGGCCTCCCGCGCCTACGACGCCAAGCGTGACGGTTTCGTCATCGCCGGCGGTGGCGGCATGGTGGTGGTCGAGGAGCTGGAACACGCCCTCGCCCGCGGTGCGAAGATCTACGCGGAAATCGTGGGCTACGGCGCCACGTCCGACGGCTACGACATGGTCGCGCCAAGCGGCGAAGGCGCCATCCGCTGCATGCAGATGGCCATGTCCACCGTCGACGCCCCGATCGACTACCTGAACACCCACGGCACCTCGACCCCGGTCGGCGACGTCGCGGAAATGAAAGGCGTGCGCGAAGTATTCGGCGACAAGGCCCCGGCCATCAGCTCCACCAAGAGCCTGTCGGGTCACTCCCTGGGCGCCGCTGGCGTTCACGAAGCGATCTACTGCCTGCTGATGATGGAAGGCAAGTTCATGGCCGGCTCCGCCAACATCGACGAACTGGATCCGGAAGTGGCCGACATGCCAATCCTGACCAAGACTCGCGAAGACGCCAAGATCGACACCGTGATGAGCAACAGCTTCGGCTTCGGCGGCACCAACGCCACCCTGGTCCTGAAGCGCTGGCAGGGCCAGTAAGCCCCGCCGCTACGCCACACATGAAAACGCCCCGACTGGTTCGGGGCGTTTTTTTTGCCTGGCTGGTTCACCTGCGCGCGCCCTGTGGGAGCGAGCCTGCTCGCGATAGCGGCGTATCAGTTTGCAGTGATGCTGAATGTACCGCCCTCATCGCGAGCAGGCTCGCTCCCACAGTGTAGATCAGGGTGAACTGGCCTCAGCGCACCATGAATCGCTGCTGCGTCAACAACCGATCGCCCTGGAACACCATGAACCGCCACTCTCCCGGCACCACTTCATGGCTTTCGGTGAATTCGTAGGCCATGACATCCTGAGGCGCACCCGGCACCAGCTTCTGGACGACTTCGAATTTATCGTGGCGCACACCATCGGGCGTGCGGATGCCAGGGGTGAAGTACAACAGGGTCAGCGGTTGGTCATCCGCGACCTTGCCCGCCAACTGGTAGCGCATGCCGAACTTGGTACCCAGCTTCGCCGGTACGCTTTCGGTCTGGCGGATCTGCTCGTTGCTGCGCCGCAGGACCCGCTCCCCCGATTGCAGCTCGGCCATGGGCCCTTCGAACACGCCGTATTCCACCGGACCTTCGACATGGACTTCGGCCTGCGCCAGACCGCAGGTCAACAACAGCGCGACCAGTGCGCTTGAACGGGTGAGGTGCATAGTGCGCTCCTTGATTGAGATGAGCGCGAGGGTATGACGCGGGGGTGACAGGCTGATGACAAAGCGGCCTCGCCACGACAGCGTCATCAGCGAACTGCCGACCGAGGCAACACCGCCAGAAAATTATCCCGCGCCACCTGCCTGGCCACGTCTTCGGGCAGGGCATCCAGGAACGGATCGAAGCTGTGCAGTTCCTGACCCAGCTTGTTGAAACGTCCTACCACGTCCGACCCCACCATGAACCGCTCCGGAAAGCGCTCCACCAACTTTACCCACTCCTCGCGAGGCTTACCCGCCTCGTCCAGCAAATACGGCGTGAGCAGGCTCCAGGACAGGTCGACGTACAGGTTGGGATAGGACTCAAGCATCCGGGTAAGGGTCGGCAGGAGAAAATCCAGCCGGGTCTGGTGGCGGTGGATTTCCATGCTGGTGCCCGCATGGGCCCAGATGAAGCGCGTGTGCGGGTGATTACGCAACGGCTCCTCGATTTCTGCCAGGTACAGCGGATTCTTCTCACGCTTGGAGGTGATGTTGGAATGCAGCATCACCGGCAGGTCGTTTTCCGCCGCCAGGTGATAGATCCGTGTCATGGCCTCGTTGTTGGCGCGCGGCGTGTCGCCCGAGGTCAAGGCCGTGAGATCGTCATGGCGGGTGAACACTTCGCCGATGCCCTGCCATAACCCCGGATACAGGTCGAGCATGCGCTGTATATGGGCGTCGGAATTCTTGTCGTTGGGGTTGAAGCCCGACAGGAACGGATGGAAGTGCTGGCGTTGCTCGGTGGTCAGCTTGTTCACTGCGGCGGCGACAATCACATCGGTGGCGCTGTACCAATAGGCGTCCGCATCATCACCGGCGTAATAGCGCGGCCGCTTGGGCTCATCTTCATGCCACTTCTTCGCGACGGGAATGCCGGAGATCATCACATGCTCGATGCGATTGTCCGCCATCGCCTGGAGCAGCTTGGGCATACCAGCGGTTTCCTGGAAGAAATCGACGTAATGCAGGTGCGCATCGCTGTAGGCGTATTCGCGGGCCATGGCGTTGGCGCTCGCAACGACCAGCAGCCAGGCGACGATCAGGCGGGACAAGGGCACAGGCAGACTCCAAAGGCCATGAGCAGCATAGACCCGATCATCTCGCCCGGGTTCAAGCCGCTCGTGCCGTGGCGGGCGACGGCGGGGTATGCTTCGCGTATCCATTGCCCAGCCTGGAAGCCTCATGACCCCGCCCCTGATCGTTCGCCCCCGCGCCGAAGATGTCGAAGGCCAGCCGATTCTGCGCCCGCTGCCTTCCGCCAAATGCCGCAGCGTCGGACCCTTCGTGTTTTTCGACCACATGCTGCAGACCGCCTACCCGGCCGGCAAAGGCATGAACATCCGTCAGCATCCCCATATCGGCCTGTCCACCCTCACCTACCTGTTCGAGGGGCAGTTGCAGCACAAGGACAGCCTCGGCTCCGATCAGTTGGTGAAGGCCGGGGATGTCAGCTGGATGACCGCCGGCAGCGCCATCGCCCATGTCGAGCGCACCCCCGAGCCCCTGCTGGCCAGCGGTTTCAGTTTGCACGGCTTGCAAGTCTGGTTGGCCTCGCCACAGTCCCATGAACAGGGCCCCGGGCACTACAGCCATCATCCGGCGCACAGCTTGCCGGTCAGTGACAACCTGGGGGTCAGCATCCGCATGATCGCCGGGTCAGGCTTCTGCCTGGAATCGCCAGTACCGGTGTTGTCGCCTACGGTGTATGCCGAACTGAACCTGCAAACCGCGACGACCTTGCTGATCCCCACCGAACATGAAGAACGGGCGCTGTACGTATTGAGCGGCGAGGCGCTGCTGGAAGGTGAACCGCTGGAGGCCCATTCGCTGGTGATATTGCCGGCCGGTGAGGAGCTGGCCTTGTTTGCCAACAGCGACTGCCATGCCGTGCTGTTCGGCGGCGCACCGCTGGATGGGCCGCGACGGATGAACTGGAATTTTGTCTCCAGCGACCCGGCCCGCATCGATGAAGCCCGCCAGCGCTGGGCAGCCGGGGACTGGCCGACGGTGCCGGGGGAAAGCGAGCGGATTGAGTTGCCCTGAATTCAGTGGTGCCTGGCTGTCCCCCATCGCGAGCAGGCTCGCTCCCACAGGGGATCGGCGTCGTTCACTCAGTCCAATGTGGGAGCGAGCCTGCTCGCGATGGCGGAAGGCCAGACAACAGGAATCCAGATCGAGTCCGACTCAGCCCTTGAACACCTCATCCAGCAAATTATGCATCGACCGGAACGCCCGTGCGGCAACCTGGGCGTTGTACATCATCTTGCCCGGTACATTGGCGTGGGGATCGGTAAACGAATGCACCGCGCCACCGTAGCTCAGCAGTTGCCAATCGACCCCGGCGGCGTTCATTTCGTCTTCGAAGGCCGGTAGTTGCTCTTTCGGCACCAGCGGGTCCGAAGCACCGTGCATCACCAGCACCGAGCCCTTGATGTTGCCGGCGTCCGCCGGGCTCGGTGTATCCAAGGTGCCATGGAACGAGATGGCGGCCTTGAGCGGCGCACCGCTGCGGGCCAGTTCGAGGGCGCAACAGCCACCGAAGCAGAAGCCGAACGCGGCCAACCGGGACGTGTCGACCTGCGCTTCGCCCTGGTTTTGCAGTTGCTCGAACGCCGCTTGCATGCGCTTGCGCAACAGGGCCCGGTCATTCTTCAAAGGCATCATCGCGGCCCCGGCCTCGTCGGCATTGGTCGGGCGCACCGTCTGCCCGTACAAGTCGGCAATCAACACCACGTAGCCATTCGCCGCCACCGACCGGGCGATATCCTCGGCCCCCGCCCCTACCCCCATCCAATTCGGCGCCATCAATAAACCCGGACGCGAACCCTGCTGGCTCACGTCGAAGGCCAGGCGACCTTCATAGGTTTGACCTTCGATCTGATAGACCAGCGAACGAACCGTAACCTGACTCATGACCCACTCCTCTTCTAACGGAACAGCAGAAATGAAAAAACCCGCCGAAGCGGGTTTTTCCTGCGGCGATTAAGCTGACAGCTCAACCAACAGCTTGTTCAGGCGACGCACATACGCCGCCGGGTCCTTCAGGCTGTCGCCGGCCGCCAGGGCCGCCTGGTCGAACAGGATGTGGGACAGGTCGCCAAAGCGCTCTTGGTTCTGCTCGTTGTCGAGTTTCTCCACCAGCGGGTGGGCCGGGTTGAATTCGAAGATCGGCTTGGAGTCCGGGACTTTCTGGCCGCTGGCTTCGAGGATCTGGCGCATTTGCAGGCCCAGGTCCTGTTCACCGATGGCAAGGATCGCCGGGGAATCGGTCAGGCGGTGCGAGACACGCACTTCGCTGACGGCATCGCCCAAGGCAGTCTTGATGCGCTCGACCAGGCCTTCCTTGCTCTTGGCAACTTCTTCGGCGGCTTTCTTGTCTTCTTCCGAATCCAGGTTGCCGAGGTCCAGGTCACCGCGCGCCACGTCGACAAAGCTCTTACCGTCGAATTCGTTGAGGTAGCTCATCAGCCACTCGTCGATGCGGTCGGTCAGCAGCAGCACTTCGATGCCCTTCTTGCGGAAGACTTCCAGGTGCGGGCTGTTCTTGACCTGTGCATAGGTTTCGCCGGTCAGGTAGTAGATCTTGTCCTGACCTTCCTTGACGCGTGCCAGGTAATCGGCCAGGCCGACGATCTGCTCGCCATCGTCACCCTGGGTCGACGCAAAGCGCAGCAGGCCGGCGATCTTCTCCTTGTTGGCGAAGTCCTCGGCCGGCCCTTCTTTCATCACCTGGCCGAAGTTCTTCCAGAAGCCCTTGTACTGCTCGGGCTCGTTCTTCGCCAGCTTCTCCAGCATGTCCAGGACACGCTTGGTCAGTGCTGACTTCATCGAGTCGATGATCGGGTCTTTCTGCAGGATTTCCCGCGAAACGTTCAGCGACAGGTCGTTGGAATCCACCACGCCCTTGATGAAGCGCAGGTACAGCGGCAGGAACGATTCGGCCTGGTCCATCACGAACACACGCTGCACGTACAGCTTCAGGCCACGGGGTGCCTCGCGCTGGTACAGGTCGAACGGCGCGCGGGCCGGTACGTACAACAGCGAGTTGTATTCCAGCTTGCCTTCGACCTTGTTATGGCTCCAGCTCAGCGGGTTCTCGTAGTCATGGGCGATGTGCTTGTAGAACTCCTGGTATTCCTCGTCTTTCACCTCGGTGCGCGGACGGGTCCACAGGGCACTGGCGCGGTTGACGGTTTCCCACTCCACTTCAGGCTTCTCTTCGCCTTCGGCAGCGGTGACTTCCTTCGGCAGCTCGATAGGCAGCGCGATATGGTCGGAGTATTTCTTGATGATGTTGCGCAGGCGCCAGCCATCGGCGAACTCGTCTTCGCCCGACTTGAGGTGCAACACGATGCGGGTGCCGCGATCAGCCTTGTCGACGGTGGCAACTTCAAACTCGCCCTCGCCCTTGGACGACCAATGCACGCCTTCGCTCGGAGCGAGGCCGGCACGGCGGCTGAACACTTCGACCTGGTCAGCGACGATGAACGCGGAATAGAAGCCGACGCCGAACTGGCCAATCAGGTGGGAATCCTTCTTCTGGTCGCCCGACAGGTTCTTCATGAAGTCGGCGGTACCGGACTTGGCGATGGTGCCCAGGTGCGTGATCACGTCCTCGCGGCTCATGCCGATGCCGTTGTCTTCGAGGGTGACGGTTTTCGCGTCCTTGTCGAAGCTCACACGGATTTTCAGTTCGGCGCCGCCTTCCAGCAGTTCAGGCTTGGACAGCGCTTCGAAACGTAATTTGTCGACAGCATCAGAGGCGTTCGAGATCAGCTCGCGAAGGAAAATTTCCTTATTGGAATACAGCGAGTGAATCATCAGGTGCAGCAGTTGCTTCACCTCGGTCTGGAAGCCCAGGGTTTCCTTTTGAGTTTCCACGCTCATGGTCATCAAACTCCAAGTGGATGGTGGTGTCCGCCTCGCTGAGATTGGCGGCGGGATGTCCACAAGGTGGGGGCAACGCTGATGATTTCAAGGGCTACCGGCTTTCGAGGACTCCTGGATCTTGAAATGCGCCCGGGCGGTGGCGATCGGTTCGGTCTCGGCGCCCTGCCAGGCCGTGATCGCGACGTTGGCTACCCGCCGCCCCTGACGCCAGACCTGGCAGCGAGCGTACGTATCGCGAAACTGCCCGGCGCGCAGGTAATCCAGGGAGAAGTCGATGATCTTCGGCACGCTCGGCGCACCGGTGGCGATCAGCAGATGAACGGCCGCCGCGAGTTCCATGAAACCGGCAATGACCCCGCCATGGATGGCCGGGAGTAAAGGGTTACCAATGTTGTCCTTGTTGGCGGGCAGCCGGAACAGCAACCCGTCGCCCTCGCGCGAGCATTCGACGCCAATCAGTTGCGCGTAGGGGATCGAGGCCAGCAGCCGCGCGTAGTCGCCCTGCTCACAGGCCTGGCGCAGTTGGTCCCGGGTGATCTCGGTCATGGCTTGTCTACTGCAGCCATCGGGCTGCTCCTGTTGATGCCCCTGGCATGCTGGCCCAGGCGCATGAACGTGCCCACCACATGGGCGATGGGTTGCTCGGGGTCGTCCTGATAAGCGAAACCTCGGGTGAAAATCACATCCGGCGTCACCCGATAGCATTGGGCAAAACCATAGACATCCTTGTGGGGCTCGGCGGCGTGCATGTAGTCGATGCGCAGGTCCAGGGTCGGGCAGACCTCGAACTGCGGCAGCACGCACAGGGTCGACATGCCGCACGCGGTGTCCATCAATGAGGTCAATGCCCCTCCGTGAATGATGCCGGTGAGGGGATTGCCGACAATCCGGGGGCTGAACGGCAATATGACCGTTAATCCTTCGGGACTGGCACTGTGCAATTTCAAGCCCAGCACCTGGCAATGCTTGAGCGCGGAAAGAAAGCGCGTCGCGCGCTCAAAAACGGGGTCTTCGGCCATGTGGTTAATACTCGGGTAAGTGACGAGACCTGACATCAGGCGCGACCGGCAAAGTTCCATTCCATAGCAAAGTTATATATCTGTGACAAAGCTGGAACTTAATCTCAGGGGCTGTGCTCAAACGGCCAGTAGTTATTTCCATAAGGAGAAACACCCCATGCGTAAGACTTTAGCTGTTGCCCTGATGTTGGCCGCCTCCCTCGGCCTCGCTGCCTGCGATAAAAAATCCGAGGACAAAGCTCAAGATGCCAACCAACACGCTGAGCAAGCTCAGAAAGACATGAACAAAGCACAGGATAAAGTGAACGACGCCGCGAAAGAAAACGCTGAAGCTGCCAAAGATCAGGCCGAAGCGAACAAAGCCGCCGCGCAGGAGCAAGCTCCCGCCACAGCGCCTAAAACCAACTGATCCGGTTTTAGCGACAAAAGAAAACCCGCCTGGTGCGGGTTTTCTTTTGCCTGTGATTCAGCGAGCCATGGGGTCACGCCGCTTCTTTGATGACCTCGGGTGCCGGCACCTCCGTCGGGGTATAGACCATGACATCCAGTACATCGGAATGGAACTCACGCTGATAGAGCACAAACACCACGCCGGCACTCATCAACATGAATAACCAGGGACTGACGAACCACGCCAACATCGTCATGCCAAAATAATAAGCACGCAGGCCGAAGTTGAACTGGTTGGCGGCCATCGAAATAACCCGCGCGGCCCGCAGGGCAAAGGCCTTGCGTTCCTGTTCCGAGACATGGCGTTCGCCGATCATCGGCGCCGACCCCACCAGCACCGCAGCGAAGTTGTATTGGCGCATGCACCAGCTGAAGGTGAAGAACGCATACACAAACACCAGCGCCAGGCATAGCAACTTGACCTCCGCCATGCCCTGGGAGGCCTGCTGCACCATCGGCAGGTCCGCCAGCAACGACACCGCCCGATCGGACGCCCCGAGCACCGTCAGGATGCCGGCCAGGATGATCAACGTGCTGGAGGCGAAGAAAGACGCGTTGCGCTCCAGGTTACCGATCACGCTGGCATCGGCGATGCGGTTCTCGCGCAGCAACATGCGGCGCATCCAGTCTTCGCGATACAGGTGCATCACGCTGGCCAGGCAGGCCGTGTCGCGCGCCTTCCAGGTGGCATAACGGGTGTAGCCGCCCCAGCAGATAATGAACCAGGCGGCGGCAAGCAGATGGGTCAGGTTGGCTTGGATGAATGACATTCGATTCCTTGTATGACGTGAACATGGAGCAGCTTGCGATGAACCCTGTGGGAGCGAGCCTGCTCGCGATAGCGGTGGATCAGCCACCCACCTATTGACTGACCTGCCGCTATCGCGAGCAGGCTCGCTCCCACAAGTTATGTGTGAACCTTAAATACAGTGCTTCGACGATAGCGTACGAAAAAAGACACTGCCTCCCAAAAAAAATGCCCCGTATCGAGTGATACGGGGCATTTCGGTGTTTGCCGTTAAGGGCTTAAGCCAGCGCTTCGCTGCGCTTGCCCAACAGGCGGTCACACACCACCGCCACTGCCAGGGTCATCACCGATGGCACCAGCCAGGCCAGGCCCTGCTCGCTCAGCGGCAGGTGGGCCAGTGGCGCCGGCATCCAGCCCGCCAGCCCGGCGCCCTTGAGCGCGTCGATCAGGCCAAACAGGAACGACACCAGCATCACCGGACCGACAATGCGCCGCTGCTCATGCCAGAAGTCCTTGCAGAAGCTCAGGGCCACCAAAGCGATGCACGGTGGGTAGATCGCCGTGAGCACCGGGATCGAGAACGCGATCAGCTTGGTCAGGCCCAGGTTGGACACCAGCAGCGAAAATGCCGCCAGGATCACCACCAGGGTCTTGTAGGACAGCGGCAGGACGCGACTGAAGTACTCGGCGCAGGCACAGGTCAGGCCGACCCCCGTCACCAGGCACGCCAGGGAAATCAGCACCGCGAGGAAACCGCTGCCCAGGCTGCCGAACGTGTGTTGCACATAGGCATGCAGCACCGCCGCGCCGTTGGTCGCGCCCGCCGCCACTTCATGGCTGCCCGAGCCCAGGCGGAACAGGCTGACGTAGACCAGCGCCAGGCCGACCCCGGCGATCAGCCCGGCAATGATGGCGTAACGGGTGATCAGCGCCGGCGACTCGACGCCTCGGGAACGGATCGCGTTGACGATGACGATGCCGAACACCAGTGCACCAAGGGTATCCATGGTCAGGTAACCATTGATAAAGCCTTGGGAGAACGGCGCTGCAACGTATTCGGGAGTCGCCACGCCAATGCCGCCGGCAGGCAAGGCAAACGCGGCGATGCCTAGCACGGCCAGGGCGATGATCTTCAGCGGCGCGAGGAAGCGCCCGACAGTGTCCAGCAGGCGACCCGGATAGAGCGAGATGAAAAACACCACCAGGAAATACACCGCACTGTAGAGGAACAGCGCCAGCGGGCTTTCGCCGGTCAGTGGCGCCAAGCCGACCTCAAACGAAACGGTGGCGGTACGTGGCGTGGCGAACAGCGGGCCGACGGCCAGGTAGCACACCGCCGCCAGCAGGCCACCCGCGATCTTGCCGATGGGGCTGCTCAAGGCATCCATCGCACCACCGACCTTGGCCAGCGCAACGACCGTGATGACCGGCAAGCCGACCGCCGTGATCAGGAAGCCCAGCGCCGCCATCCAGACATGGGGCCCGGATTGCAAACCGACGATAGGCGGGAAGATGATGTTGCCAGCCCCGACGAACAGGGCAAAGGTCATGAAACCAAGCGCCAGGATGTCCTGGCCTTTCAACACTTTCATTAAGGAAACCACACTACTGAATCGGAATTTAGAGAGGGATTTCCCTTGAGGGTAGAGGGAAATGCTGCCGATCCGTATGAGACCGACCCGTTTAGCGTGGCGCTTCCTTGTGGGCAGCGCTCGCAAAATGGCGGCTAGCCTAACGAATTCAGCGACAAAACGCACTGTAAAGGGGCGAACTATCCGATGCGCGACGCTCGCGTGTCGCATTTTTGCATGTAAATGGTTGGAGACTGTCATTGCGTCATAGACCCAGAAACGACAAAGGCCACCCGAAGGTGGCCTTTGTCGCTGGAAAGAATCAGTCCGCCGAAGCTTACTTCTTCATTTCCCAGCCAGTCAGCTCGCCCAGGGCTTTGCCGATGTCTGCCAGCGAACGCACGGTTTTCACGCCTGCGTCTTGCAGTGCAGCGAACTTCTCGTCTGCAGTGCCTTTGCCGCCGGAGATGATTGCACCCGCATGGCCCATGCGCTTGCCCGGAGGAGCAGTCACACCCGCGATGTAGGAAACAACCGGCTTGGTCACGTTGGCCTTGATGTAGGCAGCCGCTTCTTCTTCAGCCGAACCGCCGATCTCGCCGATCATGACGATCGCTTCGGTCTTCGGGTCTTCCTGGAACAGCTTCAGGATGTCGATGAAGTTCGAACCCGGGATCGGGTCACCGCCGATGCCGACGCAAGTCGACTGACCGAAACCGGCGTCAGTGGTCTGCTTCACAGCTTCGTAGGTCAGGGTGCCGGAACGGGAAACGATGCCGACCTTGCCTGGCAAGTGAATGTGACCAGGCATGATGCCGATCTTGCATTCGCCTGGAGTGATCACGCCTGGGCAGTTAGGGCCGATCAGGGTGATACCCAGCTCGTCGCACTTGACCTTGGCTTCCAGCATGTCGATGGTCGGGATGCCTTCGGTGATGCAAACGATCAGCTTGATGCCGCCGAACGCTGCTTCAAGGATGGAATCCTTGCAGAAAGGTGCAGGAACGTAGATGACGCTGGCGGTGGCGCCAGTGGCCGCTACAGCATCTTTCACGGTGTTGAAGACCGGCAGGCCCAGGTGCTCGGTGCCGCCTTTGCCTGGTGTTACGCCGCCAACCATCTTGGTGCCGTATTCGATGGCTTGCTGGGTGTGGAAACTACCTTGCGAACCGGTAATACCCTGGCAGATAACCTTGGTGTCTTTGTTGATCAGGACGCTCATTATTTGCCCTCCGCAGCTTTAACGACTTGTTGAGCAGCGTCGGTCAGGCTGGTAGCAGCGATGATGTTCAAACCGCTTTCTGCCAGTACTTTAGCGCCCAGCTCAGCGTTGTTGCCTTCAAGGCGAACAACAACCGGGATTTTCACGCCCACTTCTTTCACGGCGCCGATGATGCCTTCGGCAATCATGTCGCAACGAACGATGCCGCCGAAGATGTTGACCAGTACGGCGGCAACATTGGTGTCGGACAGGATGATCTTGAACGCTTCGGTCACGCGTTCCTTGGTGGCACCACCGCCTACGTCGAGGAAGTTGGCTGGCTTGCCGCCATGCAGGTTGACGATGTCCATGGTACCCATGGCCAGGCCGGCACCGTTGACCATGCAGCCGATGTTACCTTCCAGGGCCACGTAGTTCAGTTCGAACTTGGCAGCGTGCGCTTCGCGCGGATCGTCTTGCGACGGATCGTGGAAAGTCTTCAGCTTAGGCTGACGGTACATGGCGTTGGCGTCGATGTTGATCTTGGCATCGAGGCAGTGCAGGTCGCCGTCGGCCTTGATCACCAGCGGGTTCACTTCCAGCAGGGCCAGGTCGTGGTCCTGGAACAGCTTGGCCAGACCGACGAAGATCTTGGCGAACTGAGTGACCTGCTTGCCTTCCAGACCCAGCTGGAAAGCCAGCTCGCGACCCTGGAATGGCTGGGCGCCAACCAGTGGATCGATGGTGGCCTTGAGGATTTTCTCAGGGGTGTCGTGAGCGATTTTCTCGATGTCCACGCCACCTTCGGTGGAAGCCATGAACACGATGCGACGGCTCGAACGGTCAACGACAGCGCCCAGGTACAGCTCTTTAGCGATATCAGTGCACGACTCGACCAGGATCTTGGTGACTGGCTGACCGTTGGCATCAGTCTGGTAAGTCACCAGACGCTTGCCCAGCCACTGCTGTGCGAAGGCCTTGGCGTCTTCTTTGCTGCGAACCAGCTTGACGCCGCCCGCTTTACCGCGACCACCGGCGTGAACCTGGGCTTTGACGACCCATTCGCTGCCGCCGATTTTGTCGCAAGCTTCTGCTGCCGCTTCCGGGGTGTCTACCGCGTAACCTGTGGATACTGGCAGGCCGTACTCAGCGAACAGCTGCTTACCCTGATACTCGTGAAGATTCATGCTTATTACCGTCTTCGTTAGGTACTGCGCATTCGGTGCTGCACCATTGAGTGCCGCACCACCTGTGACTGCTGCTTGCGTAGCCTGCCGGTCGCCCGGTTCAACTACGCAAGGCTGCGTCCAGCGGACATTCCGCGGTGAGTCTTGCTCGCAAGGCTCACGACGGGCCGTACCGCCGTGGTTTCTTATTGTCTGTTAACGCTTCTTGCGGTTGGCCACGTGGATGGCGCCGCCATTCACGGCCAGGGCCGCTTCGTGCAAGGCTTCGGACAGGGTCGGATGGGAGAAGACCATCATGCCCAGGTCTTCAGCACTGGTGCCGAATTCCATACCGATCGCGCCTTGCTGTACCAGCTCGGCAGCGCTTGGGCCAATGACGTGAACGCCCAAGACGCGATCCGTCTTGGCATCGGCGATGACTTTCACGAAACCGCCGGTATCGTTGGCTGCCATGGCACGGCCGGAGGCTGCGAACGGGAAGGTGCCGACGTTAACTTCAACGCCTTCGGCTTTCAAGGCCTGCTCGGTTTTACCGACCCACGCGATTTCCGGGTGGGTGTAGATAACCGACGGGATCAGGTCGTAGTTCATCTGGGCCTTGTGACCCTTGATGCGCTCGACAACCATGATGCCTTCTTCGGACGCCTTGTGCGCCAGCATCATGCCGCGAACCACGTCACCAATGGCGAAGACGCCTGGGACGGTGGTGGCGCAGAAGTCGTCAACCTTGATAAAGCCGCGCTCGTCGAGTTCCACGCCGCTGTCGGCAGCCAACAGGTCGGTGGTCACTGGGCGACGACCGACCGCAACGATCAGTTTGTCGAAGGTGATGGTCTGTTCGCCGTTGGCGTCGGTGTAGGTCACCACGACTTCTTCGCCATTGACCTTGGAACCGGTCACGCGAGCGCCCAGCTTGATGTCCAGGCCCTGTTTGGTCAGGGTTTTCAGCGCTTCCTTGGACACCGCGGTGTCAGCGGCGATCAGGAAGGTTTCGAGGGCTTCGAGCACGGTCACTTGCGCGCCCAGGCGCGACCATACCGAACCCAGCTCCAGGCCGATGACGCCGGCGCCGATGACGCCCAGGCGTTTCGGCACGGTCTGGAATTCCAGGGCACCGGTGGAGTCGACGATCACGTTCTGGTCGACTGGCGCAGGTGGAATGTCGATCGGGCGCGAGCCCGGTGCCAGGATGATGTTCTCGGCCTCGATCACTTCAACCGAACCGTCAGGCTTGTTCACTTCGACTTTCTTGCCCAGCAACAGCTTGCCGTGGCCCTGGATCGAGGTCACGCCGTTGGCCTTGAACAGGGTAGCAACGCCGCTGGTCAGGTTCTTGACGATGCCAGCCTTGCGGCCAACCATCGCGGCGACGTCCATCTTGACTTCACCGGTGGAGATACCGTGGACGTTGAAGCTTTCTTTCGCTTCCTTGTATTTCCATGAGCTGTCCAGCAGCGCCTTGGAAGGAATGCAACCGACGTTCAGGCAAGTACCGCCGAGAGCCTGTTTGCCCTCGCCATCGGTGTATTTCTCGATGCAGGCAGTGCTAAGGCCCAGTTGCGCAGCCTTGATGGCCGCTACGTAGCCGCCAGGGCCCGCACCAATCACTACCACGTCGAATTTCTGAGTCATAAAAAAGGTTCCCTTTTAGCTGCAAGCTACAAGCCGCAAGCTACAAGCTCCAACCTCGCCCGCAGTGGGCTTGAGACTGGTCGCTTGCAGCTTGCAGCTGCTTTTTAAATATCCAGGAGCAGACGCGCCGGATCTTCAAGCAGGTTCTTGATGGTGACCAGGAAGGTTACGGCTTCTTTCCCGTCGATCAGGCGGTGATCGTAGGACAACGCCAGGTACATCATCGGACGAATCACAACCTGACCGTTGATCGCCATCGGACGCTGGATGATGTTGTGCATCCCCAGGATCGCCGCTTGCGGCGGGTTGACGATCGGGGTCGACATCATCGAGCCGAATGTACCACCGTTGGTGATGGTGAACGTACCGCCGGTCATCTCGTCGATGGACAGCTTGCCGTCACGGGCCTTCTTGCCGAAGGTGGCGATGCCGCCTTCGATTTCGGCCAGGCTCATCAGTTCGGCGTTACGCAGGACCGGAACCACCAGGCCACGGTCGCTGGAGACCGCGACACCGATATCGGCGTAGCCGTGGTAGACGATGTCGGAACCGTCGATCGACGCATTGACTGCCGGGAAGCGTTTCAGCGCTTCGGTAGCGGCCTTGACGAAGAACGACATGAAGCCCAGGCGCACGCCGTTGTGGGACTTCTCGAACAAGTCCTTGTACTTCGAACGCAATGCCATGACTTCGGTCATGTCGACTTCGTTGAACGTGGTCAGCATGGCCATGTTCGACTGGGCTTCGACCAGGCGCTTGGCCACGGTGGCACGCACGCGGGTCATCGGTACGCGCTTCTCGGTGCGGTCGCCAGCGGCGAACACAGGCGCAGCGGCGGCCGGAGCGGCAGCCTTGGCCGGAGCCGCGGCCGGTGCGGCCTTCTTCGCGGCAACGGCAGCCACCACGTCTTCCTTGGTCACACGACCGCCTTTGCCGGTGCCGGCAACGGAGGCGATGTTGATGCCGTTCTCTTCGGCGATCTTGCGCGCCGCCGGGGCAGCGACTGGATCGTCTTCGCCGTCAGCAGCCGGAGCGGCAGCCTGGGCAGCGGCAGGGGCAGCAGCGGCCGCCGGAGCAGCGGCAGCGGCACCGCCCTCTTCGATCGAGCCCAGTACCTGGTTGGACAGGACGGTAGCGCCCTCTTCGGCAACGATTGCGCCAAGCACGCCGTCAGCTTCGGCCAACACTTCCAGAACGACTTTGTCGGTCTCGATGTCGACGATCAGGTCGTCACGCTTTACAGCTTCGCCTGGTTTCTTGTGCCAAGTGGCAACGGTGCCATCGGCAACCGATTCCGGGAATGACGGGGCTTTGATTTCGATAGCCATTATCTGTGGGTCCTTAAAATTCGGTTTCAGTCAGCACGAAGGCTTAAACAGTGAAAGCATCTTGCAGCAGTTTTTCCTGCTGCTCGGCGTGCATCGACGCATAACCACACGCAGGTGCCGCAGAAGCATCACGGCCGGCATATTCCAGGCCCAGGGCCTTGTTATGGTTGCCAATGCTGCGACGCAGGTGATGCTGGCTGCTGTACCACGCGCCCTGGTTCATCGGTTCTTCCTGACACCACACCACATGGGTGAGGTTGGTGTAAGGCGCGATGGCCTCCATCAGGTCCTCTTCCGGGAACGGGTAAAGCTGCTCGATACGCACGATGGCGATGTCTTCGCGGCCTTCGGCACGACGTTTTTCCAGCAGGTCATAGTAGACCTTGCCGCTGCACAGGATCAGGCGAGTCACCTTGGCCGCGTCCAGCGTGTCGATTTCCGGGATAACCGTCTGGAACGAGCCTTCGGCCAGATCCTCGAGTGTGGAGACCGCCAGTTTGTGACGCAGCAGCGATTTCGGGGTCAGCACGATCAGCGGCTTGCGCAGCGGACGAATGACCTGGCGACGCAGCAGGTGGTAGATCTGAGCCGGGGTCGTCGGTACGCAGACCTGGACGTTGTGCTCGGCGCACAGCTGCAGGTAACGCTCCAGACGTGCCGAAGAGTGCTCCGGCCCCTGCCCTTCATAACCGTGCGGCAACAGCATGGTCAGGCCACACAGACGGCCCCACTTGTGCTCGCCACTGGTGATGAACTGGTCGACAACCACCTGGGCACCGTTGGCGAAATCGCCGAACTGGGCTTCCCAGATCACCAGCGCGTTCGGCTCGGTGGTGGAATAGCCATATTCGAACGCCAGGACGGCTTCCTCGGACAGCAGCGAATCGTACAGGTCGAAACGTGGCTGGCCTTTGTACAGGTGTTGCAGCGGGATATAGGTGCTGGCGTCTTTCTGGTTGTGCAGCGCTGCGTGGCGGTGCGAGAAAGTGCCGCGGCCTACGTCCTGGCCGGTGATGCGAATCGGGTGACCTTCGAATGCCAGGGTCGCGTACGCCATGGTTTCAGCGTAACCCCAGTTGATCGGCAGGCCGCCGGCTTGCATCTTCTGACGGTCTTCGTAGATCTTCGCAACCTGGCGCTGGACCACGAAGCCTTCCGGGATCTCCAGCAGCTTGGCGGACAGTTCCTGCAGGGTCTTGAGGTCGAAACGCGTGTCGTGACGAGCGGTCCAGGCATGGCCCAGGTACGGACGCCAGTCCACGAACAACTCTTTGTTCGGCTCTTTGACCAGGCTTTTTACTACGTGCAGGCCGTTGTCCAGGGCGTTGCGATATTCATCGACTTTCTCCTGGACGCGCTCGGCATCCAGCACGCCGCCTTGGGTCAGGCGCTCGGCATACAGCTCACGGGTGGTGCGCTGCTTGGCGATTTGCTGGTACATCAGCGGCTGGGTGCCGCTTGGCTCGTCGGCCTCGTTGTGGCCGCGACGACGGTAGCAGACCAGGTCGATCACCACGTCGCGCTTGTACTGCATGCGGTAGTCGATGGCCAACTGGGTCACGAACAGCACGGCTTCCGGGTCATCTCCATTCACATGGAGAATCGGCGCCTGGATCATTTTCGCCACGTCGGTTGCGTACTCGGTGGAACGCGAGTCCAGCGGGTTGCTGATGGTGAAACCGACCTGGTTGTTGATCACGATGTGCACGGTACCGCCGGTCTTGAAACCGCGGGTCTGCGACATCTGGAAGGTTTCCATCACCACGCCCTGACCGGCGAATGCCGCGTCACCGTGGATGGAGATCGGCAATACCTTCTCGCCAGTCGGGTCGTTACGACGATCCTGACGGGCGCGGACCGAACCCTCGACCACCGGGGAAACGATTTCCAGGTGGGACGGGTTGAACGCCATGGCCAGGTGGACTTCGCCGCCGGTGGTCATCACGTTGGACGAGAAGCCCTGGTGGTACTTGACGTCACCGGAACCCAGCTCGACCTTCTTCTTGCCTTCGAACTCGTCGAACAGCTCGCGCGGGTTCTTGCCGAAGGTATTGACCAGCACGTTCAGGCGACCACGGTGGGCCATGCCGATGACGACTTCCTTGGTGCCGTAGGAACCGGAACGCTGGATCAGCTCGTCGAGCATCGGGATCAGGCTTTCGCCGCCTTCCAGGCCGAAACGCTTGGTACCCGGGTATTTGGTACCCAGGTATTTCTCCAGGCCTTCACCGGCAGTGACGCGCTCGAGCAAGTGGCTCTTGATGTCGGCGGAGTACGTCGGACGGCCACGAACGCTTTCCAGACGCTGCTGGAACCACTGGCGCTGCTCGGAATCGGTGATGTGCGTGAACTCGGCGCCGATGGTGCGGCAATATGTCTGCTGCAACGCTTCGTGAATTTCACGTAGGCTCGCTTCCTCTTTGCCGATGAACAGGTCGCCGGCACGGAAGGTCGTATCAAGATCGGCATTGGTCAAGCCGTAATGAGTGATCGACAGGTCTGCAGGTGCAGGACGCTGCCACAGTCCCAGCGGGTCAAGCTGGGCCGCTTGGTGGCCCCGCATCCGGTAGGCCTGGATCAGTCGCAGCACTTCAACCTGCTTCTTCTCGTGCTCACTGCTCACGCTGCCGGCAGACACCGGTTGGGCGCGGCGCTGGTTCTTTGCCAGCAGCACGAAATGATCGCGAATCGTCGAGTGCGAAACATCAGTGGCAGAGTTGCCGTCAGCCGGCAACTTCTGAAAGTAGGTGCGCCATTCTTCTGGCACAGCGTTAGGGTCGTGCAGGTAGAGCTCGTAGAGCTCTTCCACATAGGCAGCGTTACCACCGGAGAGGTGGGCACTGTTCCACATGCGCTGCATCACGCTTTCTTGCATGCTTGGTCACCCTCGATTAGGGGAACACCACCGGCGAAAACACCGAGCAAACTTGCAGAAGTCCGAATGCAGCGACTAAAACAAGCCACTTAGGATCACGCTGATAGTCCGGGTACCAGCCCGGATGCCCCTGCTTGTCTCATTTCTTCAAAATAAGAACCGCCGCTTTGTAAGCGGCTGTTCTGGTTATGCTACGACGCGGGTTGAAGCCCGCGCCCTAGCCTCTACGGGTACAGCGGTTCTACGGGTACAGCAGCTGAATCACACGCCGTTTTGCAGCAGCATGTTACGTACGTGACCGATGGCCTTAGTCGGGTTCAGGCCTTTCGGGCAGACGTTGACGCAGTTCATGATCCCGCGGCAGCGGAATACGCTGAACGGGTCATCCAGTGCAGCCAGGCGCTCGGACGTCTTGGTGTCACGGCTGTCTGCCAGGAAGCGATACGCTTGCAGCAGGGCAGCCGGGCCCAGGAATTTGTCCGGGTTCCACCAGAAGGATGGGCACGAGGTCGAGCAGCAGGCGCACAGGATGCACTCGTACAGACCATCGAGCTTTTCACGCTCTTCCGGCGTCTGCAGACGCTCGATGGCCGGAGCCGGCGTGTCGTTCTGCAGGAATGGCTTCACCTTCTCGTATTGCTTGTAGAAGATGCTCATATCGACGACCAGGTCACGGATAACCGGCAAACCTGGCAACGGACGGACGATCAGCTTGTTGCCTTTTACAACGGCCGACAGCGGCGTGATGCAGGCCAGGCCGTTCTTGCCGTTGATGTTCATGCCGTCGGAACCGCACACGCCTTCACGGCAGGAGCGACGATAGGAGAAACCTTCGTCCTGCTCCTTGATCAGGGCCAGCACGTCCAGCACCATCAGGTCCTTACCGCCGGTATCGACCTGGAAATCCTGCATGAACGGCGCGGCGTCCTGATCAGGGTTGTAGCGATAAACACTGACTTGCAACATGGCAGCCACCCTTAATAAGTCCGAATCTTGGGTTCAAAGGTAGGGACAGTCTTCGGCGAGAAGTTCACGGCACGCTTGCTGACGCGCTTTTCACCCGGGAAGTACAGGGTGTGACACAGCCAGTTTTCGTCGTCGCGATCTTCATAGTCTTCGCGGGCATGGGCGCCACGGGACTCTTTACGCACTTCGGCCGCGATGGCAGTGGCTTCGGCCACTTCCAGCAGGTTCTGCAATTCCAGCGCTTCGATACGGGCAGTGTTGAACGCCTGCGACTTATCGTTGATCTTCACGTTGGCAATTCGTTCACGCAGTTCTGCCAGCTGGGCAATACCCTTCTGCATGTACTCGCCGGTACGGAACACACCGAAGTAGTTCTGCATGCAGCTTTGCAGCTCGCGACGCAGGGTTGCCACGTCTTCGCCATCGGTGCGCGCGTTCAGCGCGGACAGACGGGCCAGGGCCGCGTTGATGTCGGCGTCGGTGGCATCGTCGTATTCGATGCCGTCGCTCAGCGCCTTTTCCAGGTGCAGGCCAGCGGCACGACCGAAGACCACCAGGTCGAGCAGCGAGTTGCCGCCCAGGCGGTTGGCACCGTGGACCGATACGCACGCCACTTCACCCACTGCGAACAGGCCAGGGATGATCTGGTCGACGCCTTCGGCGTTCTGGGTGATCGCCTGGCCGTGAATGTTGGTGGCAACGCCGCCCATCATATAGTGGCAGGTTGGAACCACTGGCACGGGCGCGACGACCGGGTCGACGTGAGCGAATGTCTTGGACAGTTCGCAGATGCCTGGCAGGCGGCTGTGCAGCACTTCCTCGCCGAGGTGGTCGAGCTTGAGCAGCACGTGGTCGCCATTCGGACCGCAACCGTTGCCGGCGATGATTTCCTTCACCATCGAACGGGCAACCACGTCACGACCGGCAAGGTCCTTGGCGTTCGGAGCATAACGCTCCATGAAACGCTCGCCGTGCTTGTTGATCAGGTAGCCGCCTTCACCACGGCAGCCTTCGGTGACCAGTACACCGGCGCCGGCGATGCCGGTCGGGTGGAACTGCCACATTTCGATGTCTTGCACCGGCACGCCAGCACGCAGGGCCATGCCGACGCCGTCACCGGTGTTGATCAGGGCGTTGGTGGTGGACGCATAGATACGGCCTGCACCGCCGGTCGCCAGCACGGTGGCCTTGGCGCGGATGTAGGTGGTTTCGCCGGTTTCGATGCAGATCGCGATCACGCCGACGAAGGCGCCGTCCTGGTTCTTCACCAGGTCAACGGCGTAGTACTCGTTCAGGAACGTGGTGCCGGCTTTCAGGTTGCCCTGATAAAGGGTGTGCAGCAGGGCGTGACCGGTACGGTCGGACGCCGCGCAGGTACGCGCCGCCTGGCCGCCCTTGCCGTAGTCCTTGGACTGGCCACCGAACGGACGCTGGTAGATACGGCCGGTTTCGGTACGGGAGAACGGCAGGCCCATGTGGTCCAGCTCGAACACCGCGGCAGGGCCTTCCTGACACATGTATTCGATCGCGTCCTGGTCACCGATGTAGTCGGAACCCTTGACGGTATCGTACATGTGCCAGCGCCAGTCATCGTTCGGGTCGGCCGAAGCGATGGCGCAGGTGATGCCACCCTGGGCGGAAACCGTGTGCGAGCGGGTCGGGAAAACCTTGGTGATCACGGCAGTCTTGTGACCGCCCTGCGCCAGTTGCAGCGCTGCGCGCATGCCGGCACCGCCACCACCAATGATGATGGCGTCGAAAGAAATCGTAGGAATGTTAGCCATGAATCAGATACCCCAAAGAATCTGCACACCCCAGACGAAGTACGCGAACATCGCGACGCCGCATACCGCCTGGAAAAGGAAACGTATGGCAGTCGCCGACTTGCCGAACGCCATCTGCGTCAGGTAGTCGGTGGCGATGGTCCACATGCCGACCCAGGCGTGGGCGCCCAATGCGACAAGTGCCAGCAGACTGAAGATACGCATCCAGTTGTTTGCGAACAGTTCATGCCATTGGGCATAGCCAAGGCCAGGGTTTGCGACGACATATCCGATCAGGAAAATGAAGTAAGCCGCGAGAACGACCGCAGACACACGCTGCGCCATCCAGTCATACAGGCCCGAACGCGAAAGGTTCGTGACGTTGGTTACCATATCCAGACTCCTGCCAGAACGATCAGCACCGCAGACACGGCGATAATGATTTTCGAGCCCAGCTTGCCGCCTTCCAGCGTTTCACCGATGCCCATGTCCATGATCAAGTGGCGCACACCGGCGACCAGGTGATACAGCAAGGCGGACAGGATGCCCCAAATCACTAGCTTGGCTAGCGGACTGGTCAGACACGCTTTCACCTGACCGAAGCCTTCTTCCGAGTCGAGCGACTTGTCCAATGCGTAAAGCATGATGGCCAGGCTGACGAAGAGAATGACACCGGAGATTCGGTGAAGAATGGACGTGTAAGCAGTGACTGGGAGTTTGATGGTCCTTAGGTCTAGGTTTACAGGTCGTTGGCTTTTCACGGCTTTTTTTTCACACTGAAGAGCCCCTAACAATCAGGGCAAAATTGTTGCGGCGCGCACTGGTCAGGTACTCACCACCCAGGGAGTGACGACCCCCAAGAAAACAGGCCCAAAAGCCCCTGGCGGTCGGTGGCCGAGTATAGACAGTTAGGCTACTAATGACAACGCGTTCACCTTCCCTGATAGCGCATTGCACATACTGGAGAAAAGGCGTAAACGGCAGGCAATTTCGCGGAAAAAGTCCGGTTAAAGCCTTCTGGAGCAAGACTTTAGGCAAATTGACTTTCGGATTTATCTCACTATAGTGGTGCGGGCCCTGCGTGGGGGGTCTGTCTGATGATTCCAAGCATTAATAGGAGGCCACATGGCTGACAAAAAAGCGCAGTTGATCATCGAGGGCGCAGCCCCCGTCGAGCTGCCCATTTTAACCGGCACCGTTGGTCCCGATGTAATCGACGTACGGGGCCTGACGGCCACGGGCCGTTTCACCTTTGACCCAGGTTTCATGTCGACCGCCTCGTGCGAGTCGAAAATCACCTATATCGACGGCGACAACGGCATCCTGCTGCACCGCGGCTACCCGATCGAGCAACTGGCTGAAAAATCGGACTACCTGGAAACCTGCTACCTGCTGCTCAACGGCGAGCTGCCAACCGCAGAGCAAAAGGCCCAGTTCGTCAGCACCGTGAAGAACCACACCATGGTTCACGAGCAGTTGAAGACCTTCTTCAACGGCTTCCGTCGCGATGCCCACCCGATGGCCGTCATGTGCGGCGTTGTCGGTGCCCTCTCGGCCTTCTACCACGACTCCCTGGACATCAATAACCCCCAGCATCGCGAAATCTCCGCGATCCGCCTGGTGGCGAAGATGCCGACCCTGGCAGCCATGGTCTACAAGTACTCCATGGGCCAGCCCATGATGTACCCGCGCAACGACCTGACCTATGCAGAGAACTTCCTGCATATGATGTTCAACACGCCGTGCGAGATCAAACCGATCAGCCCGGTGCTCGCCAAGGCCATGGACCGGATCTTCATCCTCCATGCCGACCACGAGCAGAACGCCTCCACGTCCACCGTGCGCCTGGCCGGCTCGTCGGGTGCCAACCCGTTCGCCTGCATCGCCGCCGGTATCGCCGCGCTCTGGGGCCCTGCCCACGGCGGTGCCAACGAAGCGGTATTGACCATGCTCGATGAAATCGGCGATGTCTCGAACATCGACAAGTTCATCGCCAAGGCCAAGGACAAGAACGATCCGTTCAAGCTGATGGGCTTCGGTCACCGGGTCTACAAGAACCGCGACCCGCGCGCCACCGTCATGAAGCAGACCTGCGACGAAGTGCTCAAGGAACTGGGGATCAAGAACGATCCGCAACTCGAACTGGCCATGCGCCTGGAAGAGATAGCCCTGACCGACCCGTACTTCATCGAGCGCTCGCTGTACCCCAACGTCGACTTCTACTCGGGGATCATCCTCAAGGCGATCGGCATTCCAACCAGCATGTTCACCGTGATCTTCGCCCTGGCGCGGACCGTCGGCTGGATCTCCCACTGGAAGGAAATGCTCTCCAGCCCGTACAAGATCGGCCGTCCGCGCCAGTTGTACACCGGCTACGAGTCGCGCGACATTACCGAGCTGCAAGACCGCAGGTAAGACCTGCCTTGCGATAGGTTCCAAGCTGCACCGAAACGGCCCCTGCTTCCTTGACGAGAGCGGGGGCCGTTTTGTTTGCGGCCTTCTTGGCCTGTGGTGGCAGGCCTGCTCGCGATGACGCCAGTTCTGATCACCCTTAACCAAGACACAAAAAAATACCCCAGCCTCTCGACCGGGGTATTTCCTTATGCAGCACCGCTTCCAACTTGCAGCTTGAAGCTCGCAGCTCCTCACTGCCTTTTAGTGATTCACCGCCCCACTCGCCCCCAAACCAGTCTGCGACCGCACGAACTGCGGGAAGAACAGCGCCCGCTCGTTGGCGGCTTCAGCCGACTTGTCCGTGATGGAGAAGAACCAGATGCCGACGAAGGCAATGGCCATGGAGAACAGCGCTGGGTATTCATACGGGTAGATCGGCTTCTCGTGCCCCATGATCTGTACCCAGATGGTCGGGCCCAGGATCATCAGTCCTACCGCACTGACCAGGCCCAGCCAGCCGCCGATCATGGCGCCGCGGGTGGTCAGCTTCTTCCAGTACATCGAAAGCAGCAGGACCGGGAAGTTGCAGCTCGCTGCGATGGAGAACGCCAGGCCCACCATGAACGCGATGTTCTGCTTCTCGAACAGGATACCCAGGCCGATCGCCAGCACCGCCAGGGCGATGGTGGTGATTTTCGAGACGCGGATCTCGTCCTTCTCGTTGGCCTTGCCTTTCTTGATCACGCTGGCGTACAGATCATGGGACACCGCCGAAGCACCCGCCAGGGTCAAGCCGGCCACGACTGCCAGAATGGTAGCGAAGGCCACCGCCGAGATGAAGCCGAGGAAAACACTGCCGCCCACTGCATTGGCCAGGTGCACCGCCGCCATGTTGTTACCACCCAGCAAGGCACCTGCCGCGTCCTTGAAGGCCGGGTTGGTGCTGACCAGCAGGATCGCGCCGAAGCCGATGATGAAGGTCAGGATGTAGAAGTAACCGATGAAGCCAGTGGCATACAGCACGCTCTTGCGGGCTTCCTTGGCGTCACTCACGGTGAAGAAGCGCATCAGGATGTGTGGCAGGCCAGCGGTACCGAACATCAGCGCCAGGCCGAGGGAGAAGGCCGAAATCGGATCCTTCACCAGGCCGCCAGGACTCATGATCGCCTCACCTTTAGGGTGGACCTTGACCGCTTCGGCAAACAACATGTTGAAGTCGAAGTTGACGTGTTTCATGACCATCAGTGCCATGAACGAAGCACCCGACAGCAACAGCACCGCCTTGATGATCTGCACCCAGGTGGTGGCCAGCATGCCGCCGAACAACACGTAGAGGCACATGAGGATGCCGACCAGCACCACCGCAACGTGGTAATCCAGGCCGAACAGCAACTGGATCAGCTTGCCGGCACCGACCATCTGCGCGATCAGGTAGAACGCTACCACTACCAGCGAGCCGCTGGCGGACAAGATACGGATCTGCGTTTGCCCGAGGCGATAGGACGCCACGTCGGCAAAGGTGTATTTACCCAGGTTACGCAGGCGCTCGGCGATCAGGAACAGAATGATCGGCCAGCCGACCAGGAAGCCGATCGAGTAGATCAGGCCGTCGTAGCCGGAGGCGAACACCAGCGCGGAAATCCCCAGGAAAGAGGCTGCCGACATGTAGTCGCCGGCAATGGCCAGGCCGTTCTGGAAACCGGTAATCCGGCCACCGGCTGCATAGTAGTCGCTGGCCGACTTGCTGCGCTTGGAAGCCCAGTAAGTAATGCACAGGGTCAGGCCGACAAATGCCACGAACATGATGATGGCGGCGACGTTGAGGGGTTGCTTCTGCACGGCACCGGTCAAGGCTTCCGCCGCCCAGGCGCCCGGGGCGAATGCTGCGATGCTCAAAAGAGCCAGTAGACGCCGGATCATTGCTGAGCCTCCTTGAGAATCGCATTGTTCAGGTCGTCGAACTCGCCATTGGCGCGTCGCACGTAGATAGCGGTCAGAATGAAGGCCGAGAGAATCAGGCCGACACCAATGGGAATGCCCCAGGTGATCGTCAAGTCGGGCGAGATCCTGGCCCCGAGAACGTGTGGCCCGTAGGCGATCAGAAGAATGAAACCGGAGTACAGCCCTAGCATGATCGCCGAAAGAATCCAGGCGAACCTTTCCCTTTTTCTCACCAGCTCCTTGAAGCGCGGGCTGTTTTGAATCGAGAGGTAAATGCTGTCGTTCATTGTTTTTATCCTCGCAGCACAATTTAAGTTGGAACGACCCTACTCTATGCGGCTCAAGGCCAGGTTCCAGACGACCTTAGTATTAGAACGACATGACGGTTTTGCCAGTTTTCAGCCATTTTTCTCAATCGCCCCTGTGGGAGCGAGCCTGCTCGCGATTGCGACCGCACATTCAATATAGATGCAAGCAGACATACCGCCATCGCGAGCAGGCTCGCTCCCACAGGGGATTTTCATAGGGCTGGAAATTGCAGGTACAAAAAAACCGCATGACCCGTAGGCATGCGGTTTTTTACAGCAGTCAAACCAGGCGGATTACTTGCCGGTCCACTCCTTCACGCGGTCCGGGTGCTTGGCAACCCAATCCTTGGCTGCGGCTTCCGGCTTGGCACCTTCCTGGATCGCCAGCATGACTTCGCCGATCTCGTCTTTCGAGGACCATTGGAATTTCTTCAGGAAAGCGGCCACTTCCGGCGCCTTGGTATCCAGTTCCTTGCTGCCGATGCTGTTCACGGTTTCAGCCGCGCCGTAGACGCCTTTCGGGTCTTCCAGGAAGCGCAGTTTCCACTTGGCGAACATCCAGTGCGGCACCCAGCCGGTCACAGCGATGGATTCGTTCTTCTTCTCGGCACGGGTCAGCTCGGCGATCATGCCGGCACCGGAACTGGCCTTGAGTTGATAACCAGTCAGGTCGTAGTCCTTGATCGCCTGCTCGGTCTTGAGCATCACGCCTGAACCGGCGTCGATACCGACGATGCGCTTCTTGAAGGAGTCGTCGGTCTTCAGATCCTCGAGGGACTTGGCCTTGACGTACTCCGGCACGATCAGGCCGATCTTGGCGTCTTTGAAGTTGGGGCCATAATCGACCACCTGGTCCTTGTTCTTGGTCCAGTAGTCGCCATGGGTCACCGGCAGCCAGGCCGAGAGCATCGCGTCGAGCTTGCCGGTGGCCACGCCTTGCCACATGATCCCGGTCGCCACGGCTTGCAGCTTCACGTCGTAGCCCAGCTTCTGCTTGATGACCTCGGCCGCGACGTGAGTGGTCGCGACGCTGTCGGACCAACCGTCTACGTAACCGATGCTCAGCGTTTTGGTTTCGGCACTGGCCAGTGTGGAGCTGATCGCCAGTACCAGTGCGGCACCTGCGCCCAAGAGTCGTCGCATCTTCATCGTTACTTCCCCGAAAGTGCTGCGCCCGACGGATGCCGGGCGGCGTCAGCGTATAGCTATGGTCACAGCGCCCCCGTCACGCTCGCTCACCCGAACCGGTCCGAACGCCAGTGGAGTACTGACGCGTCGATCATCAACCCCTGCCGATCCGTATCCTGATCTGTCAGCGACACTGATGCGCCGAGAAACGACATCAGATCGCCAGCTGCGACAAGTAGACTTCAACTAGCCATCACCGAGGTCGAGCGTGTATCGTCCCGCTACTATTGCACCCCGTTCGCGCCCATCATGGCACTTTGCTCCGCTTCGGTGGTCATAGCCTGCGAATCTCATTCGACACCTTTCCTCTAAGGGATCCAGTCATGCTCCGTTCCTTGCGCTTCGCTGCCCTCTTCGGCGGCCTTATTCTGAGTGCGTCCGCGCTGGCGGTAGACATTGACGCCGCCAGCTATGGCTACCCCTTGACCAATCCGTTCGAGGCGACCATTGCGACCACCCCGCCGGACCTGCGCCCGGAGTTGCCGCTGATCGAGGACATCAATCAGGCCGACCACAGCCTGACCCTGCGCCCCGAACGCCAGTTCATCCTGCCGGACAACTTCTGGCCGGTAAAAAGCCTGACCTATCGCATGGCCATCCAGGACAAACCGGCGCCGCTGATCTTCCTGATCGCCGGCACGGGCGCGCGCTATGACAGCAGTATCAACGAATACCTCAAGCGGCTGTACTACAAGGCCGGCTACCACGTGGTGCAGCTGTCATCGCCCACCAGCTTCGACTTCATGAGTGCCGCCTCGCGCTTCGCCACCCCTGGTATCTCCAAGGAAGACGCCGAGGACATGTACCGGGTGATGCAGGCCGTGCGCGCCCAGAACCCCAAGCTGCCGGTGACCGAGTACTACCTCACCGGCTATAGCCTGGGCGCGCTGGATGCGGCGTTCGTCGCGCATCTGGACGAAACCCGCCGCAGTTTCAACTTCAAGAAAGTGCTGTTGCTGAACCCGCCAGTGAACCTGTACACCTCGATCAGCAACCTGGACCGACTGGTCCAGACCGAGGTCAAGGGCATCAACAGCACCACCACGTTCTATGAACTGGTGCTGAACAAGCTGACCCGCTACTTCCAGCAGAAAGGCTACATCGACCTCAACGACGCCCTGGTCTACGACTTCCAGCAGTCCAAGCAGCACCTGACCAACGAACAGATGGCGATGCTGATCGGCACCTCGTTCCGTTTCTCGGCGGCCGACATCGCGTTCACCTCGGACCTGATCAACCGTCGCGGCCTGATCATTGCGCCCAAGTTCCCGATTACCGAAAGCACCAGCCTGACGCCGTTTCTCAAACGCGCACTGCAATGTGATTTCAGCTGTTACCTCACCGAGCAGGTGATCCCGATGTGGCGTGCGCGCACCGACGGCGGCAGCCTGCTGCAACTGGTCGATCAGGTCAGCCTGTACGCGCTGAAGGATTACCTGCACGACAGCTCGAAGATTGCCGTCATGCATAACGCTGACGACGTCATCCTCGGCCCGGGCGACCTGGGTTTCCTGCGCAAGACCTTTGGCGATCGTCTGACGGTTTATCCACTGGGCGGCCACTGCGGCAACCTTAACTACCGCGTCAACAGCGACGCCATGCTGGAGTTCTTCCGTGGCTAAATATCTCCTGCTTATCGCGGCGCTCATGAGCGCGGGCATGGCCCATGCCGACAACAGCAAGGCCAATGCGCCTGTGGTGGAGGATTCGGACGGCTTCAAGGAGCCGTTGACCAAGCTCAAGTTCAACCCTGGGCTGGACCAGCGCGAGTTCGAGCGCTCGACCCTCAATGCCCTGAACGTGTATGACCCGCTGGAGTCCTGGAACCGTCGGGTCTACCACTTCAACTACCGCTTTGACCAATGGGTGTTCCTGCCCGTGGTCGACGGCTATCGCTACGTCACCCCGACCTTCGTGCGCACAGGGGTCAGCAACTTCTTCAACAACCTGGGCGACGTGCCCAACCTGATGAACAGCCTGCTGCAATTCAAGGGCAAGCGTTCGATGGAAACCACGGCGCGGCTGTTGCTCAACACCACCATCGGCATCGCCGGCCTGTGGGACCCGGCCACGGCCATGGGCCTGCCGCGCCAGAGCGAAGACTTCGGCCAGACCCTGGGCTTCTACGGCGTTCCCGGCGGCGCGTACGTTGTGCTGCCGATCTTCGGCCCTTCGAACCTGCGCGACACATCGGGCCTGCTGGTGGACTACACGGCCGAATCGGCGATCAACTTCCTCAACGTCGCCGAAGTCAGCGCCAACCACCCGGAACTGTTGCTCCTGCGCGGCGTGGACAAGCGCTACCAGACCAGCTTCCGCTATGGCCAGCTGAACTCGCCGTTCGAGTACGAGAAGGTGCGCTACGTGTACACGGAGTCGCGCAAGTTGCAGATCGCCGAGTAACCCTCGGCCAGCACTAACCCATGTGGGAGCGGGTTTGCTCGCGAAGGCGGTGTATCAGTCAGCCTGTTTGTAGCTGACACACCGCCTTCGCGAGCAAGCCCGCTCCCACAGTTTGTTATGGGTTGTCAGGTTCAGCCCTTCAGCGCCTTCCAGATCTTCCCCACCGCCATCACACCTGCCAGCACCACCGCCCCCGCCACGATCCCCGCCACCGCATTAAGCAACATCGGCACGATAAACCCGGAGCCGCCAGCACTGGCCGCCACGCCTTCGATCCAATGGTGGACCACCGGCACGCCGTGGGTGAGGATGCCGCCGCCCACCAGGAACATGGCCGCCGTGCCGATCACCGACAGGCTTTTCATCATGTACGGCGCGGCACGCAGGATGGCGCCGCCAATGCTTTTGGCAGCTTGTCCGGGTTTTTGCGTCAGCCACAGCCCCAGGTCATCGAGCTTGACGATCCCGGCCACCAGGCCATAGACGCCGGCGGTCATGACAATGGCGATGCCCGAGAGCACGATCACCTGCTGGGTCAGCGGCGCGTCGGCGACCGTGCCCAGGGTGATGGCGATGATTTCGGCCGAGAGAATGAAATCGGTGCGCACCGCGCCTTTGATCTTGTCCTTTTCAAAGGTCACCAGGTCGACCGCCGAATCCGCCACGGCCTCGACCAGCTGCGCGTGTTCAGCCTGGTCCTCGGCCGGGCTGTGCAGGAACTTGTGGGCGAGTTTTTCGAAGCCTTCGAAGCACAGGTAGGCGCCACCCACCATCAACAACGGCGTCACCAACCAGGGCACGAAGGCGCTGATCGCCAGCGCCGACGGCACCAGGATCAACTTGTTGACGAACGAGCCCTTGGCCACCGCCCAGACCACCGGCAGCTCCCGCTCGGCACGCACGCCAGACACTTGCTGGGCGTTGAGCGCCAGGTCATCACCGAGGACACCGGCGGTTTTCTTGGCGGCCAACTTGGTCATCAACGCTACGTCGGCGAGCACGGTGGCGATGTCGTCGATCAGTACCAGCAAACTGCTTCCGGCCATGGAGGGGCTCCTTGAACAATAATGCCGCGCAGCATACCGCGAGCCGCGCCGCCGTGGGCATTGTTGAGCGCCGCGCGAGGCCGGTGCTACCATGCGCCACCGCCAGAACCGGCAAGGAACCTCTGGGTTTATGAGCACTATCCGCGAGCGTAACAAAGAACTGATCCTGCGTGCCGCCAGCGAGGAATTTGCCGACAAGGGCTTCGCCGCGACCAAGACCAGCGACATCGCGGCCAAGGCAGGCCTGCCCAAACCCAACGTCTACTACTACTTCAAATCCAAGGAAAACCTCTACCGCGAGGTCCTGGAAAGCATCATCGAGCCGATCCTCCAGGCCTCCACGCCCTTCAATGCCGATGGCGTACCGGGTGAGGTGCTGAGCAACTATATTCGCTCCAAGATCCGCATCTCGCGGGATCTGCCTTTCGCCTCGAAAGTCTTCGCCAGCGAAATCATGCACGGTGCCCCGCACCTGAGCCCCGACCTGGTGGAGCAGCTCAATGCCCAGGCCCGGCACAACATCGACTGCATCCAGACCTGGATCAACCGCGGCCAGATCGCCCCCATCGACCCCAACCACCTGATGTTCAGCATCTGGGCCGCCACCCAGACCTACGCCGATTTCGACTGGCAGATTTCCGCAGTGACTGGCAAGGCGAAGCTGGATGAAGCCGACTATGAGGCGGCTGCGCAGACGATCATCCGCTTGGTTTTGAAGGGGTGTGAGGTGGATCGTCAGGCTTAGCACCGCGCTGCCTTCATCGCGAGCAGGCTCGCTCCCACAGGTTTCGATGGTGGACACAAAATTCAGGGCCACTGCAAATCCCCTGTGGGAGCGAGCCTGCTCGCGATGAAGGCAACCCGGTTCCAAGTCAGACCCAGATCGCATCCCACAACGGGTAGTCGCCCAGTCGCTTCACCAGACCTGCCCGCAGCGGATTGGCAACGACATACCGGGCAAGCTTGACCATATCATCTTCGCGCCTCAATGCCCGGTCATGAAAGCCTTTTTGCCAAAGGTTGATTTTGCGGTCCAGAGACAGATTCACTGCCTTGGTACTCAATGATTTTGTTCTTTGCATCAGGCTACCCAACGACCCCTCACGCAACTCGATCAACCAATGAAAGTGTTCGGGCATAACGACCCAGGCCAATGAGTTGGCGAAACCCTGATCCTCAGCTTTTCGAAACTGATCGACGACCAATCTGCCCAAGGCGAAACTCTGAACAACAGGCTCTCGGCCAACAGTATTTGTGGTCAGCAAATAGATTCGATTCAACTCGCCATAGCGACCGATGCGCAAACGGTGTGAAGCGGGTAACTCCGGCATTCGATTACCTCTCTGATGACCAGGTTTCAAGAGGCTAGATCTGCGAATCTTCGAGTGCCGGGTGAACTTATTAGGCGATGTAACCGGGTAGATAGCCATCGCGAGCAGGCTCGCGATAGCAACAGCTCAGTCAATACAGAATCAAGCCCCCACCCCCGCATCCGCCATCAACCCCACCGCCTCCACCGCCCTGATCGCCACCTGCTCATCCACATCGGACAGATCACCGCTGACACCCACCGCACCCAACACCTTCCCTTCCCCATTGCGAATCAACACCCCACCCGGAACCGGTATGACGCTGCCCTGACCCAGGCTGTTCAGGGCGGCGATGAAGGCCGGGCGTTGTTGGGCGTCCTGGGCCAGCAGGCGTGAGCCCTTGCCCAGGGCGATGGCCCCCCAGGCTTTGCCGATAGCGATCTGTGGGCGAAGCAGGCTGGCGCCGTCTTCGCGTTGCAAGGCAATCAGGTGGCCACCGCCGTCAAGGACCGCGACGGTCAGAGGGGCGGCATTGACTTCACGGCCGGCGGCAAGGGCCTGGCCGGTCAGGTTCACGGCGATTTTCAAGGTTAAAGCGCTCATGGGTGCTGTCCTTTCTTTTGTTATGGAAAAGCCTTCCGGGTTTCACTTTCAGCCAAAGCGAACAACACAAATAGAACACAACAAAAGATATTTTTGTATACAATAATCTCAACAAAGCATCTGAAGCGACGAAACGCTTCAGCATTCTCGGCCTTTCAACGAATGAAACAGGCGCTTGAGAAAAGACATTGACCGGTACCGTTCGGCGTGAATACACTCGGCGCAAAGCCACTTGTATACAATTACAAAACTTAAGAGGCACAAAACATGAGCAAAATGAGAGCAATCGAAGCCGCCGTTCTGGTGATGCGCCGTGAAGGCGTGGACACTGCCTTCGGCATCCCGGGTGCGGCGATCAACCCGCTGTACTCTGCCCTGCAAAAGGTCGGCGGCATCGATCACGTCCTTGCTCGCCACGTGGAAGGCGCCTCGCACATGGCCGAGGGCTACACCCGCACCAAGGCCGGCAACATCGGTGTGTGCATCGGCACCTCGGGGCCGGCCGGCACCGACATGGTCACCGGGCTCTACAGTGCTTCGGCCGACTCGATCCCGATCCTCTGCATCACCGGTCAAGCACCCCGTGCGCGCCTGCACAAGGAAGACTTCCAGGCGGTGGACATCACCAGCATCGTCAAGCCGGTGACCAAGTGGGCGACCACCGTCCTGGAACCTGGCCAGGTGCCCTACGCCTTTCAGAAAGCCTTTTACGAAATGCGTTCCGGCCGTCCGGGCCCGGTACTGATCGACCTGCCGTTCGACGTGCAGATGGCCGAGATCGAATTCGACATCGATGCCTACCAACCGCTGCCCCTGGCCAAACCGGCGGCCAACCGCGTGCAGATCGAAAAGGCGCTGACCCTGCTGAACCAGGCCGAGCGCCCATTGCTGGTAGCCGGTGGCGGCATCATCAACGCCGACGCCAGCGAATTGCTGGTGGAGTTCGCCGAGCTGACCGGTATCCCGGTCATTCCCACCCTGATGGGCTGGGGCACGATCCCCGATGATCACCCGCTGATGGTCGGCATGGTCGGCCTGCAAACCTCCCATCGCTATGGCAACGCAACGCTGCTCAAGTCCGACGTAGTGCTCGGCGTCGGCAACCGCTGGGCCAACCGTCACACCGGCTCGGTGGATGTCTACACCGAAGGCCGCACGTTCATTCACGTGGACATCGAGCCGACCCAGATCGGCCGGGTGTTCACACCTGACCTGGGCATCGTTTCCGATGCGGCCTCAGCGCTGACCGTGTTCATCGAAGTCGCCCGAGAATGGCAAGCCGCCGGCAAGTTGAAGAACCGCAGCGCCTGGGTGCAGGACTGCCAGCAACGCAAGGCGAGCCTGCAGCGCAAGACCCACTTCGACAACGTGCCGGTCAAGCCACAACGCGTCTATGAAGAAATGAACCAGGTGTTCGGCAAGGACACCTGCTACGTCAGCACCATCGGCCTGTCGCAGATCGCCGGCGCGCAGTTCCTGCACGTCTACAAACCGCGCCACTGGATCAACTGCGGCCAGGCCGGTCCCTTGGGCTGGACCATTCCCGCCGCGCTGGGAGTGGTCAAGGCCGACCCGAGCCGCAAGGTCGTGGCGTTGTCGGGCGACTATGATTTCCAGTTCATGATCGAAGAGCTGGCGGTGGGGGCGCAATTCAAACTGCCGTACATCCATGTCGTGGTGAACAACTCTTACCTGGGCTTGATCCGTCAGGCCCAGCGCGGATTTGACATGGACTACTGCGTGCAGCTGTCTTTCGACAACCTCAACGCGCCCGAACTCAACGGCTATGGCGTGGACCACGTCGCCGTGGCCGAGGGCCTGGGTTGCAAAGCGTTGCGGGTGTTCGAACCGTCCGGCATCCAGCCGGCGCTGCGCAAGGCCCAGGCGATGATCGAAGAATTCCGGGTGCCGGTGATCGTCGAGATCATCCTGGAGCGGGTGACGAACATTTCCATGGGCACCGAGATCAACGCCGTCAACGAATTTGAAGACCTGGCGCTGGTGGGTAACGATGCGCCGACGGCCATTTCATTGCTCGATTAACGCTGTTCCCTTGTGGGAGCGGGCTTGCTCGCGAAGGCGTAGTGTCAGGTGGCATAGGTGTAGCAGACACACCGCTTTCGCGAGCAAGCCCGCTCCCACAGGGACCAACAACTAGTTTCCGGAGACCACCATGCCACGTTTCGCCGCCAACCTGTCCATGCTGTTCACCGAGCAGGATTTCCTCGCCCGTTTCGAAGCGGCCGCCAAGGCCGGTTTCAGTGGGGTCGAATACCTGTTCCCTTACGACTACAGCTCCGCCGAACTCAAGGCCCAGCTCGACGCCCATGGCCTGACCCAGGTGCTGTTCAACCTGCCGGCCGGCGACTGGGCCAAGGGTGAGCGCGGCATTGCCTGCCCGCCGGACCGGGTCGAGGAGTTTCGTGCCGGGGTCGACCTGGCGATCGCCTATGCCAAGGTATTGGGCAATACCCAGGTCAACTGCCTGTCCGGGATTCGCCCGCAGAACTGCAACGAAACCCTGGTGGAAAAGACCTTCGTCGCCAACCTCAAGTACGCCGCCGAAAAGCTGCAAGCAGCAGGCATCAAGTTGGTGATGGAAGCCATCAATACCCGCGACATCCCCGGTTTCTACCTGAACAACACCGCCCAGGCCCTGTCGATCCGCGAGCAGGTGGGCAGCGCCAACCTGTTCCTGCAATACGACATCTACCACATGCAGATCATGGAAGGTGACCTGGCGCGGACGCTGCAATCGCACCTGGGCGAGATCAACCATGTGCAACTGGCGGACAACCCTGGACGCAACGAGCCGGGCACCGGTGAGATCAACTACCGCTTCCTGTTCGAACACCTGGACCGTATCGGTTACCAGGGTTGGGTCGGCTGCGAATACAAGCCGCTGACCACCACCGAGGCCGGGCTTGGCTGGTTGAAAACCCATAACGCGCTCTGACATGCACTCATCCCCTGTGGGAGCGAGCCTGCTCGCGATGGCGGCAGCCCAGTCGATCACTTGTTGACTGACACACCGCCATCGCGAGCAGGCTCGCTCCCACATGAAAGCAGTTCTCCATTTGCCTGAAACAGCAACAAAAACAAGAGGATTTTCTCATGGCTAAAATCGGATTCATCGGCACCGGCATCATGGGCCACCCAATGGCGCTGAACCTGCAAAAGGCCGGTCACAGCCTGTTCCTGTCCCAGCACCACGAAGCGGCCCCGGCCGACCTGCTCGCCGGCGGCGCGGTGGCCCTGGCCAACCCGCAGGAAGTGGCCCAGGAAGCCGAGTTCATCATCGTCATGGTCCCGGACACCCCGCAGGTCGATGACGTGCTGTTCCGTGCCGATGGCGTGGCGGCGGGCGTCGGCGCGGGCAAGGTGGTGATCGACATGAGCTCGATCTCCCCCACCGCCACCAAGGCGTTCGCGGTGAAGATCAATGAAAAAGGCGCGCAGTACCTCGATGCCCCGGTGTCCGGCGGTGAAGTCGGCGCCAAGGCTGCGACCCTGAGCATCATGGTCGGGGGCGACGGCAACGCGTTCGAGCGCGCCCTGCCGCTGTTCCAGGCCATGGGCAAGAACATCACCCTGGTGGGCGGCAACGGCGATGGCCAGACCGCCAAGGTGGCGAACCAGATCATCGTCGCGCTGAACATCCAGGCCGTGGCCGAAGCGCTGTTGTTCGCCTCGAAAAACGGCGCCGACCCGGCCAAGGTTCGTGAAGCCTTGATGGGTGGTTTTGCATCGTCGAAGATCCTCGAAGTGCACGGCGAACGCATGATCAAGGGCACCTTCGACCCGGGCTTCCGCATCAGCCTGCACCAGAAGGACCTGAACCTGGCCCTGCAAGGCGCCCGGGAGCTGAACATCAACCTGCCCAACACCGCCAACGCCCAGCAAGTGTTCAGCACCTGCGCGGCCATCGGCGGCAGTCACTGGGACCATTCGGCGCTGATCAAGGGCCTGGAACACATGGCCAATTTCTCGATCCGCGATAACTGACGCATCGATACCCTGTGGGAGCGAGCCTGCTCGCGATGACGGCCTGACATTCAACGCGATGTTGGCCGGACGACCGCTATCGCGAGCAGGCTCGCTCCCACAAGGGAACTGCACTGACTTCAAATAATAAAAAACCGGGAGCCCGCCATGTCGGTCGATCCGCAACAATTGCTGCGCGAGCTGTTTGCCACGGCCATCGACGCGGCGCATCCGCAGCATGTCCTTGAACACTACCTGCCCCGCGACCGCAGCGGCCGGGTCATCGTCATCGGCGCCGGCAAGGCCGCCGCGGCCATGGCCCAGGTGGTCGAGCGCTGCTGGCAGGGTGACGTCTCGGGTCTGGTGGTGACCCGCTACGGCCATGGCGCGCCCTGCCAGAAAATCGAAGTGGTCGAAGCCGCGCATCCCGTGCCCGACGCGGCCGGCCTGGCGGTGGCTCAACGGGTGCTGGAACTGGTCAGTAACCTGACGGAAGACGACCGGGTGATCTTCCTGCTGTCCGGCGGGGGCTCGGCGTTGCTGGCGCTGCCGGCCGCTGGCATCACCCTGGCCGACAAGCAGGCGATCAACAAGGCCCTGCTCAAGTCCGGCGCGACCATCGGCGAGATGAATTGCGTGCGCAAGCACCTCTCGGCGATCAAGGGTGGGCGCTTGGGCAAGGCCTGCTGGCCGGCGACGGTCTACACCTACGCGATTTCCGATGTGCCGGGGGACCTGGCCACGGTCATCGCTTCCGGCCCCACCGTGGCCGACCCCAGTACCTCGGCCGAAGCCCTGGCGATCCTCAAGCGCTACCACATCGAGGTCCCGGCGTCGGTGCGCACCTGGTTGCAAAGCCCTGAGTCGGAAACCGTCAAGCCCGGCGACCCAAGCCTGGCCCGCAGCCACTTCCAGTTGATCGCCCGCCCCCAGCAATCACTGGAAGCGGCTGCGGTGAAAGCCCGCCAGGCCGGTTTCAGCCCCTTGATCCTCGGTGACCTGGAAGGCGAAGCCCGGGAGGTGGCAAAAGTCCACGCCGGCATCGCGCGGCAAATCGCCCTGCACGGCCAGCCCCTGGCGGCGCCGTGCGTGATCCTGTCCGGCGGCGAAACCACGGTCACCGTGCGCGGCAATGGCCGAGGCGGCCGCAATGCCGAGTTCCTGCTGAGCCTGACCGACTGCCTCAAGGGCCACCCCGGCATCTACGCCCTGGCTGGCGACACCGACGGCATCGACGGCTCCGAAGACAACGCCGGCGCCCTCATGACCCCGGACAGTTATCGCCGTGCCGCCGAACTGGGCCTGAACGCCAGCGATGAGCTGGATAACAGCAACGGCTACGGCTACTTCGCCGCGCTGGATGGGCTGATCGTCACCGAACCGACCCGCACCAACGTCAACGATTTCCGCGCCATCCTGATCCTCGAGAACCCCAAACATGACGCCTGACAAAAAGGTCAAGATCCTCGCCACGCTCGGCCCCGCGACCCGCGGCATCGATGACATCCGTGAACTGGTGCAGGCCGGGGTGAATATCTTTCGCCTGAACTTCAGCCACGGCGATCATGCCGATCACGCCCAGCGCTACCGCTGGATCCGTGAGGTCGAGCAGCAGCTCAACTACCCGCTGGGCATCCTCATGGACCTGCAAGGGCCAAAACTGCGGGTCGGCCCATTCGCCGACGGCAAGGTCCTGCTGCAACGCGGCCAGGCCCTGCGCCTGGACCTGGACCCGACGCCCGGCGATCAACGCCGGGTCAACCTGCCTCACCCGGAAATCATCGCGGCCCTGGAGCCCGGCATGGACCTGCTGCTGGACGACGGCAAGCTGCGCCTGCGGGTAATCGCTCGGTACAGCGACGCTATCGACACCGAAGTGCTCAACGGTGGCGAACTCTCTGATCGCAAAGGCGTGAACGTACCCCAGGCCGTGCTCGACCTGAGCCCGCTGACGGCCAAGGACCGGCGCGACTTGAACTTTGGCCTGGAACTGGGTGTGGACTGGGTGGCGCTGTCGTTCGTGCAACGCCCCGAGGACATCCGCGAAGCCCGCGCGCTGATCGGCGAGAAGGCGTTCCTGATGGCAAAGATCGAGAAGCCGTCGGCGGTCACCCAACTGCGGGACATCGCCGAGCTGTGCGACGCGATCATGGTGGCCCGCGGTGACCTGGGCGTCGAAGTCCCGGCCGAGAACGTGCCGCAGATCCAGAAGAACATCATCGGCACCTGCCGCGCCCTGGGTAAACCGGTGGTGGTCGCCACGCAGATGCTCGAATCGATGCGCTTCTCCCCGGCGCCGACCCGTGCCGAAGTCACCGACGTCGCCAACGCCGTGGCCGAAGGCGCCGATGCGGTCATGCTGTCGGCGGAAACCGCGTCAGGCGATTACCCCCTCGAAGCCGTGCAGATGATGAGCAAGATCATCCGCCAGGTCGAAAATGGCCCCGACTATCAAGCGCAACTGGACGTCAGCCGACCGAAAGCCGAGGCCACGGCATCGGACGCCATCAGCTGTGCGATCCGGCGCATCAGCAGCATCCTGCCGGTGGCGGTGCTGGTGAACTACAGCGAGTCGGGCGCCTCCAGCCTGCGGGCGGCGCGGGAGCGGCCGACGGTGCCGATCCTCAACCTCACGCCGAATCTGGCGGCCGCGCGCCGCTTGACGGTGGCGTGGGGCGTGCACTCGGTGGTCAACGATCGGCTGCGGCAGGTGGATGAGGTCTGTTCCACCGCCCTGGAAATCGCCCAGGCCCAAGGCATGGCCCAGCGCGGCGATACCCTGCTGATTACTGCGGGCGTGCCGTTCGGGCAGCCGGGGTCGACCAACTCGCTGCGCATCGAGACGCTGATCTAGCGCCTGTACCGGCCTCATCGCGAGCAGGCTCGCTCCCACACTGGATTTGCGGCGTTCACAAAACCCCTGTGGGAGCGAGCCTGCTCGCGATGGGGACAACTCGGTCCATCAGACACACAGCCCAACCATGCCCAACACCCGCTGCCCCGACTGGGCCACCGCCCTGCTCAACGGCTTCAGCCAGATTTTCCTCCAGCGCCATCCGCTGTGCGGGCTGTTGTGCCTGCTGGCGATTCTGCTCAGCGCGCCGGCCTTGTTCGGTGGCGCGTTGCTGGGCGGCGTCGCCGGCCTGCTCACCGCCCAGCGCCGCGGTTACCCCAAGGCGGATCGGCAGGCCGGGCTGTTCAGCTATAACGGCATTCTGCTGGGCTTGCTGCTGAGCCTGGCATTGCCCTGGTCAGCCTTGTTGGTGCCGTTGATCATTGCCGGCGGCGGTCTCAGTGCGATGCTGACCCAGCAGTGGCTCAAACGGACCCGCAACCCTCGATGCCTGCCTGCCTACACTGCGCCCTTCGTAGGATTGGGCTGGTGGCTGCTGGGTCTTGCGCCGCTGCAAACCGCCCCCCTATCGGTCGACTTGACGGTGCCCAACCTACTGGCCGCGCCGTTGAACGGGTTGGGCCAGGTCATCCTCCTCGACCAGCCGCTGGCGGGTGCACTGATCGCGGCCGGCCTGCTGCTTGCCGATCACCGCGCCGCCGGCTGGGCGCTGTTCGGGTCGGTCGCCGGCCTGGCCTTCGCTTTGTTGCATCATGAACATGCCTCTGGCCTGTCCGGACTGAGCGGCTACAACCCGGCTCTGGTGGCGCTGGCCCTCAGCCAACAGCGCCGCCAGCCGTGGTTGCCACTGGCGGGCATCCTCCTGGCGATCCTGCTCACCCCAGGTTTCAGCGCCCTTGGACTGGCGCCGCTGACGGCACCGTTTATCCTCGCCTGCTGGCTGATCCAGGCCACTGGCCGGGCCTGGCAGCAGGGCTGTGTCGACGCCGCACCTTGCACTCTGCCGGGCAATCGCCCTAGGCTTCGCTGATTCCGGGATCAGGCGATGTGTATGGACAGCAACAACAATTGGCGTGAACGCTTCTACGTAATGATTTTCCAGACCGACACCGTGGCCGGCCGGCGTTTCGACAGCAGCTTGCTGTTGATCATCCTCGCCAGCCTGGTGATCGTGATGCTCGACAGCATCGACAGCGTGCACAAAAACTACGCGGCCCTGCTGGCCGGTATCGAATGGGGCTTCACCTTCATCTTCATCGTCGAGTACGGCCTGCGCCTGTACTGCTCGCCCAAGCCGCTGCGCTATGCCTTCAGCTTTTATGGCCTGGTGGACTTGCTGGCGATCGTGCCGGGGATCCTGGCGCTGTACTACAGCGATGCCCAGTACCTGCTGATCATTCGGATCATCCGGATGCTGCGGATCTTCCGCGTGCTCAAGCTCAGCCCTTACCTCAAGCAGGCCAACTACCTGATGGCGGCGCTGCGGGGGAGCAAGCAGAAGATCATCGTGTTCCTGGTCAGTGTCTCGACCCTGGTGACCGTGTTCGGCACCTTGATGTACGTCATCGAAGGCCCCGAGCATGGCTTCACCAGCATTCCCAAGGGCATCTATTGGGCAATCGTGACGCTGACCACCGTGGGCTTCGGCGATATCGTGCCCAAGACGCCCCTGGGCCAGGTGGTGTCATCCCTGGTGATGATCACCGGTTACTCGATCATCGCCGTGCCAACCGGCATTTTCACCGCCGAACTGGCCAGCGCCATGCGCGGTGACCAACTCAAGCACGACTGCCCGGTGTGCAGTAAAGACAGTCATGAGCAGGCTGCGGCTTTTTGCTCTCGATGTGGCAATGCACTGTTTAAAAAATTGGAATAAGCAAAGCACTTTTTAATGCTTGAAGACCTATGAGCTTGTCGCTAGTTTGCCCGGCATCCCCTTTCAAATAAAAAGGAATTCGCAGTGAAGAACTTCTTTGGCGCCTCTCTTCTCGCCGCAGGCCTGACCTTCGGCAGCCTGGCCCACGCCGCCCCGACGCTGCTCAACGTTTCCTACGACGTGATGCGCGATTTCTACAAGGACTACAACGCAGCGTTCCAGAAGCACTGGCAAGCCGAGCACAACGAAAACATCACCGTGCAGATGTCCTTCGGCGGCTCCAGCAAGCAGGCCCGCTCAGTGATCGACGGGTTGCCGGCAGATGTCATCACCATGAACATGGCCACCGACATCAACGCCCTGGCGGACAACGGCAAACTGGTGCCGGACAACTGGGTCACCCGCCTGCCGAACAACAGCGCCCCGTTCACCTCGGCCACGGTGTTCATCGTGCGCAAGGGCAACCCGAAGGCGCTGAAAGACTGGCCCGACCTGCTCAAGGACGGCGTGCAGGTGATCGTGCCCAACCCGAAAACCTCCGGCAACGGTCGTTACACCTACCTGTCGGCCTGGGGTTATGTGCTCAAGAACGGCGGTGACGAGAGCAAAGCCAAGGATTTCGTCGGCAAGCTGTTCAAACAGGCGCCGGTGCTGGATACCGGCGGCCGCGCAGCGACTACCACATTCATGACCAACCAGATCGGCGACGTACTGGTGACCTTTGAAAACGAGGCTGAAATGATCGCCCGGGAGTTCGGTCGCGACCAGTTCGAGGTCGTCTATCCAAGCGTTTCTGCCGAGGCCGAGCCGCCAGTGAGCGTGGTGGACAAAGTGGTCGAGAAAAAAGGCTCCCGCGAGGCGGCCGAGGCCTACCTGAAATACCTCTGGTCGCCGGAAGGCCAGGAAATCGCCGCCGCCAACTACCTGCGCCCACGGGACCCGGCCGTGCTGGCCAAATACACCGATCGCTTCCCGAAAGTGGATTTCCTGTCGGTGGAAAAAACCTTCGGTGACTGGCGCACGGTGCAGAAGACCCACTTCATCGATGGCGGGGTTTTCGATCAGATCTACAGCGGGCAGTAAGGGATCACAGATCCCTGTGGCGAGGGAGCTTGCTCCCTCGCCACGACAATCATCAACGCCCGGCATGTCTGTTATCAGTCACAAAGCCTGTTCCAGACTCCCATAAGCCTTTAGCCTCTCGCCATCCCTTCTGTTCCCTGACGAGATTGCCATGAGTGCCCAACCCCTAGCCCCGCCCACCGGCACCCACCTGACCCGAGGCATGGTCCTGCTCTTCGCCTTCTGCTGCGGCGCCATTGTCGCCAATATCTACTACGCCCAGCCGATCATCGAACTGATCGCCCCCGACGTTGGCCTGAGCAGCACCCTGGCCAGCCTGATCGTCTCGCTGACCCAGATCGGCTATGCCCTGGGTTTGTTTTTCCTGGTGCCATTGGGCGACTTGCTGGAAAACCGCCGCCTGATGATCCTGACCAGTCTCGTGGCGATTGCCAGCCTGTTGGGCGCAGCGTTCACCGATCAACCGAACGTGTTCCTGCTGGTCTCGCTGCTGGTGGGCTTCAGCTCGGTGTCAGTGCAAGTGTTGATTCCCCTGGCTGCGCACCTGGCGCCGGAGGAATCGCGCGGTCGGGTCGTAGGCGGGATCATGGGCGGTTTGCTGCTGGGGATCCTGCTGGCGCGGCCGATATCGAGCGTCGTGGCCGATCACTTCGGCTGGCGGGCGATGTTCATGATCGCGGCAGGCTTGATGGCGGCGATCAGCATCGTCCTGGCCCTGACCGTGCCCAAGCGCCAACCCGACCATCGCGCCTCTTATGCGCAACTGCTGGGTTCGCTCGGTACGCTGCTGCGCCAGCAACCACTGTTGCGTCAACGGGCGCTTTACCAGGCCGGCATGTTCGCCACGTTCAGCCTGTTCTGGACTGCAGCGCCACTGGAGCTGTCACGCAACCATGGCTTGTCCCAGTCTGAAATCGCCTTGTTCGCCCTGGTCGGCGCCCTGGGCGCCATCGCCGCGCCCATCGCCGGTCGCCTGGCCGACGCCGGCCACACCCGCATTGCCTCGCTGCTGGCAATGCTGTTCGCCAGCCTGAGCTTCCTGCCGGCGTTCATCCATCCGCTCTACAGCGTCATTGGCCTGGCCGTGACCGGCGTGGTCCTGGATTTCTGTGTGCAGATGAACATGGTCCTGGGCCAGCGGACCATCTACGCCCTCGATGCGAAAAGCCGCGGCCGCTTGAATGCGCTGTACATGACCAGCATCTTCGTCGGTGGCGCGTTTGGCTCATCGATTGCCAGCGCGGTGTACGAACATGGCGGATGGCTGTGGGTGGTGATCGTCGGCAGCGCGTTCCCGCTGCTGGCCTTGCTGCGCTTCTTGAGTGTTTCGCAGAAGCCGTCCCCGGCGACGGCTTGAAGATCGAACGGCACAAAAATGCCCGGGCGCCCACGGCGGCCGGGCATTTTCATTGAAGGTCAGATCCGCACATTGCCTCGCGGCCCGGCGATCGCCCAGATGATCAGGCCCAGCACCGGCAGCAGCAGGATCAGCAGCACCCATAGGACTTTCGCCCCGACTTCCGCACCGCTCTTGAGCACATTGATGATCGCCCAGATATCGAGCGCCAGGATAATCAGGCCAATCAGGCCGTTGAAGGTGGAACCCATGGTGTCGCTCCCAAATGGTAATAGGCACACTTAGGATAGCTGGGCCACGGCAAGGGTTCCGTTTATTGCCTCAGACGTGAATCGCGACCTTGAGCGCTTCCAGGGCTGGCGCGGCGGCAATGCCCACTTGCCCGCACAGCGCCAGCACCCGTGGCACGTCGTCGCCGAACACCAGCACCATCTGCAATTCATCGTCCAGCAGCTGGCTGAAGTTCATCAGCACATAGCCGCCGTTTTCCTTGTTCAGGCTGCTCATCTGGATCTGGATGCGGTTGAGCGCGGTCAGCGCCTCGGTTTTCGCCAGTTGCTTGGGCTTGAGATTGAACGCCACGCCAGGGCCGAACGAGGCAACGATCTGTTCGAACAGCTCGACGTAGGTGTCGGCCTGGAACAGCACGGTGTCCGGCAGGCTGCCCACCACCACCCACTCACCCAATGGGATCGGGAAACTGTCGTCGTAGTTGATGTCCGGATTGGCCGCCAGGAAAGCCGCCGGATCGGCGTAGGCCTGGGCCGCTTCGTCAGCGATTCGCGCAACGTCAGCCTCGCCGAGGCAGCCGGAGCTGATTTTGCTGATGAGTTCGACGAGGGCGGCTTTCATGGGGTGGATCCTGTGGATAAGGGATTTCGAGGGCGCGCAGGATACCCCATCGGTTCACCTGAGTCAGGCACCTGTGGCAGGGACAGCTTACTGTGGGAGCAAGGCTTGCCCGCGATGGAAACCACTCGGTCGACCTGGAACCGAGGCGGCTGTATCGCGAGCAAGCTTTGCTCCCACCCTGTTCCGCCGCCACAGGACTACCAGCCGGGTCTCAACCCAACAACTTCTCCAACTGTGCCGTGGTATCCACCGCCCCCATGGTTTTGGCCGCATCCAGCGCCGAAACGCCGTTGGCATCCTTGGCTTTCGGGTCGGCGCCCTTGCTGATCAGGTAATCGACGATTTCCACCCGGTTGAACATCGCCGCCATCATCAGCGCGGTGCGGCCGTCGAAGGAAGAACCCTCCACCTGTGCGCCACCGTCCACCAGCGCCGAGACCACCGCCAGGTCACCCTTGAACGCCGCACCGGCAATCGGGCTCTGGCCATTGTCGTTACGCACCTCCGGGTCGGCTTTGTGTTCCAGCAGCACCTTCACCGTTTCCACATGCCCGTGGTAGGCGGCCAGCATCAGCAAGGTGTCGCCCTTGTGATTGCGCAGGTTGGGCGGCAGGCCCTTGCTCAGCAACGCGGCCATCATGGCGGCGTCGCCCTGGCGGGCAACGTTGAATACCTGCTCGGCAAACTCCGCTGCCTCTTCCGGGGTCATCTGGCGGCTTGTATCGGACATGTGAAACTCCATCTGGGCATTCGCAAAGCGGCTAGTTTCCCGGCGGACCTCGACCCTGTCATCCCTTTTTTCTCTGTACCGGTTATAGCCAGAATCAATAGCGCAACTGCCCACCCTGGATCTGCGTCACCAATTGCCGATCCACCCTTACGTACGTCGTGGCGCCGGGCAGCCAGGCATACACCGGCTCGTCGCCGGTGACGCAGGGATCGAAGGCTTCGGCCTTGAGGCGAGTCTTCTGATACTTGAAGGTGCCGGTGGTGTCCATTTTGACTTTGATGCGCAGGAACAATGGCACCGCATAAGCCGGCAGTTTGCCTTGGAGGAACTGCAACAGCTCGCTGAAATCCAGGACCGCCAGGGATTCGGACGGCGTGATCGCCGCCATGCCGGCGCGACCATTGGTGCCTTGGATCTCCACGCCATAGGCCACCGCCTCGGCTACCTGCGGATGTTGCAGCAACGCGTTTTCCACCTCGGTGGTGGAGACGTTTTCGCCTTTCCAGCGATAAGTGTCGCCGAGACGATCGACAAACTGCCCATGGCCAAAGCCGATGTTGCGCAACAGGTCCCCGGTGTTGAAGTAACGATCGCCGGGCACAAACACATCCCGATAGATGGTTTTCTCGGTCTTGGCCGGGTCGGTGTAACCGTCCAATGGCGCCTTGTCATCGATCCGTGCCAGCAACAGGCCCGGTTGTCCCTTGGGGACTTTCTGCATGCGCCCTTGCAGGTTACGCAGGGGTGCGCCGCTCTCCTGGTCGTACTGCACCAGTTCCCAGCCCATCAGGGAAAAACCGATGGTGTTGTCAAAATTCAAGACGTTGGTGAAACCGATATTGCCGTCACTGGCGGCGTACAACTCACAGATATGTTCCACGCCGAAGCGCGACTTGAAGGTTGACCAAGCCCCCGGTCGCAGACCATTGCCAACCATTTTCTTCACGCCGTGCTGCCGATCCTGGCTGTCGGCCGGCTGGTCGATCAGGTAGCGGCACAGCTCACCGACATAGCCCAGCGTGGTCGCCCGATAACGCCGCACGTCGGTCCAGAACTGGCTGGCGCTGAACCTGCGCCGGATCGCAAAGCCCGAGGCGCCGCAGATCGCCGCGCCCCAGCACACGCACAGGCCCGTAGCGTGGTACAGCGGCAACGTGCAATACATGACATCGTCGGGCTGCATGTCCAGGGCGATCAGGCCGAAGCTGGTGGCCGTGCGCATCCAGCGTCCATGACGAAAGACCCCGGCCTTCGGCAGCCCCGTGGTGCCCGAGGTGTAGAGATAGAAGCAAGGGTCGTCGAAGAACACCTGTCGGCTGCACGCCGGGTTCTCGCCCGGGGCGTCAGCGCTGCTGCCCATCAAGTCGAGAAAACCGACTGGAACGCCAACGTCGTCCTGATCCGCCACCCACCAGGTTCGGGCAACCGGCAACGTGACTCGGCCGCGCACATCGTTGAAGGCCGCCACACGCTCATCGCCGACCACCACGGCGACAGGCGTGACCAGCGCCAGGCTGTGAACCAGTGCGTCCCCCGTCTGCGCAGTGTTGAGCATGGCGCTGACCGCGCCGACCTTCGCCACCGCCAACACCGTGATCAACAGCTGCGGCCGGTTCTCGATGAGGACTGCCACACAATCGCCCTTGCCGATGCCCTGCGCCAACAGGTAATGGGCGATGCGATTGGCCTGTTCGTTGACCTGTGCATAACTCAACACGGTCTCCCCGCACAACAGCGCCGGCCCGTGGGGATTGCGTTGGGTGGCCTGTTCGAAACACCAACCCAGGCCGCAGGGTTGGGTCGGGTCCTGGACGTTGGCAAGCTTCATGCCCCTGACGATCCGGGGCACGGCCCTGGCAATGACTGGCAACTTGCGCAACATCATGGCCCAGGTAATAGCGTCGCCGGGGGTCCGACTCATAGTGTTCTTCCCTGTCCGACCGCATGGGCCTGTTTTTTTGTGAGCGGGATGAAGCTTGATTGCGCTCGAAAGTACGCCAGCAGTTCCGGCACTGTACACGCGGATTTTGCAATGTTTTGTATCTGCAAACGGGCGCAGGCGAAGCGGGAACGCCGTAAAGGCAATTGGTTCCAAAAAAGATGGCCGGCCCCCGCAAAATGCAGGATGCACGATGGCCGTTCATGCAAGATGCACGAAATCAAAATTACCGGCCGTCCATAACTTGTTGTTTTAAAAGGATTTTAAAAAATACTGAACGCTGGCACAGACGCTGCAACACCCCCTCCACGGTTTGCCAACAAGACCATGGAGCAATCAAATATGAACATGATTCAAGAGAAGTTTGCGTCGCTGTTTTCCAACTACGAAGTGACCACAAAAGCCCGCCCGGATGGCGGCATCCTGCTGACCTTGCGCAACAGCGAAGGCAAACTGTTCAAACGCACAATTTCCTACGCCCAGTTGCACGCCGGGGACCAACTGTCCTGGGCCATCAGCGCCATCCGCCGCGACCTGGCCGAACAAGCCAGCGAGTTGCCGCAGATTGCCATGTTGCAGAGCCAGCATCGTTTCGCACTGCCGACCTATCACAGCGCCTGATCCTCCTGTGTGGGAGCGGGCTTGCTCGCGAAGGCGGGGTATCAGTCAGCTTATTCATCGACTGACACTCTGCTATCGCGAGCAGGCTCGCTCTCACATTTCGGATTGCTGGCGCCCCAGAACCCGAACCCAACGCCAACCTCTGTGGGAGCGAGCCTGCTCGCGATAGCGGTGGGTCAGTCTACATTTATGCTGATCGTGCCGACGCTATCGCGAGCAAGCTCGCTCCCACAATGGATCGAGCACAGCCGGGAGAGCCAGGTCGGCTGTCAGGCCGCCTCGCGAGCAAGCTTTGCTCCCACAGGCCAGTGCCCTCACTCTGTCCTCCGATCAGTCCACCACTCAGTCTTCCATACGCGGGAACCGGCTCGCTATATCGTCCCCAGTGAACCGCACAACCGAACCTTGCGCAGCGTCACCCAACCGAATCGCAACGAAATGCGGCTGCTCCCCGATATCAAACCAGCGCCGCACGCCAGCCGGCAAGATAATCAGATCCCCCCTCTCACACAGCACCGCATAAACGTAATCGTCGACGTGCAGAGCGAACAACCCACGACCGGAAACGAAAAGTCGTACTTCCTCTTCGTCATGGCTGTGCTCATCAAGAAGCCGGGCATACAAGTTGGCTTCATCCGGATGATCACGGGTCACACGGATGACATCCACCGCTGCATAACCACGCTCGGTCATCAACGCGTCGATCGGGGCACTGTAGGCCGCGACGATTTCTTCATGGCTGGCAGCAGGCTGGATTTTCACCGCAGGCTGCCAGCGGTCGAAGCGAATGCCTTGCTCGGCCAGCGTCGCGGCAATGTCCTCAAAGTGAGTCAGCACCTTGTTCGGGATATCAGGGCTTGAAACGTGATAGACGGACAGGCTGCTCATGACAAAGACTCCAGGAAAATAACGGTTGGAAGGCTCATGGCCGGTCCTCTTGCATACGTGTCGCTATGATAACGGCAGCGGCGAACGCGGCGAGGCTGGCAAGGCTGAACGTCCAACCGGCACCGAGGGCGTTCCAGCTGTAGCCGGAATACAACGCGCCCAAGGCCCCGCCGGTGCCGGCTAGCGCCGCGTAAAGCGCCTGGCCTTGGCCTTGCTGGCGCGGGCCGAAGCTGCGTTGCACGAAATGGATGGCGGCGGCGTGGAAACTGCCGAACGTTGCCGCGTGCAACACCTGGGCAAACAGCAGCACCCCGAGAAACTCTGCCAGCGAGCCCAGCAACAGCCAGCGCAGCGCCGCCAGGAGGAAACTCACCAGCAGCACACGGCGCACGGAAAACCGCGCCAGGATCCGGCTCATCAGCAGGAAGATCAGCACTTCCGCCACCACCCCGACGGCCCAGAGCAGGCCGATCAATCCGCGACTGTAGCCCAGCCGCTCCAGGTGCAAGGTCAGAAAGGTGTAATACGGCCCATGGCTCACCTGCATCAGGCCCACGCAGGTGTAGAACGCCAGCACGCCGGGGTTGCGCAGTTGGCGCACAAAGCCCTCCCCCGCCACTCGCGGTCCCTGCACCGGCTGAGCGTTGGGTACCCAGAAGCTGGCGAGCACGATGCCGGCCATGATCAGCACCAGCGCCATCGGGTAGATGTCCAGGCTCAGCCACTCGAACAGACGACCCAGCAGCACCACGGTGATGATGAAACCGATGGAGCCCCACAGGCGGACCTGGCTGTAGCGCGAGGACTGGCCGCCCAGGTGCGCCAGGGTGATGACTTCGAATTGCGGCAAGACCGCGTGCCAGAAGAACGCATGCAGCGCCATGACCATCGCCAGCCAGGCGTAGCTTTTATCGATGAAGATCAGTGAAAAGGCCAACAGCGTGCAAACCGCGCCAAACCGCACGATCGCCAGGCGTCGACCGGTGTAATCCCCCAGCCAACCCCAGATATTCGGCGCCACGCAGCGCATCAGCATGGGGATTGCCACCAGTTCGCCGATGCGCGCGGCGTTAAAGCCCAGGTGATCGAAATACAGCGCCAGGAACGGCGCCGTTGAACCGAGCAGCGCGAAATAGAACAGGTAGAAACCCGAGAGCCGCCAGTACGGCAATGCCGCCACGGTCGTCAGGCCACGGCGGCCGGCAGGTCAGCCATCAGAGCTGACCCAACACCGGGGTGCCGACGCGCACGTCGGCGTTCTGGCCGCGATGGCGCAGCAGATGGTCCATCAGCACGATTGCCATCATCGCCTCGGCGATCGGCGTGGCACGGATTCCAACGCACGGATCATGCCGGCCCTTGGTGATGACCTCCACCGGGTTGCCATGGACGTCGATGGAGCGGCCCGGCGTGGTGATGCTGGAGGTGGGTTTCAACGCCAGGTGCGCGACGATCGGCTGCCCCGAGGAAATGCCGCCCAGAATGCCGCCGGCATTGTTGCTCAGGAACCCTTGTGGGGTCAGTTCGTCACGGTGCTCGGTGCCACGCTGGGCGACGCAGGCGAAACCGGCGCCGATTTCCACGCCCTTCACCGCATTGATGCTCATCAGCGCGTGCGCCAGTTCGGCATCAAGACGGTCGAAGATCGGCTCGCCGAGGCCCGGCATCACCCCTTCGGCCACTACGGTAATCTTCGCGCCGACCGAATCCTGGTCCCGGCGCAACTGGTCCATGTAGGCTTCCAGCTCCGGCACTTTGTCCGGGTCGGGGCAGAAGAAGGCGTTCTGTTCCACCGAATCCCAGGTCTTGAACGGGATTTCGATAGGGCCCAACTGGCTCATGTAGCCACGAATGTTGATGCCCTGGCTCGCCAGGTATTTCTTCGCGATCGCGCCGGCCGCCACGCGCATGGCGGTTTCCCGGGCCGAACTGCGACCGCCGCCGCGATAGTCGCGCTCACCGTACTTGTGGTGGTAGGTGTAGTCGGCGTGGGCCGGGCGGAACAGGTCCTTGATGGCCGAGTAGTCCTTGGACTTCTGGTCGGTGTTGCGGATCAGCAGGCCGATGGCGCAGCCGGTGGTGCGCCCTTCGAACACGCCGGAGAGGATTTCGACTTCATCGGCTTCCTGGCGCTGGGTGGTGTGGCGGCTGGTGCCGGGCTTGCGGCGATCCAGGTCGCGCTGCAGGTCGTCCAGGGAAATCTCCAGGCCCGGCGGGCAGCCGTCGACAATGGCGACCAACGCCGGGCCATGGCTTTCGCCCGCGGTGGTGACAGTGAACAGCTTGCCGTAGGTATTGCCGGACATGCAGGGTGCTCCGTGAAATCGCCGATTCGTGATGGTCGCCAGTATACGCAGGCTAACTGCGTAGTTCATCCTCGAACCTTATCGGTTGCCACCAGTCCAACCGGCACCTTCGCAACTAATGGCGTGATGATGTTAAAGCTGTTTGCCCTGAGCCTTACCCTGTTCACCGGTCTGTTTTGCGGCCTGACCCAGGCCGCAGTCCTGCAACGTCCGATCAGCCTCGATACCGGCAACGGTGAGCTTTTCGGATCATTGCTGCTGCCCAAGTCCGACACGCCGGTGCCGGTTGTCCTGATCATTTCCGGGTCCGGTCCTACGGATCGCGACGGAAACAACCCCGAGGGCGGGCGCAACGACAGCCTCAAGCGCCTGGCCTGGGTCCTGGCCCGGCATAACATCGCCAGCGTGCGCTATGACAAGCGCGGTGTCGCCGCCAGCCTGGCGGCGACACCGGATGAACGCAACCTGAGCGTCGAAGCCTACGTGGCCGACGCTGTTGCCTGGAGCCGCAAACTCGCCGCCGACCCACGCATGGGCCCGGTGATCTTGCTCGGCCACAGTGAAGGCGCGCTGATTGCCAGCCTCGCCGCGCCCCAAGCCAACGCAGCGGCGGTGATTTCGTTGTCCGGCAGCGCCCGGCCCATCGACCAGGTCCTGCGCCAGCAACTGGGCAGCCGCCTGCCCCCGCCGCTGATGTTGCGCAGCAATGAGTTGCTCGACAGCCTCAAGGCCGGTCGGCTCGACACAGACGTGCCGCCGCACCTGCAAGTCATCTTCCGTCCCAGCGTACAGCCGTACCTGATCTCGCTGTTTCGCCAGGACCCGGCCCAGGCTTTCGCGGCGCTGAAGATGCCGGCCCTGATCATCCAGGGCAGCCATGACATCCAGGTCAGCGTCGATGACGCCAGGCAGTTGAAAGCCGCCAAGCCCGATGCCGAGCTGGCGCTGATCGAAGGCATGAACCACGTGATGCGCATCGTGCCGAAGGATGTGAAACAGCAACTGGCGTCTTACAAAAACCCCAACCTGCCGCTGGCCGCCGAACTCGGCACACGCATTTCGGCTTTTATTAGCTCGATCGCCACCCGTTAAACGCTTTTAACCCTCCAGTCCTGGCAAAAACGGCCGATAGACCGATGTCGGACAGCGCCATCGCTGCCGACCCGCCGGCCAGGACAGGATTTGCCGTTATGACTGAACCACAAGCCTCACCCGATACCGACGCAGCCGTCGAGGCGCCCGCCAATCCCGCGGCGGAGCTGCCCTGGGCGGACGTGCAGGCCGAGCATCACAAGATGCTTCGGCTGGCCCCGCTCAAGACCGACCGCGCCACGGGCGCGCGGCCACTGCGCTTTGTCGAGTACAGCTATGCCGAGCGCCACAGCAAGGAACGCAGTCTGTTGCGCTTGAGCATCAAACTGCCGGGGCAACGTGTGCGCAAGGAACAGAATCATCTGGATGTCTGGGCTGATCACGTTGAAAAGCGCCTGTTCTTTTCCCCGGACAATCTGCAAATCGAACCGATGAACCGTGGCATCGGCCGCTTCCTCGCCGCCCAGGGCATCACCTGGGCCAAGAAGCGCTGGTCGGCCTACCGGGTCGAAGGCACCGACCTGGACAACAAGGATGCGCTGAACGAAGACACCCGGTTGCGCCGTGATCGCTTTCTCAAGGCCCAGGGTTTCGAGGTGGCTTATGCCGACGCCCAGCACCTGAAAGGCAGCGTCAAGGCCACCCACGTCGGCGACCTGGTGGGGGATTGGAATACCGAGAAGTTGCAGTTCGTGGAAATCCTCGAAGCGGCGCAGATGCTGCAACAGGCCGAGCAGAACCTGGCGGAACAGGAGGTCAAGCTCAAGCAGCAGGAGGAGAAGGTCAACAAGTTCAAGCGCGAAGACACCGGCCTGCGCTTCACCATCACCTGCCTGGTGGCGTTTGCCATGTTCCAGGCGGGGTTGCTGATCTGGATTGCGACACGGCACTGAACTCAGCAGCGAGTGAGCCCCTGCGGGAGCGAGCTTGCTCCCACAGTGGGCTACGGTGCGATGCGAATCGTGGTCAAACCCGCGAAGCGAACAACCCCTGGTGCTGGCGGCACTGTTCGGCGCTGAGCATGAACACGCCATGCCCGCCCCGCTCGAAGTCCAGCCAGGCGAAATCGACTTCCGGGTACAGTGCCTCGACGTGGACCTGGCTGTTGCCCACCTCGACAATCAACAAGCCCTTCTCGGTCAGATGATCGGCCGCCTCGGCCAGCATCCGCCGAACCAGGTTCAAGCCATCATCGCCACATGCCAGCCCCAGTTCCGGCTCGTGCTGGTATTCCTGCGGCATGTCGGCGAAATCTTCCGCATCGACGTAGGGCGGGTTCGACACGATCAGGTCGAAACGTTGCCCAGGCAGCCCTTCGAAACCATCCCCCTGAACGGTGAACACGCGCTCATCGACGCCATGGCGCTCGATGTTCCGGTTAGCCACTTCCAGGGCTTCGAACGACAGGTCGGCCAGCACCACCTCGGCTTCCGGGAACTCATAGGCACAGGCGATGCCGATGCAGCCGGAGCCCGTGCACAGGTCGAGAATCCGCGCAGGTTCCTGGCCCAGCCAAGGCTCAAAACGCTTTTCGATCAGCTCACCGATCGGCGAACGCGGAATCAGCACGCGTTCATCGACAATGAACGACATCCCGCAGAACCAGGCCTCACCCAACAGGTAGGCCGTCGGGACCCGTTCGGTGATGCGGCGGTGCAACAGGCGCTGCACATGGACCAGTTCCTCGTCTTCCAGTCGGCAATCCAGGTAGCTATCGGCAATTTCCCAAGGCAGGTGCAGCGCGCCCAACACCAACTGGCGGGCTTCGTCCCACGCATTGTCGGTGCCATGGCCAAAAAACAGATCCTCCCCATGGAAACGGCTGACGGCCCAACGGATATGGTCGCGCAGGGTACGGAGACGGGAAGTGATCACGGCGGCAAACTCCAGAAAAATCGACGGGCGAGTCTACCAGCCAAACGCGCGCCCACCCAAATACGCCCCAAGGATGAAAGGAAAACACCCAGGCACTTGTAGGATCCATCCGTTTTTTGCGCAACCTATTGAACAAGACGAGCATCTTGACAAGGCTGTAGGCCAGCAACGGCGCCGCTTGCGATGGAAGCGATTCACAGAACCGCTCAGCCAGAGGAGAATGTCGCAAAAGCCCCATCTGAAGGAGCCCCAGAATGTCCGTTCCAAAAACGATGTTTCAACTCAGCGGCCGCGGTTACGCAGCGGCCAACCTGAGTCAAGCGACCCTGATCATCATCGATGCCCAGAAAGAGTACCTCGCCGGCCCCCTGGCCCTGAGTGGCATGGATGCAGCCGTCGCGAACATCAAGCAACTGCTCGGCGCGGCCCGTGCAGCCGGTCGGCCGATCGTGCATGTGCGCCACCTGGGCACCCACGGCGGGCTGTTCGACCCACAGGGCGAGCGTGGCGAGTTCATTCCGGGCCTCGAACCCCAGGGCGACGAAACCGTCATCGGCAAGCTGCTGCCCAGCGCCTTCCATGGCACCGAGTTGAAAAAACGCCTGGAAGAGTTCGGCCCCCTGGACCTGATCGTTTGCGGATTCATGAGCCATTCCAGCGTCAGCACTACCGTGCGCGCCGCCAAGAACCTGGGCTTTCGCTGCACCCTGGTGGAAGACGCCTGCGCCACCCGCGACCTGCCGCACAAGGGCGGCGTGCTCAGCGCCGAACAGGTGCACCAGACCGAAATGGCGATCATGGCCGACAACTTCGCCACCCTCGCCCTGACCCAGGATTTCGCCTGATCAAGCCTTCGGTGAGCGGCCGCTTGAGCCGCTCATCCGCAAAAGCCTCTCATTTGCCCTAGCCTCAGGAACAACCCGTACATCTTCCGGTCGAAGGGCCGATACCCACAGAGGAAGTCGGAATGAAGTTATCCGATGGTTTTGACGCACGTCGCTTGCGGGCCAAAGGCCCGAGCAGCTGGCGGTTTCGTTTCGGCGCGGCGATCGCTGCGCTGCTGGCAACGCTCGGTGTGCTGCTGGCCATGGCCGGCGCCGCCAGCCTGCTGGGTCGCCCGCCCGCCCTGGGCGAGTTGAATGCCACGCCGCTCGGTTCGGCGATCATCCTGGCCGTCGGCCTGCTCGTCCTGTTGCTGGGTGTCTGGCTTTGGCGCCGCTGCCGCCGTCGCGCCCGTCAATCCCTGGAGCTGGCCATGGCTCCGCACCTGATGAAAAAACACGACTGAACCGCCACCCGACGTTTTGTCGCGCCGGATCCCGCCAGAGTTGGGTAGACTGGTCGGCTTCGCGGAGGCTGACATGCAAGACGACGACTTTTCCCTGTTCAAAAGTGCGATCCAGGGCGTAAAACCGATCAAACACGATCGTGCCGAGACCGGCAAACCCAGGGCCGACCGCGCACAGATCGCCAAACTGCGCCAAGCCGCCACCGTGCGCACCGATGCCACGACCGTCGACGGCCTGTCCGATCAGTTCGTGATCGACGTCGGCCCTGAAGACGAGTTGATGTGGGCGCGCGACGGCGTCCAGGAAAGCCAGATGCGCAAGCTGAAGGTCGGCCAGATTCCCTTCGAAGGCAGCCTCGACCTGCACGGCATGACGGTCGAAAAAGCCCGGGAAACGCTCTGGGCGTTCCTGGCCGAAGCTACGAAGTTCGAAATCCGCTGCGTACGCGTCACCCACGGCAAGGCCGTGCGGCTGGACGGCAAGCGGCCGATGATCAAGAGTCACGTCAACACCTGGTTGCGCCAGCACCCGCAAGTGCTAGGCTTCACCTCCTGCCAGGCCAGACACGGCGGCGCCGGAGCGGTCTACGTGATGCTCAAGCGCACGATGATGGAAGGTCGCGACGAGTAGCCCGCGATTGCCGAGCTTGCAGCGCCGTGTCCGCCACCGTACCCTTGCCCTTTGCGTAAAATCCCACAGGTAGTTTCATGTCTCTGGAACAGAATTACACCGCGATTCTCGGCCAATTGGGCGAGGACGTTTCCCGCGAGGGCCTGCTCGACACGCCCAAGCGTGCTGCCAAGGCCATGCAGTACCTCTGCCGCGGGTACGAACAGACCCTGGAAGAAGTCACCAATGGTGCCTTGTTCAGCTCCGACAACAGCGAGATGGTGCTGGTCAAGGACATCGAGTTGTACTCGCTGTGCGAGCACCACCTGCTGCCTTTCATCGGCAAGGCCCACGTGGCCTATATCCCGAGCGGCAAGGTGCTGGGGTTGTCGAAGGTTGCGCGCATCGTCGACATGTACGCGCGTCGCCTGCAGATCCAGGAAAACCTCAGCCGCCAGATCGCCGACGCGGTCCAGCAGGTAACCGGCGCCCTGGGCGTGGCGGTGGTGATCGAGGCCAAGCACATGTGCATGATGATGCGCGGCGTGGAAAAGCAGAATTCCTCGATGATCACCTCGGTGATGCTTGGCGAGTTCCGTGAAAACTCCGCAACCCGCATGGAATTCCTCAGCCTCATCAAGTAAGCCGCTGCGTGAAGAAAACCGGCATTGATCGCCGGTTTTTTTTTGCCTGTGAAAAATCAGGTAAGCTGCGCGCCCTCTTCTCTCCTGCCGCGAGACCTATACCGTGATCGTCAAAGCACTTCGAGTTGGCCTGGGCCAGCTGATCATCCTCATCGACTTCATCACCCGTCCCGGCAAGAAACAACGCCCGGCCGAAGCCCAGGCCCAGGTCGACCAGGCCGCCCGTGGCTTGACCCTGTATCAGTTCCACGCTTGCCCGTTCTGTGTGAAAACCCGCCGAACCCTACGCCGTCTCAACGTGCCGGTGGCGTTACGGGATGCGAAGAACAACGAGCAGGATCGCCAGGTGCTGCTGGAGCAAGGCGGCAAGATCAAAGTGCCGTGCCTGCGCATTGAAGAGGATGGCAGGACCACCTGGATGTATGAGTCCAAGGTGATCATTGAGTATCTGGATAAGCGATTTTCGGTGGTCTGATGGTTTTGGAGTGGGCTTGAAGGCCTCATCGCGAGCAGGCTCGCTCCCACAGGGGTTTTGTGAACACTGAAAATCCAGTGTGGGAGTGAGCCTGCTCGCGATGAGGCCGGGGCGCTCACCACAAAACTTGCGGCATCAAGCCGCTTCGACCGCCAACGCCCCCCGCACCACCCCCGCCAATCGTCGCAACCCCTCCTCCAACCGCGCCGGATCGATGTGGCTGAAATTCAACCGCAGATGCCCGGGGTGCTGGTCCGGCTCGGGGAAGAATGGCTCCCCCGGCATGAACGCTACGTCGGCCGCCAGCGCGGTGGCGAGCAAGGTGCGGGTGTCCAGCGGCTGCTTGAGGGTCAGCCAGAAAAACAGCCCACCCTGGGGCACGTTCCAGTCGGCGATGTCGGAGAAATGCCGCTGCAACGCGGCCTCAAACCGATCACGACGATCCCGGTAGAAATCCCTCAACTCACTCAAATGACGGCGGTACTGCTCGGTGCCGATCCATTGCAACGCCTGCCATTGGCCGATGCGATTGGTGTGCAGGTCGGCCGATTGCTTGAGCCGCAGCAAGTGCGGGAACAGATCCGGGCTGGCGATCAGGTAGCCCACCCGTAAGCCCGGCAGCAAGGTTTTCGACACGGTGCCGGTGTAGATCCAGCTGGCCTTCTTCAGCCGACTGGCAATCGGCGTGGCGCTGGCGCCGTCGAACGTCAGCTCACGGTACGGTTCGTCTTCCACCAGAGTGACGCCGAACTCGTCCAGCAGCGCCGCCACGGCATCGCGCTTGGCCTCGCTGTAGCGCACCGCCGACGGGTTCTGAAAGGTCGGGATCAGGTAGATGAACGCCGGCCGATGCCGCTCCAGTCGGGCCCGTAACTGTTGCAAGTCCGGGCCATCGGCCTCCAGCGGTACGGTGATGCAATCGGCGCCGAACAGCTGGAAAATCTGCAGCGCCGCCAGATACGTCGGCGCTTCCAGCAGCACTTCGGTGCCAACGTCGATGTGCAACTTGGCCGTCAGGTCGAGGGTCTGCTGGGAGCCGCTGACCACCAGCACCTGGCTTGCTTCACAGGCCAGGCCCAACGAACGTGCCTGCGCCGCCAGGGCTTCGCGCAAGGCCGGCTCACCTTCGCTCATGCCGTATTGGCCCGTGGACAACGGCATGGCCGCCCACTCCACTTTGGGCAGCATGGCTTCGGCTGGCAGACCTCCAGCGAACGACATCACCTCCGGGCGCTGCGCCGCAGCGAGGATTTCTCGAATCAGAGAGCTTTTGAGGCGCGAGACACGTTCGGAAAAAGCCATGGGGTCACCTGTAGCCGGTCGCTGGAGAAATGAGTCAAACTGATTGACCGAAATTACCGCGCCCACTCTGGATACGTCAATATGCTTGACCTTAAAAACCCGACCTCGCAACAAATGGCCATGGAAGCGTTCTTCTTCGGTTACCAGGCGTTCACCGCCAAGGCCGATGAGATGCTCGAGCGTCGCGGGTTGAGCCGGGTCCACCAGCGCATCGTGTTTTTCATCGCCCGCTACCCGTCATTGAGCGTGAAGGAACTGCTGGCGCTGCTCGGCGTAAGCAAGCAAGCGCTGAACATGCCGTTGCGACAATTGATGGAAATGCATCTGGTGAACAGCATCGCCTCCGAGACCGACAAGCGTAAGCGGCTGCTGGCGCTGAGCGACGAGGGGGCGCGGTTCGAACAGGCGTTGCGGCGCGAGCAGGTGAAATTGCTGGAGCGGGTGTTTGCCGAGGCTGGGGAGACCGCGGTGAATGGCTGGCTGGCGGTGAATCAGGCGTTGGGCAAGGGATCTGCAGACTGAGGATTTGCCTGCTGGACCTGTGTTGCTTGGACTGCCGCTATCGCGAGCAGGCTCGCTCCCACATTGGATCTTCGGCGTGCACGTCACCCTGTGGGAGCGAGCCTGCTCGCGATGGCGTCCGCATAGGCGATATATCCCTATCGCCAGAATTTTCGTCGACAATACCGAAAACATTATTTGCTTTATTTGTATACAAAAGCATAATTCGCTTCGTGCGAGTTCTTGACCAATAGGTCAACAAACCTCGCCAGCCTTGCCTGCCTCAAAGCCTCGCAAACACCCTCAGGGCGTGCGGTGCTGGAAATAACAATAAAACTCTTGAGGAGTACTCGCTGTGGAAAGCCGCAAACCCGAAGCCCAGACGCTGGACCTTTCGCCGCCATTACGCAGTGGCTGGCTGGAGCGCATCTTCAAACTCAGCGTGCATGGCACCACGGTGAAAACCGAGTTGATTGCCGGCCTGACGACGTTCATCACCATGGCCTACATCATCTTCGTCAACCCCAACATCATGGCCGACGCCGGCATCGATCACGGCGCCGCGTTCGTCGCCACCTGCATCGCCGCCGCCCTCGGGTGCCTGTTGATGGGCTTGTATGCCAACTGGCCGGTGGGCCTGGCGCCGGGCATGGGTTTGAACGCGTTTTTCACCTACACCGTGGTCGGCACCATGGGCTACAACTGGGAAACGGCGTTGGGCGCGGTGTTCATTTCCGGCGTGCTGTTCATGTTCCTGACCCTGTCGCGGGTCCGCGAATGGCTGCTCAACAGCATTCCGGTGAGCCTGCGGTTCGCCATGGGCGCGGGGGTCGGGTTGTTCCTCGGCTTGATCGGCCTGAAAACCGCCGGGATCGTCGTCGACAGCCCCGCCACGTTGATCAAGCTCGGTTCGCTGCGTGAACCCGGCCCGCTGCTGGCCGCCGTGTGCTTCCTGATGATCGCGGTGCTCAGCTATCACCGGGTGTTCGGCGCGATCCTGATCAGCATCATCGCCGTGACCCTGGCCGGCTGGGGCCTGGGGTTGGTGCACTACAACGGCGTGATGTCGACCCCGCCAAGCCTGGCGCCGACCTGGATGGCAATGGACGTGGCCGGCGTATTCAACGTCAGCATGATCAGCGTCGTGCTGGCCTTCCTGTTCGTGCACATGTTCGACACCGCCGGCACCTTGATGGGCGTCGCCCAGCGCGCCGGCCTGGTGAAGGCCGATGGCAAGATCGAGAACCTGTCCCGCGCCTTGAAGGCCGACAGCGCCTCCAGCGTATTCGGTGCCATGGTTGGCGTGCCGCCGGTGACCAGCTACGTGGAGAGCGCCGCGGGTGTGGCGGCGGGTGGTCGTACGGGGCTTACCGCCGTGACCGTCGGTGTGCTATTTATTGCCGCCATGTTCTTCGCCCCGCTGGCCGGGATGATCCCGGCCTACGCCACGGCCGGCGCCCTGATCTACGTCGCCATGCTGATGATGGGCGGCATGGCGCACATCGAATGGGACGAACCGACCGACAGCATCCCGGCCATCGTCACGGCCATCATGATGCCCCTGACGTTCTCGGTCGCCGACGGCATCGCCCTGGGTTTCATCACCTACGTGGTGCTCAAGGCCGGCACCGGCAAGCACAAGGAAATTTCCGTCAGCCTGTGGGTGCTCTGCGCGATCTTCATCGCCAAGTTCATCTTCTTGTAAGCAACACCGTATCCACACGCCTCACCCATTGGGTGAGGCATTTTTCCATCAGGAGCAAAGCAATGAATCTGGAAACCTGGCTGTTGTTCAGTGGCGCCGCATTGGTGGTGATCCTCATCCCTGGCCCCCTGTCGCTGTTGATGATCGGCAACAGCCTGAACTACGGCCTGCGTCGCTCGTACCCGGCCTTCCTCGGCGGCGTGATTGCCTCGATCTGCCTGTTGAGTGCCTCGGCGCTGGGGCTCGGTGCGTTGCTGCTGGCCTCGGAAAAACTGTTCAGTGCCCTGAAAATCGTCGGTGCGTTGTACCTGTTCTACCTCGCCTGGCAGAGCTGGCAGCAATCGCGCCTGCCCGCCCAAGGCGCCGAAGTGCCCCAGGCCGCCGCCGTCCCACGCTTTCGCGCGCTGTTCGGTAGGGCGTTCGTGCTGGGCGCCAGCAATCCGAAAGACATCCTGTTCTTCGCCGCATTCCTGCCGCAATTCTTGAGTGCCGGGCAGCCGTTCCTGCCACAGCTGTTGATTATGATTGCCACCTGGACCGTCCTCGACCTGCTCTGCAAGCTGGCCTACGGCCTCGGCGCCCACGGCGCGGCGCGCTATCTGCGTACGGGTAAGGGCCAGAGCTGGTTCAATCGCATCAGTGCAGGCTTGTTCGGTGGCGCGGGCGCGGCCTCTTTGCTGTCCGCCCACTAATCGTCTGTTGCCTGGAGCCTTTCGCAAAACGTGGCAACAACCCCTCGATATACACCCTCGAGGAAAACACCTTACATAGAGGGCCATTCAATCATCGTTGAACAAGGACGTTCACAATGGCCCGACTTATCCAACCTCCCTCTATTTCAGCCGACCATGGCGTGGTCATCACCGATCTGGGCTTTCACGCCAATGAGCCCACGCCCGAGACGCTTGATTTCCAAGTGGCCGGCCACCCGCCGCTCAGTGCAGGACACCAGCAGCGCCAGGCGCAACTGGAGGTCGTCGATAAACTCTACGGCCCGCTCCATATCGGTTCCGTGGCCGTTACCCGCTCAGCCCTGAATGCGCTCGGTGCGACAACCGATGGCCAGCTTCTGAACGGTGAAAACACGTTCTTTCGCATCCCCAATCGTTTCTTCCTGAGCTCGCTGCAGTTCAACGCCGGTGACATCGAAAGGCGTATGGCACTGACCTTCGATGCGCACGACTATCGACTGCCGACGTTGCTGTTCGAAATAGCCAGCCAGCGAGCACGCTTCGCACGCCCCATGTTACGAGAACTTCCTGAAACAAAGGTAGAACCGGGTCGCTATCGGAGCACCCTGGAAAAACTCTTGAAAGCCGCCCAACGCCTCGACACCCGAGCGTTTGCGCAATCGTCACTGAGTTGGTTAAGCCAGGCCAAGAGCCACATCCTCATCCCCACCGGCCTGGGCCTCCAGGCCTTCGGCATCTACAGCGGTCTGCGTGGCCTGCAGGATGCCATTCGGGACAAGGACGATTACCAGGCCCTCTTCAATGGCGCCAGCGTCGCCGCCGAAGTGGCGTCCATTGGCGTTGAAGCGCTGGTGACCCGACAAGCCACGCAGATGATCACGGCCGGCCAGCGCTCCCTGGGGGCGTTCGCCAAAACCACATTCGCTATCCGATTGGCCCGCGGCAGTGGCTTGATTGCCAGCGTGCTGACCCTTCCGTTCGACATCGTCGCCGCTGTCGACTCGTTCAAGGCTGCCGCCAATGCCCACGGTCGCGAGGCCACCGATCACTACGTCAATGCCGCCTTGAGCGTCACCAGTGCCGCCATGGCCGTAACCATCGGCATCGCGGCGCTGGCCGGGTTTACCTCCGCCGGTCCAGCAGGCCTTGCCGCCGGGCTTGTCCTGGTGGTCGGTTCACAGATCTGGGGCGCGATCCGGCAGGTCGATGAAATCGACGATTACATCGCGCTCACCGCACATGAGCGCCTGCGCACGGGTTGGTTCGCCTTCTGGACGGTCAGCCCGGACGACGATGTCCAGAATCGTTACGTCATCGCCAAGGCGAGCGCTGAACACACCCAGCGACTCCAGGCCAATGCCTTGAACCTGCTCCGGGGATCGTTGAAAGACAGCACCGAGGCGATCGTCAATGGTCGGTTCACCGTAGAACTCGAACGGGTGACTTACCGCACCTGGAGTTGGTGGAGCGGTGAAAGGTACCAGGCGACAACCGTGCGCCCGCGGATCAAGGACAGCGATGACGTGATCGATGCACGCCACGGCGTAACGGTTGAAACACCCGGCGCGGTCATTGGGGCAAAGGCTGAACACAAGGGCATCCATTGGTATCTCGGCGGTGGCAACGACACGGTTCTGGGCGTTGAAAACAAGCCAAACGTCTTCCATTACGGCCGGGGTATCAAAGCGCTGACAGGCGGTGCCAAAGATGATGTGTTTATTTTCGAGGGTTCTGCAGAAATCGTCGCCGCAGACCCGGCGCCTCTATCGAACAGGCTGGTGGGCGGCGCGGGCAATGACACGCTGATCCTGGCGGGCGGCGCCAGTGATGGTCAGGTGCCACGGCTGGGTTATCACGTCGACCTGGAAGCTGGGCAAGTCACCGTCATGACCCAAGGGCCTTTCGAAACGGCCAGCAGCGCCTATCGCCATACTGTGCTTGAAGGTATTGAACACGTCGAAATCCTTGAGGGCGGCACCCACGCCATCAAGGGTACCGCCGGCGCAAACATCATCAAATCCCGCGGTAACGACTCCATCGAGGCTGGCGCCGGAAATGACCAGATTGCCATCCTTGGCGGCAACAACCGCAACGCCAACGGGGGCCCCGGCGCTGATGCCTATGCCATTGCCCACACACCAGGCCATGTGTCGATCAGCGAAGACGGCGTGGACAACAGTGTCATCGCCCTGGACTGGCGAGCGGACCTGATCGAAAGCTGGGCTATTGAAGACGGCAACCTGGTGGTGACTTCACGCTTTGATTCAAACGACTGGGAGGTGCGTAAAGTCACCGTCAACGACGTCTACGGCGACAGTGGGTATCCACGGGCCTTGCACAACAACAAGCTCGCTTTCATCACCAAAGATGGTTTCCATTTCGTACCCGACCTGCCCGACAGCCTCGAGCATGGCCGCTGGCTCGCCATTGAAGCCGTCATGGTGCAACAAGGAACACCGCGAAACCCGGCCATTTTGAATGACCGCAGCGAGCAGCCGATCGCCCACGACGACGATACGAGCTATTACGTTTCCCGGCTGATCGAACTCACGACACTCACCGTCAAACAAAAAGGTGAATGCTCCACTACCCTCCATCTCGACTACGTCAAAGCCGAACTCACACGGATCGAAGCCCACTACAACGCCTATGTCACTCAAGACAATGAAGGGGACATCGCAAGGTATGGCGAGTGTGGCCTCACGCTGCACTTTGGCACTCATCGAATCATCGTCAACAACCTGGCCAGTTCCGATCAGCGTTACAGCGCGCGAAGAACGGCAACCGAGCGCCGAGCGTTCTCCGCCTTGGATATGCACCATACTTTTATCCTGGTCATGAAAGACGGCGCCTCCTACCGCCTGACCCAACCTTCCCCCGACTATGCCTTGTTGCTGGACAAACGCTTCATCGACAAGGATCCGGTGGCGTGGAAGAGCGATGCCGCCTCGTCACTCACGCCGACAAAAAAGCCATACGCCTATCTTCAACCCCTGGATAAAAATCCCCATTACATGGGCAGCCGGGCCACCTGCGCCATGCTCACTGCCGCCACGCAACAGACAGGTGTCGAAGTCCTGGTCGGCCAAGGCGCCACCTACCTTGTGCACCTGAGCCCGAACATGACGCTGCGCCTCTCCACCCCCGGCGCATTGGCGAGCGCCAACCCGCGATTACCCCGCGCCTCCCAATGGGAACTTGACGCCACGCGCCTCGGCGAAGTCGACATAAAACTGACCGCCAACCTGCTGTGCATTGGCACAACGGTCATCCATCTGCCTGCCTATGAAGCTGAAGACCTGATCGATCAGATACGCGTGATCACCGCACACGGTGTCATTCATGCAGTCGACAGCCTGTTTGAGCGGGTGTATGTCGAGGCGCTGGATGGTCGATACCTTTCGCCCTTCCTCGATCCCCACGCAGCGTTGCCGCCGGAACTTGCCAGGTTATCGTCCGTACAACTCCGGGTTTTCAATATCGCCACCAGAGATGGCTCCTCGGGCGTGCCGAGCTTTAACCTCAAGACACGCCAGTGGACCCTGGATAACGATGAATCCCGCGTCGTTGCGGCGCACGACTTGAGAAAAACCAACCTGTGCGACCACCACCTCAAGATCTATCAGGACCTGGCCCGAGAGGGCCTCAGCCAGGATCCGCCCTTGAACGCTGACGCGCTGCGGCTATTGCGGGAACAGTGCGAAAGACTGGTGGAAAGCCCCACATTGGGGAAGTCGTTGACCCTCGCACATGCAATAGCCCTGGGCCCGACGCCTGGCAGAGAACGCCTGTACCTGAACGCGCTCCTCTCTCTCGATGGGGTCCTTCCCCAACTGGCATTGCCTTGACGCGCTACGTCCGAAAGTGACACCCAACGCCATATCTATGTAGTGCACCTGACTGTTCATTTTCAATGAACATCTTCAAGGCCGCGGCCTGCCGCCCGCGTCAGGCCTATTCAGGATCACCGACTTTCATTCAAGAGCATCAACATCCAATGAGCCCAAAACGAAATACCCGTCCCACTGTTTCCACCCCCGATGCGCCCCACGCCACCCGCGACAGGGAAACGCAGACATCGCCCGCCAGCCCCGTCAGGACAGAGGGCGCCGATCAGGCACCCGTGTCGCCGCCGGGAAGACAAACCGAGCCCGCGGAGCCGCCGCTCCCGACCATTCGCCTGTCCGAGATCACCACGCAGGTACTCACCGGCGACGGGTCCGTTTCGGTTTCCCTCGACAATTATTACCTTCCACCCGAGCTGGTCCCGCTGTTATCGGAGCCGGACGCGAACTCAGGCATCCGCACGTTCAGGACACGCACCTACGTCGAATTGGCAGAAGGCGGGACGGTGCTGCTGGGGCGCGATGCGCAAGACCACTACAGAGCCCGCTCAAGCGCCGAACTCATCGCCTCCGGCCCCCGCCTGGAGCAAGTGGAAGGCAGTTTGCTGTGGCGGCGGATCCCGCAACCCGTCGTCACGGACGGCAGTGACTCCACCCTCACGATTACCCTGCACACGCTGCCGGAGGAGGATTCGACCGAAGTGTCGACGCCCAAGCGTCCGCGCCTATCAGAGCCTCAAGGCGCAGCGCCGGGGGACGGCACCTCGGTGTTCAGCAAAAACTGGGGGGTGGAACCCAGGTTCATGCCCGAATTCATCACCATAAACGGTGTTCACTACAAGGTGGTGACCCGCGTGGACGCCCGGGAATTTCCGATCACCTACATCCAGCACCCCACCCATGCCGCCTATGATTTCGATGTGATGGAGGCCACCCTCAGGCACACACCGGACGAGCAGCCCCGAAGTGCGATCCGCGTCCCTCCGCATGATCACTGGGAGATCGATCCCAGGCTGCCATTTGAAAAACCGCTCACGGCTTACGTCAGGGATGCCTTTCCAGAGGTCACGACGGTCACCCTGGGAAATATCGCGAGAAAGCAGTTTGAACTGGCCAACAACTCGACGTTCGCCGACGCGGCGGGCCTGACCGCACTCAGGCAGATTTTCCACAGTTGGAAAAACGGCACCCCGTCACCGCACCCGGAATGGACCGATCCCTTGCTGATGCTGCCGATTCTGCCGACCTCTTCCGGTGCTACAAGCGCCTCGCGCGCGATCGACCTGCCCGTCCCTTCTGCGACCGGTGCGCTGGACCGGCTCGATTTCGACCCCTTATGGTTCCAGCGCGAGTGGAATTTCTTCACCTCGACGTATTCGCCCATGGACCTCAAGCGCTTCATGGCCGGCCTGCTGACCCGCAACGGCTATACGGTCATGGAGCCGAACACCTTCAACAGCTTCCCGGCGCTGGTGTTTCGTCGGACAGGGCACGACTATGTGTTTTTCATGAGCCTGCATCGTACCCGCATCCCGAAACTGTCCCTGCCCACCCACATGAACCCCAATACCACCGGCATCAACCTGGAAACCCAGGTCGGCGAGGCCGCCGCACAGGTGGTCAAGGACGCCCACCAAGCCAACAAAATCGTCTGGCTCAAGGGCGGCTCCCAGATACGTCCCAACTTCGCCGACACCGTCTTCATCATCCGGGATGACAACGCCAGGTTGTAAAGGGACCGCGCAAAAAAAAGCCCGCAGTGTGGGCGGGCGAAAACCAGAGAAGCTCTATGCGCAGTCGCTTCCAGGACAAGGCAGCTGCCTGGGGGTCAGCTGCCTCGATAGGTTGAATAGGCGTAAGGCGAAATCAGCAGGGGCACGTGGTAGTGGTCCTGCTCGGCGGAAATACCGAAGCGCAGCACCACCACATCCAGGAACGCCGGCTCGGACAACTGGACGCCGCGGGCGCGGTAGTAGTCGCCGGCGTGAAATTGAATCTGATAGACACCGGACCGGTAGTCATCCCCTTGCAGCAGCGGCGCGTCGCAACGGCCATCGCTGTTGGTCAGCGCGCTGGCAACCAGTTCCAGTTGCGAGCCTTCGACCCGGTACAGCTCGACCTTGATCGAGCTGCCCGGGCAGCCGTGTGCAGCATCCAAAACGTGAGTAGTCAAACGTCCCATTGATTGTGCGCGCCTCGCTGCTGGGCAGTCCGGCCCGACGCCTCCTGAATCAGTTGAAAGACAGGCCGCACCGTTTCGGAGCACGAAACGACACGACGATTGGAGAATTAAGACACTTTAAAAGAAAATTGTACACAATAAAAAATTGAAATTTATTCCAGGAATCCCGCGACCCGGTGCCGGGGCCAATCTACAGCCGGAGCAGCGGCAACGCTATACGTCTACGCATTATTGACCAAGTGGGCAGATTTCTTGCAGTGTAGACCTCTCAGTGGCAGGCGCGAAAAATGCGAAATTTCAGACTTACAAATCGCGCACAAAGTTGTATACAATCACTCCATCGTCGTGGCGCCAGCCCTAGATCCACACCCAGGCGCCACCTACATGGTTCGAACAAGAAGGAAGACTGCAGTGAGCGCTGACTACCCACGCGACCTGATCGGTTATGGCAACACCCCTCCCCATCCTCAGTGGCCGGGCAAGGCCCGCATCGCCCTGTCCTTCGTGCTCAATTACGAAGAAGGCGGCGAGCGCAACATCCTCCATGGCGACAAGGAATCCGAGGCGTTTCTTTCGGAGATGGTCGCGGCGCAACCGCTGCAGGGCGAGCGCAACATGAGCATGGAATCGCTGTACGAGTATGGCAGCCGCACCGGCGTCTGGCGCATCCTCAAGCTGTTCAAGGAATTCGACATCCCGCTGACCGTCTTCGCCGTGGCCATGGCCGCCCAGCGCCACCCGGACGTGATCCGCGCCATGGTCGCCGCCGGTCACGAAATCTGCAGCCACGGCTATCGCTGGATCGACTACCAATACATGGATGAGGCCCAGGAGCGCGAGCACATGCTCGAAGCGATCCGCATCCTCACCGAAATCACCGGCGAGCGCCCGCTGGGCTGGTACACCGGCCGCACCGGCCCCAACACCCGTCGGCTGGTGATGGAAGAAGGCGGTTTTCTCTACGACAGCGACACCTACGACGACGACCTGCCCTACTGGGAACCGAACACCCCCAACGGCAAGCCGCACCTGGTGATCCCGTATACCCTCGACACCAATGACATGCGCTTCACCCAAGTGCAGGGTTTCAACCACGGCGACGACTTCTTCCAGTACCTCAAGGATGCCTTCGACGTGCTGTATGCCGAAGGCGCCGAAGCGCCGAAGATGCTCTCCATTGGCCTGCACTGCCGCCTGATCGGCCGCCCGGCGCGCCTGGCCTCCCTCAGGCGTTTCCTCGAATACGCCAAGGGCCATGACCAGGTCTGGTTCAGCCGCCGCGTCGATATCGCCCGCCACTGGCAGCAGGTCCATCCACACCCTGGAGCTGTGAAATGACTGCATTCCAGAGCCTCAAGCCTTCGACCTTGAGCCGCGAGGCGTTCGTCGAAGCCTTCGCCGATATCTACGAACATTCGCCATGGGTGGCTGAGAAAGCCTTCGAGCTCGGCCAGGACCCGTCGATCGACCAGATCGAAACCTTGCACCAGCGCATGAGCGATATCCTGTTGAGTGCCGATCACGCCAGCCAGCTGGCGCTGATCAACGCTCACCCGGACCTGGCTGGCAAAGCCGCCGTCCAGGGCCAACTGACCGAAGCCAGCACGCACGAACAGGCCGGCGCCGGTATTCACCAATGCACGACCGAAGAGTTCCAGCGCTTCACCGAGCTGAACGACGCCTACAAGGCCAAGTTCAGGTTTCCCTTCATCATGGCGGTAAAAGGCAGCAACCGGCACCAGATCCTCGCGGCGTTCGAAACGCGCATCCATAACCCGGTAGACACCGAGTTCAAATGCGCGCTGGCGGAGATCAACAAGATCGCGTTGTTCCGACTACTGACCCTTTAGCGAGCAGCCTGAACCCAGGCCCGCGAGCATCCCCAGCCAACTTATTCAAAGGCAGACAAGAAGAATGAAAGCTTACGCCGTACCGTTCGAGAAGTTCGTCAACCTGGCCGACGCCCGCCTGGGCACCCGGATCATCTCGGTGACCGATGACTGGTTCGCCGACGCCAACCGTCTGTTCCAGCCGACCCCGGCCGTCTGGAAGGAGGGCGTGTTCGATGACAACGGCAAATGGATGGACGGCTGGGAGTCGCGTCGCAAGCGCTTCGAAGGCTACGACAGCGCCGTGATCCGCCTGGGCGTAGCGGGCTCGATCAAGGGCGTGGACATCGACACCTCATTCTTCACCGGCAACTACCCACCGTCGGCGTCCCTGGAAGCCTGCTTCCTGGCCGAAGGCGAGCCGGACGACAACACCCAGTGGACCGAAGTCCTGTCGGCCGTCGAGCTGCAAGGCAACAGCCACCACTACCACGAAATCAGCAACGACCAGGCCTTCAGCCACTTGCGCTTCAACATCTACCCCGATGGCGGCGTAGCCCGGTTGCGCGTCTACGGCATTCCGCACCGCGACTGGTCGGCGGTGGGCGACAACGAACAGATCGACCTGGCTGCCGCCCTCAATGGTGGTCGCGCGTTGGCCTGCTCCGACGAACACTTCGGCCGCATGAGCAACATCCTCAACCCGGGCCGTGGCGTCAACATGGGTGATGGCTGGGAAACCGCCCGTCGCCGCACGCCTGGCAATGACTGGGTAATCGTCGCCTTGGGCCATGCCGGCATCGTCGAAAAAGTCATTGTCGACACCCTGCACTTCAAGGGCAACTACCCGGACAGCTGCTCGATCCAGGGCGCGTTCGTCAAGGGCGGTACCGACAGTCAGATCGAAACCCAATCGCTGTTCTGGCGCGAATTGCTGCCCAGCCAGAAACTGGAAATGCACGCCGAACATACCTTCGCCGAGCAGATCAAGGCCCTGGGCCCGATCACCCACATCCGCCTGAACGTGTTCCCGGATGGCGGTGTGAGTCGCCTGCGAGTGCTGGGCAAGGTCGCTAAATAGAGTCGAACCCAATCGCGAGCAGGCTCGCTCCCACAGGGGCACGCGGTCAAATGTGGGAGCGAGCCTGCTCGCGATAGCGATAGAACGAACAACACAGAATTTTGGATAAGAAGACCAGCATGCGCACACTCAAGATCGAACCCTTGACCAAAGAAGCCTTCGCCCCGTTCGGTGATGTGATCGAAACCGATGGCAGCGATCACTTCATGATCAACAACGGTTCGACCCAGCGCTTCCATCGCCTGGCGACGGTTGAAACCGCCCTGCCTGACGACAAGGCGATCATCAGCATCTTCCGCGCCGACGCGCTGGACATGCCGCTGACCGTACGCATGCTGGAGCGTCATCCGCTGGGCAGCCAGGCTTTCATTCCGCTGCTCGGCAACCCCTTTCTGATCGTGGTCGCGCCACTTGGCGATGCACCTGTATCAGGCTTGGTCCGCGCCTTCGTCACCAACGGCAGGCAGGGCATCAATTACCATCGCGGCGTCTGGCACCACCCGGTGCTGACGATCGAAAAGCGGGATGACTTCCTGGTGGTTGATCGCAGTGGCACAGGCCATAACTGCGATGAGCATTTCTTCATAGAGGATGAGTTGTTGATCCTCGATCCCCACCAATAAGAGAAGCGTCCGATCATGCGAATACAAGTGTGACGGGCGAGAGGTAAAGACTGTGGAAGCACATATGCTGGAATGGCTGAACCTGAGCATCCGCTGGGTTCATATGATCACTGGCGTGGCCTGGATCGGCGCGTCGTTCTATTTCGTCTGGCTGGAAAACAACCTCAACCGCGTCAACCCCAGGAGCGGCCTGGCCGGCGACCTGTGGGCGATCCACGGTGGCGGTATCTACCATCTGGAAAAATACAAACTCGCACCGCCGTCCATGCCGGAGAACCTGCACTGGTTCAAGTGGGAAGCGTACTTCACCTGGATGTCGGGTATCGCGCTGCTGTGCGTGGTGTTCTATTGGAACCCGACTATCTACCTGCTGGCCCCCGGCAGCAGCCTGAGCGGCCTCGAAGGCGTTGCCCTGGGCATTGGCTCGTTGTTCGTCGGCTGGTTCGTCTACTCCTTTCTCTGTGATTCGGCCCTGGGCAAGCGTCCCGCCCTGCTCGGCCTGATCCTGTTCGTGCTGCTGATCGCGGCGGCCTACGGGTTCAGCAAGGTGTTCAGCGGTCGCGGTGCGTACCTGCATGTCGGGGCGGTCATCGGCACGATCATGGTCGGCAACGTGTTCCGCATCATCATGCCGGCACAGCGGGCCCTGGTAGCGGCCATTACCCAGAACCGCACTCCCGATCCGGCGCTGCCGGCCAAAGGGCTGCTGCGCTCGCGTCACAACAACTACTTCACCCTGCCGGTGCTGTTCATCATGATCAGCAACCACTTCCCGAGCACCTATGGCAGCCAGTACAACTGGCTGATCCTGGCCGGTATCGCCGTGGCGGCCGTGCTGGTGCGTCACTACTTCAACACGCGCCATGACAGCAACCGGTTTGCCTGGACACTGCCGGTCGGCGCCCTGGCAATGATTTGCCTGGCGTATGTCACGGGGCCGAAACCGGCACCAACCGCACCGGACGTGGCCAAGGCGCCGGCGGCCATCGAGTATCAACCACTGCCGGAAACCGCCGTGGGCGGTGGCGCCAAACCTGAGTCGGCGCCCGCCGCCCCGACCGCACAACCTGCCCAGGCCGCCACCGCTCAAGGCCCGTCGTTCGAGAAGGTCCACAGCGTGATCCAGGAACGCTGCTCGGTCTGCCATTCGGCCAAACCCACCAGCCCGCTGTTCAGCGCGGCGCCGGCCGGGGTGATGTTCGATACGCCGCAGCAGATCCAGCAACAGGCCGCGCGCATCCAGGCCCAGGCCGTGACCAACCAGATCATGCCCCTGGGCAACATCACCCAGATGACCCAACAGGAACGTGATCTGATCGGCGCATGGATCAACCAGGGCGCGCAGACCAACTAGTCTCGCTGTCCACACCGCCACACGCCCTACCGCTGACAGGCCGGCCGGCCCACGACCGGTCGCCCGCCAGCGGCTGCCTGCGCCTGGACAATGACACGCTCCGGCCCTGGCCCAAGGCTTGCCCTCAGCACTTGTCACGAGCAAAAAGCTGACCGAACGGATGTTTTACCCCCGTAGAAAAAGGCGCCACACCAGAGCGCTGATCTGAAAAAACAGCGGTACCACTTACCTTTGGGAGCAAACCGAATGAACCGCACGTGCACCAGCCTGATACTCGCAGGATCCTTGTTGGCGGGCAGCCAGGCCATGGCCGACGATCTGTTCCAATGGCAGAACAACAGCCTGACCTACCTGTACGGCAAGGATTTCCAGGTCAACCCGCGCATCCAGCAGACCGTGACCTTCGAGCACGCCGATGCCTGGAAATACGGCGACAACTTCTTTTTCCTCGACCGGATCTTCTACAACGGCAAGGAAGATGGCCAGTCGGGCCCGAACACCTACTACGGCGAGTTCAGCCCGCGCCTGTCGTTCGGCAAGATCTTCGACCAGAAGCTGGAACTGGGTCCGATCAAGGACGTGTTGCTGGCGATGACCTACGAGTTCGGCGAAGGTGACAACGAGTCCTACCTGATCGGTCCAGGCTTCGACCTGGCGATTCCCGGCTTCGACTACTTCCAGCTGAACTTCTACAACCGCCAGACCGAAGGCCCACGCGCCGGCGACAACGTCTGGCAGATCACCCCGGTCTGGGCCTATACCCTCCCGGTGGGCTCATCCGACATCCTGATCGACGGCTTCATCGACTGGGTGGTGGACAACGACCGCAATTCCAAAGGCACCTACCACGCCAACCTGCACATCAACCCGCAGGTCAAATATGACCTGGGCAAGGCCCTGAGCCTGGGCGCCAAGCAGCTGTACGTGGGTGTGGAATATGACTACTGGAAGAACAAATACGGGATCGAAGACAGCGAAGGGTTCAAGACCGACCAGAGCACGACCAGCTTCTTGCTGAAGTATCACTTCTGATCCAGCCCTCGCAACTGTGGACTCCTGTGTGGGAGCGAGCCTGCTCGCGATAGCGGCGGGTCAGCTTGCATTGATGTCGGATGTGCCGCCATCGCGAGCAGGCTCGCTCCCACAGGGGATTTATAGTGGGTACTGAGTTCTGAGCCCAACACAGGATCCTGTGGGAGCGAGCTTGCTCGCGATAGCGGCAGGCCTGCCTACATCAATCCCAGGAACCGACTCAGTTCCTCACGCTGCGCCAACGCATCCTGGCGCCCCAGCTCGATCAGTTCGCTGCAATACCCCGCCTCGAACAACAGGTAGCTCAACACCCCCGCGCCACTGGTCTTGGTCGCGCCCGGGCCGCGCAGGAAGACCCGCAGCGCGCGGGGCAGTTCGTGGCGATGGCGAGCGGCGATTTCGTCGATGGGCTGGCTGGGCGAAATCACCAGCACCTCCACCGGCGCCGCGCCCAAGGCATGGGCCGGCACATCGTCGGGCAACAAGTGACTGAAACCATTCAGGCGTTGAAGCAGCTCGATGTCACTTTCCAGGCTGTCAATGAACGTACTGTTGAGCATGTGCCCGCCGATCTGCGCCAGGGTCGGTTGCAGGCCCGTGTAGCTGCGCTCCGCGGGATCCTGCCCGCCGGCACCACGGGGGTTGCCACTGACGCCGATGACCAGCACCCGGTTGGCCCCCAGGTGCAAGGCCGGGCTGATCGGCGCCGATTGCCGCACCGCGCCGTCGCCGAAGTACTGCGGGCCGATCTTGACCGGGGCGAACAACAAGGGAATCGCCGAGCTGGCGAGCAAGTGCTCCACCGTCAACGGCGTCGGCACGCCAATGCGTCGATGCCGCAGCCAGGCATCGATGGTCCCGCGCCCCTGATAGAAGGTCACCGCCTGGCCGGACTCGTAACCGAACGCCGTCACCGCCACCGCCCGCAGTTGCTGTTCGGCGATGGCCTGCTCGATACCCGAAGCGTGGAATTGCGCCTGCAGCAGCTCGCGCAACGGTGAGCTGTCGATCAGCGCCACCGGCAACTTGGCCCCCAGGCCCAGCAGGCTGTGGGTGATGAAACGCGTCGCCTGGGCCAGCACACCACGCCAGTCGCTGCGCATCACCTGGTGGCTGCGTACCGTGCGCCAGAACGCCGTCAGCCGCTCGATGGCGGTCTTGAAGTCCATCGCCCCGCTCGCCAGGCTGACCGCGTTGATTGCTCCCGCCGAGGTGCCGACGATCACCGGGAAGGGGTTCTGCGCGCCGTCGGGCAACAATTCGGCAATCGCCGCCAATACGCCCACTTGATACGCTGCCCGAGCCCCGCCACCGGAAAGAATCAAACCTGTAACGGGTTCAGCTGGGGTCATTGCGATGCTCCGTGCGTTGGGGTGAGGCAAAAAAGGCAGACTAGCGTTTCAACCACGCCTGGCGTACAGCTTCGGCTCGCCCGGCGGACGACTCTTGAACCGCCGGTGGGCCCAGAGGTATTGCTCGGGGCACCCGCGCACCGATTGCTCGACCCACTGGTTGATGCGAATGCAATCGGCCTCCTCGCTCTCGCCCGGGAAGTCTTCCAGCGGCGCCTGGATCACCAGACGATAGCCGCTGCCATCGGTCAGGCGTTCCTGGACGAATGGCACGACCAGCGCCTTGCCCAGGCGGGCGAACTTGGTGGTGGCGGTGACTGTCGCCGCCTGGATGCCGAACAGTGGCACAAACACACTTTGCCTGGCACCGTAATCCTGGTCCGGCGCGTACCAGATCGCCCGGCCGGCCCGCAGCAGCTTGAGCATACCGCGCACGTCGTCGCGCTCCACCGCCAGGGAATCGAGGTTGTGCCGCTCGCGGCCACGGCGCTGGATGTAGTCGAACAGCGGGTTCTTGTGCTCGCGATACATGCCATCGATGGTGTGCTGCTGGCCGAGCAAGGCCGCGCCGATTTCCAGGGTGGTGAAATGCAGTGCCATCAGGATCACGCCCTTGCCGTCACGCTGGGCCTGCTTGAGATGCTCCAGCCCTTCGACATGGGCCAGCTTCGCCAGGCGCGAACGCGACCACCACCAACTCATGGCCATTTCGAAGAAGGCGATGCCGGTGGAGGCGAAGTTTTCCTTGAGCAGCCGCTTGCGCTCGGCAGCGGTTTTTTCCGGGAAACACAGTTCCAGGTTGCGCCGGGCGATGCGCCGTCTGTCGCCGGCCGCCCGATACATCAGCGCGCCCAGCGCACGGCCGACGCGCAGCAGGAGCGGATAAGGCAGCTGGACGATCAGCCACAACAGCCCCAGGCCGCACCACAGCAGCCAGAAACGCGGATGAAAAAATGCAGCTCGAAAACGCGGGCGATCCATTACAGCTTCCACAAAGACATGGGCCGCGCATTCTACATCGTTCGACCCGGCTTGCGGCTCGCGGACGATCTCGTTATAAGTCTCGGCACTTTTAGTGACAAGTCGTTGTACGCCGACCATGAGCCAAACCGAACCGCTAGACCAAGATCCTGTGTTCCAGTTGAAGGGCAGCATGCTCGCCATTACGGTGCTGGAGCTGGCCCGCAACGACCTGGAGAGCCTTGACCGGCAGTTGGCGGCAAAAGTCGCCCAGGCGCCGAACTTCTTCAGCAACGCCCCGCTGGTGCTGGCCCTGGACAAACTGCCGGCCGGCGAAGGCGCGGTGGACCTGGCGGGCCTGATGCGCGTGTGCCGCCATCACGGCCTGCGCACCCTGGCCATCCGCGCCAGCCGCATCGAAGACATCGCCGCGGCCATCGCCGTAGACATCCCGGTACTGCCGCCATCCGGCGCTCGCGAGCGGGTGCTGGAACTGAACCCGGTCGAAACGAAGAAAGCCCCGGAAAAACCACCGGAGCCGACCATCAAGCCGACACGCGTGATCACCGCGCCAGTACGCGGCGGACAGCAGATTTATGCCCAGGGTGGCGATCTGGTCATCATCTCTTCGGTCAGCCCGGGGGCGGAACTTCTGGCCGATGGCAACATCCATGTATACGGCCCGATGCGCGGTCGAGCGCTGGCCGGCGTCAAGGGTGATACGAAAGCCAGGATCTTCTGTCAGCAATTGAGCGCTGAACTGGTTTCCATCGCCGGGCAGTACAAGGTCTCCGAGGATTTGCGCCGCGACCCGCTGTGGGGGGCCGGCGTGCAGATCAGCCTGTCGGGCGACGTGTTGAACATCATTCGGCTTTAACGGATACTGCCGCATTTTCCAAGCATCTCTAAAACGTAGCGAAACGGCTTACACGACGCAGGAAAAAGGGTCAGGCAGCGTTTACCGGAGGTAAACCCCGCCCCAAGCCCGATTCCAGCCAGGCCTGTCCAATTGCAGCAGTTTTCCAGAGATGTTCTTCAGGGGCTGACAAAGTCCTTTTTCCTTAGGGGTGAAACACCTTGGCCAAGATTCTCGTGGTTACATCCGGCAAGGGTGGTGTGGGTAAGACCACCACCAGCGCCGCTATCGGTACCGGCCTCGCTCTGCGCGGGCACAAGACAGTCATCGTCGACTTCGACGTCGGCTTGCGTAACCTCGACCTGATCATGGGTTGCGAGCGTCGCGTGGTCTACGACTTCGTCAACGTGGTCAACGGCGAAGCGAACCTGCAACAAGCCCTGATCAAGGACAAGCGCCTGGAGAACCTCTACGTGCTGGCCGCCAGCCAGACCCGCGACAAGGACGCGCTGACCCAGGAAGGCGTGGAAAAAGTCCTGATGCAGCTCAAGGAAGACTTTGAGTTCGTGGTCTGCGACTCCCCGGCCGGTATCGAAAAAGGTGCCCACCTGGCCATGTACTTCGCTGACGAAGCGATTGTCGTGACCAACCCGGAAGTGTCGTCGGTGCGCGACTCCGACCGCATGCTGGGCCTGCTGGCGAGCAAATCCCGCCGCGCCGAGAACGGCGAAGAGCCGATCAAGGAACACCTGCTGCTGACCCGCTACAACCCGCAACGGGTCAGCGACGGCGAAATGCTCGGCGTCGAAGACGTCAAGGAAATTCTCGCCGTGACCCTGCTGGGTGTGATTCCGGAATCCCAGGCGGTACTCAAGGCCTCCAACTCGGGTGTGCCGGTGATTCTCGACGACCAGAGCGACGCCGGTCAGGCGTACAGCGATGCCGTTGATCGTCTGCTGGGCAAGACCGTGGAGCATCGATTCCTCGATGTCACGAAGAAAGGTTTCTTCGAGCGCCTGTTTGGAGGTAGGTAATGAATCTTTTTGACTTCTTTCGTGCCAATAAAAAGCCCAGTACCGCCTCGGTCGCGAAAGAGCGTCTACAGATCATCGTGGCGCACGAACGCGGCCAACGCAGCACCCCCGACTACCTGCCGGCCTTGCAGAAGGAACTGGTGGAAGTGATCCGCAAGTACGTCAACATCGGTAGCGATGACGTGCACGTGGCGCTCGAAAGCCAGGGCAGTTGCTCGATTCTGGAACTCAATATCACCCTGCCGGATCGCTGATCGATCGGCGGGAGCCACGGCGGCTCGGGTCCCCTACAGCCTTTTTGTGGGAGCGGGCTTGCTCGCGAAAGCGGTTATTCAGACACATTACTCTTGAATGTGCCGCCGTCTTCGCGAGCAAGCCCGCTCCCACAAAGGGTGGGCCCGAGCCGCCGTTGGCGTTTGTAAAGAGACTTTTTTCAATGCCCCTTTCCAACATTCGCATCATCCATCAGGACGCTGCCGTGCTGGTGGTCGACAAGCCAACCTTGTTGTTGTCCGTGCCCGGTCGGGCCGACGACAACAAGGACTGCCTGATCACCCGCCTGCAGGAAAACGGCTACCCGCAAGCGCGAATCGTGCACCGCCTGGACTGGGAAACCTCCGGCATCATCCTGCTGGCCTGCGACCCGGACAGCCATCGCGAGCTGTCCCGGCAGTTTCACGACCGCGAAACCGAAAAGGCCTACACCGCACTGTGCTGGGGCCAACCGGCGCTGGACAGCGGCAGCATCGACCTGCCGTTGCGCTATGACCCACCGACCAAACCGCGGCACGTGGTGGACCATGAGCACGGCAAACACGCCCTGACTTTCTGGCGCGTGCTGGAACGCTGCGGCGACTGGTGCCGGGTCGAACTGACGCCGATTACCGGGCGCTCGCACCAGTTGCGCGTGCACATGCTATCCATCGGTCACCCGCTGCTGGGCGACGGGCTCTACGCCCACCCACAAGCCCTGGCCGCCTGGCCACGCCTATGCCTGCACGCCAGCATGCTGAGTTTCACCCATCCACAAACCGGCGAGCGCCTGCGCTTCGAATGTCCGGCGCCGTTCTAGTTCGCGCAACCAAGAGTCTCACTCGATCAAAGGCTTGGCATGCAGGTGATGGATCTACACGAAACACCCGTCGGGAAAGTCCCCCGCCAACTGCTCTACCTGATTTATGGCGATAACCATGTTTACCGCCATGAAGCCAAGTTCAGCATCTTGACGGCCCTGGCCCACGGCCACCCCTCGACCCTGCCAACCATCAGAATCCTGACGGACCGGCCCGAGGACTACCAGGGCTGGCCCGTCGAGACCGTGACCCTGAGCCCTGAATTGCTGGGTCAATGGCAAGGCGAGCATGGTTACATTCATCGGCGCAAAGCCTGTGCTATCGCGGCGGGGCTGAAGCTGGCGGAAAAGACCCTGTTCGTCGACACCGACACGCTGTTCCTCGCTGACCCCGACCTGTTGTTCAAGCGAATCCAGCCAGGGCAGTACCTGATGGACAGTTTCGAATATAACTGGGACTACGTATGTGAACGCGAGGATTACCGCCGTCTGGGCGCTTGCCTGCATGCTCACGGAGTGGATCGGAACAACGGCTTCAAGCTCTATAACAGTGGGCTATGCGGGGTGACTGACCGCGATGCGCCGTTGCTGGTCCAAGTCATCGACCGGATTGATGAATGGACTGAAGGTGGCTTCGACATCCACACCATCGAGCAAATCGCGATTTCATTCACGTTGCGCAACGCAACCATTCGCGAAACCAACAGACATGTGCATCACTATTTCGCTGACAAACGCTTCTTCCACAGCATGCAGGCGCACTTCTTCGCACAACACGGCGAAGCCTTCAGTGCAGCGCTGGTGCAGCGCTGCCACGATGTACCACGCAGCAAACCGTTCCCGGCGGCCTGGCGCCGGCTGCTGATCAAGTGGAAATTGCGCGACCAGCGCGGTGCTCTACGCAAGATCGGCCGCGACTTGCTGTATGGCAGCGCGGCGCCGAGCCATCCCTACTACGACATTTGTCGGCACCACTGGTGGGATTCAGCGGCGCGGGAAATCCTTCGCCTGGACCCACAGCGCCAGGCGCAGCTGTTCAGCGAACTGGAGCATTGGCCCCAGCACCTGCCCGAACCGTTCAAGGCTCAGGACAAAACGCTGATCATGGCACACCTGCGCAAGCGAATCGCCGCTTCAGGCTGACCGATACCAGAGCGTTGGCGAACCCTTTATCGCAGGGGATTGTGCCTGCAATGCAGGTTGTCGATGGGGTAAACTCCCGCCCATTGCTGCCTGGAGTTACTTATGCGCACAGAGTTGAACCAAGGCCTGATCGACTTCCTCAAGGCCTCCCCTACCCCCTTCCATGCCACCGCCAGCCTGGCCCAACGCCTGGAGGCGGCGGGTTATCAGCGTCTGGACGAGCGCGAGACCTGGGCCACCGAGGCCAACGGTCGCTATTACGTCACGCGCAACGACTCTTCGATCATCGCCTTCAAGCTGGGGCGCAATTCGCCGCTGCTCGACGGCATCCGCTTGGTCGGCGCTCACACCGACAGCCCGTGCCTGCGGGTCAAGCCCCAGCCTGAACTGCAACGCCACGGGTTCTGGCAACTGGGCGTGGAAGTCTACGGCGGCGCGTTGCTGGCGCCGTGGTTCGACCGCGACCTGTCCCTGGCCGGGCGCGTGACATTCCGCCGCGACGGCAAGGTCGAGAGCCAGTTGATCGATTTCAAGGCGCCGATCGCGACGATTCCCAACCTGGCCATCCACCTCAATCGCGAGGCCAACCAGGGCTGGGCCATCAATCCGCAGAACGAGCTGCCGCCGATCCTCGCCCAGTTCGCCGGTGACGAGCGCGTCGACTTCCGCGCCGTGCTCACCGACCAACTGGCCCGTGAACATGGCCTGAACGCCGACGTGGTGCTCGATTACGAGCTGAGCTTCTACGACACCCAAAGCGCCGCAGTCATTGGCTTGCATGGCGACTTCATTGCCGGTGCACGCCTGGACAATCTGCTGTCGTGCTACGCCGGGCTACAAGCCTTGCTCAATGCCGACACCGAAGAAACCTGCGTGCTGGTGTGCAACGACCACGAGGAAGTCGGCTCCTGCTCGGCGTGTGGCGCCGACGGGCCGATGCTGGAACAGACCCTGCGGCGCTTGTTGCCTGATGGTGAGGAATTCGTACGCACCATTCAGAAATCCCTGCTGGTCTCGGCAGACAACGCCCACGGCGTTCACCCCAACTACGCCGACAAGCACGACGCCAACCACGGCCCCAAGCTCAACGCCGGCCCGGTGATCAAGGTCAATTCCAACCAGCGCTACGCCACCAACAGCGAAACCGCCGGGTTCTTCCGTCATCTATGCATGGCCGAAGAAGTGCCGGTGCAAAGCTTCGTGGTGCGCAGCGACATGGGTTGCGGCTCGACCATCGGCCCGATCACCGCCAGCCACCTGGGTGTGCGCACCGTGGACATCGGCCTGCCGACCTTCGCCATGCACTCGATCCGCGAACTCTGCGGCAGTCATGACCTGGCGCACCTGGTGAAGGTCTTGAGCGCGTTCTATGCCAGTCGCGAGTTGCCCTGAATACAACAATCCCCTCGGCATAACAGCATTCGACCTGAAATCGGAAATACACTGACCGAGGTCACCGCGACCTCGCCAAACCCCAACTAGACTGACCTTATCGCTCCCTCGACAAGGTCGTCACCATGATCTCGATGTCTGCGTTCAACGCCATGCTGGTGCCGATCATCGCCGGCATGCTTTTGCTGGCCATCGGTTTCAATTTCCGAGACAAGAACGTCGGCGTCTTTGCCATGTGGATCGGCATGTTGTTGATCCTCGCCACGGTGGTGTTCAAGATCCTGAGCAAGCTCAACGAGTCGCTCTGAACCCACCTCATGTGGATGATGATCGCTCCGGCACATCGACGCCGACATGAATCGCATCGTGTCGCCAGAACTCCAGGTCGCAGTCGATCAGCCGTTGATGCTGGTCGTAGTTGACCCGTGCGATCCGCAACCCGGGGCTGCCCACCGAAACCTTCAACGCCGCCGCCGCTTCCGGTTGCAGTGACGTGGGCACGATCTCGAACTTCACCCGGCCGTAATGCAGGTCGTAATGACGGGCGTACAGCTCGGTCATCGACTGGTTGAGGTCAAAATCGAGAATGCCTGGAAAGTACTGCGGGTTCAGGTAGTGCTCGACGTACAGCACCAGTCGCTCATCGATACGCCGCGCGCGGCAGATCTGGATCACGCTGGACAATGCCGGCAACTGCAACCAGGCACATACGGCCGCCGAGGCCGGCTGCAGGCGCGCGGAAATCACTTGGGTAGAAGGTACCCGCCCCTGCGCCGCGACCATGGCGTGGAAATGGCTGCGCTGCATCAGGTTGTAGGCCAGCCGTGGTGGCGAGACGAACCAGCCCCGGCGCTCCTCCCGATAGATCTGCCCCTGTGCTTCGAGTTGTAACAGCGCTTCACGCACGGTGATACGCGTCGTTCCGAACAACTCACTGAGCTTGCGCTCGGCCGGCAGCTTGCTGCCCGGCGCCAGCAACCCGTGGTCGAGTTGCTCCTGCAGGACTTGTCCGATGGCTGTCACCGCTTTGGTTGCATCGATGCGCATCAACGTTACCTATCTGGACTAGACCAGCACTGTTTCGGGGCGGGATCGCACACCTGACGTCCCACTGCGTGTTCCAGCAAGCCTAGGCACTGCACATGACTGGCAGATGACAAAGGCGCCGAACGGTATCGCTTCAGGTGTGCAAAATAACGGCCAAGTCCTTGCAGATCAGCTGTTTAACCATGGTCTACGCTTAGTCAGCAGCCAACCTTCACAAGCCCTGGTTTGGCCGGCATCTCCAGCGCCGACATCAAATTGTCACAGGGCTTGCCTACATTGGCTCAGGTATTGCTGACCTAGACCAACACAACCGCAATCGCAGCGTTGAAAACGCCCATAGGAGCTTCGGATGAAACAGCTTTTCCTGGCATCACTGTTAGGCTCGACTATCGCCATGTGCACCGCCGCCATGGCCGCTGATACCGATCTGAAAACGTTGGAAGCCGCTGCGAAAGCGGAAGGCGCCGTCAACAGCGTCGGCATGCCCGATGACTGGGCGAACTGGAAAGGCACCTGGGAAGACCTGGCGAAAAACTACGGCCTGAAACATGTCGACACCGACATGAGTTCGGCCCAGGAAATCGCCAAGTTCGCCGCCGAGAAAGACAATGCCAGCGCCGACATCGGCGACGTCGGCGCCGCGTTCGGCCCGATCGCGGTCAAGCAGGGCGTGGTTCAGCCGTACAAGCCAAGCACCTGGGAACAAGTGCCGGCCTGGGCCAAGGACAAGGACGGCAACTGGGCGCTGGCCTACACCGGCACCATTGCGTTCATCGTCAACAAGAAGCTGCTGCACGGCTCCGACGTGCCGACCAAGTGGGCCGATCTGAAAACCGGTAAATACAAAGTCTCCATTGGTGACGTGAGCACCGCCGCCCAGGCCGCCAACGGCGTGCTGGCAGCAGCCCTGGCCAACGGTGGCGACGAGAAGAACCTGCAACCGGCGCTGCTGATGTTTGCCGAGATCGCCAAGCAAGGTCGCCTGTCCATGGCCAACCCGACCATCGCCACGATGGAAAAGGGCGAAGTGGAAGTCGGCGTGGTCTGGGATTTCAACGGCTTGAGCTACAAGGCCAAGATGGCCAACCCGGATGACTACGTCGTGCTGATCCCGTCCGACGGCTCGGTCATTTCCGGCTACACCACCATCATCAACAAATACGCCAAGCACCCGAACGCCGCCAAGCTGACCCGCGAATACATCTTCAGCGACGCCGGCCAGATCAACCTGGCCAAAGGCAACGCCCGGCCGATCCGCGCCGAGCACCTGAAACTGCCGGAAGAGGTCCAGGCCAAGCTGCTGCCGAACGAGCAGTACAAAGGCGTGACGCCGATCAAGGATGCTGATGCGTGGGAGAAGACTTCCAAGGCGCTGCCTCAGAAGTGGCAGGAAGAAGTGATCATCAATATGCAGTAAGGCGGTAATTAGCCCGCTC
>NZ_JAGGOF010000052.1:96685-100897 GCF_018614775.1 Pseudomonas fluorescens
AGCCCGCTCCCACAGGGGTCCTTCATTGAGCCACATTTCCCGGTTTTGCCTGGAGTCCTGTTATCCATGAAGCACAACGTCATCCTGGTGGTGCTCGACGGCCTCAATTACGAAGTCGCCCGGCATGCCATGGGGCATTTGCAGGCGTATGTCAGCGCAGGACGCGCGGCGCTCTACACACTGGAATGTGAACTGCCGGCCCTGTCCCGTCCGCTCTACGAATGCATCCTCACCGGCGTCGTGCCCATCGACAGCGGGATCGTGCATAACAATGTCTCGCGTCTGTCGAACCAGCGCAGCGTTTTCCACTACGCCACCGAAGCAGGCTTGAGTACGGCGGCCGCTGCCTACCACTGGGTCAGCGAGCTCTATAACGCGTCACCGTTCGTGGCCGGTCGGGACCGTCATACCGACAACCCCGAACTGCCGATTCAATACGGACATTTCTACTGGAATGACCACTACCCCGATTCCCACCTGTTCGCCGACGCCGAACATTTGCGCCAGCGTTACTCGCCAGACTTTTTGCTGGTGCATCCGATGAACATCGACGATGCCGGCCACAAGCATGGCCTCGACACCCCGCAATACCGCAACAGCGCCCGCTCGGCCGACATCAACCTGGCGGCCTACCTGCAAGGCTGGCTCGACGCCGGCTACCAGGTGCTGGTGACGTCCGACCACGGCATGAACAACGACCGCTCCCACAACGGCCTGCTGGCCGAAGAACGCGAAGTGCCGCTGTTTGTCCTCGGCGACGGCTTCAGCCTCGATCCCGCCGCGGCGCCCAGGCAGACTGAACTGTGCGGCACGATCTGCCAGTTGCTCGGCGTCGACCACGACAAACCCTATTGCCAGGAACTCCTCAAGTGAACGCCATGACGCGCGGCAAATGGCTGGCAGCGTTGTGCCTGGTGCCCTTCGCGATTTTCTTCATCGTGTTCCAGATCGCCCCGTTGCTCTGGGTGCTGGTCAACAGCCTGGAATCGGAGGAATTTGGCTGGGGCCTGGCAAACTTCAGCAAGATCTTCAGTTCGAAGTTCTACCTGCAAGCGATCCAGCACAGCCTGGAAATCAGTTTCTGGTCCAGCGTGTTCGGCATCATCATCGCGGTGCTCGGCAGCTATTCCTTGCGCCGGGTCGATTCGCGGCTGCGCAACTTCGTCAACGCCTTCGCCAACATGACCAGCAACTTCGCCGGCGTGCCCCTGGCCTTCGCCTTCATCATCCTGCTGGGTTTCAACGGCAGCATCACCTTGATGCTCAAACAGGCGGGGATCATCGAGGACTTCAACCTCTACTCGAAAACCGGGCTGATCATCCTCTACACCTACTTCCAGATCCCCCTGGGCGTGCTGCTGCTCTACCCGGCCTTCGATGCGTTGCGCGAAGACTGGCGCGAGTCCGCCGAGCTGCTCGGCGCCAACGGCTGGCAGTTCTGGCGGCACATCGGTTTGCCGGTGCTGACCCCGGCGCTGCTGGGCACGTTCGTGATCCTCCTGGCCAACGCCCTCGGCGCCTATGCCACGGTCTATGCGCTGACCACCGGCAACTTCAACGTCCTGCCGATTCGCATCGCCGCCATGGTTTCCGGCGATATTTCCCTGGACCCGAACATGGCCAGCGCCCTGGCCGTGGTGCTGGTGGCGCTGATGACCCTGGTGACCATCGTCCATCAGTTGCTGCTCAAGAGGAGCTACCATGTCTCGCGCTGAATCGAGCCCGGTCGGGTTCTATCATCGGGCGGTGGTGTACCTGCTGTTCGCAATCCTGCTGCTGCCCCTGGCCGGCACGCTGATCTACTCCATCGCCAGCAGTTGGTCGGCCACCGTGCTGCCCTCGGGCTTCACCTTCAAGTGGTACGTGCAGCTGTGGAGCGACCCGCGCTTTCTCAGCGCCTTCGGCCAGTCGCTGATCGTCTGCGTGGGCGCACTGGTGCTCTCGGTGGTGCTGATCCTGCCGCTGCTGTTCGTGGTGCATTACCACTTCCCGAAACTCGACGCGCTGATGAACATCCTTATCCTGCTGCCCTTCGCGGTGCCGCCGGTGGTGTCGTCGGTGGGGCTGTTGCAGCTCTATGGCTCCGGGCCGCTGGCAATGGTCGGCACGCCGTGGATCCTGATCGGCTGCTACTTCACCGTTGCGTTGCCGTTCATGTACCGGGCGATCACCAACAACCTGCAAGCCATCAACCTGCGCGACCTGATGGACGCCGCCCAACTGCTCGGCGCCAGCACGTTCCAGGCGGCCCTGCTAGTGGTACTGCCAAACCTGCGCAAGGGTTTGATGGTGGCGCTGCTGCTGTCGTTCTCGTTCCTCTTTGGTGAATTCGTGTTTGCCAACATCCTCGTCGGCACCCGCTACGAAACCCTGCAGGTGTACCTGAACAACATGCGCAACAGCAGCGGACACTTCACCAGTGCGCTGGTGATTTCCTACTTCTTCTTCGTACTGGTCCTGACCTGGGCGGCCAACATCTTGAACAAGGACAAAAGCCAATGAGCTACGTCAGCGTCCAACACCTGCAAAAAACCTACGCCGGCACGCCGGTGTTCAGCGACATCAATTGCGAGATCGGCAAGGGCGAGTTCGTCACCCTCCTCGGCCCCTCCGGCTGCGGCAAGTCCACGCTGCTGCGCTGCATCGCCGGCCTGACCGCCGTGGATGCCGGGCAGATCCTGCTGGACGGCCAGGACATCGTCCCGCTGAGCCCGCAGAAACGTGGGATCGGCATGGTGTTCCAGAGCTACGCCCTGTTTCCCAACATGACCGTGGAACAGAACGTCGCCTTCGGCCTGCGCATGCAAAAGGTCAACGCCGAAGACAGCCGCCAGCGGGTGCTGGAGATCCTGCGCCTGGTGGAACTGCACGATTTCGCCGCCCGCTATCCTCATCAATTGTCCGGCGGCCAATGCCAGCGTGTCGCCCTGGCCCGCTCCCTGGTGACCCGGCCGCGCCTGTTGCTGCTGGACGAACCGCTGTCGGCGCTGGACGCGCGAATTCGCAAGCACCTGCGTGAGCAGATTCGTCAGATCCAACGCGAACTGGGCCTGACCACCATCTTCGTCACACACGATCAGGAAGAAGCCCTGACCATGTCTGACCGGATTTTCCTGATGAACCAGGGAAAAATCGTACAGAGCGGCGATGCCGAAACCCTCTACACGGCACCCGTCGATGTCTTTGCCGCCGGCTTCATCGGCAACTACAACCTGCTGGACGCCGACAGTGCCACGCGGCTGTTGCAGCGACCGGTGAGCGGCCGCATCGCCATTCGCCCGGAAGCCATCGAGCTGAGCCGCAGCGGCGAACCGGACGCGCTGATCCGCAGCCACAGCCTGTTGGGCAACGTGATCCGCTACCGGGTCGAGGCCCGCGGCGTGGAACTGGTGGTGGACGTGCTCAATCGCTCGGCCGCCGACCTGCACCCCGATGGCGCCCGCCTGGCACTTTCCATCGATGCGTCGGCCCTGTGTGAGGTAGCCTGATGGTTTTGTTGATTTTGAAGCTGGTCTTGAAAAGGGAAACGCGCTGATGGCCCTGGCAATTTTTGATCTGGATGAAACCCTGATCCACGGCGACTGCGCCACCCTCTGGAGCGAGCAGATGGGCCGCCTGGGTTGGGTCGACCCCGAGTCGTTCATGCGCCGCAACAACGAACTGATGGACGCTTACAGCCACGGCAAGCTGCGCATGGAAGCGTACATGGACTTCAGCCTGGAGCCGATGATCGGCCGCACGCCGGAGGAAATCGAACACCTGGTGACGCCGTGGGTGGAAGACGTCATCGAACCGATCATCTTCAGCGACGCCACCCGCACCATCGCCGAACATCGCAAGGCCGGCGACCGGATCCTGGTGATTTCGGCCTCGGGCACGCACCTGGTCAAACCGATCGCCGAACGCCTGGGCATCGACGAAATTCTGGCGATCGAACTGGAAGTGGCCCATGGCGTCTACAGCGGCAAAACGGTGGGCACCCTGACCTACCGCGAAGGCAAGATCACCCGCTTGCTGGAGTGGCTGGACGCCGAAGCGGAAAACCTCGAAGGCGCGAGCTTCTACTCCGACTCGCGCAACGACCTGCCGCTGCTGCAGCGAGTGGACTACCCCCATGTGGTGAACCCGGACCCGGTGCTCAAGGCCCATGCGGAATCGGCCGGGTGGCCAATTCATAGCTGGAAATAAGCGGCCCTGTGGGAGCGGGCTTGC
>NZ_JAGGOF010000053.1 GCF_018614775.1 Pseudomonas fluorescens
GCTCGCTCCCACAGGGGGTCTTTATCCACCCAAGGAATTGATTCATGCCCTGGACGCCCCCCCTGCACACCCTGCTGTCGCCCATCACCGGCGACGACGGGTCACCCATCGAGCAAGTTCAACTCAAACCGCTGTACTACGCCGCACAGAAAGACGCCCTGGCCCGGGCCGGCGATGACGAAGACGATCAGTTCTTCGAACTGGCCAGGCTGGCCACCGGCTTGTCGGTCAAGGAACTGGACCAGCTCAAGCGCCCGGACTACGTGAGCATCGCCCAGTACGTCCACGAGATGTCGACCCGCCCGGCGTCGTACTTTCTCGAACAGGCCGAGGCTGATATTGCCCCGGACGATCCCGACCAGGTGCAACTGCTGCAACCGATCAGCGTGGCGGGCCGCAGTGTTACGTCGCTGACCCTGGAAATGCCGGTGCTGCGGGCCACCAAAGCGATGAAAAAACTGAAGACGGCCAAGGAACGCGCCGAGTTCATCACCGCCCATTGCACGGGCCTGATGATCCCCGATCTGGGGCTGTTGAGCGTGCCTGACTGGACCCAGCTGCAGGTGCGTATCGACGATTTTTTAAACAAACCGGCGGACTTCTTTCGGAGCGCGACATCGAAGTGATCCTCGATGTGGTGCCGCTCATTTACCAGGTAAGTGAGGCGGACATTCTGGAGTGGGACGCCGGCAAGGCATTGCGCCGTTACGGCATCGCGATCACTCGCCTTGGCGTGAAACAGGAGTAGAGCGGGATGGCGGACAATAGATATTCGCTCAAATACGCGGCCTTCGATGAGAGTGGGTTGGCGTTCGGGAATACCAGCCTGGCCACGGCAGTCACGCGCGTGCCCACACAGGAACCGGGTGGACAGCTGGCTGGCCTCGATCTGGCGCTGGAGCGCGTCGGGCTCAAGCTCAGCCTGCTGACGACGGCCATTGAATCGTTGACCTTGAAACTGTCATCGCTACGGCTGTTGTCCCAATCGGCAGGAGCGGGCGCCAAGAGCGAGCCGGCCAGTGGACAAAAGAGTGCGGGGAGTATCGAGCCCCCCGACCTGCTCAAACCCGCGATAGCCATGGATTCGGCCCTGGCCGATCTGAAGCAGGCGGGCAAGTTCACCCCTCGTCAGACCCAGGAAATGGCCCAGGGCACTCAACGAATCGCCATCGCGCCGCTGATATCGGCTGGTGCAACCCAAGCGGTTGATCTGGTGAGGATTGAAAGCCTGGCGGCCCGGGCAGGCATCGGCGGCGATTTGCCCGACCCTGCGGATCGGCAGTCTGAGCTGCTGCGCTTTGCCAGTGATGTGGGCGTTGCCGCATCGGCCTTCAAGATGCCGGCCATGGAGGTCGCCGAGATGATGCTTGGCTGGCGCACGTCCATGAAGCTCACCGGCGCCCAGGCCTTTGACCTGGCGGATGCGGCCAACCATCTGGGCAAGCTACCGGGTGGGGCGAAACCGGGTGACATCGGCGCCGTCTTGCAGCGTGACGGTGCTGCTGCAACAGCGGCCGGCCTGGCCCCCGCGCAAGCTGCGGCGTTGACGGCGGCGCTGCTCGGCAGCGGTTCGCAAAAGGATGAAGCCGGGGCAGCGCTCAGAGACATCACCACCGTCATGGGTAAAGGTAATCAAACTTCCGTAACCGAGCGGGCGGCCTGGAGACAGCTGGCGCTGGATCCCAAGGCCGTGGCGAGCGGCTTGCGCGACAAGGACACGGCGTCTGGCACCGTGATGTCGGTGCTGGCGGCCGTGAACGCGCAACCTGCCGAGCAACGCACGGCGCTTGCTGCCACGCTCTTTGGCAACAGTGACGAGGCGGTGCTGCGCATGGCGCAGAAACTGGCCGATGTGAACGACGCCTTCGGACAGGTAAACGACAAGGCTCAGTACGCCACCTCGGAGCTGGGCAATAAAGGCTCGGTGCGGCAGGACGCGTGGGCGTCGTCGCAAACCCGGCAGGGCCAGTGGAACAACCTGAACGCACGCAATGACCGAGCGCTGGTGGCTGCCGGAAACGCCCTGGCGCCCACGGAAGAAAGCTCGCTTCAAGGCCTGGGTGCGTTGGCGGACGGCATGGGTGACTTGGCCGAGTCTTCACCCAAAGCCGCTGCGGCGATTGTGCTGGTTGCCGCCGCGATCAAGCCGCTGGTGGGCGCGCTGCTCAAGGCCGTCACGGATGAGCTGAGCAGCCGAGTGGGCAAGCGGGTCGTCGGCGGTGTGGCGAGTCGTCTTCCTGAACGTATGGGCGAGATGATTTCTGAGGACGTCGCAAAGGGTCGAACGGCCAGGCTGGATATCAAGGATGCGACGGTAAACGCCGCGAAGGCCGAGGCCGGGATGGGTTCCGACCCTTCATTGCGCGGGGTGAGCGCCTCAGTCCGCTCATTGACCCGCTTCATTCCCGCCGCTGCCGCGTTAACTGCCGTCCCCGAGGTGGTCGACGGGGTGATGAGCGGCGACGCGCGGAAGGTAGGCGCAGGCCTGGGCGCTGCGGGTGGTGGCTGGGCGGGTGCTGAGGCTGGGGCTATAGCGGGCGCCACGATAGGTACCTTCTTTGGCCCGGGCCTCGGCACGGCCATTGGTGGAGCGCTCGGCGCTGTCGTCGGAGGGTTGGCGGGAGGCTGTCTGGGGAGCGAAACGGGTGCCTGGCTGGGCGAAAAGCTGACTTCGCCCGCGGACACTCTCGCCGCCCCGGAGCAAGTCAGCAAAGACCTGACCAGCACCCAAACCACCAGCCAACAGAACACCATGACCGCAAACATCTACATCAACGGCCAGGACCAGGCCAGTGCCAGCCAGTTGGCCAACCTGGTGGTGCGACAGCTCACCGGCCAATTCGGACTTACCACCATGCCCAACTCACTCGCCATGCGCAGTGACGCGGCCCTGACTGACGGAGTGACGTGATGCGCCAGCAAATGGCACTGGGCGGTTTCATTTTCGGCCTGTCCAGGAACTTTGCGTACCACTCGCTGGTGCGCACCTCGGACGGTGGCTGGAAGAGCATCGACATCCTCACCAGCAAACCCAGGTCCAGCCAGATCGGCCAAGGCCTGCAGGGGCTGACCATCACGGGCAAGTCGATGTACGCCACCGCGATGGATCGGCTCGATGAGTTGCGCGCGCTGCAAGCGCTGCGCGTCCCGGTGCCGTTGGTTGACGGTATCGGTCGCAACTGGGGCCTTTGGCAGATCAGCAAGGTCACGGAAACCCAGACCGAGATCATTGATGATGGCACCGCGATGGTGGTCGGTTGGCTGATTGAATTGACGGAGTTCGCCAATGCGTAGGGTTCGAAGTATCGCCGGTGATTCGGTGAATCTGTTGCTGTATCGCGAGTTGGGGCGCTGTGACGATGCCGCCGAAGAGGCGCTCTGGCAGCTCAATCCGGGGCTGGCGGAATGGGGGCCGGTATTGCCGGCAGAGGTGTGGGTGGTGCTGCCGGAAGTGGATCTGAAACCCGCTGCAGCCACGCCGGTCTCGGCCTGGGACTAAGGAGGCAACATGGCACTGGGTTTTACACCTGCAGTGGAAATTTACGGCGCCAACGCGGTGCTGCTCAATGAGCGATTGCTCGATTGGACGCACGTCGATGCGGCCGGTATCGAGTCCGATCAGCTGACGTTGACGATCAACCTGGAAGGGCTCGATGGCCTGCCCAGCCTGGGCGGGAAAATCGGGCTGCGGGTCGGCTATCTGGAGTCGGGGCTGGTGGACAAGGGCGAGTTCGTCATTTCACGGCTCACGCCGATTCTATTCCCCTTGCGCTTGACGCTGGTGGCCACGGCGGCGCCGTTCAGTGCTTCGGACCCGACCGGCTTCAAGCAGCGTCGATCCGTCAGCCACGGGCCGACGACCCTGGGCGCGTTGTTCCGTCAGCTGGCTTCCCGGCACGGTTTTTCCCCTCGGGTGGCGCCGGAACTGTCGTTGATAAAAATCGAGCACATCGACCAATCCAACGAAACCGACATGGGTTTCCTCACACGCCTGGCCCATCGTTATGACGCCGTCGCCAAGCCGACCAACGAGCTGTACGTGCTCGCCCGGCGCGGCCAGGCCAAATCGTTGTCGGGCAAGGTGCTGCCCGACATCCGGCTGTCGGTGACGACCAACAATCGTCCCGGTGATCACGCCTTTGTCTCGGCCATCTTTGATGAAACCGCCCGGGCGAAATACCAGGGCTGCAAGAGCAGTTGGTGGGATGCAACGGCGGGCAAGGTGCGCGTCGAGGAGAGTGGCATCGCGCCGTTCAAGACCCTTCGCCAGCGTTTCCAAAGTGCCAACGACGCCCGCGCCGCCGCTGAAGGCGAAGTACGCAGAATGCTGCGCGAAGCACTCAAGGTGACGATCGAATGCCCCGGCAACCCGGGGTTATCCGCCGAAGGTATCGTCCTGCTGGACCCCTCCTGGCCGGATTTCATGCGCGGGCGCTGGTCGATCGACAAGGTTACGGCGACGGGTAATCGGGCCACCAGCTACCGCTGCAAACTCCACGCGACCTGCCTGGACGCCCGGGCCTGACGCCCATCACCAAAGTCCACGCTGGCCCTGTGGGCGCGAGCCTGCTCGCGATGAGGCCAGCACAATCAACGAGAACGTCATGCCCATCACCCAAGCGCAACTGCTGCACATCCTCCCTGACGCCGGTGCCAATGTCGGCGTTTTCACCCCCTTCCTGAACGCCGCCATGGGCCGCTATCAGATCATCGGCCCGAAGCGTGTCGCGGCGTTCATTGCCCAGGTGGGTCACGAGTCCGGCCAACTGCGTTATGTGCGAGAACTGGGCAGCGACGCCTACCTGTCGAAATATGATACCGGTCAACTGGCCTTGCGCCTGGGTAATACGCCGGATGCGGACAGTGATGGCCAGAAGTACCGCGGCCGCGGACTGATCCAGTTGACTGGCCGGGTAAATTACCAGGCGTGCGGAGAGGCGTTGGGCCTGGACCTGGTCCATGAGCCCGCGCTGTTGGAACAGCCGCGATGGGCCGCACAGTCGGCGGCCTGGTTCTGGGCAGTCCATGGGCTCAACACGCTGGCTGACGCGGGACACTTCGACACGATCACCCAGCGGATCAACGGTGGCCAGCACGGTGCGGCGGATCGGCGGACCCTGTATGAACGGGCCTTGCAGGTGCTGGAATGAACCCCGGCTGGCTCAGACTGGCCCCAGTATGGAGGCTGGCGCTTTTGCTGGCGGCAGCCGGCGTGGCGTGGAAAGTCCAGGATTGGCGTTACGGCAAGGCGCTGGCAGATCAGGCTCGGTTGCAGGCCGAAACCCTGAGTCGATTGAACGTGGCGGCCGCCGCCTTGCAACAGCAGGAAACAGACAAGCGCCTGGTCCTGACACAACAACTCTCCATCAGCGAGCAAACCCACTACCGAGCCCTGAGCGATGCCCAACGTGACCAGGATCGCCTGCGCGATCGCCTTGCTACTGCCGATGTCCGGCTGTCAGTCCTCCTCGACGCCGACGATGCCTCCTCCGGTTGTGCGCTGCCTGCCCCCGCCAGCACCGGCAGCGTGGATCATGGCGCCCCACGCGCCCGACTTGACCCGGCGCATGCTCAACGAATTATCGGCATCACCGACGAAGGCGACCGGGGATTGATCGCTTTGCAGGCCTGTCAGGCCTACGTCAGGGCGCTGGGTCAGTAATCCGGCAAGCCTTGCAAGCGTCGACTGCTCGTGTACGGTAGGCCCCTATTGCGCCGAATCTGGAGAGTACCGTGGACGAGATTACCGAACTGGCCGCAGAACTGGGCAGGCGCTTGCAGTTGCTCAACGCCCACGTCACTACCGCCGAGTCCTGTACCGGCGGCGGGATTGCCGAGGCGATCACCCGGATTCCGGGGAGTTCGGCCTGGTTCGAGGCCGGTTACGTCACCTACTCCAATCGCCAGAAGACCCAGCAGTTGAATGTACCGGGCGGCTTGTTCGAGACGGTGGGGGCGGTCAGCCGCGAGGTGGTCGAAGCCATGGCCCGCGGCGCCCAGCACAAAAGTCTGGCGCGGTTTGCCGTGGCGGTCAGCGGCGTGGCCGGGCCTGACGGGGGCTCGCCGAACAAACCGGTGGGCACTGTATGGCTGGCCTGGGTCGTTGGCGAGGCGCTGATCAGCGAGCAGCGCTTTTTCCCGGGCAACCGTGAGGAGGTCCGCCGACAAACGGTGAAGGCCGCGCTAGAGGGGCTGTTGCACCATGCCTTGGCAGAAATCTCAAATCAGGGGTAGGCGATCTTCAATCCCTGTGGAATAATACTGGCTACTTATACAGGTGTTGGCCGCCAGGCCTTATTGATTACGTGAGGACTTTAATGGACGACAACAAGAAGAAAGCCTTGGCTGCGGCCTTGGGTCAGATCGAACGTCAATTCGGCAAGGGTGCCGTAATGCGTATGGGCGATCAGGACCGTCAGGCTATTCCTTCCATCTCCACCGGCTCCCTGGGCCTGGACATTGCGCTGGGCATCGGCGGCCTGCCGAAAGGCCGGATCGTTGAGATCTACGGTCCTGAATCTTCCGGTAAAACTACACTGACCTTGTCCGTGATCGCCCAGGCCCAGAAAGCCGGCGCGACCTGCGCCTTCGTCGACGCCGAACACGCCCTGGATCCGGAATATGCCCTCAAACTGGGTGTCAACGTCGACGACCTGCTGGTTTCCCAGCCGGACACCGGTGAGCAGGCCCTGGAAATTACCGACATGCTGGTGCGTTCCAACGCGGTTGACGTGATCATCGTCGACTCCGTGGCGGCCCTGGTGCCAAAGGCTGAAATCGAAGGTGAAATGGGCGACATGCACGTGGGCCTCCAGGCTCGCCTGATGTCCCAGGCCCTGCGCAAGATCACCGGTAACATCAAGAACGCCAACTGCCTGGTGATCTTCATCAACCAGATCCGTATGAAGATCGGCGTGATGTTCGGCAGCCCGGAAACCACCACCGGTGGTAACGCATTGAAGTTCTACGCCTCGGTTCGCCTGGACATCCGCCGCACTGGCGCGGTGAAAGAAGGTGATGAGGTGGTCGGCAGCGAAACCCGCGTCAAGGTGGTGAAGAACAAGGTGGCTTCGCCGTTCCGTCAGGCCGAGTTCCAGATTCTTTACGGCAAGGGCATCTATCTTAACGGTGAGATGATCGACCTGGGTGTGTTGCACGGTTTTGTCGAAAAATCCGGCGCCTGGTACGCCTACAACGGCACCAAGATCGGTCAGGGTAAGGCCAACTCGGCCAAGTTCCTGGCAGATAACCCGGAAGTTGCAGCGGCCCTCGAGAAGCAACTGCGTGACAAGCTGCTGAGCCCGGTGGCTGACGTCAAGGCAGTGGCCAACCGCGAGACCGCTGACGACCTGGCTGACGCTGACCTCTGATCGACTCGATGACCGCCGTACTCGATACCCTCGTCGCGGTGCGGCGAACCGCGATGGACCTGCTCGCCAGGCGCGAGCACGGGCGAGTCGAGCTGACGCGTAAACTGCGTCAGCGCGGTGCTCCCGATGAGTTGATCGACACGGCCCTCGACCGTTTGACGGAAGAGGGCCTGCTGTCGGAATCCCGTTACCTCGAAAGTTTTGTCTCCTACCGTGCTCGCTCCGGGTATGGCCCCTTGCGAATTCGTGAGGAACTGGGCCAACGCGGCTTGCAACGCCCCGATATCGAACTTGCCCTGCGCGAAAGCGGTATCGATTGGCAGGAGCAGCTAACGGACACCTGGCGTCGCAAGTTCTCCGGGCATCTGCCCATCGATGCGCGGGAGCGAGCCAAGCAGGGACGTTTCCTGGCGTATCGAGGGTATTCCATGGAGATGATCAACCGCTTGTTCAGCGGTCGCGGTATGGACGATTAAACTAAAGGCCCGCTATTCGATAGCGGGCCTTTTTTTATGGGTTCAGGTCGCCTTGATCGGTTCCCAGGTGAGGGGTTGGATCTTTTCGGCTGGCTGGGCCCAGTTTTCTGCCAGGTTGATGTAATCCACCAGTTCTCTCAAGCGGCCGTGATTGCGGGCGGTGAAGTTGAATGCCAGTCGCGTCAGGTGGCTGAAGCGGGCTTCGTCGTGGTCTTCGTCGCTGTAGTCATGCTGGTGGAAACAGTCGTTCAGGCACAGGTCGGCAAATTCCGCCTGCATTTGCTGGAGCGCCTGTTCGCTGAGCTTGTGATTCATGCGAATTACAAATTGATGCTTGAGCCAGCGACTGGAGTGGAAGTTGCGATAGAACTGGTTGATTTCTTCCACGGCGTCTTCGGCGTTGTACACCAGGCGTATCAATTTCATGTCCGTGGGCAGGATGTAGCGGTTTGCTTCCAACTGCTCGCGAATGAAATCGAGAGCGCCTTGCCAGAACTTGCCCCCCGGAACATCCAGCAGGACCACCGGTACCAGCGGGCTCTTACCGGTTTGCACCAGCGTCAGAACCTCCAGTGCTTCGTCCAACGTGCCGAAACCGCCCGGGCAGAGCACCAGTGCGTCAGCTTCCTTGACGAAGAACAGTTTGCGGGTGAAGAAAAAGTGGAACGGCAGCAAGTTCGGCGTGCCTTCGACGGTAGGGTTTGCGTGTTGTTCGAAGGGCAGGGTGATATTGAATCCCAGGCTGTAGTCGCGTCCCGCGCCTTCATGAGCCGCGGCCATGATGCCGCCGCCAGCGCCGGTAATGACCATCATGTCCGAGCGGGCCAGCGCTGTCCCCAGTTCCCGGGCCAGGGCGTATAGCGGATGTTCGATGGGTGTTCGGGCCGAGCCGAAGACGGTGACCTTGCGCCGCCCCTTGAACTGTTCGAGGGAGCGGAATGCATGTTCCAGTTCCCGCAGGGCCTGAAGCGTAATCTTGGCATTCCAGCGGTTGTGATCTTCCTGGGCCATACGCAGTACGGTCAGGATCATGTCGCGGTAGATGGGGAGGTTTGGGCTGTTGGGTGAAACCAGGTTGAGTTGTTCTTCGACCTTGCGGGTGAGGTCGTGGCCGTGGTTCTCAAAATGACGACTGAGGAGGTCATTCGGTTTGTAAGGCATTCAACTTCTCCTTCTTGGCAGGACGAATCCTGTTCCTCGTCCCAAACTTCGCTGCGTTGATCATGGCGCTCAAAAGTGACCGTTGGCAACCGCTGGATACATACGCGCGCCGCTCGTCAGATTGCCGGCCAGGCGCACGTTGCTCTGATTTACTGATTATCAAGCGTGGCAATGCAACAGGCGCTCAGGGCTGGGCGCCACGCGATGGATTGAAGGCAGAGCAGGCATGGAGGCAGGAGAGATGAGGGTGACGCTGGAACTCGACAGGCAGTTGTACCTGACGTTGTTGGAATCGGCTCAGGCCAATCGGGTGAGTCTGGAAGAGGAATGCTGTCGCCGACTGGAAGGGCGAACCTGGCGCTCGCGCTATCTACAGGCGCTGGTGGCGGAACTGCGCGCCGATGATGAACAGCGACGCGCGCGTCCGGATTGATTACTTCTTCGTCTTGGCCGGTTTCGGGCAATCCGATTCCTGGAAGCGTTCGGTCGCAACCGGACGGTTGGTCTTAACTTCGGTGAACTCGTAGCGCATCGTCGCGCCCTTGGCCATCAACTTGCGAAAGCCCGGGTTGGTGCACACCGTGGAGCCCAATTGGAAATACACGGCTTTGGGGTCGGCGCGCATTTTCTGAGCGTGGCTGCTTTGCACGCTGAGGTGGTTGATCAGCTCGGTGCCTTCGACGGTGTAACCCTGGTCGAGAATATCTTCGTTGATCGCCCGCGGCGTGCCGACGCTGCTTTCCTTGGCAACGTTCTGCAGCATCTTGTTCAGTTCGAGTTCTTTCAGCGAGGCAGCCTGAGCGCTGAAGGACGTCGCCAGCAGAACGGCAACGGTAGGGACGATAAGGCGCAACATGAAACTCTCCTGGTTCAGTGACTGGTGGTTCGACCCATCACATGACTGTGCGTTCAGTGGCCGGGAATTATAGGGGAGCTCGGGTGGACGGTACAGGCTTGCGCGCTCTGGTAGACTGCCGGCCTTTATTGCCCTGCCGAGTGTTGTTCGTGTCCAGTCCCTTTGTTCGTCGACGTCGCCCACGATGAATCACGCCCCTAACGCCGTCGCCCGCCTGCGCGACCAGCGTATCGACGAAGGCATCAAGCCAATTCAGGCCCGTGGCTGGCGTGCGCCCCGTTGCAGCGCCTGCCGGGTGATCGAGAGCCATTGCCTGTGTGCCTGGCGGCCGAGCGTGGAGACCCGTTCGGGGATCTGCCTGATCATGACCAACAAGGAAGTGTTCAAACCGAGCAATACCGGTTGGCTGATTGCCGACGTGGTGCGTGACAATCATGCGTTCATCTGGTCGCGCACCGAAGTCGACGAGCAACTGCTGGCGCTGCTGAACGACCCGCAATGGCAACCGTACCTGGTGTTTCCTGGCGAATACGTCGAACCCTCCCGGGTGACCCACACGGTTGACCTCGATCAGTCCAGGCGCCCGCTGTTCATTCTGCTGGACGCGACCTGGACGGAGGCGCGCAAGATCTTCCGTAAAAGCCCGTATTTCGACCGGCTGCCGATCCTGAGCCTGATGCCCGACAAGCTGTCGCGCTATCGCTTGCGCCGTTCGACCCGCAGCGAGCATCTGTGCACCGCCGAAGTGGCAGCGTTGTGCCTGGAACTGGCCGGGGACAGCGATGCCGCGTCGGCGCTGGACGCCTATTTCGATGTGTTCAGCCAGCATTACCTGGGTGCCAAACGCCAGCAGGAGGTGAATGTGTCGACCCCGGCTCACGCCGAGCTGCTGCCCTTCATTCAGACTGAGTCAGCGGTGTTGGCCCAATAGTGGCCCATACTCGACACACGGGTGGCCGTGCGGCTTGACCACCCCGGCTTCGCTGGGCATGCTTGGCGCCGACCCGGGTGCGGCCCAAGTTTGAAGCGCTGTGTTTGGCGCCGAACGTGCCCCGCGGATGCTGCTGCATCGGTGGCGTCATGAGTTGTTTTGGTGAGGCGCGAATGCATCGGGCCTGCCATTAAAAACAGGATCATTGAAAAAATGGCCACATACGAAATCCTGATTGCCGATGACCACCCGCTCTTTCGCAGCGCGTTGCATCAGGCAGTGACCCTGGGCCTGGGCCCGGATGTCCGGTTGACGGAGGTGGCCAGTATCGCGGAGCTGGAAGCCCGGCTGACGGAAAAGGCTGATTGGGACCTGGTCCTGCTGGACTTGAACATGCCCGGTGCCTACGGCTTTTCGGGCCTGGTGCTGTTGCGCGGCCAGTACCCGCAGATTCCCGTGGTGATGGTGTCGGCCCAGGAAGAAGCGTCGGTCATGGTCAAGGCCCGCGAGTTCGGGGCCAGTGGGTTCATCCCCAAATCCAGCTCCCTCGAGATGATCCAGAAGGCTGTGAAAGCGGTGCTCGATGGCGATGTGTCCTGGCCGCCTCAGGCGTTCGAAGCTGTGAGCGTGTCCGAAGAAGCCAAGGCCGCCAGCGCGGGCCTGGCCAGCCTGACGCCGCAGCAATTCCGGGTGTTGACCATGGTTTGCGAAGGCCTGCTGAACAAGCAGATTGCCTATGAATTGAACGTATCGGAGGCCACCATCAAGGCCCATGTGACCGCGATCTTTCGCAAGCTGAATGTGCGTACTCGGACCCAGGCGGCCCTGCTGCTGCAACAACTTGAGTCAATTTCACCGCAGTCTTAATGGTCTGGTTCACGCTTTTTTGACCGGATTTGAATTAGCTTCTCCACTCCTTTTCGATCAGTGCCTACTCTATGTCACCTTTCAAAGGCCAAACCGGCCTGAAACGCATCCTCAACGCCTCTGGCTATTCCCTGGACGGGCTGCGCGCCGCGTTTGTCGGTGAAGCGGCGTTCCGTCAATTGGTACTGCTCAATGTCGTCCTGATTCCGTTGTCGTTCTTCCTGAACGTCAGCCGCGTCGAGCAGGCGCTGCTGATTGCCGTCTGCCTGCTGGCATTGATCGTCGAGTTGCTCAACTCGGCGGTGGAAGCAGCCATCGACCGCATCTCCCTGGAGCTGCATCCGTTGTCGAAAAACGCCAAGGACATGGGCAGCGCTGCCCAGCTCGTCGCCCTGACGATGATCGCCTTGGTCTGGGGTGTGGTGCTGCTCTAATCCCTCAGGCAATGGTCGGCAGCACGATTTCGTCGCTGCGCTGGACCCCGGCGGTGAAGGCCCGACACAGCTCGAGGAATTCACGCATGGCCGAGGTCTGGTATTTCTGTTTGTGCCAGATGAAGTAGAACTGGCGCGCCAGGTCCATGTCCGGGGTTTCCACCGCGACCAGGCTGCCGCGCCGGAAGGCATCGCGCAGGGCCAGGCGAGAAATGCAGCCGATGCCCAGGCCGGATTCCACGGCGCGCTTGATGGCTTCGGTGTGCTCCAGTTCCAGGCGGATGTTCAGTGCGCTGCGGTGGTGGCGCATGGCTTGGTCGAAGGTCAGCCGAGTGCCTGAACCCTGTTCCCGCAGAATCCACGCTTGATGGGTCAGTTCCTCCATGCTCGCCTGGCCGCGCTGGGCCAGGGGGTGTTGGGGGGCGCAGAACACCACCAGTTCGTCCTCGACCCAGCTCTGCACCTCAATGTCGGGATGGTTGCAATCGCCTTCGATCAGACCCAGATCAATTTCATAGTGGGCTACCTGGTGCACGATATTGGCTGTGTTCTGCACATGCAGCTTCACTTGGCTTTCCGGATGGCGCTGCATGAAGCCGCCGATCAACAGGGTTGCCAGGTAGTTGCCGATGGTCAATGTGGCGCCAACCGCCAGTGAGCCAAAGCCGGACTTGCCGTTGAGCAGGTCCTCGATCTCCTTGGCCTGGTCCAGCAGCGCCACCGCCTGGGGCAGCAGCTGCTTGCCAAGGGCGTTGAGGCTCAGGCGCTTGCCAGCGCGGTCGAACAATTGGCAGCTTGATTGCCGCTCCAGTTCGGTGATGGAGGTGCTGGCCGCCGACTGCGACAGGTTGAGCAGGCCCGCAGCACGGGACACGCTTTCCTGCTGGGCGACGGCGACGAAGACTTGAAGTTGACGTAGAGTAAATCGCATATCTATATAACCGATAACCCTTATCTTAATAATCCAGTTAACAGATATTGTCGTCGCCATTAGAATGCGATGCAAATGCGCATATAACGACGCAGGCATCATTCCCAGGAGTCCCACGTACATGAGCAATATGAACCACGAGCGTGTCCTCAGTGTTCATCACTGGAACGACACTCTGTTCAGCTTCAAGTGCACCCGCGATCCGGGCCTGCGCTTCGAGAACGGTCAGTTCGTGATGATCGGCCTGCAGCAGCCCAACGGCCGCCCGCTTATGCGCGCTTACTCGATTGCCAGCCCGAACTGGGAAGAGCATCTCGAATTCTTCAGCATCAAGGTGCCCGATGGCCCGCTGACTTCCCAGCTGCAGCACCTGAAGGAAGGCGACGAGATCATCATCAGCAAGAAGCCCACCGGCACCTTGGTGCTGGACGATCTCAAGCCCGGCAAGCATTTGTACCTGCTCAGCACCGGCACCGGCCTGGCGCCGTTCATGAGCGTCATCCAGGATCCGGAAACCTACGAGCGTTTCGAAAAAGTGATCCTGTGCCACGGCGTGCGCTACGTCAATGAAGTCGCCTACCGCGAGTTCATCACCGAACACCTGCCGCAGAACGAGTTCTTCGGCGAAGCACTGCGTGAAAAGCTGATCTACTACCCGACCGTGACGCGCGAGCCCTTCGAAAACGAAGGCCGCCTGACTGACCTGATGCGCAGTGGCAAGCTGTTCAGCGACATCGGCCTGCCGCCGATCAACCCGCAGGATGACCGCGCCATGCTGTGCGGCAGCCCGAGCATGCTCGACGAAACCAGCGAAGTGCTCAACAGCTTCGGCCTGACCGTTTCGCCGCGTATGCGTGAGCCGGGTGATTACCTGATCGAGCGGGCGTTTGTAGAGAAGTAACCTGTAAGATTTGCAGTGGATGACAGGCCGTCATCGCGAGCAGGCTCGCTCCCACAGGGTTTCGTGCATCGCCACAAATCAAGTGTGGGAGCGAGCCTGCTCGCGATGGCCGCGACTCGGTCTGTCTTAAGGCCTCACAAAAAAAGCCCGCGTTGCCTTTATCAGGCAGCGCGGACTTTTTCGTTTCTGGCTTATCGCTCGGCAGGAACGACTTCCAATACCCGGATCAACCCCGGCTGCGGGTAATGCCAGCGCACGTCCAGGTCCCAGAATTGCGCACCGTATTCCCGTTCGGCGGTTGGTGTCTGGTACGCCGGACGGGGATCCTGGGCCAGGCATTGTTCGATCAGCTCCACCAAGGGCTCCTCCAGGCGTGTCGCATGGTCACGGGCCTGGAGCAGGGCTGCATCCGTCCATTGCACAGGAATCAGCTCGGGCGCTGCGCTGGCGATGGCATTGGACGCCGAACCGATGATGTCGGCGTAGGGCACGTAGGGCTTGATGTCCAGCACCGGCGTGCCGTCCAGCAAATCGATGCCCGAGAGCCACAGGCGCCCGGCTTCAACCCGCTCCAGCTTCACCACCGACTGGCCGATGCCGTTAGGACGGTGGGTGGCGCGGGTGGCAAACACGCCCATGGACTTGTTGCCGCCCAGGCGTGGCGGTCGCACTTTCAGTCGCGGCTTGTCTTCAAGGGCCTGATGAAACAGGAACAACAGCCAGACATGACTGACCTGCTCCAGGCCCTGCACCGCATTCCCCTGGTCGAACGGCGCCACCAACTCCAGCACACCGCGTGCGGCGGGGGCCAGTTGTGGTTGGCGGGGGATGGCGAACTTCTCCTTGAAGCAGGAGCGGACGAAGCCGATGGGGGAGACGGTATGGGTCATGTCGGGAGCCCCAAGCTACAAGCTGCAAGTCGCAAGCTTTGAACTTGCCGCTTGAAGCTTTTGGCTGTTGTTTAAGCTCTGACGCGCAGCGTCAGCCCCTTGAGGAAGTTGCGCAGCAACTGGTCGCCACACGGGCGGTAGTTGGTGTGGCCGAACTTGCGGAACAGCGCGCTCAGTTCCGGCTTGGACACCGGGAACTCTGCGGCCTTGAGGATGGCGTGCATGTCGTCTTCCTTCAGTTCGAAGGCCACTCGCAGTTTCTTGAGGATGATGTTGTTGGTCACCGGCACTTCGATGGGCTGCGGCGCCCGGCTTTCATCCTTGCCGCGCTTGAAGATCACCAGGCCATCGAGGAAATGCGCCATGACGTCGTCAGGGCAGAACACGAAGCCTTCTTCCTCGTCTTTCTTGAGATAGCCGGCCAGGTCCGCCAGGGTCACTTCCAGGCCGCCGAGCTTGATGATCTCGATGACTTTCTTGTCGCTGATGTCGAGCATGTAGCGCACGCTGCGCAGTACGTCGTTGTGAATCATGTGGGCAATCCTGATCAATCGGCAGTGGGCGCCTCAGCGGGGTGCGGCGCCGAAAAAATTTAGAACTTCTCTTTGGCGGACAGATAGCGCCACTGGCCCAGCGGCACCTTGCCGATGGACACGCCGCCAATGCGGATGCGGCGAATGGCGACCACCTTGAGGCCGACCGCCTGGCAAAACAGCGCGATCACGCCCGGTTGCGGGTTCTTCATGGCGAAGCGCAGGCGGTTCTCGTTCTGCCAGCTGGCCTTGACCGCCGGCAGCTCCTTACCCTTGTAGGTCAGGCCATGGTTCAGGCGGTTGAGGCCGTGGGCGACCATCTCGCCTTCGACTTCCACCACGTATTCCTGTTCGATCTTGGCGGCGTCGGCGGTGAGCTTGCGCAAGATTTTCCAGTCCTGGGTGAACACCAACAGTCCGCTGGCGTTGGCCTGCAGGTCGGCGCTGGCGGTCAGGCGCAGGAAATGGCCCTTGAGCGGGCGCTTGCCGAAGCGATGTTCTTCGCTCAGGGTTTCCGGCCCCAGGGACGCCATGGCGGTGTCCACGTCCGTGCCGGCCGGGACGTTCAACAGCAGGGTCACCGGTTCCGGCGCGGTGGCCTTGGCCTCAGGGTCGAGGGCGACCTGTTCGGTGGTGACCTTGAACTGCGGTTCATCGATCACTTCACCGTCCACGGTGACCCAGCCGCCCTCAATGAACAGCTCAGCCTCCCGACGGGAACAGCCGACGAGTTCGATGAGGCGTTTGGAGAGACGAATCGGGTCAGTCATGACAGGGCCGTAACAAAAAGAGGGTGGGCATTGTACCTGCCTGGCGCCGGTTAATCGCGGGTCCATTTGCGCCGTGTGGCTTTTAGCCGCGTCGGGCCTTCAGGTCGGGTTGTTTGTATCGCATGTGCAGCAGCGGGTAGGGCTGGTTCATACCGTCGCGTGCCGAACGCCCGATAACCTCGAATCCTTGCTTGAGGTAAAAGCCCAGGGCTTGCGAATTCTGTTCATTGACGTCCAGTTGATCGGCGTTCAGGTGCTCCATGGCGTAGCGCAGCAATTGCTTGCCCAGGCCCTGGCCACGGTGCTGCGGGTCGATGAACAGCATCTCGATCTTGCCGGCCGCGACGCCGGCGAAACCGGTGATCCGCTGGCGTGCGTCCCGGGTGCAGATGAGCATCACCGCGTCCAGGTAGCGGGTGAGCACCAGGTTTTTCAGCACTTCGATGTAACTGTCCGGCAGGAAGTCATGGGTCGCGCGTACCGATGCCTCCCACACCTCGGTCAGTTCCTGGTAGTCGCTCGGTTTCGGTGTATGGATGACCGAATGCTGCCGCATGCCCGCCTGTTCCTTGTGCTGGATGCCCTGGGTTTCTCCATACGATAGCCGTAAAAAAGCCCCGCATCTTGTTGCAAGGGCGGGGCTTCTCAATTTTTGCCTGGATATGACAAACCTGTGGCCTTGGGAAGTGTGGCTCGATCAGCCGATCTGCTCAGCCCACAGGTCATATTCATCGGCGTCGGTCACCTTGCACCAGACCTTGTCACCTGGCTTGAGGTTGCTGCCGTTGTCGATGAAAACGTTGCCGTCGATTTCCGGGGCGTCGAAGAAGCAGCGGCCCACGGCGCCTTGTTCGTCGACTTCATCCACCAGCACTTCGATTTCGCGGCCGATGCGCAGTTGCAGGCGGGCCGAGCTGATGGCCTGCTGGTGCGCCATGAAGCGCTCCCAACGGTCCTGCTTGACGTCGTCCGGCACCACGTCCAGCGCCAGGTCGTTGGCCGGTGCGCCTTCTACCGGGGAATACTGGAAGCAGCCGACGCGGTCGAGCTGGGCTTCGGTCAACCAGTCCAGCAGGTACTGGAAGTCTTCTTCGGTTTCACCCGGGAAGCCGACGATGAACGTCGAGCGGATGATCAGGTCCGGGCAGATTTCGCGCCAGTTCTTGATGCGGGCCAGGGTCTTGTCTTCGAACGCCGGGCGCTTCATGGCCTTGAGGACTTTCGGGCTGGCGTGCTGGAACGGGATGTCCAGGTACGGAAGGATCTTGCCGGCGGCCATCAGCGGGATCAGCTCGTCGACATGCGGGTACGGGTAGACGTAGTGCAAGCGGACCCACACGCCGAGGGTGCTGAGGGCCTCGCACAGTTCGGTCATGCGGGTCTTCACCGGCGCGCCGTTCCAGAAGCCGGTGCGGTACTTCACGTCGACGCCGTAGGCGCTGGTGTCCTGGGAAATCACCAGCAGTTCCTTGACGCCGGACTTGACCAGGCGCTGGGCCTCGTCGAGCACATCGCCCACTGGGCGGCTCACCAGTTTGCCGCGCATCGACGGGATGATGCAGAAGCTGCAGCTGTGGTTGCAGCCCTCGGAAATCTTCAGGTAGGCGTAGTGGCGCGGGGTCAGCTTGATGCCTTGCGGCGGCACCAGGTCGATCAGCGGGTTGTGGTCCTGGCGCGGCGGTACCACCTGGTGCACGGCGTTGACCACCTGCTCGTACTGCTGCGGACCGGTCACGGCCAGCACGCTCGGGTGCACGTTGCGGATGTTGCCTTCTTCCACGCCCATGCAGCCGGTGACGATGACCTTGCCGTTTTCCTTGATCGCTTCGCCGATCACTTCCAGGGACTCGGCCTTGGCCGAATCGATGAAGCCGCAGGTGTTGACCACTACCACATCGGCGTCCTGGTACGTGGACACGACGTCATAGCCTTCCATGCGCAGTTGGGTCAGGATGCGCTCGGAGTCGACCAGAGCCTTCGGGCAACCCAGGGATACGAAGCCGACCTTCGGATTGGCTGGCGCGGTAGTGGTGGACATGTCTAACCTCGGTGTAGGGGGATCGTCTCTTGCCGAGACAGGGCGCCTGACGCGCCTCTGATCAAAAAGTGCGCAATTCTAGCGGTGGGCGACGCACTTGACCAGCTTTATACCGGGAAAAACGACGAGTGCTGCGCTATGCTTCGCGCCTTTACGTTCTAACGATTTTTGCGGTCAAGAAAACGTCTGTAACAATCGGTAAAACAGCGCATGCTGCAACGACAAAAAAGCAGAGTGCTTCGTTCAAGAAGACAGGTCTGGGAATCAGGAGTGTTGGATGGGTCATGCAAGTAGTCAGGTGGCGGGTGCCGAGCATTCGGCAACGAAGCCGCTGAGCATGCTGGTCGCGGCGGTCGGAGTGGTTTACGGCGATATCGGCACAAGCCCCTTGTACACCCTCAAAGAAGTGTTTTCCGGCGGGTACGGCGTGCCCGTCAACCACGACGGGGTACTGGGGATCCTGTCGCTGATTTTCTGGTCGCTGATCTGGGTCGTGTCGATCAAGTACATGATGTTCGTCCTGCGCGCCGACAACCAGGGCGAGGGCGGGATCATGGCGCTCACAGCCCTGGCGCGGCGGGCGGCGGCAGGGCGGGCGCGACTGCGCGGATTCCTGGTGGTCTGCGGGCTGATCGGCGCGGCGCTGTTCTACGGCGACAGCATGATCACCCCGGCGATTTCCGTGCTCTCGGCGATCGAGGGCCTTGGCCTGGCGTTCGACGGCATCGACCATTGGGTCGTGCCGCTGTCGCTGGTGGTGCTGGTCGCACTGTTTATCATCCAGCGCCACGGTACGGCGCGGATCGGCATCCTGTTCGGCCCGATCATGGTGACCTGGTTCCTGGTGCTCGGCGCCCTGGGTGTGTATGGCATCAGCCAGCACCCGGAAGTGCTGCACGCGGTGAACCCGGTCTGGGCCGTGCGCTTCTTTGTCGTGCACCCCGGCATGGGCGTGGCGATCCTCGGGGCCGTGGTGCTGGCACTGACGGGCGCCGAAGCGCTGTACGCCGACATGGGCCACTTCGGCCGCAAGCCGATTGCCCGCGCCTGGTTCATCCTGGTGCTGCCGGCGCTGGTCCTCAACTACTTCGGCCAGGGCGCGTTGCTGCTGGGCGACCCGGAGGCGGCGCGCAACCCGTTCTATCTGCTGGCGCCTGGCTGGGCACTGATCCCGCTGGTGGGCCTGTCGACCATGGCCACGGTGATTGCTTCGCAAGCGGTGATCTCCGGGGCGTTCTCCCTGACGCGCCAGGCGATCCAGCTCGGTTACATCCCGCGCATGTACATCCAGCACACCTCCAGCGCCGAGCAGGGCCAGATCTACATCGGTGCGGTGAACTGGTCGCTGATGGTCGGCGTGGTACTGCTGGTGCTGGGGTTCGAATCGTCCGGCGCGCTGGCTTCGGCCTACGGCGTAGCGGTAACCGGCACCATGCTGATGACCACGATCCTGGTGTCGGCGGTGATGTTGCTGTTGTGGAAGTGGCCACCGCTGCTGGCGGTGCCGGTGCTGCTCGGTTTCCTGTTGGTGGATGGGCTGTACTTCGCTGCCAACGTGCCGAAGATCATTCAGGGCGGTGCGTTCCCGGTCATCGCCGGTATCGCCCTGTTCGTGCTGATGACCACCTGGAAGCGTGGCAAGCAATTGCTGGTGGACCGCCTGGACGAAGGCGCATTGCCGCTGCCGATTTTCATCAGCAGCATCCGCGTGCAGCCACCCCATCGCGTGCAGGGCACCGCTGTGTTCCTGACCGCGCGTTCGGACGCGGTGCCTCATGCGCTGCTGCACAACCTGCTGCATAACCAGGTGTTGCACGAACAAGTGGTGCTGCTGACGGTGGTATACGAAGACATTCCCCGAGTGCCGCCGCAACGACGCTTCGAGGTCGATGCCTATGGCGAAGGGTTCTTCCGGGTGATCCTGCACTTCGGCTTCACCGACGAGCCGGACGTCCCGCAGGCACTCAAGCTTTGCCACCTGGACGACCTGGACTTCAGCCCGATGCGCACCACCTACTTCCTCAGTCGCGAGACGGTCATTGCCTCCAAGCTGGAGGGCATGGCCCGCTGGCGTGAATTGTTGTTCGCTTTCCTGCTGAAGAACGCCAATGGCAACCTGCGTTTCTTCAACCTGCCGGTGAACCGGGTGATCGAGTTGGGGACGCAGGTCGAGATGTAGGTTCGGTCGACAAAAGCCCCCGTTGCCTTGCGGCAGCGGGGGCTTTTTTGTGAAGGTGAAGCCTTGTGGGAGCGGGCTTGCTCGCGAATGGGGCGGGTCAGTTAGCAACGATGTCGACTGATACACCGCCTTCGCGAGCAAGCCCGCTCCCACAGGGATTTGTGCATTCATACCTATCAACTGTGGGAGCGAGCCTGCTCGCGATGAGGCCATGACAGCCACAGCAAAAAGCCCCTGCAACCGTAAGGCTGCAGGGGCTTCTCGTTAAACCAGCATCAGATTACTGCTCGGCAGGCTTGGCCTGGCGCTTGTTGATCTCATCGATCAGGCGCTTGGCCAGGGCCGGGTAGTTTTCATCGAAGTGGTGACCACCAGGCAACTTGATGGCTTCGCCGACGGCGGTCTTCTCGGTGCAGCCGCTTTCGTCGGCCTCTTCGCCACCGTAAATGCACACCACTTTCTCGGCCGGCAGTTTGGCCATTTCCGGGCCGGTGGCGGCTTCGGTGCCGGCGTTGCCAAGCCAGCCTTCGACCTCGATCTCGAAACTGCCGGTGCGGGCGAAGGCCAGCAGGATAATGGCATCGACCCGCTGTTGTTCGGTGGCCGGCAGGCGGTTATAGATCGCCGGCAGCACGTCGGCGCCAAAGGAGTAACCGGTCAGGATGAAACGCTTGGTGCCCCAGATCTGGCGGTAGTGCTGCATCAGTTCGGCAAGGTCCACCGCGCTCTGCTCGGGGCTCTTGTGCTGCCAGTAGTAGCGCAGGGTGTCGATGCCGACCACCGGGTAGCCGATCTTGGCCATTTCATCGGCCACGTCACGGTCCAGGTCACGCCAGCCGCCGTCGCCCGAGAGGAACAGGGTCACGGTGTCCCGAGTCTGGCTGGCCGGCACTTCGACCACCGGGATGGCCAGGCCACCCTTGGCCTTGTCGGTGCCAACGAGGATTTTGCGCAGTTCGTTGTTCAGCACTTGCGGCAGGTTGATGTCGTAGTCGCTGATGCTGGTTTCGGCATTTTTCTGATCCCGCACGAAACCGGCGCTGGTGTCGTCAGGGTTATCGTTCCAGGCCACCAGCCAATGACCGTGGGCCGCGCTTTTTGGCAGCAGGTGGGTACAGCCGGGTTTTTCCAGGGCCAGGTCTACCGATACGGCGTTGGCCTTGTCATCTTTTTGCTCGGCCAGCCAACGCCAGGCCAGCACGGCCCCCGGGCCGATACCGCTGACGAGGGTCGCCGGCCCCTGCAACTCGCGCAGGCCCGCCTGCAGGGCGCGCCCTTGCAGCATGCAATCCTTGGGCAGGATTACCTGGACGATCCGCGCCGAGCCGCTGCGGCTGAGGGTCGTCAACTGGGTATCACTGAGCTTCTGGTCTTCATTGACCGCCACCAGCACCTGGGCACGCGACTTGGTGCCGGGGATGACCCGGGTCATCGCGACGCCATCGGCAGGCGCCAATTGTTCCAGGACGGGTTGCGGGGCCGGGCGGTTCCAGTACCAGTAACCGCCACCGAGAATCACCGCCAGCACCAGCAGGGCGGCCACTACGTATCGCCAGGAGCGTTGTATCATCAGCGTTTCACCAGTCCAGTCAGGCCGCCTGCAATCAGGGCGGCGGTATCGGCCAGCGCCACCAGCGGATCGAGTCCGGCAGGCACGGCCATGTAACGAGGTTCCCAGTCAGGCTGGAACTTGTCTTTGAAACGGCGCAGTCCCTGGAAATTGTAGAGCTGCTCGCCACGGCGGAACACCATCGAACCCAGGCGCTGGGTCAACGGTGCGCCGCGCCGCGGTTGCAGGCCCGACAGGGGGACCATGCCGAGGCTGAAGCGGGCGTAGTCATGGTTCTTATAATGCTGGATCAGGCCGACCATCATGAATTCCATGGTCAGTTTCGGGGCCTCGGGGTGGGCGCGCATCAGGTCGAGGCTGGCCAGCTCATGGCTGTGGGTTTCCAGCAGGTTGGCGAACGCTACCGGGCGGCCCTCGAAACGAATCACCGCGATGCGGAAATGCTTGAGGTAGTCATCGCTGAAACGTCCCAGGGAAAAGCCTTTCTCGCGCACGTTCTTGCCGGTCAGCCAGGCATCGGAAATGACCTTGAGTTCGTCCATCGGCGCCTGGCCCGGCTCGTGGATCTCCAGCGACAGGCCGTCACGGGTGCCGCGGTTCCAGGTGTAGCGCAGGTCCTTCATTTCCTTGCCCTTGGCCTCAAGATCGAAACGCTTGAGGTCGACCCGGGCTTCCTCACCGAGTTTGATCGCCGTCAGGCCAATGTCCATGTAGTACGGCAGGTTCTCGGCGCGCACCTGATAGAACACCGGGCGAGCGTGGTGGATGTCGCACAGGTCGCGAAATTGCCAGATCATTTCGGCCCGCTGCTGGGTCGGCCCGATCGGGTCGTACAGCGCCACCAGGCTGCGGCCGCGGCGGGCGTACATCAGGAACGCCTCGTCGTTGGGGTGGAACAGCAGCGCCTTGTCGCCGGTCAGCGCCAGGCCGCCGTCGGGCTGTGAAGACGCCATGAGGATCGTCCTGGCTCGCTCCAGCTCTTGCGGCGTCGGTACATGGATGACCGGCCGGGCGGTGCGCAGCAGCCAGGTCAGGGACACCACCACCAATAGCACCGCCGCGCCCAGCAGCGAACGCAAGCCGCGCGGGGCGTCGGCATCGAGCGTGAACTGCCACCACAGTTGATGGCTGTAGGGCACGTCCTGGTAAGCAAACAGCAGCAACCAGATCGACGCGCCGAGCACGCAGAGGCTGGCAATCAGGAACAGCGGGGAGAAAGGCAGTTCAGTCAGGCGGCTCGCTCGATAGAAGGAGCGCCGGAAGACCGCCAGCAGCGTGGCGGTCAGGGTCAGCAGCGTGGCTTCTTCCCAATCGAAACCCTTGAGCAGCGAGAGCAGGGCACCCATCAGCAGCAGCACGGTGGTCAGCATCCAGGCCGCGGACAGGCGTCGGCGCAGGCCTTGGGCGAGCAGCAGGCACAGCACGCCGACCAGGCTGGCGCCGAAGTGCGAAGCGTCCACCAGCCGATGAGGGATCAGGAAACCGATGTGCTCCAGGCGCGTGTCAATCTCCGGGGTCACGCCGGAAAACAGCAGCACCACGCCCGAAAGGAAGACCAGCACCGCCAGGATCGGTGCGGCAAAACCCGACGCCACCCGCAACGTCTGGCGTGTCTGGAACAGCCGTTGTGCTTCGTTGACCAGCAGCAGGATGCACGCGACCAGCATCGGTAGCAGCACGTAGATCAACCGATAGAGCAGCAGGGCGGCGGCCAGCGGTGCGGCCCCCAACTGGTCGGCGAACGCGGCCAGCAGGATGGCTTCGAATACCCCCACGCCGCCGGGTACATGGCTGAGCACCCCGGCGGCCAGCGCCAGCAGGTACACCAGCAGGAACGCCCCGAACGGCGGCGCTTCGGGAAGCAGCAAGTACAGCACGGTGGCGGCGGCCGCGACGTCCAGTGCCGTGATGACCAGTTGCAGGAAGGTCAGGCGGCGGCCCGGAAGGCGCAGTGTGCGGCGCCCGGCCTTGACCAGCAGGCTGTCGCGATGGGGTTGTTCCGGCAGGCGTCGCCGATAGATACCGATGGCCAGCACGCTGGTGAGCAGCAGCACCGCGACGGATATGGCCCCGAGCAGGGTAGCGGATACGTGCAGCGCGGCAGACGCGGCGGGCAAGTTGCTGAGGGTCGCCAGGGCAGCCAATGGCGGCAGCGCGCAGCCCAGGGACAGGCTGGCGAACAAGGTCATGTGGGCGACATCCGAGGCGCCCAGGCCATGACGCGCGTACAGGCGATAGCGAACCGAACCGCCAGACAACAATGACAGGCCAATCGCATTGCCGATGGCGAACGCGGTGAACCCGCCCAGGACCAGGGTCTGTGGCGGCAGCGTCACGCCGGCATAGCGACTGGCGGACCATTCATAGCCCAGCAGAATGATGAACCCGACCACCGTGGCGGCGAAGGCGCCGAGCAGGGCCGGCCTGGGCACGTCCAGAATCGAGTCGTGCAGGGCGTACAGGTCGAGTTCGCTCAGCAGGTGGCGGCAAGCAATCAATGCAATCGCAAACAACAGCAGCGTGATGGCGAGGCCGATAGGCTGGCGGTACTGGCTGATCCGATCCAGCCAGCGCAATCGCTCGGCCTTGATCGGTTGTGTCGCGGTAACAGAGTCTTGCGGGTCAGACGAGTGGGCGCGCATCAATCACCTCTTGAGCTATGCGCGACAGGATGGGGGTATCCGGCCAAGTTACCAATCCCTGCGGCAGAAAATAATTACAAAAATTTTGTAATGTAGCCTTTTATAGCAGACACAAAAAAGGCCGCTCTTTCGAGCAGCCTTTCTTGATATTTGGTTGCGGGAGCCGGATTTGAACCGACGACCTTCGGGTTATGAGCCCGACGAGCTACCAGACTGCTCCATCCCGCGTCTGTGTGGCGGCATTCTACAGGCGAACGCCGGGGTGTCAACCGTTAAAAGGTCATGGGCGCAAATAAACCGCCGATCCGTCCCTTATCTTTCTAAATGCGCGGAAACAAAAGAGATTGTCCTACAACGCCGAAGTGGGAGGGCTGTCGCAGTGGGGATTCTCGCAGCATGGATCTGAAGTGAGCGCGCACAAAAAAGGCCACTCTTTCGAGTAGCCTTTTTTGATGTTTGGTTGCGGGAGCCGGATTTGAACCGACGACCTTCGGGTTATGAGCCCGACGAGCTACCAGACTGCTCCATCCCGCGTCTGTGTGTCGGCATTCTACAGAGGATCGAACGCCTGTCAACCCTGGGTCCATGAAAACCTGTTCCGCTTCAAGCGCTTAGGTTCTGGAAGGGATTGCGTGGCAGGGCTGTGACGCTTGCCTGGCAAGGGCTGGCGCTCTATTGGAGGATCTGCTGCGATTGAGTAAATAAATTTATGTAGGCACTTTCGCGCCTCCGTGACGGATCTTTCAGACTACTGGTGCTATATACAGGTGTCAGTGCGATACTGACGGCCCGATTCGTCGTACACTCCGCTTCGCTATGACGCAACGTAAAATCATCCATGTCGACTGTGACTGTTTCTATGCCGCCATCGAAATGCGCGACGACCCGCGGTTGGCCGGAAAACCCCTGGCAGTGGGCGGCTCCGCAGATCGACGGGGGGTGATTGCGACCTGCAATTACGAAGCGCGGGCCTATGGGGTGCGCTCGGCCATGTCATCCGGGCAGGCCTTGAAGCTCTGCCCGGACCTCACCATCGTCAAGCCGCGAATGGATGCCTATCGGGAGGCCTCGAAGGAAATTCACACGATTTTCAGCGATTACACTGACCTGATCGAGCCGCTTTCCCTGGATGAGGCCTACCTGGACGTTTCCGCCAGCTCTCATTTTGGTGGCAGCGCTACCCGAATTGCCCAGGACATTCGGCGGCGTGTCTCCAACCAACTGCACATCACCGTGTCTGCCGGCGTTGCACCGAACAAGTTCCTGGCCAAGATTGCCAGTGATTGGAAGAAACCCAACGGTTTGTTCGTCATCACCCCGGATCAGGTCGAGGACTTCGTTTCGGCCCTGCCAGTCAGCAAGCTCCATGGTGTCGGAAAAGTCACCGCCGACAAGTTGAACCGCCTCGGTATCCTCGATTGTCGGCACCTGCGTGAGTGGGACAAGTTGGCGCTGGTGCGCGAATTCGGCAGTTTCGGTGAGCGGCTCTGGAGTCTGGCCCGTGGGATTGATGAGCGCCTGGTGCATAACGACAGCCGGCGGCAGTCCATCAGTGTGGAAAACACCTACGATGTCGATCTGCCCGATCTGGCGAGTTGCCTCGATAAACTGCCGGAGTTGATGCAAACCCTCAGTGGTCGCATGGCACGGATCGACAGCAGTTATCGCCCGGGCAAGCCGTTCGTCAAAGTCAAATTCCACGATTTCACCCAGACCACCTTGGAGCAGGCTGGGGCAGGGCGGGACTTGGGCAGTTATCAACTGTTGCTGACCCAGGCCTTCAACCGTGGCGGCAAGCCGGTGCGGTTATTGGGAATTGGGGTACGGCTGGAGGATTTGCGCGGCGGGTTTGAGCAGTTGGAGTTGTTTGATCGGTGATAGCGGGGGTGAGCAGGCGCTCTTCGTGGCGAGGGGGCAAGCTCCCTCGCCACAGGGGTTGTGTGTCAGTGAGCCCCAGGATCCGCCACCAACCGCCTGCCATCCTTGGTCAGTGCCTTCATGAATTCGGTCTGCAATTCAGGATCGTTGCGCGTCAGCTCGATCAGGCTCTGTTCCAGTTCGCTGGCTTCTTCTTCAAGCCCCAGTTCCGACAGGCGCTTGATCCGGTGAACCCACTGGCTCACCTCGTCGTCTTCCAGGTCGTCGTAGATCAGTGCGTGAGCTTCCACCAGTTTGCTGCGCAAGGTGCTGCTGATGCTCAGGGACGAGTCGGTATGCACTTCGTCCTGGGCGTCGGTCACGCTGATCTGCAACTTGCCGAATTGGCTCAGGTCCTGCTCGGCGAAGGGGCTTTCCAACAAGTTCAGACGCAACACGCCATTGCGGTCGGTGCTCAGCTCAAATGTCTGCCGGGCAGCCTCGACCTCCACCGGGCGTTCGCTCCAGGGCAGGCTCGAGTGCTCCGTGCGCTTGTCGCGCTGGACTTCCTCAATGCCCGCCAGGTTCTGTTGGGCGCGGCCATGGGACGGAACGTTCATGAACGGGTTCAGCCCGGCGACACCGTAACTGAGCCAGTCATGGGTCACGGTCTCCGGCAGGTTGCCGAGGGCGAACACATTGACCACGTTCGCGCCGACACCGGCCACCACCGCTACGGCGCCCAAGGGAATCTCGTAGATCTCTCGCCAGGGTTGGTACGGCGTATAGCGGTCGTAATGACGGGTGACCTCGAACTCGGTGACTTCGAAGGTTTTCTGTTCATTGATACGCACGCGCCGCTGCGGCAGGTCGAGCACCTTGGGTTCGCCCACATCAATCTGCAGGCTGTGGTCGAGCAACTTGCGCTCGACCCGCTCCTCGTGTTCGCTGCGTTGTGACATGTGGTTGGCACAGCCGCTGACCAGCAGGGCGCCGCACAGGGCGGCGCCACCGAGGCCTAAGGTGTTTCGCTTGAACATGACGTCTCTATCTGGTGTCAGCGGCGGATACGGGCCTGGAGGAAGGACAGCACGTCAGCGACCGGCAGGGCTTGCGGCTCGGCCTCGGTGCGGCTCTTGTATTCCAGGTTGCCATCGGCCAGGCCGCGGTCACTGACGACGATCCGGTGCGGAATGCCGACCAGTTCCATGTCCGCGAACTTGATGCCGGGGCTGGTTTTCTTGTCGCGGTCGTCCAGCAGCACTTCGAAGCCGGCGGCGGTCAGTTCGGCGTAGAGCTTGTCGGTCGCTTCGCGAACCAGGTCGGTCTCGTAGCGCAGCGGCACCAGGGCGATCTGGAATGGCGCCAGGGTGTCGCTCCAGATGATCCCCTTGTCGTCGTTGTTCTGCTCGATGGCGGCGGCGACCACGCGGGAAACGCCGATGCCGTAGCAGCCCATTTCCAGGGTGACCGGCTTGCCGTTCTCGCCCAGCACTTCGCACTTCATCGCCTTGCTGTACTTGTTGCCCAGCTGGAAGATGTGGCCGACTTCGATGCCGCGCTTGATTTCCAGGGTGCCCTTGCCGTCCGGGCTCGGGTCGCCGGCCACGACGTTGCGCAGGTCAGCCACGGTCGGCACCGGCAGGTCGCGTTCCCAGTTCACGCCGAAATAGTGCTTGTCATCGACGTTGGCGCCGATGGCGAAGTCGCTCATCAGTTCCACCGAGCGGTCGATGATGATCGGCAGCGGCAGGTTCAACGGGCCAAGGGAGCCGGCACCGGCGCCGATGGCGTCGCGCAGCTCGGCTTCGGTGGCCATGACCAGCGGGCTGGCAACGCCTGGCTGGTTGGCGGCCTTGATTTCATTCAGCTCGTGGTCGCCACGAACGATCAGGGCGATCAGCTTGCCGGGTTCTTCAGCCCGCACGATCAGGGTCTTGATGGTGCGCTCGATCGGCAGGTTGTAGCCTTCCACCAGTTGGGCGATGGTCTTGGCGTTCGGCGTGTCCACCAGGCGCAATGCTTCGCTCGGAGCGGCGCGGGAGGTTTCCCGTGGCACGGCTTCGGCTTTCTCGATGTTGGCGGCGTAGTCGGAGCCATTGCTGAACACGATGTCGTCTTCGCCAGACTCGGCCAGCACGTGGAATTCGTGGGAGCCAGCACCGCCGATGGAGCCGTTGTCGGCTTCAACCGGGCGGAATTTCAGGCCCAGGCGGGTGAACACATTGCAGTACGCCTGGTGCATGCGGTCGTAGGTGACTTGCAGCGAAGCCAGGTCGGCATGGAACGAGTAGGCATCCTTCATGATGAATTCGCGTCCGCGCATCAGGCCGAAGCGTGGACGGATTTCATCACGGAACTTGGTCTGGATCTGGTACAGGTTGATCGGCAGCTGCTTGTAGCTGCTCAACTCGTTGCGCATCAGGTCGGTGATCACTTCTTCGTGGGTCGGGCCGGCGCAGAAGTCGCGACCATGACGGTCCTTGATGCGCAGCAGCTCAGGACCGTACTCTTCCCAGCGCCCCGATTCCTGCCACAGCTCGGCCGGTTGGGTGCTCGGCATCAACACTTCCAGAGAGCCGGCGGCGTCCATCTCTTCGCGAACGATGGCTTCGACCTTGCGCATTACCCGCAAGCCCATCGGCAGCCAGGTGTAGAGGCCCGAGGCGAGTTTGCGGATCATGCCGGCACGCAGCATCAACTGATGGCTGATCACGACGGCGTCGGAGGGCGTTTCTTTCTGTGTGGCGAGCAAAAATTGACTGGTGCGCATGGTTGGCCGTTGTCGGTTGCTGATGACGAGAAGTGACGGAGCATTGTACGGGCGAGATGCCCTGGCGTACAGGCGCGTGGCCGGTCGCCGGGTACAAACGCCGGTTTCCCCGGCGTTTGCTGAAGTTTCCTACGACTCTTCTGCCGGGCGGGTCGCCGTCGGTTCCGGAGCGGGGGCGGCGTCCTGGCGGCGGTTCTCCTGAAACCAGTGCAAGGCGATCAGCAGCAGGGTTGGCACGCCAAGCAGGGCGGTGATCAGGAAGAAGTTGTGGTAGCCGAACTTCTCCACCATCACCCCGGAATAGCCACCGATCAGCCGCGGCAGCAACAGCATGATCGAGCTGAGCAGGGCGTACTGGGTGGCGGAGAACTTCAGGTTGGTCAGGCTCGACAGGTAGGCCACGAATGCCGAGGTCGCCAGCCCGGAGCTGAAGTTGTCCAGGGAGATGGTGATGATCAGCATCCTCAGGTCGGCGCCCATGTCGGTGAGCATCAGGAAGAGGATGTTGGTGGCAGCCGAGGCCACGCCGCCGATGAACAGGATCGGCAGGATGCCGAAGCGGACAATCAACAGGCCGCCCATGCCGGCGCCGACGAGTGTCATGATCAGGCCGAAGATCTTGCTGACGCTGGCGATCTGGTCCTTGGTGAAACCCTGGTCGATGTAGAACACGTTGGCCATGACGCCCATGACCGTGTCGGACATCCGGTAGGTCGCGATCAGTCCGAGCAACAACAGGGCCTGCCAGCGGTAGCGCAGGATGAAGTCGTTGACCGGCGTCAGCACCGGGGCCAGCCCACGGCGGCCCATGGCCGACAGGCACAAGGCCGTCAGGATGATATAGAGGATGGCGCGCAGGAACGCGCGGTCTTCGAGCAGCAGGTCGAGCAGGCTGGTGCCTTCGAACAATACGCTGGCGAAGTCGGTGTAGTAGAGCTGGGTGAACATCGCCGGCACCGATACCAGCAAGACGATCAGTACGAACACCGAAGCCAATTGATGAGCGAATGTGTAGCGCCCGGCTTGCAGTTGAGTACGCAGGGGTACTGGCGGCTCGCGCATGAACAGCGACGTGAGCAATGCCGGGACCATCAGGACGCCAAACAGCAGGTAGGTGCCGGCCCAGGCCGAGTGCTTGTAGTTGAAACCGGTAGAGCCGAAACCTTCGGCGAAGAACAGGGCGCCGGCGGTGGCCAGCAGCGCGGCGACGCGGTAGCCGGACATGTAGCTGGCTGCCAGGGCCGCCTGGCGGGTATCGTCGGCGATCTCCAGGCGATAGGCGTCGACGGCGATGTCCTGGGTTGCCGAGGCGAAGGCGACCAGCACTGCAATAGCGATCAACCACGACAGGTGTTTTTGGGGGTCGCAGAAACCCATGCCGACCAGCCCGAGGATCACCAAGGCCTGGGAGAGCACCAGCCAGGAGCGGCGACGCCCGAGTTTACCCAGCAGTGGCAGGCGCCATTGGTCGAGCAATGGCGACCAGACCCATTTAAAGGCATAGGCGAGGCCGATCAGGCTTGCATAACCGATGGTTTCGCGGGCCACGCCGGCCTCGCGCAACCAGACCGAAAGCGTCGAGAACACCAGCATGTACGGCAAGCCGGCAGCAAAGCCAAGCAGCAACAGCACAAGCGTTGAGGGACTGGCATAGGCGGCGAGGGCGGCGCGCCAGGTTTTACGGGGCATGGGCTGGAGTCTGCCTCAAAATTGCGAAAACAAAGCGCGCACTCTAACCGCTGTGCTCTACCGGGCGCCAGCCATGGCGCCGAATATCAATACGATTATTCAGGACACTGATCCCTTCGGCGCGCAGGCGTGCGCGCTGTTCGTCTCCTGAGACGCTGCCCGCCGGCAGGCTGATCCGACCGCCGGCGCCCAAGACCCGGTGCCAGGGCAGCTTCGTGTCGTTCGGCAGTTGGCTGAGAGTGCGCCCCACCCAGCGTGCCGCGCGGCCCAGGCCGGCCATTTCGGCAAGCTGGCCATAGGTGACCACCTTGCCGGACGGCACTTGCGCCAAGGTCAGGTAGAGGGTGGTGCGACGAATCTGGGCAGCGTTCTCGGTGTCCACTGGGGTTTCAGTCACGGCTAAGGTTCCTGTGGGGTCCGTCTGTAGATTAATTCCTACAAGGCTGATTGAGGAGTGAACTCATCTCAAATACGCGGGTCAGTCGTTGCCAAGGTGTCGTCCTGGGGGATAATGCCGCCTTTTCCACGCAAACTTGAGCTCTTTATACGCTTATGTTGTCCAGAACCCTGCTATGCCTAGCTGTTACCAGCGCCTCCATGCCGTTGCTTGCCGATACCGTCTGGTTGAAGAACGGCGACAAGCTCAGCGGCAAGATTACCGTTTTCGATGGCGGCAAGTTGCTGATCCAGACCGATTACGCCGGCGCGATTCCAATTGATTGGAAACAGGTCAAGACCCTTGAAAGCGACCAGCAGTTACTGGTCAAGCAGGACGCCTACAGCGGTGAAAAAGCCAAGTCGCTGCAAGCGGCCGAGGACGGCAAGGTGACCCTGGCCAATGGCGAGGCGCCCAAGACCGTCGAGCTGGCCAGTATCCAGCAGATCCTCAAGCCCAAGCCGGTGGTCGAGGATCTGGTATGGAAGGGCAATATCGATGCCGCGCTGGATTACAAGCGCGCTGAAAACGATACCGACGATTACGACATCGACTTCAAGACGTCTGCGCGCCACGGCAGATGGCGGCATAACGCCGAAGGTGAATACAACCGGGAATTCCAGGATGACGTGGTATCCACCGACAACTGGCGGCTGGAATACTCCCTTGACCGATTCTTCACGGATAAATGGTTCTGGCAAGGTCGTCTGAACTACAAGCGCGACAAGGTCGAAGACCTGGCCCGTCAGCGCGTGGTGGGTACTGGCCCGGGCTACCAGTTCTGGGACGACGAATTGGGTGCGTTCTCGCTGGGCTCGCTGCTTAACCGCACCGATTATGAATACAAGGACGGTGGCAAGGATAACTTCTATTCCGTCGCCATGAAGTGGGACTACAACCGCTACCTGGTCGGCAAGCGCGTTGAGTTCTTCACCAATGGCGAAGTGGGCAAGCCGCTATCGGGTGTCGCGGAGTACGCCTACGATGCCGAGATGGGGTTGCGCTACAAGGTGACCGACTGGGCATCGCTCAACCTGAAGGCTGAGAAAGATGTCATTGAGGGGTCCGAAGACAGTGATCTGAGCAAGACCCGCTATACGGCGGGGTTTGGGGTGACCTGGTAACACCTGGGTAAGAAGAACCCTGTGGGAGCGAGCCTGCTCGCGATGGCGGCGTATCAGTCAGCATCCAGGTTGCTGATATGGCCCCATCGCGAGCAGGCTCGCTCCCACAATGGTTGCAGTGTCCTGAAAAACAACCGGGCACAAAAAAGCCCCGCTTTTGAGGGCGGGGCTTTTTACTAAAGCAAGGACAAGTTAGATAACTTGAACTTCTTCAGCTTGCATGCCTTTCTGACCGCGGGTAGCGATGAAAGAAACCTGTTGGCCTTCTTTCAGGCTTTTGAAGCCGTCGGATTGGATAGCTTTGAAGTGAACAAACAGGTCGTCACCGGATTGTGGGGTGATGAAGCCGAAGCCTTTTTCATCGTTGAACCACTTAACGGTACCAGTTTGGCGATTAGACATGGTGTAACTCCTTGAACAAAGATAACTGCGACTCAGGAAGAACCCTGACCGAGACTGAGTGCAAAGAGCAGGAAAAATTCTTGTAGATGGTTGGATCGAAATTCAACATATCGTGTAGAGATTCTCAGTGACACAAGCAACACAGTGACGCCACCTTAACCCTTTTTCCGGAGCCTGCCAATGGTCTTTGCGAAGGTTTCTGTATTTTGATGACTGGCGGCGGCCGCTGTTGCCGTCACGGCCCAGGAAATCAAGGGGGATCGGCGAGATTTGTGTCCCACGCTTTGAACCCGGCCTCGTGCCCCGGTAAGATGCCGGACGTATTTTTTCCACCTCGCTATTCAGGAACCCGCCATGAGCATCAAATCGGACAAGTGGATTCGCCGCATGGCGCAAGAGCACGGCATGATCGAACCCTTCGTCGAGCGCCAGATGCGTGGCGAAGGCGCCAACCGGCTGATTTCCTTCGGCGTCTCCAGCTACGGCTATGACGTGCGTTGCGCCGACGAATTCAAGGTGTTCACCAACATCAATTCGGCCACCGTCGACCCGAAGAACTTCGATGAGAAAAGCTTCGTCGACATCAAGAGCGACGTTTGCATCATTCCGCCGAACTCCTTCGCCCTGGCCCGCACTGTCGAGTACTTTCGCATTCCGCGCAATGTCCTGACCATTTGCCTGGGCAAGAGCACCTACGCCCGTTGCGGCATCATCGTCAACGTCACGCCGCTGGAACCCGAGTGGGAAGGCCACGTCACCCTGGAGTTCTCCAACACCACGACCCTGCCGGCGAAGATCTACGCCAACGAGGGCGTGGCGCAGATGCTCTTTCTCGAATCCGATGAAGAATGCGAAGTGTCCTACAAGGATCGGGGCGGCAAGTACCAGGGCCAGCGCGGCGTGACACTGCCGCGGACCTGATTCTGACGAGCTGTGGGAATTCCTGAGCGGGCAGACACTCTATTGCGTGTACTGCCCGTTTTTTTGCGCCAGCGCAGCGGGCCTTCGCTCAGGAGTTGCTCTATGAAGATCGATCCGCGAATCAGTGCCGAACTGGCAAGGCTTGAGCCCAATCAGATCGGCGTCATGGCCTGGTCATTGCTGGCCCATCCCGCCGAGGCGGCGGGCGGCATCCCCGGCCAGCCGGACCCCGACACCCCCAATGAACAACCCACCGAGCCCGGCGAACCCACCCTGCCGGACGAGCCGCCACCTGCGCCGGTTGCATGACATCAGCTGCGAGCTACAAGCTACAAGCGGGCGCTTCAGCTCTCTTGTGGCGTGCAGCTTAAAGCTTGCCGCTAAACCGGCCATATTTCGCCATCGCCAACCACGAAAATCCTGCAGTCATTGTCCTGCTCGACCCGATAACCGCCGGTGAACGCGCCGAAGGCCGGCAGCAGGCTGATATCGCTGCCCAGCCGGAAACAGGCCAGGCGCAGGCGTTGCCGTCCCTTGCCGCTCAGGTGATAGACCGGGTGCACGTGACCGGCCAGCACATGGCGGCTGGGATGGGGATCGGGTTCATGTTGCACGGCGAAAGGGCCCAGCAACAAGGGCTCGGGTACCACGCGAATATTCAGCGAAGCAGGTGGGTCGCCGGCACGCTTGTCATGATTGCCGCGAATCAGCGTCATGGCCAGGTGCGGATGCCTGTCACGCCATTCGGCAAGGGCCATCAGGGTGCCTGACGCGTGGGAACCGGGGCCGTGGAGGAAGTCCCCGAGGAAAATCAGTTGTCGGCACGGCAGGCTCGCCAGCAGCCCATCCAGTACCGCGATGTTGCTGGCGGTGGTGCCGTGGGGCACCGGCTGACCGAGGCTGCGGTAGGCAGCGGCCTTGCCGAAATGAACGTCGGCCACCATCAGGGTTTCCTGGGCGGGCCAGTAGATGGCTTTTTCTGGCAGCAACCAGAGTTCTTCGCCGGCCAGACTGACGGGATAAGGTGCGGGCATCAAGCGTCACCGCGATCGGCGGTTTTTTCCAACTCGCTGACCATCCGGCGGATGCGATCGGCAAGTTTTTCCGAACTCATGCTTTCCCTGAACCGCTCCACCAATAACGGGAAGCCGAGCGGCGTCGGGCGTTTGATCCTATGCAGGTCCAGCTTCAATGTATTGAGGCGTTCCAAGGTCTGCTCCAGTCGGCGGATATCCAATTCTTCACGCAAGACTTCTTCCCCGGCCTGGGCCAGCAGGAGGTTATCAGCGTCGTATTGCTTGAACACCTGGAAGAACAAGCCGCTGGAGGCCTGCACTTGCCGGGTGCTCTTCGGCGCACCGGGGTAACCGGCAAACACCAGGCCGGCGATCCGGGCAATTTCGCGGAAGCGCCGCAGGGCCAGTTCACCGGCGTTCAGGCTCGCGAGCACGTCATCCAGCAGGTTGTCCGCGCTCAAGAGCTCCGGGGTCAGGTATTTCGACCAATCCAGCGCCGTGGCGCTGAGCAGTTCCAGGCCGTAGTCGTTCACCGCAATGGAGAACGTCACCGGCTGTTGCCGGCTGACACGCCAGGCCAGCAGGCTCGCCAACCCCAGATGAACCTGGCGTCCGGCAAACGGGTACAGGAACAGGTGCCAGCCTTCTCGGGATTTGAGTGCTTCGGCCAGCAGCGAGCCTTGGGTGGGCAAGCCGGACCAGCGTTGCTGCGTCAATAGCAAGGGCTTCACGGCTTGCATCTCCGGGCCCTCGAAACGGCCCAGCGCCGCCTCGCTCAGGCGGGCCACGACGGCAGCGGCCAGTTCGTTGGAAAGGGGCATGCGCCCGCCGTTCCAGCGCGGTACGGCGGCTTTCTTGGCCTGGCTGCGTCGGACATAGGCGGTCATGTCTTCGACCCGGACCAATTCCAGCAGGCGTCCGGCGAACAGGAAACCGTCCCCGGGTCGCAGGCGGGCGATGAAACCTTCCTCCACGCTGCCCAGGGTCTTGCCGCCACCGCCCTTGCTCCAGAATTTCAATTGCAGGCTGGCATCGCTGACGATGGTGCCGATGCTCATGCGGTGACGCCGGGCCAGGCGTGCGTCAGGCACTCGCCAGATCCCGTGCTCGTCGGGCTCGACCCGCCGGTAATCGGGGTAGGCGGTCAATGACAGGCCGCCGTGGCGAACGAATGCCAGGGCCCAGGCCCATTCGGCTGGATTGAGGTCGCGATAGGCCCAGGCGCCGCGCACTTCCTCGTACAAGGCGTCGGGCGCGAAGCCGCCGCCCAGCGCCATGCTGACCAGGTGCTGCACCAGCACGTCCAGGGGCTTGTGGGGTGATTCGCGCGGTTCGATGCGCCGTTGGGCCACGGCGTCCTGGGCCGCTGCGGCTTCGATCAGCTCCAGGCTGTGAGTCGGCACCAGGGTCACCCGTGAGGTCCGGCCCGGCGCGTGGCCGGAGCGCCCGGCACGCTGCATCAGCCGCGCAACGCCCTTGGCCGAACCGATTTGCAGCACCCGTTCCACCGGCAGGAAATCCACGCCCAGGTCCAGGCTGGAGGTGCAGACCACCGCTTTGAGCTGGCCGTCCTTCAGCGCGCGTTCCACCCAATCGCGGGTGTCGCGGGACAGCGAACTGTGGTGCAGTGCGATCAGCCCGGCCCAGTCAGGTCTTGCCTCAAGGATGGCCTGGTACCAGATTTCCGATTGCGCCCGGGTGTTGGTAAAGACCAGGCAACTGCTGCTGGCGTCGATCTCGGCGACGACCTGAGGGAGCATTTTCAGGCCGATGTGCCCGGCCCAGGGAAAGCGTTCGAGGGCAGGGGGCAGCAGTGTGTCGATCCGCAGTTCCTTGGTGTTGGCGCCCTGTACGCTGATCCCGTTGCCTTGTGGGATCAATACCTGTTCGGCGTGGGCCTGGTTTCCCAGGGTGGCGGACACGCCCCAGACGATGAGGTCGGGATTCCAGTGGCGCAAACGGGCCAAGGCCAGTTGCAATTGCACGCCGCGTTTGTTGCCGATCAGCTCATGCCATTCATCCACCACCACCATGCGCAGGGTGGACGTGGCCGTGCGGGCATCGGCCCGCGCGAGCATCAGGGTCAGGCTTTCGGGGGTGGTGATCAACGCGGTGGGCAGGCGCCGGCCCTGGCGAGCCCGTTCACTGGTGCTGGTGTCGCCGGTGCGCAGGCCGACGCTCCAGGGCAGTTGCAGGTCCGCCAGCGGCGCTTCGAGGGCTTTGCCGGTGTCGGCGGCCAGGGCCCGCATCGGCGTGATCCACAGCACGGTCAATGGTTCGGCCGGTGGCTTGCGTTTGCTCGGTTTGTCTGGCGGCGGGGCGGGGCGGGCGAAGCGGTTGAGGGCGGCGAACCACACGGCGTAGGTCTTGCCGGCACCGGTGCTGGCATGCAACAGCCCGGACTCCCCGCGTTTCACCGCGGTCCATACCTGTTTCTGAAAAGCGAACGGCTTCCAGTTCCGGGCGCTGAACCACTGTCTTGCGAGGTCGTTGGATGTAGCCATGCCTGCCGCGTACGCCCTGAAAGTCTTCTTTCAGTGACCACGGCAGGATGCCAAAGGTTTTACGCGAAACTGATTGTTTGAGCAGGCTCTTGTGGCGAGGGAGATCGTTTCAGCAGGGGCTCCCTCGCCACGGGTGATGCCTCACCAGTTCTACTTCAAATTTCCACTGAGAAACTGCTTGAGCCGTTCGCTGGTGGGATTGCCCAGGACGTCTTCCGGCGCGCCTTCTTCTTCCACCAGGCCCTGGTGCAGGAACAGCACCTGGTTCGAGACTTTGCGGGCGAAGCTCATTTCGTGGGTCACCATGATCATGGTTCGGCCTTCTTCGGCCAGGCCCTGGATCACCTTCAAGACTTCCCCCACCAGTTCCGGGTCGAGCGCCGACGTGGGTTCGTCGAACAGCATCACTTCCGGCTCCATCGCCAGGGCGCGAGCGATGGCCACGCGTTGCTGCTGGCCACCGGACAGGAACGCCGGGTATTGCTCGGCGACCCGCGCCGGCAGGCCGACCTTGTCCAGATAGCGTCGGGCCCGGGCCTCGGCTTCCTGCCGGTCGAGGCCCAGCACCCGGCGTGGCGCCATGGTGATGTTCTCCAGCACCGTCATGTGGCTCCACAGGTTGAAGTGCTGGAACACCATGGCCAGACGGGTGCGGATACGCTGCAGTTCGTTGGCGTCGGCCACATGCATGCCGTGGCGGTCCTTGATCATCTGGACCGGCTTGCCGTCCAGGCTCATGGCGCCGTCGTTGGGTTGTTCGAGGAAGTTGATGCAGCGCAGGAAGGTACTCTTGCCCGAGCCACTGGCACCAATCAGGCTGATAACGTCGCCTGTCCTGGCCTTGAGCGAAACGCCTTTGAGCACCTGATGTTCGCCGTAGCTTTTATGCAGGCCTTCGATGGTCAGTTTGTACATGGAACGTGCATCCTCAAGGCGAAAGTAGGTAGCCGCTGCGGTAGGCTTCGGTGCCGGCGACATGGGCGATGACCATGCCGGCCGTGGCCATGCGGCGCAGCGAGCGGGCGTACAGCAGCCCGGCGTTACGGCAGTGAACGGGGGTGACGGTGTCGTTGACCGGGTCGATGATTTCCGCGATCAGTTGCCCCGCTTCCAGGTATTCCCCAGGCAGGGCGCTGTAGACCAGCAAGCCGCCCACGGGCGTCGCCACCGGCTCGACAGCGGCCAGCGGCGTGGCCGGGTAGGGCAGCTCGGGCATGGGCATCGGTTCGCCGTCGATGGCGCCGTAGCGGATCAGGTATTCGATCAGGGCCTGGCAGTCGAGGCTGGCCAGGCCGTGGTTGACGTCGCCCTGGCCACGCAGCTCCACGGTCACCGAAAAACTTCCCAAGGGAATCTCGAAGCGTTCGCCGAAGCGTTCCTTGAGTTGCCACCAGAGCAGGGTGAAGCACTCGTCAAAGGACTGCCCCCCCGAATCAGTCGCCAGCAGGCTCGCCTCGGCACCGATGTAGCGGGCCAGCGGCTCGACCTGTGGCCAGGCTTCGGGCGTGGTGTACAGGTGGGCCACGGCTTCGAAATCGCAATGCAGGTCCAGCACCATGTCGGCGTCACAGGCCAGCCGTTGCAGTGCCAGGCGCATCGACTGCAATTGGGTGCCAGCGGTCTGCCGCGCGAGGGCATCGCGCAGGCTGGTGCGGATCAGCATCAGGTTGTGCTGCGGATCGTCGGTGAGCAGTTCTTCGATTTCGTTGCCGATCTCCTCGCTCAGGTCGACGAAGCGGCGGTTGAAGTTCTGTCCGCTCTCGGTTTCGTAGCGGCCCAGGGGCACGTCCATCAGCACTTGTTCAAGGCCGATGGGGTTGGCGACGGGCACCAGCACGATCTCGTGTCGCAGGTGGCCCGACGCTTCGAGCTCGGCCAGGCGTTGCTTGAGGTGCCAGGCAACCAGCATGCCGGGCAGTTCATCGGCGTGCAGCGACGACTGGATGTAGATTTTGCCAGCGGCTTTTTCCGGGCCGAAGTGGAAGCTGTGGATCTTGCGTGCGGTCCCCGGTACCGGGGCCAGCAGGTCATGGATCTGGTGGCGCATTTGCGTGTGTGTCCTGGAAACGGAGCCCTAGTGGGTCGGCCCGAGAAAGGCCAGCCATCGGCGTTCGGCGAGGCGGAAGAGGCCCACCAGTGCGAAGGTGACCGTCAGGTAGATCAGCGCGGCGATCCCGAACGACTGGAACGTCAGGAACGTCGCCGAGTTGGCGTCCCGGGCAACTTTCAGCACGTCTGGAACGGTAGCGGTGAACGCCACGGTCGTCGAGTGCAGCATCAGGATCACTTCGTTGCTGTAATACGGCAACGAGCGGCGCAACGCCGAGGGCATGATCACGTAGGCGTACAGCTTCCAACCGGTCAGGCCATAGGCCTTGGCCGCTTCGACTTCGCCGTGATTCATGCTGCGGATCGCCCCGGCAAAAATCTCCGTGGTGTAGGCGCAGGTGTTCAGGGCGAAGGCGAGGATCGTGCAGTTCATTGCATCACGGAAAAAGCTGTCCAGCACGGGCTGGGCGCGCACCGCCGCGATGCTGTAGATGCCGGTGTAGCAGATCAGCAACTGGATGTAGAGCGGCGTGCCGCGGAACAGATAGGTGTAGAATTGCACCGGCCAGCGTACGTAGCGCTTGGGCGACACCCGGGCGATGGACAGCGGGATCGACACCAGAAAGCCGATCAGCAGCGAGGCGCTGAGCAGCCATAGGGTCATCGCCAGGCCAGTGACATTGACACCGTCGCTGTAGAGGAACGGTCGCCAGTATTCCTGCAGGAGTTCGATCATCGCACGGCCTCCCGGGCTCCGGCGGCGTAGCGGCGTTCAAGCCGGCGCAGGATGAAGTTGGACGCACTGGTGATCAGCAGATAGATCAACGCTGCCAGTACCAGGAAGTAAAACAGTTGGTAGGTGCTCTTGCCCGCATCCTGGGCCGCCTTCACCAGGTCGGCCAGGCCGATGATCGACACCAGTGCGGTGGCCTTGAGCATCACCATCCAGTTATTGCCGATACCCGGCAGGGCGAAGCGCATCATCTGCGGAAACACTACGAAGCGGAAACGCTGGCCACGCTTGAGGCCATACGCCGTGGCGGCTTCGACCTGGCCCCGAGGCACCGCGAGGATCGCGCCGCGAAAGGTTTCGGTGAAGTACGCGCCATAAATGAAGCCCAGGGTAATCACCCCGGCGCCGAATGGGTTGATCTCGATGTATTCCCATTCCATGAAGTCGGTAAACGAGGTCAGCCAGGTTTGCAGGCTGTAGAAAATCAGCAGCATCAGCACCAGGTCCGGCACGCCGCGGATCAACGTGGTGTAGAGCTGGGCAGGGATTCGCAGCAGTTTGACGCTGGACAACTTGGCACTGGCGCCCAGCAGCCCGAGCACGACGCTCACCAGCAACGACAAGGCCGCCAGCTTGATGGTCATCCAGGTGCCTTGCATCAGCAGCGGGCCAAAGCCCTTCAGGCTGAAGGCAGAGAGCCCCAGATTTTGTAGGAGTTGTTCGAACATGAAAGAGGCCTTTGGCAGGAGAAAAGCGCCCACCCGAGACCGGATGGGCGCAGCGCATTATTTGCCGCTGTACAGATTCAGATCGCCAAAGTGTTTTTTCTGGATTTCAGCGTATTTGCCGTCATCGTGTAACGCTTTGATACCTTTATCCAAAAGTGCCTTCAGCTCTTTGTTACCTTGCTTGATACCAATGGCGGTCTTGGCCGGCAGCAACTCACTGTCCACCGGCTTGCTGACTTCGTAGTCGGCGCCTTGTGGCGATTTCAGGAAGCCCAGTTCGGCTTGCAGCATGTCCTGAATGGATGCATCGAGGCGACCGGAGACCAGGTCGGCATAGACCTGATCCTGGTTGGCATAGGCCTGGGTCTTGACGCCGGCCTTGTCCAACACGGCCTTGGCGTAGGCTTCCTGGATAGTGCCTTGTTCGTAGCCGACGGTCTTGCCTTTGAGGGTAGCGATGTCTTCGCTCAGGCCTGCGCCTTTCTTGAACACTAGGGACGTTGGGCCGGAGAACAGCTCATTGGAGAAGTCGATGACTTTCTGGCGGGCCGGAGTCACGGTCATGGACGAGATCACGCCGTCGAACTTGTTGGCCTTGAGGCCTGGGATCATGCCGTCAAAGTCGCTTTCGACCCATTTGCATTTGACCTTCAGTTCGGCGCAGATGGCGTTGCCCAGGTCGATGTCGAAACCGACCAGGCTGCCGTCGGCGGCCTTGGATTCAAAGGGGGCATAGGACGGGTCGACACCAAAACGCAGCTCCTTGTATTCCTTGGCCGTGGCGACGCCGGCGGCCATGCACAACGCCAGTGCAGAAAGGGTCAGCAGTGCTTTTTTCATTATTCAATCCCTAAAACCAATATGAGCGCTTGTGGCGCGTAAGTATTGTTACCGGTGAAGGCGAGAACGGTATGACGGCATAAAGGTAGCAATTTCCGAACCAGAGTGCCGAACAGGTGTTTTAAAAAGCGTCGGCAGCCGGTAGCGGAACGCGTTGGTGCGCGGGGGGGATCGTACAACAAAAGATGCACCGGGATGGAGCGGGACGCGGATATTGGAGGCGGTTGACGCTCTGTGGGAACAAGGCTTGCCCG
>NZ_JAGGOF010000054.1 GCF_018614775.1 Pseudomonas fluorescens
TTGCTCGCGAAGGGGCCGGCCCGATCACCGAATACTCCGGAAAGTCGATCCACGCTCAATCAACCGCGCCGCAAAATCCAGGGTCTGTACCGGCCCGTTGTCGCCGCGCAAGCGCTTGAGCAAGCATTCGAAGGCACTGGCGCCGATCTCGGCGGTGGGTTGGGCCAGGGCGGTGATGCCGCTGCCGACCAACGGGTACCAGTCCAGGTCGTCGAGGGCAATCAGGCCGACATCGTCGAACAAATGGCAGCCCAACTCGCGCAAGGCCTGGGTGGCGGCCAGGGCGGCAATGCCGTTGGCGCAGAACAACGCCTTGGGGCCGGTGCCCGGGTGGGCCAGGAAGGTCTGGATCTGCTTGATGAGTTGATCGCGGATTTCCACCACCGCGCCAGTCAGGGCCGGGCGTCGCTCGATGCCGGACTTGAAGCTGTCGACCCGCTCGATCCGCGAACTGGTGCCGTCGAACGGTTCGGTGACCATCAGCAGGTCGCGGTAGCCGCGCTGTTCAAGGTGATCGAGGGCCATCGTGACGGCCGCCGGGTTGTCCAGCCCCACCAGATCGCTTTCGAGCCGGTCGACCTTGCGATCCACCAGCACCAGCGGCATCTCACTGCGCAATTCGAGCAGTTCGTCACGGTGATGGCCCAGGGTGTTCACGATCAGCCCTTCGATGTTGTAGGCACGCAACAGCGCCAGATGCTGGCGTTCCTGTTCGTCATCGCGGTCGGTGTTGCACACCACCAGGCTGTAGCCGTGGCGACGGCAGGCGGTTACCACGCCATGCATCACGGCAATCGAATAAGGGTTGCGGATATCGGCCACGAGCATGCCGATCAAGCGGGTACGCCCGCGCTTGAGGCCGCGGGCCATCTGGTTCGGGCGATAGCCCAGCTCGCTGATCGCCTGCTCGATGCGCCGGGCGATGGCCTCGGAAAGCAGGGCGCGGTCTTCACCGATGAACCGCGAGACGCTGGCCTTGGACACCCCGGCGCGTTCGGCGACATCAAGCATGGTCACGCGGCTGCGCTGGGCGGCGGAAAAGGAGTTCACGGATGGAGACCTGCCTGTTGAATTTATTAGAGGCCCTGAAACCGGTTTCAGGAAACATCAGAATCGGGTGGGTCGTCAAGGGTGTGTTGTGGAGGGGGCGACCGGTGGTGGAGTGGTTTAGTCGGTGGGAGGGCTGGGTTCTCGGGGTAAGGTCTGATTTATCGGGGGGGATGAGCTATCGCCATCGCGAGCAGGCTCGCTCCCACAGGGAACTGTGCCGTGTCGGAGATGTGGGAGCGAGCCTGCTCGCGATGGCGTTTATGAAGGCGCTGACATCAGTCCTGCCTGACGAGGGTCCCGGTACCCCTGAGAATGTTCTGCAACGTCAATTCAACCTCCGCCAGGTCCGCCGCGTCGGTGTCGTGGCTGATCTCCAGCACATCATCACCCCCGAGGGCGTCGGCGTCCGCTGCGGCAACTTCGATTTTAAGCAGGGTCGGTGACAGGGTGACCTTGACCCCGTCCAATGTCGAAGGCTCGCCATCGAGGGCGATCTCCAGTTCATCTTCGTCGGGGTAACGAGTCATCAGGAACATTTCGCCTTGCGCGCTGTGGCAGCAGAGCATGGCCATATTGTCTTCCTCGTCATCGCACGGGTTGGCGATCAGAAGGGCGGTGGTCATTTGCATGATGATGGCTCCTGGCTCGGTGAGCCCTGCGGGTGCAAAAAGTGGATTTTGCCAGTCTCGATGATTTTTTGCTGGGTTACTGCCAACCGGTGCGCAATCCGCTTGCGATTTCACACCTTGGGGTGCCGTTTGTGGCCCAGACTGCTAGGGTTGTCAGGGCGCACCCGCCAGACAGCGAGCCGATGACCGAATATGTCGCAGCGCCGCAAGCAGGCACGTTGTCGCACTCGTTAAGCTGCGCAACGGATGTGCACCTGCAAAGGCCACCCCCGGGGTGTTTTTTGCAGGTGTTCATTACATGGAAATTACATGGAGAAGGAATGTGACCTGCGGGTCCCGTCCAGCTTCACCCACCTGTCATCCTGTTTCCTCTGCCCGAGAATCAGGAGCGGGATGGCCGACGGCCCCGAAAGGGGTTGCACGCGACGCTTCCATCAATAACAAGCCCAAGCGGAGTACCACAGATGGCGTTCTTCACCGCAGCCAGCAAAGCCGACTTCCAGCATCAACTGCAAGCGGCACTGGCGCAGCACATCAGTGAACAGGCACTGCCACAAGTGGCGCTGTTCGCTGAACAATTCTTCGGCATCATTTCCCTCGATGAACTCACCCAGCGCCGGCTGTCCGACCTCGCCGGCTGCACCCTGTCCGCCTGGCGCCTGCTTGAGCGCTTCGATCACGCGCAACCGCAGGTGCGTGTCTACAACCCCGATTACGAACGCCACGGCTGGCAGTCGACCCACACGGCGGTGGAGGTACTGCACCACGACCTGCCGTTCCTGGTGGATTCGGTCCGCACCGAACTGAACCGTCGCGGCTACAGCATCCATACCTTGCAAACCACCGTCCTGAGCGTGCGTCGCGGCAGCAAGGGCGAGTTGCTGGAAGTCCTGCCAAAAGGCACCCAGGGCGACGACGTCAAGCAAGAGTCGTTGATGTACCTGGAAATCGACCGCTGCGCCAACGCCGCCGAACTCAACGTCCTGAGCAAGGAACTTGAGCAGGTACTGGGCGAAGTGCGCGTGGCAGTGACCGATTTCGAACCCATGAAAGCCAAGGTCCGGGAAATCCTGGCGGGCCTCGACGACAGCGTCTACGCCATCGATGGTGACGAAAAAAGCGAGATCAAGAGCTTCCTGGAATGGCTGGTGGGCAACCACTTCACTTTCCTCGGCTACGAAGAGTTCGTGGTGCGCGACGAAGCCGATGGCGGCCACATCGAGTACAACCCGGATTCCTTCCTCGGCCTGACCAAATTGCTGCGTGCCGGCCTCACCGCCGAAGACCTGCGCATCGAAGACTACGCCGTCAGCTACCTGCGCGAACCGACCCTGCTGTCGTTCGCCAAGGCTGCGCACCCGAGCCGCGTGCACCGTCCGGCCTACCCGGACTACGTGTCGATCCGTGAAATCGACGCCAACGGCAAGGTCGTCAAGGAATGCCGCTTCATGGGCCTGTACACCTCTTCGGTGTATGGCGAGAGCGTGCGGGTCATTCCATACATCCGCCGCAAGGTCGAGGAAATCGAACGTCGTTCGGGCTTCCAGCCCAAGGCGCACCTGGGCAAGGAACTGGCCCAGGTGGTCGAAGTGCTGCCCCGTGACGACCTGTTCCAGACCCCGGTCGACGAACTGTTCAGCACCGTGATGTCCATCGTGCAGATCCAGGAACGCAACAAGATCCGCGTGTTCCTGCGCAAAGACCCGTATGGTCGCTTCTGCTACTGCCTGGCCTACGTGCCACGGGACATCTACTCCACCGAAGTGCGCCAGAAGATCCAGCAAGTGCTGATGGATCGCCTGAAGGCCTCGGACTGCGAATTCTGGACGTTCTTCTCCGAATCCGTTCTGGCCCGCGTGCAGTTGATCCTGCGAGTGGACCCGAAGAACCGTCTCGACATCGACCCGTTGCTGCTGGAAAGGGAAGTGGTCCAGGCCTGCCGCAGCTGGAAGGACGACTACGCCAACCTGGTGATCGAAAGCTTCGGCGAAGCCCAGGGCACCAACGTGCTGGCCGATTTCCCCAAAGGCTTCCCAGCCGGCTACCGTGAGCGCTTCGCCGCCCACTCGGCCGTGGTCGACATGCAGCACCTGCTGAGCCTGAGTGAAAAAAATCCGCTGGTCATGAGCTTCTACCAGCCGCTGGGCCAGGTCTCCGGCCAGCGCGAGCTGCACTGCAAGCTGTACCACGCCGATACGCCGCTGGCGCTGTCCGACGTACTGCCGATCCTGGAAAACCTCGGCCTGCGGGTGCTGGGTGAGTTCCCGTACCGCCTGCGCCACACCAATGGCCGCGAATTCTGGATTCATGATTTTGCCTTCACCGCCGCCGAAGGCCTGGACCTCGACATCCAGCAACTCAACGACACCTTGCAGGACGCTTTCGTCCACATCGTGCGTGGCGATGCCGAGAACGACGCGTTCAACCGCCTGGTGCTGACCGCCGGCCTGCCATGGCGCGACGTGGCGCTGCTGCGCGCCTATGCCCGTTACCTGAAGCAGATCCGCCTGGGCTTCGACCTGGGCTACATCGCCAGCACCCTGAACAACCACACCGACATCGCTCGCGAGCTGACCCGGTTGTTCAAGACCCGCTTCTACCTGGCGCGCAAACTCAGCGGCGATGACCTGGAAGACAAGCAGCTGCGCCTGGAGCAGGCGATCCTGACGGCCCTGGACGACGTCCAGGTGCTCAACGAGGACCGCATCCTGCGTCGCTACCTGGACCTGATCAAGGCCACCCTGCGGACCAACTTCTACCAGACCGACGCGAACGGCCAGAACAAGTCCTACTTCAGCTTCAAGTTCAACCCGCACCTGATCCCGGAACTGCCGAAACCGGTGCCCAAGTTCGAGATCTTCGTCTACTCGCCACGGGTCGAGGGCGTGCACCTGCGTTTCGGCAACGTCGCCCGGGGCGGCCTGCGCTGGTCCGACCGTGAAGAAGACTACCGCACCGAAGTGCTTGGCCTGGTGAAAGCCCAGCAAGTGAAGAACTCGGTGATCGTGCCGGTGGGCGCCAAGGGCGGCTTCCTGCCCCGTCGCCTGCCGCTGGGCGGCAGCCGGGACGAGATCGCCGCTGAGGGCATTGCCTGCTACCGCATCTTCATCTCGGGCCTGTTGGACATCACCGACAACCTCAAGGACGGCGCACTGGTGCCACCGGCCAACGTCGTGCGCCATGACGACGATGACCCGTACCTGGTGGTGGCGGCCGACAAAGGCACCGCCACCTTCTCCGACATCGCCAACGGCATCGCCATCGACTACGGCTTCTGGCTGGGTGATGCGTTCGCTTCCGGTGGTTCGGCCGGTTACGACCACAAGAAGATGGGCATCACCGCCAAGGGTGCGTGGGTGGGCGTGCAGCGCCACTTCCGCGAGCGCGGCATCAATGTCCAGGAAGACAGCATCACCGTGGTGGGCGTCGGCGACATGGCTGGCGACGTGTTCGGCAACGGCTTGCTGATGTCCGAGAAGCTGCAACTGGTGGCCGCGTTCAACCACCTGCACATCTTCATCGACCCGAACCCGGAACCTGCCAGCAGCTTCGCCGAGCGCAAGCGCCTGTTCGACCTGCCGCGTTCGGCCTGGACCGACTACGACACCAGCATCATGTCCGAAGGCGGCGGCATCTTCTCGCGCAGCGCGAAGAGCATCGCCATCTCGCCACAGATGAAAGAGCGCTTCGACATCAAGGCCGACAAGCTGACCCCGACCGAGTTGCTGAACGCCTTGCTCAAGGCGCCGGTGGACCTGTTGTGGAACGGCGGTATCGGCACCTACGTCAAGGCCAGCAGCGAAAGCCACGCCGATGTCGGCGACAAGGCCAACGATGCATTGCGCGTGAACGGCAACGAACTGCGCTGCAAGGTCGTGGGCGAGGGCGGTAACCTGGGCATGACCCAGCTGGGTCGCGTCGAGTTCGGCCTCAATGGCGGCGGTTCCAACACCGACTTCATCGACAACGCCGGTGGCGTGGACTGCTCCGACCACGAAGTGAACATCAAGATCCTGCTCAACGAAGTGGTGCAGGCCGGCGACATGACCGACAAGCAACGCAACCAGTTGCTGGCGAGCATGACCGACGAAGTCGGTGGCCTGGTGTTGGGCAACAACTACAAGCAGACCCAGGCCCTGTCCCTGGCGGCGCGCCGCGCTTTCGTGCGGATCGCTGAATACAAGCGCCTGATGAACGACCTGGAAGCCCGTGGCAAGCTGGACCGTGCCATCGAGTTCCTGCCGACCGAAGAACAGCTGGCCGAGCGTGTCGCGGCAGGCCATGGCCTGACCCGTGCCGAACTGTCGGTGCTGATCTCCTACAGCAAGATCGACCTCAAGGAAGCGCTGCTCAACTCCCTGGTACCGGACGACGATTACCTGACCCGCGACATGGAGACCGCGTTCCCGCCAACGCTGGTGAGCAAGTTCTCCGAGGCCATGCGTCGCCATCGCCTGAAACGCGAAATCGTCAGCACCCAGATCGCCAACGACCTGGTCAACCACATGGGCATCACCTTCGTCCAGCGGTTGAAAGAGTCCACCGGCATGAGCCCGGCGAACGTGGCGGGTGCTTACGTGATCGTGCGGGACATCTTCCACCTTCCGCACTGGTTCCGTCAGATCGAAGCACTGGACCACCAGGTTTCCGCCGACGTGCAACTGGAGCTGATGGATGAGCTGATGCGCCTGGGTCGTCGCGCGACTCGCTGGTTCCTGCGCAGCCGTCGCAACGAGCAGAACGCTGCCCGTGACGTCGCTCACTTCGGTCCTCACCTGGCCGCGTTGGGCCTCAAGCTCGACGAATTGCTGGAAGGCCCGACCCGCGAGGGCTGGCAGACCCGCTACCAGGCCTACGTGGCCGCCGGTGTGCCGGAGCTGCTGGCGCGCATGGTTGCAGGCACCACCCACCTGTACACCTTGCTGCCGATCATCGAGGCGTCCGACGTCACTGGCCAGAACGCCGCCGATGTGGCCAAGGCCTACTTCGCCGTGGGCAGCGCCCTGGACGTGACCTGGTACCTGCAACAGATCAGCGCACTGCCGGTGGAAAACAACTGGCAGGCCCTGGCCCGCGAAGCGTTCCGCGATGATGTCGACTGGCAACAACGGGCGATCACCATCTCGGTCCTGCAAGAGGGCGACGGTACCCAGGACGTGGAAACCCGCCTGGCGCTGTGGCTGCAACAGCACCAGGACCTGGTCGAGCGCTGGCGCGCCATGCTGGTGGACATCCGTGCCGCCAGCGGCACCGACTACGCCATGTACGCAGTCGCCAACCGCGAACTGCTGGACCTGGCGCTGGCAGGTCAGACGGTCGTAACGGCCAACTGATCCGGCGTGAACAAAAAGCCCCGCATTGAGAGATGCGGGGCTTTTTTGTGCGCGCTATATCCGCGCTGAAGTCTACCTGCCAGGCAAGGATCTCCCTGTGGGAGCGAGCCTGCTCGCGATGGCGGTGTGTCAGTCAACCTCAAGGCGACCGGTCCACCGCTATCGCGAGCAGGCTCGCTCCCACAGGGGAAAACGGGTGCTGTCAGTCAGTTTTCAGGGGGATCAGTACCGCCTCTTTCTCCCCCAATACCATGAACACCAGCAACTTCGCCGGCTGGGTCGCGCTGGCGTTCTTCGAGACCAGGTGCTCGGAGCCCGCCGCCTCGTACCAGAACTCCCCGGCCTTGTAAGTGATGGCCGGCTCGCCCTTGACCTGCGACGTAATGGCGCCTTCGAGCACGTAAGCCATGGCCGTGCCCTCATGCTTGTGGGCGCTGGAGAATTGGCCCGGCGCGTAGTCGACGGTCAGCATCAGGGCTTTTTTACCCGGCAGGTTTTTCAGCATCTGTTCCTGCAACACGCTGACCTTCTCCGAAGGCCCGGCTTCGTGGGCATAGACGTTTGCGATGGGCAGCAGGCTGAGGGCGGCTAACAGGCAGAGGGTTTTCATGGTGGCTTGACCTTCATGGGTTCGTGGGAATTCGCGCTCTCGCGTCGATGCATCCACCCTAAGCCCCCCGGTAGGGCAAACAAACGTCCAATCTGTCGGAAGGCGGGGAGACCAATGCCGCGCCCCTCACTCAAGCGCACACCTTTTCTGATCGTTCCCACGCTCTGCGTGGGAATGCATCCCGTGACGCTCCGCGTCACCTTCCAGAGGCGGAACGCGGAGCGTCCCTGGCGGCGTTCCCACGCGGGAGCGAGGGAACGATCAAATAGCCAGTCCAATCCTCAGGCAACTTGCAGCAAGATGTCCCGCAAACGGTCCAGGGCGATGTCGATGTCCAGGGTTTCAATCGCGCCAAAACCAAAGAACAGGCCCGGTCGCACCGGCGCTTCATTGAAAAAACCCTCGATGCTGTACAGCCCGACCTCGACTTTTTTCGCCAGTTCGATGACCAGTGCCAGGTCCACGGGCACCTTGCACAACACCGCCATGTGGAAGCCGGCGGTGGTCGGCACGGCTTCGAACCACGGCGACAAGTCCCCGGCCATCCGTGCCAGCAGCCGCTCGCGCCGGCCGGCATACAGGGTATGGCAGCGACGGATGTGCTTGAGCAGGCAACCCTCTGCGATGAATTTGGCCAAGGCCCATTGGGGTAGGGTGGAGGTGTGCTGGTCGGTGAGGCGCTTGGCCAGGATCACCGCTTCGAGGATCGCCGGCGGCAGGATGGCGTAACCCAGCCGCAGTTCCGGCAACAGCGTCTTGGAAAAGGTGCCGACGTACGCCACGATCCCGCGCTCATCCAGGCTCTGCAGCGAATCGGCGGGCCGCCCTTCGTAACGGAACTCGCTGTCGTAGTCGTCTTCAATGATGATCGCCCCCAGCTCATAGGCTCGTGCGAGCAAGGCTTCGCGGCGTGCCTGGCTCATGGGCATGCCCAGGGGAAACTGGTGGGAAGGCGTCACATGGATCAGCCGCGTGCCGTCGGGAATCAGATCCACCCGCAGGCCTTGCTCGTCCACCGGTACCCCCACCACCGTGGCGCCCTGGGAACCGAACAGCAACCGCGCCGGCGGATAACCGGGGTCTTCCATCGCCACCAGGCTGCCGGGGCGCGTCAGTACCCGCGAGATCAGGTCCAGGGCCTGCTGGGCGCCGTTGCACACCACCACGTCTTCATCCTGGCAATTGACCCCGCGAGAAAAGGCGATGTGCCGGGCAATGGCGTTGCGCAACGCCGGCAAGCCTGCGGGTTGACTGTAGAAGCCCTTGGCGCTGGCGATCTGGCGCAGCGCGTGGGCGGTGCAGCGGCGCCAGTCATCCAGCGGAAACTGGCCCTTGCCGGTGGCGCCGCCGATGAAGTCATAGCGCAGCGCGCTGTCGTGGGTGGGATGACGCATCAGGTCCGGCATGGTGCGCCAGGCCTCGACGACATCGGCACCGGCCAGTTCGCGGTGGCTTTGTTTGCGCACGATGCGAGCCGGCCGTGCATTGACGTAGGTGCCTTTGCCGATGATGCCGGTGAGAAAGTTTTCGTAGGTCAGCTGCGCATAGGTGTCGGAAACGGTCTTGCGTGAGACGCCCAGTTGTTCGGCCAGCAAACGGCTGGGCGGCAATTGCGTACCGGCGGCCAGGCGACCGCCTTCGATGGCGCTGCGCAATTGTTGATACAGCTGGCTCGCCAGGTCCTTGCGGCCGTTGATGACAACATGAAGTTCCATACCCGCAGGCTCCTGGGCGATTGGTTGGCCGCCAGCGTCAAAGGCGCAAGGTTACCCGCATTGTGCTGCCGCTTTGAAGTTGCGTGGAGAAAATCCTGCCGATTGGCCTGGGGGTGCGATGGCCCGGCTTTTTTCGACGAATTGGACCTGTCGTCGAACGACCCCAAGGCCTACCGTGACAGTCCGATCGCCACGGAGCCCACCATGAGCCCGCGTCTGGATTACTACAGTGCCTCTCCCGGCGCGATGAAAGCCATGATCGGCCTGGAGGCCGTTACCAGTCGCCTGAGTATCGAACCGGCGTTGCTGCAATTGATCAGGATCCGGGCCTCGCAACTCAATGGCTGCGCATTCTGCACCGACATGCATTCGGTGGACGCGCGGCGCCTGGGCGAAACCGAGCGGCGTCTCTACGCGGTGGCCGTGTGGCGCGACAGCGGTTTTTTCACGCCCCGCGAGCGCGCCGCCCTGGCCTGGACCGAAGCGGTGACGCTGTTGGCCGAAAGCCAGGTGCCGGACGATGTCTTCGCCTTGGCCCGCACCTGCTTCAGTGAAGAGGAACTGGTGGACCTGACAATGGCGATCAGCACGATCAACAGCTGGAACCGGCTGGCCGTGAGTTTTCGCCAGAGCCCGGGTTGAGTACTGCCCCATTGCCCTGATTGGAGCAGCAAGCTTCAGCGGCGTTTGGCAGGGCGCTATCGCGAGCAGGCT
>NZ_JAGGOF010000055.1 GCF_018614775.1 Pseudomonas fluorescens
GCGTGGAAGTGGGCAAGCGCGACAATATGGGCGCGTTCTAACCCCGCAGGCATGAAAAAACCCGGAACGGTGTGAGCTGTTCCGGGCTATTTTGTGGCTATCTGTCGCATTTTTTGGTGGATGTACCGCCGCCATCGCGAGCAGGCTCGCTCCCACAAGGGCCAGCGCAGCCACTGAACCCCTGTGGGAGCGAGCCTGCTCGCGATGACGATGGCACATCCAACACCGCCGCAAGCTGACCCTCCGCCATCGCGAGCAAGCCCGCTCCCACATGGGATTGCTTCAGGCCAGTTCCATTTCCTTCGACTCTTTAATCGGGGCCACCTCGAAGCGATCCGCCAGGAACGGGGTGATGTCCAGCGGCAGTGGCTCGTTGTTCACCAGTTTGTCCAGCAGCACCCCGGTGATGGCCGAGGTCAGGATGCCGGTGCGGAAATGGCCGCAGGCGTTGAGGTAGCCCTCCACGCCGCGCATCGGGCCCAGGATCGGCAGTTCATCGGGAGAGCCCGGGCGCAGGCCGGCCCAGGTCCGTTTCAGGTTGATGTCGGCCAACTGCGGAATACAGCGCACCGCACCTTGCACCAGCCCTTCGATTTCGGGGTAGGTGGTGGTGACGTCGAAGCCTTTGTCTTCGGTGGTGCTGCCGATGAGGATCTCGCCGTTGTCTTTTTGCGCCACGTAGCAGTCGCTGGTGGTCAGGCAGCCGTTGAGGATCTTTGGCATGCGCTCGGTCAGCAGGATCTGCCCCTTGACCGGCTTGACCGGAATCCGCACGCCCGTGGCCTGCTCACTGAGGTCCGCAGCCCAGGCGCCGGCGGCATTGATCAAGGTGCGGCAATTGAAGGTGCCCGCCTCGGCGGTGTTCACCCCCGTGACCCGCGGCCCCTCGCGCAACACCTCCGTGACATTGGTGTTGAAGAACAGATCCACACCGTTCTGCCGGGCACCCTCGGTGTAGGCGTCGGCCAGGCGAAACGGGCTGACCTGGTGATCGCAGAGAAACTCCAGCGCCCCCAGGGCTTCATGGCTGACATTCGGCTCGGCCTCGCGCAGCGCGGCCTGGTCGAGCCAGCGCACCTGGTCCGCCAGGTGCGGGATGCAGGCGACAATGTGTTCGGCATAGGAGCGGTCCTCGTCGTCGTAGATCACGAACTTGAGCCCGGTCTCCTCGAACTTGAAATCCATGCCATGGTTGTCGATCAACTCGCGGTGCAACTGGGGGTACATCGCGTTGGACTGCAAGGCGAAATCGAAGAACGATTGCGGCAGGATGTGCGGCGTGCTGGCGTCCACCGCCACGGCGGCGCCCTGGGTCTGGCGCTTGCGATTGGCCGACATCATCCGGAAGAAAATCACCCCGCAGCCCAGGCCCACCGACTCACCGATGGCCCACAGGCCGCCCGCCGACGCGCGGGTGGCGTTGCCGGGGCGCTTGGCGTCGATCAGGGCGATCTTCAAGTGTTTGCGCTTGGACAGCTGATAGGCACAGGAGGCCCCGATCACACCGCCACCGGCGATGACCACGTCGTAGTCCTTGAGGTCTGTCTGATCAATCATGCTGGGCGGCCTCCGTGCCAACGTCCTGGAACGCGGAAAAGGGAATCGGATCGATGGGGAATCGCGGCCGCAGCCAGCCCACATCGGCGCGCCCGGTGGCTTCGCGCAAGCGATCGCTGCAGTAACCGACGCACATGCGTCCCTGGCAATCGCCCATGCTCACCCGGGTGCGCATCTTCAGGCTGGCCATGTCTTGCACGCCCTGCTCCAGGGCGCGGTCGATGTCGGCGCGGGTGGCGTGCTCGCAGCGGCAGATCACCGTATCGGCCGCCGGCAGCGCGGTTTGCCCGGCGCCCCGCTCGGTGTAGCGATCCACGGCAGCGCGGAAGCGAGTGATTCGATCGAGCTGGGCCTGGTACTGCTCGCGCTGCCCGAGGGCAGTGGTTGAATCCAGCACGTTGCATTGCAGCAGGATCGACAGCGCAGCGATGCGCCCGCTGAGCATGGCGGCTTCACCGCCGCGAATCCCGCCCATGTCGCCGGCCAGGTGAATGTGCGCCTCGCTGCTCTGTTGCCAGGCATCGGCCACCGCCCGCAGGTAGCCGTCCTCGCTGAAGCCATGCTCCAGGCCCATCTGCTGGCTCAATTGGGTGCGCGGGATAAACCCGTAGCCGACGGCCAGCGTTTGCGCCGGCACCTGTTCGGCGCGCTTCAGGTCCGGCGTCCATCTGTTGGAGTACGGTGCCACGGTGACAGTGTTCAATTCACCTTCGCCGTGCGCTTCCACCACGCCCCAGCCATAGCGCACGGGGATGCGCTTGAGCTTGAGATAAGCCAGCATGCTCAAGCCGTCGAGGAACAATTGCGGTTTGTTCAACAGGGCCAGGCTTTCCTTGGCAATCCGGCCGAAGGCACAGGCCTCGTACACGCCGGCCACCGCCACGCCCGCCGCGTGCAGCTGGCAGGCCACCAGCGGCAGCAAGGGGCCCGTCCCGGCGATCACCACCGGGCTCGGTGGCTTGACCACCCCGCTCTTGATCTGCAATTGCAGGCCACCGAGCAGCATCACGCCTGGCAGGGTCCAGCCGGGAAACGGCACGCTGCGTTCGTGACAACCGGCCGCCAGCACCAGGTGGGAATAGGCAACCTCGCGCAGGCGTTCGTCGGCATCCAGGAGCATCAGCGCCCGGAACCCTTCGGCGCCGATCACCCGGCTGCTCAATCGCACGTCAATCAAATCGGCGTAGTGCTGGAACGCCCCATGGAGTTTCTCCAGGGCTTCACAGTAGCGCGGCCCCAGGTAATCCAGCCGTACGCCATCGCGCAACGGCCCGCGGTACACCACGCCACCGAGGCGCGGCGCCTCTTCGAGCACCGTGCAGCGCACCCCGTGCCGGGCAAGCTCGATGGCCGCGGCCATGCCCGCCGGCCCACCGCCGACAATCACCGGAACAAGGCTCATGGCGCCTCCGTTTCAATAATGCGGTTGACCCGGGTATCGATCTGCATGCCGGGCCGTACCAATGTCTGGCAGGCCCGGCGCTTGTGGCGACCGTCGATCTTGACCAGGCAGCACTGGCAGACGCCCATGCCGCAGTAGGCTCCGCTGAGCTGGTCGTGGTCGTTGCGGGCCACCTGCCGCTGACCCAGCGACTGGATGACGGAGAGGACCGTTTCGCCCTCGGCAGCGTTGACGGCACGCCCGTCCAGGCGCACCGTCATGTCGGCCCGGGTCAACGGTTGAATATCAAATGTCCGGCGTAGAAGGTCTTGAGGTTGCATAGGTTGCTCTTCCTTGAAAGTTCAGTGAGGTCCAGGCGCCTTGCGGCACACCCATCACCGTTTGCTCGGTACCCACTTGAGGCAATGTGCCAAAACAGGGCGACAGCCCCACAGAATAGTGCGCACCCGATTTATGCTAGGGATTATTTGTGACCAAGTGTTGATCCAGGCCAGGGAAACCGCTTGCCGGGCTCATGAACTTTTTTTCAGAAAGCCGACAGGTATTCTTTGGCAGAATGCTGCGCAATAGCGCGAACTTCCTAATACGGTACCGCCCATGAATCGCATCCTGACCATCGAAGACGACGCGGTGACCGCCCGTGAAATCGTTGCCGAACTGACCCGCAACGGCCTGAATGTCGACTGGGTCGACAATGGTCGCGAAGGCCTGGAACGGGCAGTAAGCGGCGACTATGACCTGATCACGCTCGACCGCATGCTGCCGGAACTCGACGGTCTGGTGATCGTTACCACGCTGCGCACCATGGGCGTGGCCACGCCGATCCTGATGATCAGTGCCCTCTCCGATGTCGATGAACGCGTGCGGGGCCTGCGGGCCGGCGGCGACGATTACCTGACCAAGCCATTCGCCACCGACGAGATGGCCGCCCGGGTCGAGGTGCTGCTACGGCGCAACAATGGCGCCCGTGAACCGGAAACCGTGCTGCGGGTGGCTGACCTGGAATTGAACCTGATCAGCCGCGAAGCCAGTCGCAACGGGCAACTGCTCAGCCTGCTGCCGACCGAGTACAAGTTGCTGGAATTCCTGATGCGCAACTGCGGGCAGATTCTCTCGCGCATGATGATTTTCGAGGAAGTCTGGGGCTATCACTTCGACCCTGGCACCAACCTGATCGATGTCCATATCGGCCGCCTGCGCAAGAAAATCGACCCGCCGGGCCTGGAACCGCTGATTCGCACGGTGCGGGGTTCCGGCTATGTCATTGCTGAACCCCGCTAAGGGCTGGCGCTCCTCCAGCAGTCGCCTGCTGGCGCTGTACAGTGCGCTGTTCGTGCTCTGGAGCGCGATCTTGATGGGGGTGATGTACTACGAGGTATTCGGTTACCTCGACAGCCTGGCCAAGCACTCGCTGATGCAGCGCCAGCACCTGTTCGCGCGGATCCACGGCGATCAGCTGGAGGACGCGCTCATGGCCAGCCTGACGCTGGACGAGCGCGGCGTCGACGCCTATGGCCTGTTCGATCCGCAACTGCGGCATCTGAGCGGGCCGATCCTGCGGGTTCCCGCTGATCTGCCGCTCGATGGCAAGATCCACATGCTCGGCGATTGTGTCGATTCCGATGATCCAGGCGTTCCTTCCGACAGTTGCGACGCCGTGGCGTCCCGCACCCAGGACGGACGTTGGCTGGTCCTGGCGCGTGATAACGGCTCGCTGTTCGCCGTGACGCGCATCATCCTCCATGCGTTGTTCTGGGGCGTGTCGCTGACCATCCTGCCGGGCATTGCCGGTTGGCACCTGCTACGGCGCCGCCCGTTGCAACGCATCCGCCAGTTGCAGGCCAGTGCCGAAGCCATTGTCGCTGGCGACCTGACCCATCGGCTGCCACTGTCGAGCCGCCGCGATGAGCTGGACATGCTGGCGGCGATCGTCAATGCCATGCTCGACCGCATCGAACGCTTGATGAACGAGGTCAAGGGCGTGTGCGACAACATCGCCCACGACCTGCGCACGCCGCTGACCCGCCTGCGAGCGCAGCTATATCGCATCCAGCAGCAAGCCTGCGACGGTTCGCCCGAAGCGTTGCAGATGGACCAGGTGATTGCCGAGACCGATACCCTGATGGCGCGGTTTCGCGGTTTGTTGCGGATTTCCGAACTGGAAGACCAGCAGCGCCGCTCGGGCTTCGTGCGCCTGGATCCGTTGCAGTTGTTGCAGGAACTCCACGACTTCTACCTGCCGCTGGCTGAGGAAGGCGAGCTGTCGTTCATCCTGGCAGTGCCCGACACCCTGCCCTTGCTCAATGGCGACCGGGCCTTGCTGTTCGAGGCGGTGTCGAACCTGCTGAGCAATTCAATCAAGTTCACCCCGGCGGGCGGCACGGTGATCCTGCGCGGGGTGGACCAGGGCGACAGTACCCGCATCGAAGTTCTCGACTCCGGCCCCGGCATCCCCGAGGCCGAGCGCAAGGCCGTGTTCCGCCGCTTCTATCGCGCCGAAGGTAGCAGCCAGCACGGTGGGTTCGGCCTGGGCCTGTCGATCGTCGCGGCGATTGTCAACTTACACGGGTTCACACTGGAGGTCGGTAGCAGCGCGAGCGGTGGCGCGCGGTTGGTGCTGGATTGTCGGGCGACGCTTTTGTAGCGATCAGTTGGAGGGATTGGGAAACCTGTGGGAGCCAGGCTTGCCACGATGAAGGTATCTCGGTTCCAAGGTAGACCGTATCGACTTCATCGCGAACAAGCCTGGCTCCCACAGCCAGCATCTAGGCGGTATTGTCCCGATGCAGCGGCGTGTTATGCAGCTCATAGCGCAGTTCTTCGATCAGCTTCGCCAGGCTCTCTTCCGAACGAACGCTGTCCAGGCTCATGCCGCTGACTACCAGATCCACCTCGCCGCTCTCGCGGTGATAGAGGCGTACCGTGAGGGTGCCATCGCCATTGAGGCTGCATTCGCAAGCCAGGGGTGAAAAACTTTGTTCAAGCCGGGCGCGCAGGGGGGCCAGTTGGGTCATGGGGTGCACCTGCGCATCAAGGTCGTGACAGACCGGTAGGAAATGCCAGGCTCTTGGCGTTCACAGGCACCTTGTCAATGGGGCCGTTCATTCGTTCAGTGGGCATTGATGCTGTATTCCTTGACTGTTTCGTAGGAGACACGGCATCGCAAACGATGCCGCACCCTTACAGATTAAGCAGCCAACAGTCGGTGCAGAAGCCGAATTTGCACCAATGCACCCAGTGCATTTGCACTGGTTCTCAATGTGCCTTGTTTCGCCATTCATTGGCGAACAAGCCGCGCTCCCGCGCCCAGACAATGGCCTCGCTGCGGCTATGCACATCCAGTTTCGAGTAAAGCGTCGCCACATGATTGCGCACCGTGTTCGGTGCCAGCTTCAAGCGCGCGGCAATTTCCTTGTCCGCCAGCCCCTCGCAGATCAATCCCAGCACGTCACGCTCCCGGGCCGTCAGTTCGGTGAACGACACCGTGGGCATCTGCGCGTTGATGCTCTTCACGTTGGCCAGTTTTTCAATCAACGTCCGGCTGAACCACGAAGCGTCCTTCATGACCTCTTCGATGGCCGCCACCAGTTCCAATTCCGAGCGCTTGCGTTCGGTGATGTTCATCAACACCAGCAGGTAGCATGGCTTGCCCTGGATGACCACGGTGTCGGCCGCCACCTCACAGTCGATGCGCTCCCCGCCTTTCTTGTGCACCTTGACGTCGACACTGGATACGTTCGCGGTCTTCTCCAGCGTGGCGAACAGCGCCGCAGCGGCGCCCTTGTCGAGAAAGCCAATCTCCTCCACGGTCTTGCCCAGCAGCTCTTCGCTGGCGTAACCGGTGGTGTGCAGGAACGCTTCGTTGATTTCCAGCAACAACTGTTCGGCGCTGCACACCAGGGTGGGCACCGGCGACAGGCGGAACGACTTGGCAAAGCGCTCTTCGCTCTGGCGCAGCGCTGTTTCGGCCTTGCGCCGCGGCTCCATGTCCATGAAGGAAAACAGCATGCAATCTTCGTCGTGCAGGTCCAGTGGCTGGCCGGCGACAATCACCTGCTTGCTGGTGCCATCGGGCAGTTTCAGCTCTGCGGCCATTTGCGGAATGGTTGCCCCCTGCCCCAGGCGCTCGACGGCCAGCTCACGCCGTTCGGCGGCCTCAAGCACGTCCAGCTCATACACTGAGCGCCCGATCACCTGCTCGCGGCTGTAGCCGGTCATTTCCAGAAAGCCCTGGTTGACCTTGATGTAGCGCAGGTCGCTGAGGCGACAGATCACCGCCGGCGCCGGGTTGGCGCCAAAGGTCCTCTCAAAGCGCTGCTCGGCGCTGGCCCAGTCGGTGGCGTCGCTGAGAATCAGCACAAGAAACTCCGGCTCGCCGCTGCGATCGGCCAGCACCATGCTGCGAATCCGGTGCACCCAGGTACGCTCCGGATCGGCCTCGGCCGTGACCTCCACCAGCACATCGCTGAATTCATCGCCCCGGGCGACACGGGCAATGGGGTAGTTGTCCTCGGTCAACGGGTGATTGTTGCGGTAGCGCAAATTGAAACGGCGGGCATATTCGCCGGCATTGGCCCCCAGCTCACTGAGCTCCTTGACCCCGTGCATGGTGAGTGCGGCTTCATTGGCCCAGGCAATGGTCTGGTCGACTTCGATCAACATCACCCCGTCCGACAACCCGGCGATGATCTGCAGCAATTGGCGACGATTGGTATCGGTATTCGGGACATCCTGGCTCATCGGGTCTCCATGTGGTGAAGGTGCATGGGAGTTACGACCACTCCCCGAGGTTGCGCGTTCCCTGCGGGCGTGGCCAATCAGCGGTGTCTGGGCTGACGCCATCGCGAGCAGGCTCGCTCCCACACTGGATCTTCGGCAAGCACAAGTTCCGTATTCACAACAAATCCCTTGTGGGAGCGGGCTTGCTCGCGAAAGCGGTGTATCAGTCAACCTTTGATCAACTGACAGTCTGCATTCGCGAGCAAGCCCGCTCCCACAGAGTCGGCGGTGTGTGACGGATGGTCAAGCCGCCATCCGCCCCTCTGCAATAGCCTGCGAAGCAGCCAGCATTGCCCGCAGCAGCACCGCGCAGCCGGCGGCGAGGTCGTCGGGGGCGGCGTTTTCAATTTCGTTGTGGCTGATGCCGCCTTCACACGGCACGAAAATCATCCCGGCCGGGCCCAGTTCGGCCAGGAAGATCGCGTCGTGGCCGGCGCCACTGACGATGTCCATGTGCGACAGGCCGAGCCCCTGGGCAGCACCACGTACGGCGTCGACACAGCCCGGGTCGAAGTACAGCGGCGGGAAATCGGCGGTAGGCTTCAGATCATAGGTCAGGCCATGCTGGCGGCAGGTGTCTTCGATGACCTGTTTGACCTCGGCGATCATCGAATCCAGCCGTGCCGGTTCCAAGTGGCGGAAATCCAGGGTCATGCGCACTTCGCCGGGGATGACATTGCGTGAGCCCGGATAGGCTTGCAGGCAACCAACCGTACCGCAGGCATGGGGTTGATGACCGAGGGCCGCACGGTTGACGGCACCGACGATGATCGAGGCCCCCACCAGAGCGTCCTTGCGCAGGTGCATCGGGGTCGGGCCGGCGTGGGCTTCGACACCGCGCAGCGTCAGGTCGAACCACTTCTGCCCCAGCGCGCCCATCACGATGCCGATGGTCTTGTGTTCGTCTTCAAGGATCGGCCCCTGCTCGATGTGCGCTTCGAAATACGCCCCCACCGCATGACCGCTGACCTGGCGCGAGCCGGCGTAACCAATGGCATTCAGCGCCTGCCCCACGGTGACGCCTTCGGCGTCGGTCTTGGCCAGGGTTTCCTCCAGGGTGAATTTTTCGGCGAACACACCAGAGCCCATCATGCAGGGGGCGAAGCGCGAGCCCTCTTCATTGGTCCACACCACCACTTCCAGCGGCGCTTCGGTTTCGATGTTCAGGTCATTGAGGGTGCGCAGCACTTCCAGCCCGGACAGCACGCCAAAGCAGCCGTCGAACTTGCCGCCGGTGGGTTGGGTGTCGATGTGGCTGCCGGTCATGACCGGCGGCAGGTTCGGATTGCGCCCCGGGCGACGGGCGAAGATATTGCCCACCGCATCGATGCTGACGATGCAGCCTGCCGCTTCGGTCCACTGCACGAACAGGTCCCGGGCCTGGCGGTCCAGGTCGGTCAGCGCCAGCCGGCATACGCCGCCCTTGACCGTGGCCCCCAACTGCGCCAGGTCCATGAGCGATTGCCAAAGGCGGTCGCGGTTGATGTGCGGGTGGGTGGATTGCAGAGCGTCGACGGCTGCGTTCATGGGGGATCTCCTTCGAACAGTTATTTCATTGGTCATGCAGTCCAGGGTGGGAGCGCATTCGTCCGTTATTGCAGCGGTGATTTGACGACAACCTGGCGGGCGCCTTGCATACCGCACAACCCGTAATAAATCACCCCGCCCAGCGCCGAGCCGGTGAACCAGCCGTAGCTGTAGAACCAGCTGAACGCGTCGCTGCCCAGGGACAGCAGTGTCAGCACCACCGGCACGCCGAAGGCGATGAAACCGTTCCAGTTCCACGCTGGGTAAACGTCGTCGCGGTACAGCCCGGCCAGGTCCAGTTGCTGTTTCTTGATCAGGAAATAGTCCACCACCATGATCCCGGCAATCGGCCCCAGCAGGCTCGAATAGCCCAGCAGCCAGTTCGAGTAGACCGACTCCAGGCTGACGTCGGAAACGATCCAGCCAAGCTTTTTCAGCAGTTCGTGGGCCATCAGCGCCAGGCCCACCAACCCGGTGAGCATCACCGCCTTGGTGCGGCCGATCAGTTTCGGCGCCAGGTTCTGGAAGTCGTTGGTCGGCGAAACAATATTGGCCGCGGTGTTGGTCGAGAGCGTGGCGACGATGATCAGCACCATCGCCAGCGCCACCCACAGCGGGCTCTGGATGTGCCCGATCAAGGTCACCGGGTCGGAAACGGTGACGCCCACCAGTTTCTCCGAAGCCGCGGTCATGACCACGCCCAGCGAGGCGAACAGGAACATGGTCAACGGCAGGCCGACGACTTGCCCGACGATCTGGTCTTTCTGGCTCCGGGCGTAACGGCTGAAGTCAGGGATGTTCAAGGACAGGGTCGCCCAGAAGCCGACCATGGCCGTCAGCCCGGCGAGAAAGTACCCGGTCACGCCGGCGCCTTCGGGCCGTTTGGCCGGGACCGCCATCAGCTCGGTCAAGGACACGTTGGGCAATGCCCAGACCAACAGGCCGGCCCCCACCAGCACCAGCAACGGCGCGGACAAGGTCTCCAGCCACTTGATCGACTCGGCACCGCGCAGCACCACCCACAGGTTCATGACCCAGAACACCATGAAGCCGATGACTTCGCCGGTGCCGCCCAGGCTCTTCCAGCCATCGAACACCGAGCCGAGAAACAGGTGGATCGCCAGGCCGCCGAACATCGTCTGGATGCCGAACCAGCCACACGCCACCAGGGCGCGGATCAGGCACGGGATGTTGGAGCCGATGACGCCGAAGGACGAGCGCAACAACACCGGAAACGGAATACCGTACTTGGTCCCGGCGAAAGCGTTCAGGGTCAGGGGTATCAACACGATGATGTTGGCAAACAGGATTGCCAGCAACGCCTCGCCCACGGTCAGGCCGAAATAGGCAGTGAGCACGCCGCCAAGGGTATAGGTCGGCACACAGATCGCCATGCCGACCCACAGCGCGGTGATGTGCCATTTGTTCCAGGTGCGCTCGTGCACCTTGGTCGGCGCAATATCGTGGTTGAAACGGGGGCTGTCGAGGACGTCGCTGCCGGCCTCGAGTTCGAACAATCCGTCGCGCTCGGTCACTGTAGATCTGGTCATGTCCGCTCCACTGTTTTCATTATTTTTGCTCATCGACGGGGCGATGGCCGGAGTACTTGCATGTAAAGGCACGCTGTTACCGACCGCCCTGCCTGGCAACGCCGACACTCAATAACCGTGCCGGATAACGCGCCGAATTGACCGAACAATCGATATAACCGCTACAACCTGCTGATACTTATAGATTAACCATTCGTTCAAGGCCCTGCGTCATTGCGCAGTTGCCGCCTTCAGGCTAGATGACGTGTGCATTCTGTCGAGTTCAGGATTCAAAGTGGTGCACCCCGAATCGGCACGATGTGTCTAGGCCGCACTTCCATGGCTTTCAAGCCGCTGATTTACCATGACAAATCTCGCTCAAATATTGATCCTGTCAAGTGCGTCAAAATGGTGAGAGCGCTCACCATTTTGGTGACTTTTATAATTAATCTTTAATTTTCAATAGCTTATTAGATGAATAAGCTTATAAAAAATAATCTTGAACATTTTATAAACTCCAGCTAGCGTCTAATCCTGACAGCAATGACAAGATTGCAAACTTGCCTGACCGCATCGTTTGTAATCGCGATCTATAAAACATAAAGAACCGACAACAGTCGGTCATGCCTGCGAGGAGCTCGGAATGTCTCTGTTGATCCGTGGTGCCACCGTTCTTACCCATGATGAAAGTTATCGAGCCGATGTGCTTTGCGCCGATGGCGTGATCAAGGCCATTGGTGAAAACCTCGATGTTCCCGCCGGTGCCGAGGTGCTCGATGGCAGCGGGCAATACCTGATGCCCGGCGGCATCGACCCGCACACCCATATGCAGTTGCCGTTCATGGGCACGGTCGCCAGCGAGGACTTCTTCAGCGGCACGGCCGCCGGCCTGGCCGGGGGCACCACCTCGATCATCGATTTCGTGATCCCCAACCCCCAGCAGTCGCTGATGGAAGCGTTTCACCAATGGCGCGGCTGGGCCGAAAAAAGCGCCAGCGACTACGGTTTTCACGTAGCGATCACCTGGTGGAGCGAGCAGGTCCGCGAAGAAATGGCCGAACTGGTCAGCCAGCACGGCGTGAACAGCTTCAAGCATTTCATGGCCTACAAGAACGCGATCATGGCCGCCGACGACACCCTGGTGGCGAGCTTCGAGCGCTGCCTGGAACTGGGCGCGGTGCCCACCGTGCACGCAGAGAACGGCGAGCTGGTCTATCACCTGCAACGCAAGCTGTTGGCCCAGGGCATCACCGGGCCCGAAGCGCATCCCTTGTCGCGCCCCTCGCAGGTGGAAGGCGAAGCCGCGAGCCGGGCCATCCGGATTGCCGAGACCCTCGGCACGCCGCTGTACCTGGTGCACGTCTCCACCCAGGAAGCCCTGGACGAAATCACCTATGCCCGCAGCAAGGGCCAGCCGGTCTACGGCGAAGTGCTGGCCGGGCATCTGCTGCTGGACGACAGCGTCTATCGCGACCCCGACTGGCAGACCGCCGCCGGCTACGTGATGAGCCCGCCGTTCCGCCCCCGCGGGCATCAGGAAGCACTCTGGCACGGTTTGCAGTCCGGCAACCTGCACACCACCGCCACCGACCACTGCTGTTTCTGCGCCGAGCAGAAAGCCGCCGGCCGCGACGACTTCAGCAAGATCCCCAACGGCACCGCCGGCATCGAAGACCGCATGGCCGTGCTTTGGGACGAAGGGGTCAACAGCGGCAAATTATCGATGCACGACTTCGTCGCCCTGACCTCCACCAACACCGCGAAGATCTTCAACCTCTACCCACGCAAAGGCGCGATCCGCGTCGGCGCCGATGCCGACCTGGTGCTCTGGGATCCCGAGGGCAGCCGCACGATTTCAGCCAAGACCCACCATCAGCAAGTGGACTTCAACATCTTCGAGGGCAAGACCGTGCGCGGCGTGCCCAGCCACACCATCAGCCAGGGTCGGCTGGTGTGGGCCGATGGCGACCTGCGGGCCGAACGCGGCGCGGGGCGCTACATCGAACGGCCGGCGTACCCGGCGGTGTTCGATTTGCTCAACAAGCGGGCTGAGCTGCACAGGCCGACTGCCGTGAAACGCTGAAAGCGGCCTTTGGCCTATCGCGAGCAGGCTCGCTCCCACAGGGGACCGCATTTCAAATGTGGGAGCGAGCCTGCTCGCGATGAGACCGGCACAGGCCCAAAAAAACCACTGCCCACCAGAGGCAGCACCTCCAACACCGTGAGGCCCATTCCATGATCCAGCCTTTGAACCACCTCCCCCATTCCCTGGAAGACCCGACCACCCTCGCCGCCCGCTTCAGCGACCTGGCGCCGCCGCTCAATGCGCGCCAGGCCCACCTGGAGGCGTCCCGGTGCCTGTACTGCTACGATGCGCCGTGCGTGAACGCCTGCCCCAGCGAGATCGACATTCCTTCGTTCATCCGCAACATCCATCAGGACAACGTCCAGGGCGCGGCGCAGAAGATTCTCTCGGCCAACATTCTCGGCGGCAGCTGTGCCCGGGTCTGTCCCACCGAGATCCTTTGTCAGCAAGCTTGCGTGCGCAACAACGCCCAGGAATGCGCGCCGGTGTTGATTGGTTTGCTGCAACGCTACGCCGTGGACAACGCCCACTTCAGCGAACACCCGTTCCAGCGAGCTGCCGCCACCGGCAAGCGCATCGCGGTGGTTGGCGCCGGGCCGGCGGGGTTGTCCTGCGCTCATCGCAGCGCGATGCACGGTCATGACGTGGTGGTTTTCGAAGCCCGGGACAAGGCCGGTGGCCTCAATGAATACGGCATCGCCAAGTACAAACTGGTGGACAACTACGCCCAGCGCGAACTGGACTTCCTGCTGGGCATCGGCGGCATCGAGATCCGCCACGGCCAAAGGCTCGGCGACAACCTCAGCCTGAGCGAACTGCACCAGCAGTTCGACGCGGTGTTCCTCGGCCTCGGCCTGGCCGCCAGCAAACAACTGGGCCTGAGCGATGAACAGGCGCCCGGGCTGCTGGCCGCCACCGATTACATCCGCGAACTGCGCCAGGCCGACGATCTCAGCCAACTGCCACTGGCCGACCGCTGCATCGTGCTGGGCGCCGGCAACACCGCCATCGACATGGCCGTGCAGATGGCCCGACTCGGTGCCCGTGACGTCACGCTGGTGTATCGCCGCGGTTTCGAGGACATGGGCGCCACCGCTCACGAGCAGGACATCGCCAAGGCCAACCAGGTGCGTCTGCTGACCTGGGCGCAACCGCAACAGGTGCTGCTTGATGACGCCGGTCAGGTGCAGGGCATGCGCTTCTCCCGCACCCACCTGGAGAACGGTCGGCTGGTGATCGGTGCCGAAACCTTTGACCTGCCGGCCGACGGGATTTTCAAAGCCATCGGCCAGGCCTTCGACGACAACGCACTGGCGGATCCGCTGGCCCGGGAGCTCAAGCGCCAGGACGGGCGGATCCTCGTGGACGAACAGCTGCGCACCAGCATTCCCGGGGTCTACGCCGGCGGCGATTGCACCAGCCTGGACCAGGACCTCACCGTGCAGGCGGTGCAGCACGGCAAGCTCGCCGCCGAGGCGATCAACGCTCAACTCATGCTCAACGTGGAGGCTGCGTAAATGGCCGATCTGTCGATTGTCTTCGCCGGCATCAAAGCCCCCAACCCGTTCTGGCTGGCCTCCGCGCCACCCACCGACAAGGCCTACAACGTGGTCCGCGCCTTCGAAGCCGGCTGGGGTGGCGTGGTCTGGAAGACCCTCGGCGAGGATCCGGCAGCGGTGAACGTGTCGTCGCGCTACTCGGCCCATTACGGCGCCAATCGCGAGGTGTTGGGTATCAACAACATCGAGCTGATCACCGACCGGTCGCTGGAGATCAACCTGCGGGAAATCACCCAGGTGAAAAAGGACTGGCCGGACCGGGCATTGATCGTCTCGCTGATGGTGCCGTGCGTCGAAGCGTCCTGGAAGCAGATCCTGCCCCTGGTGGAAGCGACCGGCGCCGACGGCATCGAGCTGAACTTCGGTTGCCCCCACGGCATGCCGGAACGGGGCATGGGCGCGGCGGTCGGCCAGGTGCCGGAGTACGTCGAGCAGGTGACCCGCTGGTGCAAGACTTACTGCTCGCTGCCAGTGATCGTCAAGCTCACGCCGAACATCACCGACATCCGCGTCGCTGCCCGGGCCGCCCAGCGCGGGGGCGCGGATGCGGTGTCGCTGATCAACACCATCAACTCCATCACCAGCGTCGACCTTGAGCGCATGGTTGCACTGCCCACGGTCGGCAGCCAGAGCACCCACGGCGGTTATTGTGGCTCGGCGGTCAAGCCCATCGCCCTGAACATGGTCGCGGAAATCGCCCGCGACCCGCAGACCCATGGCCTGCCGATTTGCGGCATCGGCGGCATCGGCAGCTGGCGCGACGCCGCCGAATTCATCGCCCTGGGCAGCGGCGCGGTGCAGGTGTGCACGGCGGCGATGCTGCATGGTTTTCGCATCGTCGAAGAGATGAAGGACGGCCTGTCACGCTGGATGGACAGCCAAGGCCACGCCAACCTCCAGGCGTTCTCAGGTCGCGCGGTGGGCAACACCACGGATTGGAAGTACCTGGACATCAACTACCAGGTCATCGCCAAGATCGACCAGGACGCCTGCATCGGTTGCGGCCGCTGCCACATCGCCTGCGAAGACACTTCACACCAGGCCGTCGCCAGCGTCAAACAGGCCGACGGAACGCGCAAATATGAAGTGATCGATGAGGAATGCGTGGGCTGCAACCTGTGCCAGATTACCTGCCCGGTGCAGGATTGCATCGAGATGGTGCCGATGGACACGGGCAAGCCGTTCCTGGATTGGAATCATGATCCGCGTAACCCCTATCATGTGGCGGTTTGAGATTTGACGGGCCTGGGCTGACGCCATCGCGAGCAGGCTCGCTCCCACAGGGGATTTGTTGCGAACTCAGAACGTGTGTTCGCCAGAGATCCAATGTGGGAGCGAGCCTGCTCGCGATGAGGCCATCAACCACACCCAAAACCTCAAGGCTCCAACCCGATCCCCCGCAGAATCACCCCTGTCACCGTCTGCACCGCCCGCTCGAACTGCATGTCCGACAGCGGCTGGTGGTCGTTGAGGATGTTGATCTGGTGGTCGAAGTCGGCGTAGTGCTGGGTCGAGGCCCAGATCATGTAGAGCAGGCTGGAAGGTTCTACCGGGAGAATGCGCTTGTCCTCCACCCACTGGCGGATTTTCGCTTCCTTCATCTTCGCCCAATCATAGAGACTGGCGTCCAGCGCCTGCCCCAGCGTCGGCGCGCCGTGGATGACTTCGTTGGCCCAGACCTTCGAACCGTGAGGCCGACTGCGGGAATGGTTCATCTTGGCGCGGATGTAGCTGCTGAGCACCACCCGGGGATCGTCGAACATCTCGAAGCACAAGGCGTCCTGCTTCCAGACTTCGAGCAAGTCGAACAGCACAGCACTGTACAGTTCGCTCTTGGTGCTGAAGTAGTAATGCAGGTTGGAACGCGGCAATTGCACTTCGGCGGCGATGTCCGCCATGGCGGTGCCGCCGTAGCCTTTCTCGGCAAAGACCTTCTCGGCGGCCAGCAGGATTTTCTCGACGTTACTGCGACGAATCTCGATCTTGTGATTGCCCATGAGGGCTCCCTGGCAACAGCGTGGGTCAAGACTAGCATTCACCTGCCCTCGAAAACACCGCCCTTCCCTGTGGGAGCGAGCTTGCTCGCGAAAGCGGTGGGTCAGTTGCCAATGATGCTGAATGTGCCGCCGTCTTCGCGAGCAAGCCCGCTCCGACAGGTCCTGCGGTGTTTTCCCCAAGGTAGGGATCGACACCAGTCCACTGTGGGAGCGAGCCTGCTCGCGATAGGGCCTTCAGTCCCACCGCAAAATCCAGACCCCGGACTAACAGTTCTGCTAGTAGACGTCATTCAAGAAATACCCGAGCCTGACAAGACCGAATGTTCCGGGATGACCAAGCCATGTCTGCTTCGTCGATGAAGATACTGTGCCGCTACCACTATGACCCACTGGATCGCCTCACTGGCCTGACACCGCCGGAGCGCTCAGGCACGCAACGTTTCTACCAGAACAGCGAGTTGGTCAATGAAATCGACAGTGACACACAGCTCACGATTGTTCGCAACGGGGAACAGCCGCTTGCACAGCGGCTGAGTGTCGCCGGTGTGACCGACACGACACTGTTGGCGACGGATCAACAGCGTTCGCCGTTGACAGCCTTGACGGATACAGAATTGCAAAGGATGGCCTATACGGCCTATGGGCATCGTTCACGGGAAAGTGGGTTGAGTTGCTTGCTGGGTTTCAATGGTGAGCGTCCGGACTCAATAACCGGGCACTATTTGCTGGGTCAAGGGAATCGGGCTTTTAATCCGGTGTTGATGCGGTTCAATAGTCCGGACGACTTGAGTCCTTTTGGGGATGGGGGGATTAATTCGTATGCTTATTGTGGTGGGGATCCGGTTAATCGGTATGATCCAAGTGGGAATAGCCCATTAAGAATTTTCAAACTTAAGTATCTCAGCAACGTGGCCAGACCCGCAGGAACCAGCGATCCCATACCACCTACTCCTTCGCTAAAATTGCCAACTGATACTCAACCCCCTACTCGACCTGCCTGGCCTTATGACCACCTTGCGGAGTTCGAGCTGCGTCCCGAGAAAAGACAAAAACGCGCGCGGCGTGCCACTGCAGAATTAAACACACGGCAAGTAGGTCAACGAGCTTACAAGGATAAAAGAATAGAGGCCGCACTTCTTTTTGACTATATGACTGATGAACTTAAACGAAAAAACCCAGAAGCCCGACTGGTACTAGATCGGGACTTAGTGAATAAAGCTAAAGACATTAATGAAAAACTAGAAAACATAAAAATACCATCGCCGGAGGTTAAACATCTACAAATGCGATTATTACACACTGAACGGCGCATCAAGCTGGACTGGCTCAAGAGGCATAAAAAAGACGTAGGAATACATTTTCAAATTCGCAGGAGTTAAGACGAAAGCTGTTCCGGTAGCCTGATCACCCAGCCCCGTAACACGTGCAGTCAAGAGGCTCAATCTTAGGCATCCAGTTATCGGTTGAATGTACCGCCACCATCACGAGCAAGCTCGGCTCCCACAGGTCCCGCCGTTTGCCCACGATCGAGGATCGGCATAAGTCCCCGTGGCGAGGGAGCTTGCTCCCTCGCCACGGGGATGCGTTATGTCGGCTGGCGCTGTTCGACGTTATCCAGCGCGCGGGTTGCCAACAACGTGCTCAGTTCGATCAACTGCTGGATGCCCAGGAGGAAATGCCGGCGGGAACCTTCCAGGTCGAAGGCCAGGTCACCGACCATGACGTTGGCCGAGGCCAGGGTTTCGCTGAGGTTGGCGAGCAGGCTTTCGGTGTCGATGTCCTTGTTGACGGTGAAGAGTTGATCGGGGGCAGGACCCGCTTCGGGCTTGTCCGGTTTGGGGTTCAGGTAATGGTCGAGGACGCGGTCGGTGACTTCGTCGTGTTTTTGGGATTTGGTTTTTTTGCGCGGTGAAGTCGGATCGGTGTTCGGTGGGTTCGGGGTTACTTTGAACACAAATGAATCTCCAAGTCAGAAAAAGGAGACCATCATCCTCGCTACCAAACGAAGGTGGCGGCCATACGCGGGTTGGTAGACCGGTGACTTGGAACCGGCGCGTCCGAAGACGCCCTGCGCATGACCGCCATAAAACAGATACCGGAAAGGTCTCTGCCAGGTGGGCTATGCGACAAGTCAAAAGCCGGGCTACCAAACCCGATCGCTGATTCCTCAGCGACCCGGAAACGATAGAGGCCTCCCCCCAGGCGCACAAGCCGGCGGATTCTGGCGTAGTTGTAGGCAACGGCGCAAGACAACGTAGCCCAATCCAGCGCACTCCTACATTTGAATAAACACGGCCCTGTCTGGACTGGGAACACGGGCTGACAGCCACCTGCGATCGTTCCCACGCTCCGCGTGGGAATGCCGCCAGGGACGCTCTGCGTTCCGCTTCTGGAAGGGACGCGGAGCGTCACGGGATGCATTCCCACGCAGAGCGTGGGAACGATCAACGCTGTGGCATGGGGCGTCACCGTACGTTGAATCATCAGCATTTCGATCGTTCCCACGCTCCGCGTGGGAATGCCGCCAGGGACGCTCCGCGTTCCGCTTCTGGAAGTGACGCGGAGCGTCACGGGATGCATTCCCACGCAGAGCGTGGGAACGATCAACAGCGTGGCGTGGGGCGTCACCGTCCGTTGGCTCATCAGCATTTCGATCGTTCCCACGCTCCGCGTGGGAATGCCGCCAGGGACGCTCCGCGTTCCGCCTCTGGAAGTGACGCGGAGCGTCACGGGATGCATTCCCACGCAGAGCGTGGGAACGAGCAACACTGTAGCGTGGGGCGCCACCCGTCCGTTGGATCATGAGCATTTCGATCGTTCCCACGCTCTACATGGAAACGCCGCCAGGGACGCTCTGCGTTCCGCTTCTGGAAGTGACGCGGAGCGTCACGGGATGCATTCCCACGCAGAGCGTGGGAACGATCAACACTGTGACGTGGGGCGTCACCCGTCCGTTGGATCATGAGCATTTCGATCATTCCCACGCTCCGCGTGGGAATGCCGCCAGGGACGCTCTGCGTTCCGCTTCTGGGCTGTCGTGCCTGTTCGATGAGCATTCGACTAAGGTCTTAGACCAGTCATCGCATAACTATTTGCCCATACGACGCCTTGAAACGGCTGGATCAAGCCGCCGCCCGGGGCTGCTTCTGCATTTCACCTTCCTACAACCCCTGAGCCAGCCAACTGCCGAGCAAGCCCGAGTTGGATAATTCCATCACGGCCAGTTGACAACGCGCGACGCCCCCCAAATAATCGGCCCATGTTGTACGACGACGTATGACAAATAAAAACAACAAAAAAGTAGGGAGCCGCCACAGTGAGCACACGTGTCCGTTTTTCGCCCGACAATCGCCCAACCCGCCGTACCCTTCGCAATGCCAGCCCTGCGCTGATCCTGCTCGGCTGCAGTGGCCTCGCCGCGTTTTTGCCAACCAGCGCCAGCGCCGAAGGCTTCGTCGATGACGCCAAGGCCACGCTGACCCTGCGCAACGCCTATTTCAACCGCAACTTCACCAACCCGAACAACGCCCAAGGCAAGGCTGAGGAATGGACCCAGAGTTTTATCCTTGATGCCAAGTCCGGCTTCACCCAGGGCGTGGTCGGTTTCGGCGTGGACGTGCTGGGCCTGTACTCGGTCAAGCTCGACGGCGGCAAGGGCACGGCGGGTACGCAGCTGTTGCCGGTGCACGATGACGGGCGTCCGGCCGACGACTTCGGTCGCCTGGGCGTGGCGCTCAAGGCCAAGGTCTCGAAGACCGAGCTGAAGGTCGGTGAATGGATGCCGGTGCTGCCGATCTTGCGCTCCGACGACGGCCGTT
>NZ_JAGGOF010000056.1 GCF_018614775.1 Pseudomonas fluorescens
CCCCTGTGGGAGCGAGCCTGCTCGCGAATGCGGTCGTATATTCAGCATCAAAATGTCTGATATACGACCGCATTCGCGAGCAGGCTCGCTCCCACAGGGACTGTGCTCGACTGAGGTTTAAGGCAACAACACCGCGCGGCGGGCATCGCCGAGGATGTCGACGCCGTTGAGCACGAACTTCTGGGTGCGCACGTCGATGTCGATCACCGGGACACCGTTTTCGAGACGGTTGTAGGTGCGGCAAGCCAGCTCAAGTGTCGTGGTGGGCTTGTCGCCCATCTTCAGCTTGGCCTCTGCCAGGGATTTGAGCTTGCCGCCGACGGTGTGGTAGGTGAACCAGGTGGTGCCATCCTGATCCTGGCCGGCTTCACGCACGTTCAGCAGAATGTCATCGCCCAGTTGCACACCCAGGGCGAGCATGATTTCAGGCCCGGCCCCTTGCAGTACGAGGGTAGCGTTCAGCACCTTGCCGCTCTTGGCCATTTCTTCGGCAATGAAGCGTCCACCGACCATCGCTTCCATGTCGAATTCGATCTTCGGCGGCGTGAACTCTTCCACGGTCGCCGACAACGGCAGGCCTTGCAGGGTGGCCGCGATGGCCTGTCTTACGCGGTTGGTAAACATTAGAGAACATCCTCCAGGAACTGCTCGATGATTTCATCGCGGGCATTGAGTTGATAAATCATGTGTTCGTTTGGCGCGTAGCGGCCGTAGTCGATGACCACGTACCAGGTGCCATTCTTGTACTTCTCGACGCTGTTCAGCTCCGGGTGCAGGTAAACGCTGCCGCCGGGGATGGTTTCGTCAGCGACCAGGGTTTGCAGCCAGTCGTTGATGCGCTTGACCTCCTGGTCCATGAACGACTTGGTCAGGTTCTTCGCCATGGCTTTCTGGCCGGCCTTGACCAGCTTGCGGCTGATGGCATCTTCGAGTCCGACGTAGCTGATGAACTTGCCAGTGATGGAGCGGTTACCCAGCAGCGAGAAGCCGCCGAGGACGGTGCGTGCGTAGTAGCTGACGCCATAGCGGTTGAGCAGATCGCCCTCGGTGGAGGCGTCGAGGATGTTGTATTCCACGGTGCGCGAAACGTCCTCGGCATAGGTCACCTGGTTGCCTGGGCTCTCCCATTGCTTGACCTTGGCGAGCGCGGCGATCGCCAGGCTCGACGGCGCCAGGAAAACGTTTTTCTTCGCGGCCTTGGAGTACACCGCCGGCATGTTGTGCACCACCAGGCAACGGTCGAAACCAAGTTCCGCACCGCCCAGTCCCTGGCTGTAGGTCACTTGATCAGCGACGGAGGCGTCCTTGCCGTCGAGCACCACGCGCGCCTTGATGCGCTTGCCGAACGAGGCAAACTCGCTCGCTACCGCCTTGCTGCCGGTGAAGCCCGGCGCGCCGATGATGGTCAGGTCTTCGGCAACACCGCTCAACGCGGCCAGGCCGAGCTTGCGGCCGGTCTGCGCTTCGATGCCACCGATGACGTTGTTCTGCGTGTCGGCCGGGGTCGCGCCCTCTTCGACGATAACCACGTAGACCGGCACCTTGACCACTTTGAGGATCTGGTAGACCGCCTGGAACAACGTGCCCGCCTCGACGCCAGTCGGGTCCAACTGGGCCTGGGTGGTGAAGCTGTTGATGCGGAACGGGGTGTTTTTCGGAATCAGCGGGTTGGCATTCGGCGCGGTGCCGACCAACCCGATGACGTTGTCCCCCAGGCCACCCATGGCCTCGGGAGATTCAGTGGCATTGACGGTAATGCCGTTGTGCTCGAAGTTCAAAACCTCAGCCATGGTTATTCAGCCTTCTTGGTGGCGGCCTTTTTGGCCGGGTTGGATGCGGAGGCCACGTCGGTAGCCTCGATTTTTTTCAGCGCCAGGCGACCGGCGCTGCGTAACGCACTGGCCTCCACGTCGAGCAGGTCGAGGTCCTGGCCGACGCTCGACCAGTGGCCACCCCCGGTGGGGAATGGCAGGAGTACGGTGTAGGTTTGGCGTGGTGCCATTTTTTGGATCTCCAGAGACGAAAAAGCCCCTGGGAAGGGGCTGTTGGTGTTGTCGGGATTTGATGGGAAAGAAAACGCCCCGTCGGTGCGGGGCGTTTATTGGGGTTGTTCAATCAGCCAATCCGGTACTTTCGGCCGATACTCAATCAGCGGAAACTCGTCCATCTCCGGCCAGTTTCGTAGAGCGCGGCGGTAGGCTTGCAGGTCCACGTATCGTTCGGAAGTTAGGGTCGTTACGATACCCTCCTCTAATTCATCGCGGTGACGTGAGACCAAACCATCGGACGCTAACAAAAGGTCATCGCGCCATCGCCGCTCGATGATTCTCAACGCTTCAAGCGAGGGCGTTAGCGGATCGCCAAGGATTGGATAACCATTATCGTCCGATATAATGCGGCGACCTTGCTCCTGGCCTTTGATCAGCGCCACATAATGCTCATCAGCGACCTCGACGATGCCCTCTGGAATAAATTCATGGAAAGCCGAGTTGTAAAAACCGCCGTCAACTGCACAGTAATAATTCATAACGCCCCTTAATTACCGATAGCTCGCCAAAAATGTTGGCAAGAACTAGAACTGCCGGAATGAGAGTAATTGAAACCACTTTTCGTATAAGTACCAACTTGCACCGGCCCCCCTCGCGTGGCGGGCGCCTGGGTTCCACTGTCGACGTAGGTCAGCTGAATATTCAGGCAGGCATTTGGGAACGTTTGTGGAAAGACAATCGATCCAATGGCACTCGGAGCCAAACCACCCGTAAGCCCCCACATTTCTATGACACCACCGGGTGACTTTGAAAAACCGGTAGTGGCGAAAGAGGCGGCGAAAAGTGGAGATGTGCGCAAGCATTCAAGGCTCGCGTGGGCCCGCCAGAGGACTCCATCCGACACTAGCAAAATATCGGAGCCGTTCGACATGGCATAAGGCGCAGGAACTGCCACATTGTTAATCGCCAGCGAGTCCCCAGCCTGCAGTCCCAAAAAAACTCCGCCTACAGCCGCAGAAGTCGTAATCAGGATTGAGGCGCCTTTCAGCACCGTGGTGGCCTTAGGCAACGTAAGCGTTCCCGGCGCCGACATTTCGATACGCGTACCAACATGGGCGCTAGTCAATGCGACGGAACCGCCAGCAATCGCCACGCTGCTGGCAAACCCGCCCTTCTCGCGCTGTACAAATTCAGTTGTCGCGAGCGACTTGGTGTTATCAAAAAAAGGTTGCGTGGTCCAGTTCGGCCCCGACATCACGGTGCTGTATCTGAGCGCCACCGTTCCGCTAATCAAGCGCCACTCACCAGACACTCTCGTAAACAGAGCCGAATCACCCTGCCCCAATACAACAGGAATGGTTATACCGCTTGCATTCGTCAGAAGGTCAGCGCCCGAAGCCAGCAAAGTCACGGCGCCGGCACCCGCACTTAGCACCATAATCACCGCACCGGCTACTACCTGCCCGGTAGGCGGCAGGGTGATGTTTGCTGCCGTCGCAGCCGCCACGCTGACGACGCCGCCCACACTTCCAACCCCCAGCACAGTACTAGCACCGACCGCATTGAAGTTGGACCATTCAACGCCCATCTTCTTGGCAAAAGCCGTGGTCTGAACGCGCGTACTGTTATCAAACTGGGCCGGCGTGGTAGCCGTAGGGTTGACCAGCGCTGGTGCATTGAGCGGTGCAAACCCCTGCGTCACATTCTGAAACGTCAGCGCCGTAGTGCCCAGCACAATCACGCCGTCGGTAATCAACTGCCAGATCGTATTGGCAAGCGTCCCGCCCTCCTCCACCGAAACAATCAGTCCCGAGGTGACCTCGACGCTCGCATCAGCATCCTTCGCCCGCGCCCATGCGCCATTCGCGGCGACATAGATGCCGTTGTCCTTCGCCAGGGTCTGGGATTTCACCAGCACCCGATCCCCGGAAACCACCGCAACACCATCGATCGCCTGAGCACCACTCAAGACAATGTTGGCCGTGGTCGCCACCCGCACCGACTGTTTGCGGTCGAGCTTGGCAAGCTCATCGGCCACGTAGCTGGCGACCCAGGCACGCGTCGCCTTGACCACCGTATCGTCAATGAGCAATGTCACCAGCTCGGCATTGCTGGTTTCGAAAATCGAACGGATATAGAACTCTTTCCCCGAGCCGGACGTTGCCAGTACCGGTTTGAAGGACTCCGGGTATTTGACAATCGCGTACAGGATCCCGGTGTCGGTCCAGATCCCGGCCTCTCGTACATACCAGCCGCCCACGTCAGGCGGGATGGTGACTTCGGCCAGCAACCAGCTCGGGTTGTTCTCGTCCTGGAACAATGCGTTGAGTGGCCCGCGCCACACCTCGCGCTTGAGCGCGGTGGCGGTTGCGGCCGGGTTGTAGACCGAGCCGCCTCCATCACCGACGGAAAGCTGCGAAAGCTTGATCGGTTTGCCCGCCGCCTTGCAGGCAGTTTCGTAGGCGATGCCTGCATCGGTGAGCAGGGTGTAATAGTCAGCCATTCAGGCCCCCTGAGGGTAAATAGTGGATGTTTCAACGCTATAGAGCCCGGCGGCCATGAAGACCGGTCCCGAGGCTTCAAGCCCTTCGATGACAATCGGATACACCGTGGTCAGTTCGCCGCAGAGCGTCACGGCGCCGATGACGTGACGGCCGAATGCACTCAAGCCGACCGAAACCGTCAAGGTGTCGCGCTCGCTTTTGGCATCGGCCAAGCGACGATCCAGACGGGCGTCGATCTCTTCGCTGTAAGGCTGTTCGGTAAACGCCCGGACGGAAAAACTGTAGGGCGGGCCGGGGGGCGTCTGCTCATACCAGGCGCGCACTTCGGGCATCAACTGCAAACCTTTGGCGGCATTTTCCAAGGCCTTCCGCGTCCCGGCCTGCCGTGCGGTAGGCCACGCGAGCTCCACCGTCAGGCGCTTTTCAAGCTCGGGCGCCTCGGTGCTCCATTCGCGGACCCCACGATCGGCCGCGAGATACGGTAAAAACGCCACCGGCGTGGCCGCCGGGTTCATCAGCTCGGGAAACGGTGGGTCGATGCGTTCAAGCAGCCGGGCGAAGCCCAGGTCAAGCGCCCTTTCCAGCGTTGAACTGTTGGCCGGCAACAGGCCTGGACGAGGTGTGCCATCACTCATAACGTATCCACCTCCACCTCGACGCCCGTGCAATACGGGGCTTGGAATGCCGTCGTCACAATGGGCGCGAGCGGTTCGAGGATTTCAAGCTGAACCGCCCCCGCGCTGTGCAGCGTGTAGTCGATCCAGCTCGGGTCGACTCGACCTTCCAGGCGATGACAGTCCTCGGCATACGCCTGCAACTGCTGCGCTGCGGCGAGCTGGGTCAAGCCCGAGTCCGGGCCGGCATTGATCTTCGCCACGACGCGGATTTTGTAGTTCTTGATTTGTGCGGCCTGCACGATGACCCGGTCGGTTTCCGGCCGCACATCGGGCCGGTCGAAATGCTGGCGAACACCATTGAGCAGCGACGCGGACGGCGTGCCATCGCCCTCTCGGGACAGCACCGTCACCGTGACTTCACCAGGCGCAGTCCGGCGTCCGTTGCCGTCCTTGACCTGCGCCGCGTAACCATCCGGGTTGAAGGTATAAGTGACTGTCACGACCCCCGCTGTAGCATTTTCCACCTTCACCACCGGTCGCTCACCCAAGGTAAAAATCTCTCTCCGATACTGCATTCGCGAACCCGCCGCCGGCGCATGGGGTGCCAGGTAGTAGCGCAGCCGTGCGTCATCGTCGCTCTCGTAGACCGGGGCAATTGGAGGGAACGCCGCCGGATCGCCCGGGTCGAGCAACTGGCGTTCAAGCCCCATGTCAGCGAGGCGCGCGTCAAGGTTGGTTCCCGTGGCCCACCACGCCAGCATCTGCTTGATGCGGGCGTTGTATTTTCGCTCGTGGGTCTGCAGCCGTATGCAGAAGGCCTCAAGGGCCAGTGTCAGCAGTTCGCTTTCGTTGTCGAGGCTGTCGACCAGCTTGGCCGCGCTCTCGGGAGAACGCGCGCCGACGTACTCGACCACGAAGGTCTTGAACTCCGCGAGCAGGTCCTCGAACGCGTCGACCGTGACGATGGCCGGTTCAGCCAACTGATTCTGGCCGGGTATCAACATGCTCATGTCACCACCTCGAACGTTTGTTTACGGTTTTTCCAGGTGCCGGCGAAGCGCAACAACAACCCGGCCCCCTGACGGCTGGCGACAATGACCTGAGGTTCGAAGTCGCTGATGCCGTTGTGCGGGTTGTAGAAGGCTTGGGCCGCGTGGCTCTGAGCGAGCATCAGCAGGTCGTCGCCGAGGTTCTGACCCAGCAACTGGGTCAACGCGCAGCCATATAAAGGACGCTTCTGTCGGGTGCCGAGCGGCGTGGTCAGCGCCCGGGTGGCGCGCTGCACGAACTGCAGCCAGTCGTCGACCGTCGCGCCGGTGTTGCGATCGATTCCAATCATGGGAAAACTCTTATGCGGTACTGATGACGCGGCCCTGGTGGTCAACCAACGGGCCGCTGAAGTGCACGCCGGACGCGTCGAGACGCAGGCCGACAGCGCCCTGTTGCAACGCAATGAAGTCAGGCGTCATCGTCAGCCGCGACGGGCCGATGCTGAGTTCAAGGGATTCACGAGCGCCGGCAAACGTCGCCGGGCCGTTCTTCCAGCGCAGGACATGGGCGCTGTGGTCGTAGCCGCTTTCCGTGCCGTCCTGATAGAGGCGACGCGTCAGCGAAGCCTGAGTCGAAACGGGCGGAAACTGACCACCGTTGAGGCCGAACAACGCCACCGACTGCCCACTGCTCTCACCGCCGCCGTGGTTCAGCAACAGGCACTGCTCGCCCACGGAGGGAATCCGCGACTCGCTCTGGGCGCCGGCGCTCGGATTGAAGAAGCGGATCGCCGGCGTCAGCAGGTCGCCGTGACTGACCTTGCAGGTGTTGCTGGCCGCGTCGACCTCCTGGCATACGCCAATCCGACAGAAGCTGTCGGCCCGCCGATGCAGGTCTTCGAGCTCGGTCTCCATCTCGGCCAGGCGCTCGATGATCGGCTCCAGGTGCAGACGTATAAACGCATCCAGCATGGGTCAGCCCTCGAGTGCGGTGTATTGAGCCGGATCGTCGATGTCCGAGACTTCCCAAGTGCGGGCAAACAGCGGGATACCGGTCGGACCCTCAAGCAAGGGTTGACCGAAATAGAGTGTCTGGACGAAAGAAACGGCCCAGGTGTTGTAGGTTTGTTCGTCGAAGACCCATGTCGAAGGTTGTGCGACGAGGGTCGTGGGTAAATCACACTGCGTCCCTGAAATACCCCAGCGCTGATCCGCGATGAAGTCCAGCAAGGCAGCGGCCAGATCGCAGGCTTCGAGGTCTGGGCGCCCTGGCAGCAGACACTGCAGGGACACAGACAAGGCATGGGAGTGGCGACCGTCGTTCGCCGGTATGCCTGAGGCATCGCCGTCAAGCGCGATCAACACCCAGGCGTCGGCGCCGACGGCGGCAAGGTCCTGGCGACTGCCGACCTTCAACTCAGGAAAAGTGGCGCGTAGCGCTTCGCCCATCGCCGTACAGAACTGCGATGGTTTGTGGATAGAAAGAGTGGGCATGGCGGGTTCCGTTGAATGCTTGCCGCTTGATTGCAGCGACAGATGTTTCCAAGGTGTGTTTCTAGGGTTGGTCCAAGTGGGAGTCGCGGTCAGTTGGACCCGCCACGCCAATCCGCTTGGCGACCCAACGCTCATAAAGACCAATGGCCACATCGGCACCGGCCATGGCCGTCAGGCAACCCAAAGCGCACGCACTCCAGATCGACATGCCAAAGGCATACAGCAGCATGATTGCCGAGACCCCGCAGATCACGCAGGCGCCGGAACGCAGGGCCAGGCGACGCAACAGCGACCAGCCGCGGGCGCCGTCCTTGTCGGCACGCCACATCTCGCCGGACACCCCGCCCACCAGGGCGAGCACGATGACCAGCCAGATCGGCATGTCCAGCAACGCTTGTTGCTCGTTTGTCATGTCGCGTCTCCTGGGGGGAAGAATTGGAGAGCTCAGGGCGCAATTGCAGACCCCGAGCCATTCAGATTGGATGTAAAGCTCAAGCCAGCACGCATTGCTCAGTCGCTATCAGCGAGTGATGAGCATGTCGACGCTGGTCGCGTCGCAAGAGTTGTGGGCTTTGCGGTCAATGACCAGATATAGCGAAGACGTTGGAGTGACCGCGACGTTGTTGAGCATGAAGGTGCTGCTGCCGCCATTTGCCAGGCTCCCGGACTGAAGCACGGTGTCACCCAGGTTGAGCGACCAGCCGATACCATCTCCGCATGCGTTGTGCAGATCATTGACACGTCCCAACACATTGATATTTCCGCTAACAGGACTCGCCCATCGGAAGATGCTCTGGCTATTGGTGCCGGGATGGGTCGCCACGTCGCCTTGCTTGAACACGAAGCTCGTGCCCGAACCGGTGAAAGTGAAGCTTTCGTTGGGGATGGAAATCCAGGCGCCTGTTACATCATCGCGCCAGCAGGTGGTTGGCTTGCCGCTGCATTGCCCAGCCTGAAACGTCGGAAACAATGTGTAGTTGGCCGAGACGTTTACCCCCGACTTGTTTTGCATGAAGGACCATGGCGAACCGGCAGGAGCCTGCTCGGTCATCAAATACATGTCCCTGGCCAGATTCCACGACAGCGCTGTGTCAGCCCAGGAATTCAGGGATACAAACGATGACAAAAACATGGCTGCTGCCAGCAAAAGCGGTTTAGATAGTTTCATTTCGTAACCTCGATGGATGTTGAGCATTGGTTTGCGGTGAATTCCGCATATCCTCGCTCGACGGCGATAACTCGAGGCTCAAGGGCCTTCCCATGATTCAACGTCCCACACCGGGAACATTTGATCTGGAGTTCGGTGTTCTCGCCCACGCGGGCCAGAAGTCGTTTGCAGTGACCGCATCTGAAATCCCTCAGCATTGAAAGCCCTCCATTGGCGGCGGTAATGTGTCTGAATGCACCTCACGGCGCAGGCATTTCAAAAAGCCCGGTTGCCCAGGCTTTTCAGTAATGCGCTTGATCTTTCGGCGCGACTGGCGCGGTACGGATCCATTCAAATTGTTTTTCCGACCGCGGCCCCTGCCCGCCGGATAACTGCTTCTGGTGCTTTACGCTGCACACCCGGGTCAGTTGCCAACCCTCTGAACCGTCAAGGCCGGTTCATCGCTGCCTGTTCTGCTGGAACTAAAGAGCGTTGTTGCCAGCCGCTTTGTCGAGCGGCTTGGACACAGAATATGCATGTATGCATATACAGTCAATGCACAAATGCATTTTTTTATGCATTAATTTTGCACGTGTGCATCAGGGCCCGCAAACACAGGAGCAGGGGATTTTTAAAGACGAAAAAAAACCCGCCGGTGGCGAGTTTTATCTGACAGCGCAGGGGTTAACGAGCGTACATGCCCCACCAGAAGACGTGGCCGAGGATGACGATCTGCTCCTCTTGCATGTCCTGGAAGGTGTAGTCCTCATCCGGGTGTTCGTCGCGATTGAAGCTGCGCAGGCGGATGCCGGTGGGCAACCGATACAGCTGTTTCACCCGCAGCTGGCCATTGTGATTGATGGCGTAGAGGTCGCCATCGACGATATCGCCAATCCCGCACCGGGCCACATTCACCCCGACCGTAGCGCCGTCGCGCAGCACCGGCACCATACTGTTGCCGCGTACTGTCACGCATTTGGCCTGGTCGAATTGCACGCCGTTATGGCGCAGGCTGCGTTTGCCAAAGCGCAGGCTTGAGCGCTCGCTCTCTTCGATGACGAATCTTCCTGATCCAGCAGCCAATTCAACCTCACGCAGAAAAGGGACCGACACCTCATCATCCTCGACGGGTGTTTCGTCGTCCCACAGGCTTATGTCCTTGAGCTCGGCATGCGACTCCTCGCGACGGCTGTTAACGGCAGGCGCAACGTCCGCGCGCCCGCGCAACTGGTCGGTGCTGACGGCGAAGTAGTCGGCGATCCTGGAGATGTGTTTATCCGAAGGATCGACGATCTTGCCGCTGAGAATCCGCGAGAGGGTGGACTGAGGCACGCCGGTACGCCGGTGAAGCTCCGTGGGGGAGATCCCGTGCTGGTCGAGCAATGCTCTTAATACGGTAGAAACGTTGCGTTTTTGCATAACGCGCATAGTGCTTGTTCTTTTGACAGAAGACAAATGCTGATTTGCATAAATGTGCATATTGATGAAGCTGTAACTCATGCCGAAGACGGCAGCAGGTCCAAGATCCATGCAAGCTGACACTCCGCTCTCGCGAGCAAGCTTTGCTCCCACAGGTTTTGCTCCTGCAAGCGCCGCTCCTCCGGGCTTTGTAGCTCACTCCGTCTGGGTTGTCCCGGACTGCCCATGTTAACCTTGCGCCCATCGCGGAAAAGCCGGGCCGCGGCCCTTCTTTTGCCCCACACCTTTCAACGAGCCTGCCTGACACCGATGAATACCGCCGTGAACGACCTGTCCTCCCATACGCCCATGATGCAGCAGTACTGGCGCTTGAAGAATCAGCACCCGGATCAGCTGATGTTCTACCGCATGGGCGACTTCTACGAGATCTTCTATGAGGATGCGAAGAAGGCCGCCAAGTTGCTGGACATCACCCTGACGGCGCGTGGGCAATCGGCGGGCATGGCGATTCCGATGTGTGGGATTCCTTACCACGCGGCGGAAGGTTACCTGGCGAAGCTGGTCAAGCTCGGCGAGTCGGTGGTGATTTGCGAGCAGGTCGGCGACCCGGCCACCAGCAAAGGCCCGGTGGAGCGCCAGGTGGTGCGCATCATCACGCCGGGCACGGTCAGCGATGAGGCGCTGCTGGATGAACGCCGCGACAACCTGATCGCCGCCGTGCTGGGGGATGAGCGGCTGTTCGGCCTGGCGGTGCTGGACATCACCAGCGGCAACTTCTCGGTGCTGGAAATCAAGGGCTGGGAAAACCTGCTGGCGGAGCTGGAGCGGGTCAACCCGGTGGAGTTGTTGATCCCGGATGACTGGCCCAAGGACCTGCCAGCGGAAAAACGCCGTGGCGTGCGTCGTCGGGCGCCATGGGATTTTGAGCGCGACTCGGCGCTGAAAAGTCTCTGCCAACAGTTTTCCACCCAGGACCTCAAGGGCTTCGGTTGCGAAAACCTGACCCTGGCCATTGGCGCCGCCGGTTGTCTGCTGGCCTACGCCAAGGAAACCCAGCGCACCGCCCTGCCCCACTTGCGCAGCCTGCGCCATGAACGCCTGGACGACACGGTGGTGCTGGACGGCGCGAGCCGTCGCAACCTGGAACTGGACACCAACCTGGCCGGCGGGCGCGACAATACCTTGCAGTCGGTGGTCGATCGTTGCCAGACCGCCATGGGCAGCCGGTTGCTGACACGCTGGCTGAACCGTCCGCTGCGGGACCTCACGGTATTGCTGGCGCGCCAATCGTCCATTACCTGCCTGCTGGATCGCTATCGCTTCGAGCAGCTGCAACCGCAGCTCAAGGAAATCGGCGACATCGAGCGGATCCTCGCGCGAATCGGCCTGCGCAACGCCCGGCCCCGGGACTTGGCCCGCCTGCGCGATGCCCTCAGCGCACTGCCGGAACTTCAGGTGGCAATGACCGACCTCGATGCGCCGCATCTGCAACAACTGGCGCGCACCACCAGCACCTACCCGGACCTGGCTGCGCTGCTGGAAAAAGCCATTATCGATAACCCGCCGGCGGTGATCCGTGACGGCGGCGTGTTGAAAACCGGCTACGACGCTGAACTCGACGAGTTGCAATCGCTGAGCGAGAACGCCGGTCAGTTCCTGATCGACCTCGAAGCCCGGGAAAAAGCCCGTACAGGGCTGGCCAATCTCAAGGTCGGCTACAACCGCATCCACGGTTATTTCATCGAATTGCCGAGCAAGCAGGCCGAGCAGGCCCCGGCCGATTACATCCGTCGCCAGACGCTGAAGGGCGCCGAGCGATTCATCACCCCGGAACTCAAGGCGTTCGAAGACAAGGCGCTGTCGGCCAAGAGCCGAGCCCTGGCCCGGGAAAAGATGCTCTACGAGGCACTGCTCGAAGACCTGATCAGCCAGTTGCCGCCGCTCCAGGACACCGCTGGGGCCCTGGCGGAACTGGACGTGCTGAGCAACCTGGCCGAGCGCGCGCTGAACCTGGACCTCAACTGCCCACGGTTCGTCAGCGAACCCTGCATGCGCATCAGCCAAGGCCGTCACCCAGTGGTCGAGCAGGTGCTGACCACGCCGTTCGTGGCCAACGACCTGAGCCTGGACGACAACACCCGCATGCTGGTGATCACCGGTCCGAACATGGGCGGTAAATCCACCTACATGCGCCAGACGGCATTGATCGTGCTGCTGGCCCACATTGGCAGTTTCGTGCCGGCGGCGAGTTGCGAACTGTCCCTGGTGGACCGGATCTTCACCCGGATCGGCTCCAGCGATGACCTGGCGGGCGGGCGTTCGACGTTCATGGTGGAAATGAGCGAAACCGCGAACATCCTGCACAACGCCACCGAGCGCAGCCTGGTGCTGATGGACGAAGTCGGCCGCGGCACCAGCACCTTCGACGGCCTGTCCCTGGCCTGGGCAGCGGCTGAACGCCTGGCCCACCTGCGGGCCTATACGCTGTTCGCCACTCACTACTTCGAACTCACCGTGCTGCCGGAAAGCCAGCCGCTGGTCGCCAACGTCCACCTCAACGCCACCGAGCACAACGAGCGCATCGTGTTCCTGCACCACGTGCTGCCCGGCCCGGCCAGTCAGAGCTACGGCCTGGCGGTCGCGCAACTGGCCGGCGTCCCGAGCGAAGTGATCACCCGGGCCCGCGAGCACCTGAGCCGGCTGGAAACCACCAGCCTGCCCCATGAGGTGCCCCGCCCCACCAAAGGCAAACCGGCCGTGCCACAGCAAAGCGACTTGTTCGCCAGCCTGCCCCATCCGGTGCTCGACGAACTGGCCAAGCTCGATCTCGACGACCTGACCCCACGCCGGGCGCTGGATTTACTCTACACATTGAAGTCACGGATCTAACGCACAGGCTTTCAAGCTGTTAGAATCTCGCGCGGTTTGGGATGCTGCGGGTTATTAGCCTGGCCTGCAGACTATCGCTCCCGAACCTGGCGACCCCAACCGTGAAGAGGGATCCGCTGCCGCCGCCTGAGGAGAGAACTAGAAATGACCTTCGTCGTCACCGACAACTGCATCAAGTGCAAATACACCGATTGCGTAGAAGTCTGTCCGGTGGACTGCTTCTACGAAGGCCCGAATTTCCTGGTCATTCACCCGGACGAGTGCATCGACTGCGCCCTGTGTGAACCGGAATGCCCGGCGAACGCGATTTTCTCGGAAGACGAAGTGCCAGCCGGCCAGGAGAACTTCATCGAGCTGAACGCCGAACTGGCGGATATCTGGCCGAACATCACCGAGAAGAAAGACCCGCTGCCAGATGCTGAAGAGTGGGATGGCAAGCCTGGCAAGATCGCCGACCTCGAGCGCTGATCGCCCTGCTTACTGCATAAAGGCCCCTTGCGGGCTTTTTTGCTTTTGGGTTGCCGGATCGAACGCAGAGCGTCCGTAGAGGCATGCCCCCGCAGAGCATGGGCACGATTCGCAGGCAAAAAAAGGGGCGGTTTGACCCGCCCACATTTTTTCCCTAATCCCTTTAATCCTTTTCATCGTCCTGATGAATCGCGTCCTGCGATGTCCTTCCATTCCCATCGTCCTTGACGGGTGTGTCTGTCCGTCGACACAGGACTGATATTAGTGGTTTCCCAGCCGCGTGCAATTGAGCCGGACGTCGTCGGGGTGCGTTGTCACGGGTCGGTCACAAAATAAAACTGCTTGAAAATCAGTTAATTACGGTTTTCTTACGCGCCTCATAAACATCTATCCTTCCAGAGGAAAAACCGAACGCTTACGCAATAGTAGGCAAAGGCTTACAAGCTGAGCCGGAAAAAGGAGCAGGTTGGATCCGACCACAGTGAATGAACAAGCCATTGTGAACGTCTCGCTTGTCAGCCAAGCAACAAACCTGTGGGAGCAAACCTACAGGGTTTCATTGCCATCTTGCTTTCACCGGTTCCACCCACGAAATGAAGAAGGGCGCCGATTGGCGCCCTTCTTCATTGTGATGAACCACTATTGAAACAATGACTCACTCGATAAGCCATTCTTCTCCAGGATCTCCCGGAGGCGCTTGAGACCTTCCACCTGGATCTGCCGGACCCGCTCGCGGGTCAAGCCGATTTCCAGGCCGACGTCCTCAAGGGTGCTGCTTTCATGGCCACGCAAGCCGAAGCGGCGGATCACCACTTCCCGTTGCTTGTCCGTCAGCTCGGAGAGCCACTGGTCGATGCTCTGGGACAGGTCATCATCCTGGAGCAGTTCGCAAGGGTCGGTGGGTCGATCATCGGTGAGCGTATCCAGCAGGGTTTTATCCGAGTCCGGCCCCAGGGAAACGTCCACCGAGGACACCCGTTCGTTGAGCCCCAACATGCGCTTGACCTCACCAACCGGTTTTTCCAGCAGGTTGGCGATCTCTTCGGGTGAGGGCTCGTGGTCGAGTTTTTGCGTCAACTCACGGGCGGCCCGCAGGTAGACGTTCAGCTCCTTGACCACATGAATCGGCAACCGGATGGTCCGGGTCTGATTCATGATTGCCCGTTCGATGGTCTGGCGGATCCACCAGGTTGCGTAGGTCGAGAAACGAAAGCCCCGCTCGGGGTCGAACTTCTCGACCGCTCGAATAAGGCCCAGGTTGCCCTCCTCGATCAGGTCCAGCAGGGAAAGCCCGCGATTGACGTAGCGCCGGGCGATTTTCACCACCAGGCGCAGGTTGCTTTCAATCATGCGTTTTCGACCGGCCGGGTCGCCACTTTGCGACAGACGCGCAAAATGAACCTCTTCCTCGGGGGAGAGCAGCGGCGAGAAACCGATTTCGTTGAGGTACAGCTGAGTGGCGTCCAGCGCCCGGGTGTAATCGATGTACTTATGTTGTTTAAGCGAAGCGGAGTGTTTGGATTTGGCACGAACGGAAGGTGCAGTGACCCCTTCATCATTCGACATCGAATCCATAGCGATGCCGGTCTCCATCAGGAGAACCTCATCGTCGATGTCAAACTCCGGCACTTCTTTACTGAGAGCCATTGTTATAGTCCTTTGGTGAGTTCGACCTCAAGCTCAAGCGACGCCTTTATCCTTGGCAACGCTGGAGCCTGTTCCCTCTACGTGACGGAACAGGCTGACGAGCAAATCAACGACGCGGCAGGAATTGCAGCGGATCTACAGGCTTACCCTGTCGGCGAATCTCAAAATGCAGCTTCACCCGATCTGTACCCGTGGACCCCATTTCGGCAATTGTCTGTCCGACCTTGACCTGCTGCCCCTCCCGAACCAACAGCCTGCGGTTATGACCGTAGGCACTGACGTAGGTATCGCTGTGTTTGATGATGACGAGTTCGCCGTAGCCCCTTAACCCACTCCCGGCGTACACAACCGTGCCATCAGACGCAGCTAAAACAGGCTGTCCCAAATCCCCGGCGATATCAATTCCTTTATTCAAACTACCGTTTGAAGAGAATTTCCCAATGAGAACGCCATTAGAAGGCCATCCCCAGCCGGTCGGGGCGGGGCCTGCGGGAGGCATCGGCGCGGGGGCAGATTTACTCGCGACGGACGGTGAATTGGCCGTTTCGGCGCCCGCCGGCCGACGGATGACCGTGGTTTTACTCGACGATGAAGGTGTTGAGCCGGACTGGGTGACCACGGCGGTCGGCGTTGAACCGCTGCGGCCATCGAAGCGAATCGTCTGACCGGGGTGAATCGTATAAGGCGCAGGAATGTTGTTGCGCGCCGCGAGGGCTTTGTAGTCCCAGCCATAGCGAAAAGCGATGGAAAACAGCGTATCGCCGCGACGGACTACGTATTGGCCGGTGGTTACAGTAGGACGCTGGGGCGCGGCATTGTTATTGCGATCGACCACCCGCACGTTACCCGACGGTGTGCTGGAACAACCGACCAGTAAAGTGCTCAAGACAAGGCCAGTCACCAGGCGCTGAAAGCTCGTGATACCCATACGCTGCGCAATGACTGTGAGACTCACCCGCCGCTCCCTTTGTGGTGGCTGAAAAATTGAAGACTGCATGACTTGGCAGCACTCGTATAAATATAGCTGGCCCCAATCACGCTTCTATTAATGAAGCGCGAAGCGCCGGCGCACACGTTTGCCAGGCGCCGATGGACGCCGTTCAACCAAGCGGTGCCGCTGTAAGACACAGCCGCTGCCGAGGAATTCAGCGCCTGTTTATAAATGCTCAGGCCAGTGGCCCATTGAGTAACGGCACGAACCGCACCGCGCCGAGCACGTGGCGGGAGAAACCGTGTTCTTCGCGCACGATCAGCATCAGTTGCTGGACTTCGCCCGCGCCCACCGGAATGACCAACCGCCCACCGGGAGCGAGCTGATCCAGCAAGGCCTGGGGCACGTCGGTGGCTACGGCGGTCACGATGATGCCGTTATAAGGCGCCAGGGCCGGCCAGCCTTCCCAGCCATCGCCCCAACGAAACACCACGTTGCGCAGGTTCAGTTCGACCAGGCGTTCCTTGGCGCGGTCCTGCAAGACCTTGATTCGCTCGACGGAGAACACTCGCTCCACCAGCTGCGACAACACCGCCGTCTGGTAACCCGAGCCGGTACCGATCTCCAACACTTTGTCCAGCGGCCCCGCCTCCAGCAGCAGCTCGCTCATGCGGGCCACCATATAAGGCTGGGAGATGGTCTGGTTGTGGCCGATCGGCAGCGCCGTGTCTTCATAGGCGCGATGAGCCAGGGCTTCATCGACGAACAAATGCCGTGGGGTGCGACGGATCACTTCCAGTACCTGGGCATTGGACAGGCCCTCTTCATAGAGGCGCTGGATCAGTCGTTCACGGGTGCGTTGGGACGTCATGCCTATCCCGCGACGCAACATATCATCTTGCTCGCGCATCAACGCAGCCCCTCCAGCCAGCCATCGAGGCTTCGAAAGGCATCGTTGAAGGTGCGGTCGAGCTGCAATGGCGTGATCGAGACATAACCTTGCATCACCGCATGGAAATCGGTGCCCGGCCCACCGTCCTCGGCGTCACCGGCGGCGGCGATCCAGTAGCCGGCCTTGCCTCGTGGATCGACCACGTGCATCGGCTTGGCCGCGCGGGCCCGATGGCCCAGGCGTGTGAGCTGGATGCCACGGATGTGGTCGAGCGGCAGATTGGGAATATTCACGTTCAGCACGGTACGCGCAGGCAGATCCAGATCGCCGTGGGCTTCGACCAACTTGCGGGCGAAGTAGGCGGCGGTCGGCAAGTTATCGACCTGCCGGGAAACAAACGAAAAGGCAAACGACGTGTTTCCCAGGAAACGGCCTTCCAGGGCGGCGGCGACGGTGCCGGAATACAGCACGTCGTCGCCCAGGTTGGCGCCCAGGTTGATGCCCGACACCACCATGTCCGGCTCGCGCTCCAGCAAGCCGTTGAGGCCCAGGTGCACGCAGTCGGTCGGAGTGCCGTTGAGGCTGATGAAACCGTTTTCCAGATAGCAGGGATGCAACGGACGGTCGAGCGTCAGCGAGCTGCTGGCGCCGCTTTTGTCCTGGTCCGGGGCGATCACCACGCACTCGGCAAAATCCGCCAGCGCAGCATAAAGCGCGGCAAGACCGGGTGCTGTCACCCCGTCGTCGTTAGATATCAGAATACGCATGGGCTGTCCGTCTGCCCTACCGGCACCAGATCGACGAGTTCGCGCACCAAGACAGTGGCGAAGCATCCGGCCGGCAGGACGAATTCCAGTTGCAGAATGTCAGGCGAGGGATAATGCCACGACAGCCCGCCAATGGGCAGTCGCAGGATGCGACGTTCGTGACTCATTCGCGCGTTTATCAACCAATCGCGCAAATCCGCTTCACGCTCGGCGATAGCCTGTTCCAGGTCGTGGGTCGCGCCTAACGTCGGTGAAGGGCCTTCGCCCCACTGCGGCCCGGTCGGGTGCAGGTCGAGGATCGCCAGGCGTGGATCGCTGCATTCGGCTTCACCGGCCGGAAAAAAGCTGCGGCTGTCGGTGAACGCCAGCAGGTCGCCGACCTGGGCTTGTTGCCAGGTGCCGTCAGCCACCCGTGCCGCCAGCACCTGGTTGAACAGGAAACTGCGGGCCGTGGACAACAACCGGGAACGCACGTTGCGCTGCTCCGGCAACGCCTTGCGTGCCGCCCAGGCGCGGGCATCGACGACGTTGCCACCGTCATGGCCAAAGCGCTGGGCGCCGAAATAGTTGGGGATGCCTTGGCGGATGATCTGTTGCAGGCGCGCGTCGATGGCCGCCGGGTCGCCCTTGAACTGGGTCAGGCGCAGGGTGAAGCCATTGGCCGAGTGCGCCCCGCGCTGCAACTTGCGCTTATGGCGCCCGGTCTTGAGGATTTTCAGCGTGTCGTTTTCCGCCGCCGACAGGTCCGGATCGGCCTTGCCCGGCAATTGGACGCTGAACCACTGGCGGGTCAGGGCCTGACGGTCCTTGAGCCCGGCATAGCTGACGGTGCGCAACGGCACGCCGGCGGCCTTGGCAATGCGCCGGGCCGCCTCTTCGGTGTTCAAGCCGCGTTTTTCCACCCAGATCCACAAATGCTCGCCATCGCCGGTCAACGGGATGTCGAGCACTTCATCGACCTGGAAATCTTCAGCGGTGGCCTTGAGTACCGCGCTGCCGAGTGGTTCGCCGTAGGCACGCGGCCCCAACAGTTCCAGTTCGGTCATGAGCGCAGCAACAAGGCGACGCAATGGACGGCAATGCCTTCTTCGCGCCCAACGAAACCGAGCTTTTCGGTGGTGGTGGCTTTCACGTTCACTTGGTCCAGCTCAACTTGCAGATCCTCGGCAATCAACTGGCGCATCGACTCGATGTGCGGGGCCATTTTCGGCGCCTGGGCGACGATGGTGCTATCGACATTGCCGACTTTCCAGCCCTTGGCGTGGATCAGCGAGACCACGTGGCGCAGCAGCATACGGCTGTCGGCGCCCTTGAAGCGGGGGTCGGTGTCGGGAAAGTGCCTGCCGATGTCACCCAGGGCCGCCGCGCCGAGCAATGCATCGCTCAAGGCGTGCAGCAGGACATCACCGTCGGAATGCGCGAGCAACCCGAAGCCGTGTGCAATCCGCACGCCGCCCAGGGTGATGAAGTCGCCTTCAGCGAAACGGTGAACATCGTAGCCGTGGCCAATACGCATAAAAAAACGCCCTGATTTCTGTCAGGGCGTGATTCTACCTGCATTAGACGTTTAGAGCGCGCGCATGATGAGCCAAGTGGTCATCAATAAAACTGGCGATGAAGAAGTAGCTGTGGTCGTAGCCCGGTTGCAGGCGCAACTCCAGCGGATGAGCCGCGGCCTTGGCGGCCTGTTGCAAGGCTTCGGGCTTGAGCTGGTTGGCGAGGAAATCATCGCGATCGCCCTGATCCACCAGCAATGGCAGCTTCTCGTGCGCTTCGGCGATCAAGGCGCAGGCATCCCATTCGCGCCATTTCGATCGGTCTTCCCCCAGATATCGGGAGAAGGCCTTCTGGCCCCACGGGCAATCCATCGGGTTGTTGATCGGCGAAAAGGCCGACACCGAGCGGTAACGCCCCGGGTTGCGCAAGGCACAGATCAACGCGCCATGGCCGCCCATGGAATGACCACTGATGCCGCGTTTATCCGAAGCCGGGAAATGCGCTTCGATGAGCGTCGGCAATTCCTGCACCACGTAGTCATGCATCCGATAGTGCCGCGCCCAGGGATCCTGCGTGGCATTCAGATAAAAGCCTGCGCCCAGGCCAAAGTCCCAGGCGCCGTCCGGATCGCCCGGCACGTCGGCGCCACGGGGACTGGTGTCGGGGGCAACAATGATCAGCCCCAGCTCGGCGGCCATGCGTTGGGCGCCGGCCTTGTGCATGAAGTTTTCATCGGTGCAGGTCAGTCCGGACAACCAGTACAACACCGGCAACTTTGCGCCCTGCTCGGCTTGCGGCGGCAGGTACACGGCAAACACCATGTCACAGCCGAGCACGTCGGAACGGTGCCGATAGCGCTTGTGCCAGCCGCCGAAGCTCTTCTGGCAGGAGATATTTTCGAGGTTCATGCTTCACCTCAGCTTCAAGCTTCAAGCTTCAAGCTGCAAGTGGGCGGTGAACCGACTTGCAACTTGTGGCTTGAAACTTGCCGCTGCTCCTTAGAAATGAATGACGGTGCGGATGCTCTTGCCTTCGTGCATCAGGTCGAACGCCTTGTTGATATCTTCCAGGCCCATGGTGTGGGTAATGAAGGTATCCAATGGAATTTCGCCCTTCTCGGCCATCTCCACGTAGCTCGGCAGCTCGCTGCGACCGCGCACGCCGCCAAAGGCCGAGCCGCGCCAGACGCGACCGGTCACCAGTTGGAATGGACGGGTGGCAATTTCCTGCCCTGCCCCGGCCACGCCGATGATCACCGACTCACCCCAGCCCTTGTGGCAGCATTCCAGTGCGGCACGCATCAGTTGGACATTGCCGATGCACTCGAAGGAAAAGTCCACGCCGCCATCGGTCATGTCGACGATCACTTCCTGGATCGGACGATCGAAATCCTTCGGGTTGACGCAATCGGTGGCGCCCAGCTGTTTGGCGATTTCGAACTTGGCCGGGTTGATGTCGATGGCGATGATGCGCGACGCCTTGGCTTTCACCGCACCGATCACTGCCGACAGGCCGATCCCACCCAGACCGAAGATCGCCACGGTGTCACCCGGCTTGACCTTGGCCGTGTTGATCACCGCGCCGATCCCCGTGGTGACGCCACACCCCAGCAGGCAGACTTTTTCCAGCGGGGCTTCTTTAGGGATTTTCGCCACGGATATTTCCGGCAGCACGGTGTACTCGGAGAACGTCGAGGTGCCCATGTAGTGGAAAATGGTTTCGCCCTTGTAGGAAAAACGCGAAGTGCCGTCCGGCATCAGGCCTTTGCCCTGGGTCGCGCGAATCGCCTGGCAGAGATTGGTCTTGCCCGACTTGCAGAATTTGCACTGGCCGCACTCCGGCGTATACAGCGGGATCACATGATCACCCACTGCCACCGACGTCACGCCTTCGCCGATGGCTTCGACGATGGCTCCGCCTTCATGACCGAGGATCGACGGGAAGATCCCTTCCGGGTCGGCGCCCGATAACGTGTAGGCATCCGTGTGGCAGACACCGGAAGCCACCACGCGCAACAGCACTTCGCCCGCCTTGGGCATGGCGACGTCGACTTCAACGATTTCCAGGGGTTTCTTGGCCTCGAAGGCAACGGCGGCGCGCGACTTGATCATCGGGTTTCTCCAGCAAATAAAAACAGACCGGGAGTGTAATCCGTCGCCGGACGATGAATAATCCAGCCAAAAGCAAAACATTATTGCCGCACAGGGATAATCACTGATGTCCGATAACCGCTGGGAAGGGATCGACGAATTCGTCGCCGTGGCCGAGTGCAGTCAATTCACCGCAGCAGCGGAAAGACTTGGGGTCTCGTCTTCCCACATCAGTCGACAAATCGTACGGCTTGAAGAGCGTCTTCAGACGCGGTTGCTCTATCGCAGTACCCGCCGGGTTACCCTCACCGAAGCCGGCCAGACGTTCCTGCAGCATTGCCAACGTTTGCAGGACGGCCGTGAAGAAGCCCTGCGGGCGGTGGGTGACCTGACCAGCGAACCCAAGGGCATGCTGCGCATGACCTGTGCCGTGGCTTATGGCGAACGCTTTATCGTGCCATTGGTGACGCGGTTCATGAGTCTCTATCCACAATTGCGCGTGGACATTGAACTGAGCAACCGCCCCCTGGACCTGGTTCATGAGGGACTCGACCTGGCGATCCGCCTGGGCAGACTGCAGGATTCACGCCTGGTCGCCACCCGCCTCGCGCCGCGGCGCATGTACTTGTGCGCGTCGCCGTCCTACGTGGAACGCTACGGTCGGCCCCATAGCCTGTCGGAACTGAGCCGCCACAACTGCCTGGTGGGCAGTTCCGACATCTGGCAATTGGAGCAGAACGGGCGGGAGTTTTCCCAGCGAGTGCAAGGAAACTGGCGCTGCAACAGTGGGCAGGCGGTATTGGACGCTGCCTTGCAAGGCATGGGCTTGTGTCAGCTACCGGATTATTACGTGTTGGAACACCTGCACAGCGGTGCCTTGATCTCACTGTTGCAAGCCCATCAACCACCGAACACCGCCGTGTGGGCGTTGTACCCGCAACAGCGACACCTGTCGCCGAAGGTGCGCAAACTGGTGGAGTTTCTCAAGGACGGGCTGGCCGAGCGGCCGGAGTATCGAGCGTAGAAGTCGCCTATTCACCATCAAAACATGTGGGAGCGAGCCTGCTCGCGATGGCGTCCGAATAAACACCTGAATAAGCGGATTCTTGCTCGCCCTCCCTTCAAAACAAGCGGATTTCCGCTCACCCCGCGCGGAAAACCCCTCTAAACCGGCCCTCTGCCACCTGGCACAGCTTCTGCTATAGCCCTGTCAGGCTGCGTTCCCACGCGCTCCACAAAAACAATTAAACGAAGGATCCTTCAATGGATAACTCCAACGCCCTGCCCCTTGGGTCGGCTGCCGCGCCCGCCCGTGAAAGAACCACCGCCAGCCGGATCAAATCGATTTTCAGCGGTTCGGTCGGCAACATGGTCGAGTGGTATGACTGGTACGTCTACGCCGCTTTCTCGTTGTACTTCGCCAAAGCCTTTTTCCCCAAGGGCGACACCACTGCCCAGTTGCTGAACACCGCCGCGATTTTCGCCGTGGGCTTCCTGATGCGTCCGATCGGCGGATGGTTGATGGGCCTCTACGCCGACCGCGCCGGTCGCAAGCGGGCGCTGATGGCCTCGGTCTACCTGATGTGCTTCGGCTCGCTGATCATCGCCCTGAGCCCCAGCTATGAAACCATCGGCGTCGGTGCACCGATCCTGCTGGTGTTTGCCCGCTTGCTCCAGGGCCTGTCGGTGGGTGGCGAGTACGGCACGTCGGCGACCTACCTGAGCGAGATGGCGACCAAGGAACGTCGCGGCTTCTTCTCCAGCTTCCAGTACGTGACCCTGATCTCCGGCCAGCTCATCGCCTTGGGCGTATTGATCGTGCTGCAACAATTCCTCACCACCGAGCAACTGTACGCCTGGGGCTGGCGCATTCCGTTCGCCATCGGTGCCCTGTGCGCGGTCGTGGCGCTGTACCTGCGGCGTGGCATGGAAGAAACCGAGTCGTTCACCAAGAAAGAAAAGTCCAAGGAAAGCGCCATGCGCACCTTGATGCGCCATCCCAAGGAACTCATGACCGTGGTCGGCCTGACCATGGGCGGCACGCTGGCGTTCTATACCTACACCACGTACATGCAGAAATACCTGGTGAACACCGTCGGCATGAGCATCTCCGACTCCACCACCATTTCCGCTGCCACGCTGTTCCTGTTCATGTGCCTGCAACCGCTGATCGGCGGCCTGTCGGACAAGATCGGGCGCCGGCCGATCCTGATCGCCTTCGGCATCCTGGGCACGCTGTGCACCGTGCCGATCCTCACCACCTTGCACACCATCCAGACCTGGTGGGGCGCGTTCTTCCTGATCATGGCGGCGCTGATCATCGTCAGCGGCTACACCTCGATCAACGCCGTGGTGAAAGCCGAACTGTTCCCCACCGAGATCCGCGCCCTGGGCGTCGGCCTGCCGTACGCGCTGACCGTATCGATCTTCGGCGGCACCGCTGAATACATCGCGCTGTGGTTCAAGAGCATCGGCATGGAAACCGGCTACTACTGGTACGTGACAGCGTGCATTGCGGTCTCGCTGCTGGTGTACATCACCATGAAAGACACCCGTAAGCATTCGCGGATTGTGACTGACTGACGGGTGTTTCTGCAGTCACTGCTCTGGTGACTGTAAGGGCCTCATCGCGAGCAGGCTCGCTCCCACAGGGATTTACGCTAACCCTGTGGGAGCGAGCCTGCTCGCGATGGGCGCAACTCGGTTTCAGCTCAGCTCCGCCGCACGCTCCCGGTTGCCATAACGATTCTGCGCATACGCCGCCCCGGCAATCATCACCACCAGAATCCCCGCCAACACCGCCGACGAACCAACAGTGCCGAAGTCCAGGCCGCCCTTCTCATGGGACTTGGTCATCAAGTCGCCCAGCGTCGCTCCCAGTGGTCGGGTCAGTACGAACGCGATCCAGAACAACACCACTGCTGAAATTCTGGTGAAGTACTTGAGCAGTACGACCACGGCAATGGCCGAGCCGATCAGCAATGCGCCGCCGCCGAACCCAAGGCCCGAATCGTCCGCCAGGTAATCACCGAGTGCCGTGCCCAAGGTGTTGGAGAACAGAATGGCCATCCAATAAAACATCTCGCCGCGAAACGTCTGCACCTTGGTGACGTTGAGCGAATCACCGCTCAGGCGCCAGGCGGCGAAGATCGCCAACAGAATCGCAATCAGGATCATCGAGCCGGTGGCGTAACCCAGTTCGAGGGTGCGGTCCATGAAGTCGGACATGGTGGTGCCCGCGGTGCTGGTGGACAGGATCACGATCCAGTAGAGCAGCGGCTTGTAGGTCTTGGCCATCAGTTGCGTGATCAGCGTGAGGACGAACACGCTGATCAGGATCAGCGAGCTGATGGCGTAACCGACGTTGAGGGTCATCGACAGTAAATCCCCCGCGGTTTCCCCCAGGGTCGTCGCGCAGATTTTCATGACCCAGAAGGCCAGGGTGATTTGAGGCAATTTATTCATTGCGGGAAACGCTCCAGTGCGTGGTGGCCGGCTATTGGCTTTCTGACCGTGCGGCAGACTGGCGTTCTGGCAGTGAAAAGCAGGTCGGGAAAATATGAAAAATCTGTCACAAACGACAAAAGATCGATTAATCCCACATTAATCGGCGCGCTGCATGCTGGCCTCACTTGATCGATGACCTGCGCAACGTTCGCTCCGACACCGAGAACGATTGGGTGGATCGCTCTTAATATCTATTTAATAGATTGTTTTTAGCATTATTTTGAACTTTTCAATCAATTTAATTGGCGTAGCATTCAACCCATGCAAGACACATCGCCAACGAACCTGGAGTGACCCCCATGAAAACCAAACTGATTCTCGCCCTGACCCTGTCCCTGCTGGCGGCTAATACCTTCGCTGCTGACGGCTATGATAAAACAGGTGCCGCCTCCTTCGGCGCTGGCGCCAGCGCAGCCATCGAACGCAGCCACTCGAGCAGCTACGCCGCTGACGGTTTCGACAAGACCGGCACCGCGGATGCCATCGCCGCCGATGGCTTCGACAGAACCGGTACCGCCGAAGCGATCGGTTGATTGTTAAGTAGAAAAAAAGATCGCAGCCTCGGCTGCGATCTTTTGCATCCCCCCATTCCCGCCCTGGAAATAAAAAGCCGGGCCTTGCACTATTGGCGGTCTACACATGCCCTTGCAGGAACATCCGCCATGCCCGATGACATCCATTTCTACGAACCCGCCAACGGACACGGCCTGCCCCACGATCCGTTCAACGCCATTGTTGGCCCACGCCCCATCGGCTGGATTTCGTCGCAGGATGCCGAAGGCCGCCTGAATCTCGCGCCCTACAGCTTTTTCAATGCCTTCAACTACATTCCGCCGATCATTGGTTTTTCCAGTGTCGGGCGCAAAGACAGCCTGAACAACATCGAACAGACCGGCGAGTTCGCCTGGAACCTGGCGACGCGCCCGCTGGCCGAGCAGATGAACCAGAGCTGCGCCATGGTTGCGCCTGAGGTCAACGAGTTCGAACTGGCGGGCTTGACGCCAGCGGCGTCACAGGTGATCCAGGTGCCGCGGGTGGCTGAAAGCCCGGTGTCCTTCGAGTGCAAGGTCACGCAGATCATTCAGTTGCAACGGGCCGACAAAGTGTTGGTGCCGAGCTGGCTGATCCTCGGTGAGGTGGTTGCGGTGCACATCGCCAGGTGGCTATTGAAAGACGGGATCTACGACACCGCTGCTGCCGAGCCGATCTTGCGCGGCGGCGGCCCGGCGGATTATTTCCAGTTGGGGCCTGAGGCGTTGTTCAAGATGCATCGCCCAAGATAAAAAGCTGCACGCCAACCCCCGCCCGGATCGTTCCCACGCTCCCGCGTGGGAACGCCGCCAGGGACGCTCCGCGTTCCGCTTCTGGAAGGTGATGCAGCGCGTGAGAACACTCAAAAAATCAACCCACCCTCGGCGTCGACACCCTGGAGATGAGTCAGCCGCACGGCGGCCGCTTCATCGGCGCTTGCGGCGGTGTCGAAGGTCTGTTCTTCAAGTACCTTGTTGAAACGCGGTGCACCCGCGCTGCCAATGGCTTTGGTGGCAATGGCCGCGTGATAGCCGCCACCTTCGCGGGGGACGACGGCGGAAACTGCTTCAAAGGTTTCAAAGGTTTTACGTGCCATGCGTGTCCTTCCTGGCGGAGAAAAATGACCGTCATTAAATCTTCAACCGGCCAGTTTGTGTACCTTCGCCAGGCATTCTTCGGTCGCCTGGGCGGCGGACACGTCCCTGAAGGTGTGGAAATCCAGCCTGGTCACCACCAGGTCTTGCACCAGCTCGGCGAAAATCGCCATGGCCGGGGAATTGAAGTAGGCGTCCATCACCTGCTGATTGACCCAGAGCCCCGACACCAGCCACAAATCAGCGTCACATTGCGATTGTTGCAACGCAAAGTGCTGGCAGCCGGGGGCTTGGCGCGACGGCGCGATCAGCGTGCTCAGGCGCGCACCCAATTGCTTGGAGCAACCGCTACGGGCCCGCACGAAAGCCATGTGACTGACGGGGATCTGTGTAGTCATGTTTCAAACCCTCCCAGGTAATCCGTTGTGCAGCCGGGGACAGGCTGCGACAGGATTAAAGGTTAAGCGCCACGATGCCAGCGTTGTTAGTCGATTCCTGCCGACCTGTTGCACAATCCTGCGCACAGGCGTAACAAAACCTCACAGATCCCCAGTGGAACCCGCGAAACTTGAAACAAAAGGTTTCAAGCAAGTTTCATCGACGTGGCAGGGTTCCGGTCCGACACGCCGTGCAGGATCAGGCAAGCTTTCAACAGGATGTGGCTACCGCTGCGCCTTGCACAAACATAAGCTTTGCTCATCGCTCCCTATCACTTGAGGATTCCGGCATGTCGCCGCTCGATCACGCCCACGTCCCGCTGGACACGTACCTGGAACAACAGCGCGCCGAACTGGCGTCGATCATCGCCCGCAACACCGGCGCAGACGGCAGCTACGCCACGGCTATTGGCTCGTTGAACCTGTCGCGCCACAGCCAGCCCCATGAATTTTCACCCGTGCTGGCGCAACCGGCACTGTGCATCATGGCCCAAGGCAGCAAGCAGGTGTGCCTGGCGGACGAACTGTTCAACTACGACCCGCTCCATTACCTGGTAGTCTCGGTGTCGATGCCCTTGAGTGGCTGCATCGCCAACGCGTCCCCCGAGCATCCGATCCTGGCCCTGCGCCTGGACATCGACCCGGCGGAAATCACCGCGCTGATCGCCGACGCCGGCCCCATGGGCGTGCCGACCCGCCCCGCCGGACGTGGCTTGTATGTCGAACGCCTGGACACGCCGATGCTCGACGCCGTGTTGCGTCTGACGCGGCTGCTGGACAGCCCGAAAGACATCGCCATGCTCGCCCCGCTGGTGCGCCGGGAGATTCTGTATCGCTTGCTGCGCAGTCCACAGGGTTATCGCCTGTACGAAATCGCCATTGCCAACAGTCAGAGCCATCGCATCAGCCAGGCGATCAAATGGCTCAATCGCCATTTCGAACAGCCGCTGCGCATCGACGAGCTGGCCCGGGAAGTGAACCTCAGCGTCTCGACCCTGCATCACCGCTTCAAGGCGATGACCGCCATGAGCCCGCTGCAATATCAGAAGCAACTGCGCCTGCAGGAAGCCCGGCGACTGATGCTGGCCGAAGGGTTGGAAGCTTCGGCGGCGGGGTATCGAGTCGGTTACGAAAGCCCTTCGCAGTTCAGCCGCGAGTACAGCCGCTTGTTTGGTGCGCCGCCGCTGCGGGATCTGGCGCGGTTGCGGTTGACGGTTTGATCCGGTTTTTGTGCTGGCAGTGCCGGCGTCATCGCGAGCAGGCTCGCTCCCACAGGGGATCTTCAGTGAACACGGATGATCTGTTCAGAGCCGATCAACTGTGGGAGCGAGCCTGCTCGCGATGACGCCATTAGAGCCAACCCAGTTCCAATCAGGCCCCAAGCAACCGACACGCATCAGCCGGGATGGTCACCGACACCGCATGCCCAATGCCCAGCTCCATCCCCTGGCACGGTGTACTCAGCGCCGTGAACGAAACCCCGGAACACGCCACCGTGGTCTCGACGGTCGCGCCGATGTCCCGCACGAACGTCACCTTGCCCAGCAACCGATTACCCGCCGTCGCCTGGGGCGCGGACAGTTGCACGTCTTCGGGGCGTATCAGCAACTTGATCTTCTCGCCGACAACGGGACTGTGGCTGGCCGGCACATCCAGCGCGTCCCCGCCCGGCAGTCCCACCCGTCCTTTGCCCAACGTGGTCGCGGGAAAAATGTTGCCTGAGCCGATGAAGTCGGCAACGAACTCATTGGCCGGGTGCCGGTAGATCTCGATCGGCGTACCCACCTGCTGCACCCGATGCTCGCCCAGCACCACCACGATGTCGGCCATGGTCATGGCCTCGCGCTGGTCATGGGTCACCAGGATGGTGGTGATGTTCAGCCGCTGTTGCAGTTGGCGGATTTCCACTTGCATCGACTCGCGCAGCTTGGCGTCGAGGGCCGACAGCGGTTCGTCGAGCAACAGGATTTTCGGCCGCGCGGCAATCGCCCGGGCAATCGCCACGCGCTGGCGCTGGCCGCCGGACAGCTTCGCCACCGGCCGGTCGATCATCGCCTGCAACTGGATCAGCTCCAGCAACTCCACCACCCGCGCCTGTTGCTCGGCCTTGCCCACGCCTCGAAGCTTCAGCGGATAGGCGATGTTTTCGCCAACGGTCATGTGGGGGAACAACGCCAACGATTGAAACACCATCCCGAAGTTGCGCTGATGCGCCGGGGTGTGGCCGATGTCTTCGCCGTCCAGGCGGATCTCACCGCCGCTGAGGCTTTCCAGGCCGGCAATCATGCGCAGCAGCGTCGTCTTGCCACAGCCCGACGGCCCGAGAAAACACACCAGTTTGCCTTCGGGCAAATGCAGGTTCACCTCCTTGACCGCGCAAGCCGAGCCGTAATGTTTCTCGACGTTTTCCAGTATCAGTCCAGTCATGTCTTCACCTCGAAATCAAAAGGAAACGCCGCCCTCGCCCACCAGTTTCTCCAACGCCCAGATCAACACGAAGTCGATCAGCACGATGAGCACGGCAAACGAAAAAACGGTGGGGTCCAGCGACGACACGGTGCGGCTGTACATCCAGATCGGCACGGTCATGACGTCGACGGTGTAGAGGAAATAGGTCACGGTGAATTCGTTGAATGAGACGATGAACGCCAGCAACATTCCGGCGAGGATCCCCGACTTCATCAACGGCACGACCACATCGACGATGGCTCGCTGCGGTGAAGCCCCGAGCATCCGCGCGGCCTCCTCGACTTCACTGCCGATGCCGAGCATGGCGGCGGTGCAGTTCTTCACCACGAACGGCAAGGCGAGAATGACGTGGGCAATGACCAGCCTCGAGGTGGTCATCTGGAATGGCAGGCTGTCGAACACCAGCAGCAGCGCCAGGCCCAGCACCACCATGGGAAACACCAGCGGCAGCGACATCAGTTGCAGCGCCACGGCCTTGCCACGGAACTCGCAACGGGTCAGTGCATAGGCCGCGGGCACCGCGATCAGCGTGGCGAAGACCATCGTCAGGCACGCCACCAACAGGCTGGTGCCCATGGCCTGGCCCAGGCTCAGTACATCGCTGGTATCCGGTGAAACGAAGGTCTGCCAGGCCGCACGGTACCATTGCAGGCTGTAGCTGCTTGGCGGGAAATCCAGGTTCGCGGCGCCGCTGAAGGACATGACGATCATGGTCAGGATCGGCAACACCGCCAGCAGCAAGATCAGGCCCGACAGCAGCCCGACGGCCCGACCGGTTTCACCGGGCAACAGCGACGGGCGTTTCTTACTCAACGCGTTCATTGGCAAGCCTCCAGCATCCGCCGACGGCGGCCGGTGAAATATTCGGACAGGGTCATGATCAGCAGCGTGGTCACGATCAACACCACTCCGGCGGCGGAGGCGGCGGGCCAGTTCATCAGCGGGGCGATCTGGTCGTGGACCATTACCGCCAGCATCGGCACCCGTCGACCGCCCAACAGCAGCGGTACGACAAAGCTGCTGGCGTTGTAGGCAAATACCAGCGTCGCACCGGTGATGATGCCGGGCAGGCTCATCGGCAACACCACCTGGCGAAACACCTGGAAACGGCTGGCGCCGAGGGTGGCGGCCGCCTCTTCATAACTGCGGGCCACGCCACGCATGGCGCTGGCGATGGGCAACACGGCCAGGGGGAACGCCGTCTGGACCAAGCCCATCAACACGCCGTTCTGGTTGTACAGCAACATGATCGGCCGCTTGATCAGGCCCAGGCCCATCAGCGCCTGGTTGAGCATGCCCGCCGGCCCGAGGATCACCAGCCAGCCGTAGCTTTGCAGCAACAGGTTGACCAACAGCGGCAACAGCACCGCCGCCAGGAACACCCGTCGCAGCAATGGCGAGGCCAGGCGCGACATGGTGTAGGCCACGGGGATCGCCAGCAGCACGGCGACCACCGCACTGACCAGTGCCAGGCGCAAGGTCAGCAGCAGCGACTTGAGGTAGTAGGGTTCCAGCAACTGCCCATAACTGGCGAGGCTGAACCCGCTCCACTCCGCGCCCTTGGTGCCGACGCTCATGCGCAACACCAACAGGCTGGCGGCGATCAGCACGCCGAGAAACAACATCGACGGCGACAGGAAAAGCCACGCCCGCGTCGTGGGCGAAATGCTCCGGCTTGAACGCATGGGCGCAGCGCTCTGCGGATGGGTTAACGGTTGGTGTTCCATGGCAAGGTCTCGTCAGTGGAAAACGACAGAACAAAAAAATCTTCAAAACACCCCATTTCCCTCTGGGAGCGAGCCTGCTCGCGATAGCGTCGGCACTGCCAACATCTTCATCAACTGACCCACCGCTTTCGCGAGCAAGCTCGCTCCCACATTGGATTTCGGGTGGGACATAGAACCTGCATACACCCCCATTTCCCTGTGGGAGCGAGCTTGCTCGCGAAGGCGTCGGCACTGCCAACATCTCCATCAACTGACCCACCGCTTTCGCGAGCAAGCTCGCTCTCACACTGGATCTTGGCGGGCACCGGGACCGCGTTCGGCAGCTGACTCAGGAAGAAAAAATTTCCGTGTACCGGCGGATCCACTGGTCATGCACCGTCGCCAGGAAGGTGTTGTCGTGCATGATCGCTTTGTCGGCGATTTGCTCCGGAGTGAGGATGTACGGGCTCTTGCGCGCTTCGGCGGAGATGATGGCCTTGGCATTGACCGGGCCATTGAAGATGTCTTCGGCCATCTTGCCCTGCACCAGCGGGTCGAGGGAGTGGTTGATGAAGGCATACGCCAGGTCGGTGTCTCCCGGGCGATTTTTTGGCATCACCGAAAGCATCAGGTCGGTGTAGAACCCTTCCTTCATCCCGAACGTCGCGCCCAGGCCGTAGGCCGGGTCGCGGATCTGCTTGGGGAAGAATGCCGGCGCGTACAGTCCGCCCATGTCCAGGGAACCGGTGCGGAACAGTTCGGCGATCTGGTTCGGGTTTTCCCCCAGGGTCACCACCCGGTCCTTGAGTTCGGCGAGTTTCTTGAAGCCCGGCTCGATGTTGTGTTCGTCACCGCCGGCCAGCTTGGCGGCGATGATGATCAGGTCCATGGCCTCGGTCCAGTTCGGCGGCGGCAGGAAGATATTCGGCGCCAGCTCGGCGTCCCAGAGCGCGGCGTAACTGTCCGGCGCCTGTTTCAAGGTGCGGGTGCTGTAGACCAGGCTGTTGCACCACAACAGGTAACCAATGCCATGCCCGCCGGCGCCCGTGCGGTATTGAGCCGGCACGTCGACCAGATTGGGGAGGCGGTTCAGGTCCGGCTTTTCCAACAGCCCGGCCGCGGCCAGTCCTTCGGCGCCGACGCCGGCCAGGGTGATGACGTCGTACTGCGGCCGGTCGCCACCGGCCTTGAGCTTGGCGACCATTTCCGAGGTACTGCCGGTGCGGTCGGCAATGACCTTGGCCCCGGTCTTGGCCTCGAAGGTTGCGGCGATGTTGCGCAGCGCCGCCAGCCCGGTGTCATCCGACCAGGTCAGCAGGCGCAGAGTCTTGCCGACGAACCGCGTGTCGCTGGCCCGGGCGCTGATGAAAGGCACGCTCATGGCGGCGGCCGCGACCGAGACCACGCTGGCGGTCTTGATGAATTGACGTCTGTTCAGATCATGCTTGCCCATGGAAGACTCCCTTTGTTTTTTTAAGTATGAGGTGGCTGAAACCGCTGCGCCCGTACCGTCCGACGCCGACCAGAGCCCCGTATTGCAAAGGCTTAGTCGCTGTCGAAGGCCATCCTGGGGTTGCACAAAATCCCTGACTATCGATAAAAACTCATTGAAGCCATGTTCCTGGCGCATGCCTTTTTTCGAGGCATGCATGACCTGATAACGTGCCGTCAGGCCGCCCGGATCACATGCTTGATTTCCTGGAACGCCGCCAAGCCCCACGGCCCCAGTTCACGGCCCAGGCTGCTCTGCTTGTAGCCGCCCCACGCCGCCTGGGGAAAAATCACCTGGGGCGCATTGATCCACACCAGCCCCGCCTGCAAAGCGTTGGCCACCTGCCCGGCGGCCTCGACATTCCGACTGACCACGCTGGCCACCAGGCCAAAGCGGCTGTCGTTAGCGAGCGCAATGGCCTGCTCAACGTCGCTGAAACGGCGCACGCACAGCACCGGCCCGAAGATCTCCTCGCACCACAGCGCACTGTCCAAGGGCACGTCAGTGAAGATCGTCGGCTGAAGAAAAAACCCGCGTGGCAGATGCGCCGGGCGCTGACCGCCGCACACCAGCGTCGCGCCGGCGCTCAAGCCTCGGTCGATGTGCCCCAGCACCCGCTGGTATTGCGCCTGATTGACCAGCGCGCCCATCTCCACGTCCGGGTCGAACGGATCGGCCACGTGAATCGCCTCGGCGCGAGCCTTGAGCCGTTGCAAGAACTCATCGGCCACCTCCTCGGCCACCAGCACCCGACTGGTGGCCGAACACATCTGCCCGGCGTTGAAGAAGCCACCGCCACAGGCCAGTTCCACCGCCAGCGCCAGATCGGCGTCAGCAATTACCAACAGGGACGATTTGCCGCCCAGCTCCAGGCTCACGCCCTTCACCGTTTCCGCCGCCCGTTGCATCACTTGCACGCCTACCGCGTTGCTGCCGGTGAAGGAAATCTTCGCCACGCGCGGATCAGCGGCCAGCGGCGCCCCCACGGCCAGGCCAGTGCCGCAGACCAGGTTGAACACCCCGGCTGGCAAACCGCATTCGGCGATGATTGACGCCAGTTCCAACTCCGGCAACGGCGTGACTTCCGAAGGCTTGAGCACCACGCAGCAGCCGGCGGCCAGGGCTGGCGCGAGTTTCCAGGCGGTGGTGACCATCGGGAAATTCCACGGCACGATCAAGCCGACCACCCCGCAGGGTTCGCGGCGCAGGCGGGCGCTGAAATCATCGCTGGGCAATGCGACCGAACTGTCCTGCCCGGCGTCCAGGCCTTCGGCCAACCCGGCGTAGTACTCGAAAGTCGCCACTACGTCATCGACGTCGATGGCCGCTTCAAACAGCGGTTTACCGTTGTTGCGCGATTGCAATTGCATCAACTGTTCACGCCCGGTCCGCACACCTGCGGCGATACGGCGCAGGATCGCACCACGCTCGGCGCCCGTGGTTTTCGACCATTGGCCGAAAGCCCCCTTCGCGGCGCTCAAGGCATGATCGACAGCGCTCTCATCGCCGCCATACACGGTGGTCAGCAGCGCTTCGGTCACCGGGTTGATCACCCGCAGAGGGTCCCCGCCCGACGACCATTGGCCGTTGATGTACAGGCCGTCCAACGCAATGGGCAGACTCATTGCGACACCCCGCTCATCCAGCGCGCCTGATCGATTTCGATCAGCGTCGGGCCCTGGCGGTCGCTGGCCGCAAGCAACGCGGCCTGCAGTTGCGCCGCGTCGTCGATGGCTTCGGCGGCGCAGCCCAGGGCCTTGGCGACGCCGATGAAATCCGGGGTATAGATGTCCACGCCCACCGGTTCGATGGCGCGGTTGACCATGTACTTCTTGATCTCTTCGTAGCCTTGGTTATTCCACAGCAGCACGATTACCGGCACGCGCGCCTCCACGGCACTGGCCAGTTCCGGCAGGGTGAACTGCAACCCGCCGTCGCCGATCAGGCACACCACCGGCGGGCGACCGAGGCCCTGGTCCTGGCCGCCGAGCCAGGCGCCAATGGCCGCTGGCAGCGCATAGCCGAGGGTGCCGTAGCCGGTGGATGAATTGAACCAGCGCCGCGGCCGTTCCAGGTTGAACGTCAGGTTGCCGGTGTACACCGGTTGGGTGGAGTCGCCGACGAAAACCACGTCGGGCAATGTTCGCAAAACACTGTCGAGAAAAACCGTCTGGGCGCGGGCCGCTGCGTCCCAACTGCCTTCCAGTTCTGCACGCAACCGGGTGGCACGGGCAGCGCCCCACTCGCTGCAGCGCTCGGTCAACGGCTGACGGTTTAACTCATCGAGCAAGGCGCAGGCGGCGGCGCGAGCGTCGGCGACCAGTGCCAGGCGCGGCGGGTAGTTGCGCACGGTCTGGTCTGGGTCGATGTCGATACGCAACAACGCTCCCGGGATCTCGAAGCCGCCGGCAAAGGTGACGTCGTAGTCGGTTTCGGCCAGTTCGGTGCCGATGGCCAATACCACATCCGCTTCGGCGACCAACGCGCGGGTGGCGACCAGGCTCTGGGTGGACCCGATCAGCAACGGATGACGGGACGGCAACAAGCCTTTGGCATTGATGGTCAACGCCACCGGTGCGCCAAGGCGCTCGGCCAGCTCGGTCAATTCGATGCCGGCGTCGATGGCGCCGCCACCCGCCAGGATCAGCGGCCGTCTGGCCGACGCCAGCAGGGCCGTCATCTGTTTCACCGCACTCGGCGCGGCGCCGGCACGGTTGATGTTCACCGGGGTGCTGGCGAGCAACGCGTCGGCGTCTTCGACCAGCACGTCCAGCGGGATTTCGATGTGCACCGGCCGCGGGCGCCCGGCCTGGAACACCGCGAAGGCCCGGGCCAGCACGCCGGGCAATTCGGCGGCGGACATCAGCGTGTGGGAAAACGCCGCGACCCCGCCCACCAGCGCCGCTTGATTGGGCAGCTCATGCAACTTGCCGCGTCCACCACCCAACTGACTGCGCGACTGCACACTGGAGATCACCAGCATCGGGATCGAATCGGCGTAGGCCTGACCCATGGCGGTGGTGATATTGGTCATGCCAGGGCCGGTGATGATGAAGCACACGCCGGGCTTGCCGCTGACGCGGGCATAACCGTCGGCCATGAAGCCTGCGCCCTGCTCGTGACGCGGCGTCACATGGCGGATACTGGAACGGGCCAGCCCGCGATACAGCTCGACGGTGTGCACGCCGGGAATGCCGAACACCTGCTCCACGCCATAACCTTCGAGTAACTTGACCAATACTTCGCCGCACGTTGCCATTGCCACTGCCTTTTTTCTTGTCCTGGAATGGCCTCATTGAACGGTCAGGGCATAGCGGCAACAATGGATAAAAAGTCATACTAGCCATGTCCTCAGGTCATGGCTTGGATCCAAATGAAACGACTTCCCCCGCTTCCGGCGCTGCACACGTTTCTGATCACAGCCCAGTGCTGCAACTTCACCCGGGCCGCCGAACAGCTGCACATCACCCAGGGCGCGGTGAGCCGGCAGATCGCCGGGCTGGAAGATCACCTGGGTTATGTGCTGTTCCAACGCCAGGCCCGCGGCCTGAGCCTGACGGCGGAAGGGGCGGCGTGGTTGCCACGGGTGCAGCAAGTGTTCAGCCTGATTGGCGATGCGGTGGAGCAGATCGGCGAAAAGCACCAGACCCTGCAACTCAAGGCGCCGACCTGCGTGATGCGTTGGTTGCTGCCGCGCTTGCTGCAATGGCAGAAGGAGCGCCCGGACGTGCCGGTGGAGCTGACGACCACGGTCCGGCACGGTGTGGATTTCCAGCGCGAAGCCTTCGACGCGGCCGTGATCTATGGCCCGCCACCCGACACCTCACTGGCCTGCCTGCACCTGTTCGATGAACAGCTGACGCCGGTCTGTTCCCGCCCGGTGCTGGACGGTCCCGTGCCGTTGCGTGAACCCGCCGACCTGCAGCAACACCTGCTGTTGCACCCCACCCGCGACGAACGCGACTGGACGGCCTGGCTGGACGCCGCCGACGTGCACTTGAGCAACGTCAGCAAGGGCCAGCATTTCGAGACCCTGGACCTGGCGATGTCAATGGCTTCCCAAGGCACCGGCGTGGCGATTGGCGACTGGTCGCTGATCGGCGAAGACCTGAGCGCCGGCAGGCTGGTGATGCCGTTCGAGCTGAAGGTCAGGACCGGGCTGGGTTATCACCTGGTGTTCCCGCGCAAGGCCCAGGCGTCGGGGCCGTTGCAGGAACTGATGGGGTGGTTGGTGGAGCAGGCCCGGGCACGGTAACTGCCCTGCGATAGGGATGTGATCAAAGCAGATTCGGCGCCTGCACCGGTTCGATCTGCGCCCAGTGCGAGATGTCTTCGCGGTGCTGTTGCAGATAAGGCAGCACCGCCCCCAGCAGCGGCGCCTTGAACGCCTCCTGGAAACGATGGGCCAGGCCCGGGATCAACTTCAACTGACTGCCCTGGATGTGTGCCGCCAGGTGTACGCCGTGCATCACCGGCAGCAACGGGTCGGCAGTGCCGTGGACGACCAGGGTCGGCACCCGCAGTTGATTGAGCAGCGCCACCCGGCTCGGTTCGGCCAGGATCGCCATGATCTGGCGCTTCACGCCTTCGGGGTTGAAGGCCCGGTCATAGGCCACGGCGGCCTGATGCAACAATACCTGGCGGTCATCGACCACCAGCGGGCTGCCCAACGCGGCCAACAGGTCGGCCTGTTGCTCCAATGCCACTTCGCGATTCGGCGCGCTGCGCCGCGACAGCAATTGCACCAGTGCCGCACTCGGTGCCGGCAGGCCTTCGGCGCCGGAACTGGTCATGATCAGCGTCAGGCTCTCGACCCGCTGCGGCGCCATGGCGGCCATGTGCTGGGCGATCATCCCGCCCATGCTCACACCCAATACGTGAAAGTTCTGCACCTGCAAGGCGTCCATCAGCCCCAGCCCGTCGCCCGCCATGTCGGCCAGGGTATACGGTGCCGACACCGGCAAGCCGAGCTTGTAGCGCAGGGCTTCAAACGTCAGGTTGGCGCTGCCGGGCGCCTGGCGCCAGGTGGACAGGCCGACGTCGCGGTTGTCGTAGCGAATCACCCGGAAGCCCTGCTCGCACAGCGCAACCACCACTTCGTCCGGCCAGTGGATCAACTGTCCACCCAACCCCATCACCAGCAACAACGCCGGATCCGAGGCACGGCCAATGCTCTGGTACGCCAGGCTGACCTGATCCAGATCGACCCGTTGGGTCGGCACATTCACGTCACAACGAGAAGCCGCCATCGACGGCAGGCCGAATAACAACGCGGCCAGGAAAATGAATACACGCATGAACAAACACCAAAACGCAGAACCCCAGTAGAGCGCGAGTCTGATGAAGTTTGTTCAAGCGCGCTGCCACAGTTGCGTGACAGTTTGATGAAGATTGCCGAGTGGTTGCCAACGGCTTGGTATTCCCCCGCCACAAAGGGTTCACTCAAGTGTCCGAAGCCACTCCCGCCAACTGACTGCGCAACGGCAGCGCCGCCTCCCGCCATGCCCGGGTCTTCAAGCCGCAATCACCCACTGCCGCTCAGGAGCGATGTGCAACGAGCACGACGTGCTGACCCAGAGATTGTCACCAAAACGCTCCCGGGCCGTTTGCAACTGCGCCAGCGCCTGTTCCAGCTCGCAGCGCCAGACGTCGCGGCCATTGACCAACCCCACTGACAGAATCTTGTAGCTCGGCAACCGATCGAGCACTTGGCCCAATTGCTCCGGCGCGCGCACCGCGTCGATGTGCAATCCGTCCACCGGCAGGCTCACCGCCAGGCCGAGGTTGTCGGCCAGGCCGTTGAAGTACGTCGCCACGAGTTTTTTCAGCGGCGAATACTGCAGGATGTGGTACGCCCGCTCGAAGGCGTTTTTCCAGGCCTGGGGCAGGTCGAGGGTGAGGATCGGTTCGTCGATCTGCACCCATTCCACACCCTGGGCCTTGAGGCGGTTGAGGATTTCACCGTAGACCGGCAGCAGGCGTTCGAGCAGGTCGAGCTTGTCGAAATCCGCGCCCTTGGCCTTGCCCAGCCAGAGGTAGGTCAGCGGGCCGATGAGCACTGGCTTGACCTGATGGCCCGAGGCATGGGCCTCGTCCACTTCGTCGAACAACTGCTCCCAACTCAGGGCGAACGTCTGGTCGGCGGAAAACTCCGGGACCAGGGTGTGGTAGTGGGTGTCGAGCCACTCGGCCATGGTGTGCGTCCTTCTATAAAAGATGGCGCCATTGTCGACAGCCGACCCTGCATGAGACAAACTCAATCTTTTCGTGTTGATCACAAGTTTTTCTCATGGAGCCTCCGGTGCTAGAACTCCGTCACCTCAAGACCCTGCACGCCCTGCGCGAAGCCGACAGCCTGGTGGAAGCCGCCGAACGCCTGCACCTGACCCAATCCGCGCTCTCGCACCAGTTCAAGGAACTGGAAGAACGCCTGGGCATGCCGTTATTCGTGCGCAAGACCAAACCGGTGCGCTTCACCAGCGCCGGCCTGCGCTTGCTGCAACTGGCCGACGCCACCCTGCCGTTGCTGCGCGGCGCCGAGCGGGACATCGCCCGGCTGGCGGGCGGCACCGCCGGGCGCCTGCACATGGCGATCGAATGCCACAGCTGCTTCCAGTGGCTGATGCCGACCATCGATCAGTTCCGCGATGCCTGGCCGGAAGTCGAACTGGACCTGGCCTCGGGCTTCGCCTTTGCTCCGCTGCCGGCCCTGGCCCGGGGCGACCTGGACCTGGTGGTGACGTCCGACCCGTTGGAACTGGCCGGCATCACCTACGTGCCGCTGTTTACCTATGAGGCGATGCTCGCCGTCGCCAACCAGCATCGCTTGGCAAGCAAGCCGTACATCGTGCCGGAAGACCTGGCCAGCGAAACCCTGATCACCTACCCGGTGGAGCGGGACCGGCTGGACATCTTCACCCGCTTCCTGGAACCGGCCGACATCGAACCGGCCCAGGTGCGCACGTCCGAGCTGACGGTGATGATGATGCAACTGGTCGCCAGCGGCCGCGGGGTCTGCGGCATGCCGCACTGGGCGCTGCATGAATACAGCTCACGGGGCTACGTGAAGGCCAAGCGGCTGGGGGAGAAGGGCTTGTTTGCCACGCTGTATGCGGCGGTACGCACCGACATGCTCGATGCGCCGTACATGCGCGATTTTCTGCTGACGGCCAAGGACACGTCGTTCTCCACGCTGGATGGGGTCAGTGCGGTGCGGTGATACCTCGGCGGCCTCATCGCGAGCAGGCT
>NZ_JAGGOF010000057.1 GCF_018614775.1 Pseudomonas fluorescens
GGAACGCCGCTGTGACGCTCTGCGTCACGCTTTATTCGGAACGCGGAGCGTCCCGGGCTGCATTCCCACGCAGAGCGTGGGAACGATCATGCCCGGAGACAACCATGCCCACCCTCACCACCTACCAAACCCACATCCGCCCCGAATGGGTCGACTACAACGGTCACCTGCGCGACGCCTACTACCTGTTGATTTTCAGCTACGCCACCGACGTTTTGATGGACCAGCTCGGCATGGACAGCCTGAACCGGGACACCCGCGGCCACTCGCTGTTTACCCTCGAGCTGCACCTCAATTACCTGCACGAAGTGAAGGTCGACGCCAACGTCGAAGTGCACACGCAGATCATCGGCCATGACGCCAAGCGCCTGCACCTCTACCACAGCCTGCATCTGGCCGGTGGGGACAAAGCGCTGGCGGGCAACGAGCAGATGCTGTTGCACGTCGACCTGGCCGGCCCGCGCTCGGCGCCCTTCACGGAACACACCCTGGCCAGGCTCCAGGCCCTGATTGACGAACAAGCCGACCTTCCACCGCCGGACTGCATCGGCCGCGTCATCGCCCTGCCGCCCGCCCGATAGCATTGCACCGCCAGACCGCGTCATCGTTCATCGCGGGCAGGTCCGCTTCTACGGCGATCCCCGCCCCTGTGGGAGCGAGCCTGCTCGCGATGGCATCAGCACAGACACCGCAGGCAAAAAAATCCCCGATCAAGCCGTGACAGGATCGGGGCAGGAGGCGTTACTGGAGGAGCCGTCGCGCGAGGGTGACCAAACCATCGTGATTCAGCTTGGGGCCAGTTTGCCCAGTCCCGATCCGGGTCAGTTAGCCGAAAACGACACGCTCATAGTCATCCGGGCCATTGCGACAGTTTGCCCTTGCCGACGCTTCGGGTGGCTACCAGAATCGAGGCACGACCCCAATCCCGGAACAAGGAAAAGCGTCATGATGCACGCCGATTTGATCGACCAGGAAGACCTGCTGGGCCAGCTCAAGGCCCTGGGGCTCCAGATACCCAGCGGTTCCACTGCCGAGCAGGCGTGCGAGTGCGCGGTACGCGGCCTGGACAGGGCCCGTGCCAATGAACTGCGGCGGATGGTCAAGGACATGTACACCAGCAGCGCGACCATCCTGCCGGCCGTGCGCCAGGCGATTGATAAGCAGCTGTTGCCGGCGTTGACCGAGTATCAGCAGAACCACAGCGCCTGAAACCTATCGCGAGCAGGCTCGCTCCCACATGTGATTTGTGACCGACACAAATCCAATGTGGGAGCGAGCCTGCTCGCGATGAAAGCGCCTCGGTTTAAAGCCTTACGCTGGCAAACGTCGACTCATTACGCGCCTGGCTCAACGCCGACAGCGGGCCGGACAACGGCGACAGCACCAGGGCCTGTGGCAGCGGCATCATCGCCACCTGTTGCGTGGTGTTGGAACCGACGCGCTCGTCGCGCGGTGGAATGCCGAAGTATTCGCGGTAGCACTTGGAGAAGTGCGGCGTGGAAACGAAACCGCACACCGACGCCACTTCGATGATCGACATCGGCGTCTGCTTGAGCAACTGCCGCGCACGAATCAGCCGCAGCTTGAGGTAATAGCGCGACGGCGAGCAGTGCAGGTATTTCTGGAACAGCCGCTCCAACTGACGCCGGGACACGGCGACGTACACCGCCAGTTCGTCCAGGTCGATCGGCTCTTCGAGGTTGGCCTCCATCAGCGCGACGATTTCCTGCAACTTCGGCTGGTTGGTGCCAAGCATGTGCTTGAGCGGCACACGCTGGTGATCCTGCTCGTTGCGGATGCGCTCATAGACAAACATTTCCGAGATCGCCGCCGACAGTTCGCGACCGTGGTCGCGGCTGATCAGGTGCAGCATCATGTCCAGCGGCGCAGTGCCGCCGGAACTGGTGAAGCGATTGCGGTCGAGGGTGAACAGGCGCGTGCTCATCGATACCCGTGGAAAGGCTTCCTGCATCGCCGCCAGGCATTCCCAGTGCACGCTGCAATCGAAACCGTCCAGCAGACCGGCGCAAGCCAGGGCCCAACTGCCGGTGCAGACCGCACCCAGACGCCGGGACTGACGGGCCTGGCCTTGCAGCCAGGACACATGTTCACGGGTGACGGTGCGCTGGATGCCGATGCCGCCACAGACGATGACAGTGTCCAGTGGCGGCGCTTTGTGCATGGAGGCGTCCGGGGTGATCTGCAAACCGTCGCTGGCCCAGACTTGCCCGCCATCAACCGTGAGGGTGGTCCAGCGATACAGCTCGCGACCGGACAGCTGATTGGCCATGCGCAGCGGTTCTACCGCAGACGCCAGGGAAATCAGTGTGAAATTGTCCAGCAGCAAAAAGCCGATGGATTGAGGCGCACGGTTCTGGGGTTGGGCCCCGGAGTTGGACGTCGTCATCGCGGTATCTCCTCACACAAAGCGGGTGATGGCCTCAGGCGGAGGCTCTTGTTATTGCCATCGTTCTCTTGTGCGAGACGGGCTTTATCGGGATAGAGCAAATGCCATGCCTAAAATTGAATGTGCGTTCAATAACTCCTGAAAACGACATTGCAGCCTGTCTATATAAGGCGCGTATCCAGTACGGGTTACAGCCGCCATCGATGGCGGCAGGCGGCTGTCACAGCGGGCTGTGAGCAGTTCGGTAGCACTTGTGGGAACTGGGCTGCGCCGCTTGCGCAACGGGTATCACCACAGGCGTGAATGACGAACGGTCGAGTGAGGTGCAGCGGTTGACCCGACGCGGGGTGTCTTGTCTGTTTGCGACGCGCTAAAAGGTGGCGCGTTTGTGCATCTGCGGTCGTTTATTGAGCAATTTTCGTTCCTGTAACGAGGTGATTGACCTGTGGTGCATCGCGAACAAACTTTGCTCCCACAGGGTTAATCCACCCGCCACAGTGGGGTGACTGAAGCCTTTATCAGCACTCCACCGCGCTCACCGCCAGCCCGCCACGCGATGTCTCCTTATATTTGTCATGCATGTCCGCGCCGGTATCACGCATGGTGCGGATCACCCGGTCCAGGGAAATGAAATGCTGGCCGTCACCGCGCAGCGCCATTTGCGCAGCGTTGATGGCCTTCACCGCGGCAATCGCATTGCGCTCGATGCACGGCACCTGCACCAGGCCACCCACCGGGTCGCAGGTCAGGCCGAGGTTGTGCTCCAGGCCGATTTCCGCCGCATTGCACAACTGTTCCGGCGTGGCGCCGAGGATCTCCGCCAGGCCGGCTGCCGCCATGGCGCAGGCCGAACCCACTTCGCCCTGGCAGCCCACTTCGGCGCCGGAGATCGAGGCATTCTTTTTACACAGGATGCCTACCGCCGCCGCGCTGAGGAAATAATCCACCACATTGGCGTCAGTGACCGCTTCGCTGAATTTCATGAAGTAATGCAGCACCGCCGGAATGATCCCCGCCGCGCCATTGGTCGGTGCCGTGACCATGCGCCCACCCGCGGCGTTCTCCTCGTTGACCGCCAAGGCAAACAGGTTGACCCACTCCATGGCGCTGAGGGTCGAGCCGATGACATTCGGCTTGTTCAACTCTTGCAGGCTGCGGTGCAACTTGGCCGCGCGGCGCCGTACATTCAGTCCGCCCGGGAGGATGCCTTCATGCTTGAGGCCGTGTTCGACGCACTCCTGCATGGCCCGCCAGAGCTTCATCAGCCCCGCGCGGATCTCCTCTTCCGAGCGCCAGACCTTCTCGTTGGCCAGCATCAGTTCCGCCACCCGCAGGTTGTGGGTGCGGCACAGTTGAAGCAGCTCCTCGGCGCTGGAGAAATCGTAAGGCAGCTCAGTGGTGTCCAGGTCAACCACGCCACTGGACGCCTGGGCCTGATCAACCACAAAGCCGCCGCCCACTGAATAATAGGTGTCACGGTGCAGCTCGCCGCTGTCGCCTTCGGCCACCAGCGTCATCGCGTTGGGGTGGAACGGCAGGTTTTCGTCGATCAGGCGCATGTCCCGCGACCAGATGAAAGGCACCGGCAGACGACCGTCCAGCAACAGGGTGTCGGTTTCTCGCAACAGGCCGATGCGCGTACCGATCTGCGACGGGTCGATTGCATCGGGCCATTCGCCCATCAGGCCCATGATCACCGCGTTATCGCTGCCGTGGCCAATGCCGGTGGCCGACAATGAACCGTACAGTTGCACCTCGACCCGGCGCACGTCATGCAGCAGCGCCCTGGCCCGCAGCGCCTCGACAAACAGCGCCGCAGCGCGCATGGGCCCCACGGTGTGGGAGCTGGACGGGCCGATACCGATTTTGAACAGGTCGAACACGCTGATTGCCATTGCCGAGAATCTCCAGAACGGGCACAGGCGGGCGCCGAAGCACCCGTTGACGGAGCTGCTACGCTCAACGCCGGGATGGCCGCATCATCCGGCTTTTGCCCCGGTGCGCGACGTCTGACACCGACGCAATCATGCCCGCCAGCGCCGCCCGCCTTTTACCCCGATTTCGCCGTTTTCTTGCGTGTCAGACGGCTCCCAGAGGCGGAAAAAATCTGTAAACGACGTCACCGACACTGGATGCGACCCTCCCTGTACTGGATACGACGCACCCTGTAGGCGTCAGATTTGCACTGGTACATGATCAGTTACGGCTCGTTTGCAAGGCCGCGTGTCAGAGAGTGCCCACGCGCCACCAACCGCAACATCCAATAAGCGCGCGGTTGTCCTGACGGGACACCGCCGAAAAAACACCAGGAGTCCACCCATGAAAGGTTCCACGCCGTTGTTGTTGGCCGCCATGCTGAGTCTTCCGATGCTGGCCAACGCTGCAGAACCCGCACAGTGCAGCACCGTCAACTTCTCCGACGTCGGCTGGACCGACATCACCGTGACCACCGCCACCACCAGCGTGGTGCTCGATGCCCTTGGCTACAAGACCAAGACCACCATGATTTCCGTGCCGGTGACCTACAAGTCCCTGGCCGATGGCAAGAACATGGACGTGTTCCTTGGCAACTGGATGCCGACCATGGAAAACGACATCAAGGCCTACCGCGATGCAGGCACCGTGGAAACCGTGCGCACCAACCTCAAGGGCGCCAAGTACACCCTCGCCGTGCCCCAGGGCCTGTATGACAAGGGCCTGCACGACTTCGCCGACATCCCCAAATTCAAGAAGGAACTGGACGGCAAGATCTACGGGATCGAGCCCGGCAACGACGGCAACCGCCTGATCCAGAGCATGATCGACAAGAACGCCTTCGGCCTGAAGGACGCCGGTTTCAAGGTGGTGGAATCGAGTGAGGCGGGCATGCTCTCGCAGGTCGATCGCGCCTCCAAACGTGGCACCGACGTGGTGTTCCTGGGCTGGGCACCGCACCCGATGAACACCCGCTTCAAAATCCAGTACCTGACCGGCGGCGACGACTTCTTCGGCCCGGAATTCGGCGCGGCCACCGTGGCAACCAACACCCGCAAGGGCTACAGCCAGGAATGCAGCAACGTGGGCCAACTGCTGAAGAATCTTGAATTCACCGTCGACATGGAAAGCTCGCTGATGGGCAACGTCCTGGACGACAAGATGAAACCTGAAGCCGCCGCCAAGGCCTGGCTGAAGAAAAACCCACAGGTGCTCGATACCTGGCTCGCTGGCGTGACCACCATTGACGGTAAACCTGGCCTGGAGGCCGTGAAAGCCAAGCTCGCACAGTAATCGTTCATGTTATGCCGGGCGGGTTCGCTCGCCCGGGCTGTTTATCCCTTGCATGCGGACGTTCACTACCATGCTCATTGATCAGAAAATACCCCTGGGCCAGTACATTGCGGGCTTCGTCGAATGGTTGACGCAACATGGCGCCAGCACCTTCGACGCCATCGCACTGTTCCTGGAAACGATGATTCACGGCGTGACGTTTGCGCTGACCTGGTTCAACCCACTGGCCTTGATCGGCCTCATCGCCCTGCTGGCGCATTTCATCCAGCGTAAATGGGGCCTCACCGTATTCGTCATTGCCTCCTTCCTGCTGATCCTCAACCTGGGGTACTGGCAGGAAACCATGGAAACCCTGGCCCAGGTGCTGTTCGCCACCCTGGTCTGCGTCGTGATCGGCGTGCCGCTGGGCATTGTTGCCGCGCACAAGCCGATGTTCTACACCCTGATGCGTCCGGTACTCGATCTGATGCAGACCGTGCCGACGTTCGTCTACCTCATTCCTACCCTGACCCTGTTCGGTCTGGGTGTGGTCCCGGGCCTGATCTCCACGGTGGTGTTCGCGATTGCCGCGCCCATCCGCCTGACCTACCTGGGCATCCGCGACGTTCCCGAAGAACTGATGGACGCCGGCAAGGCCTTCGGCTGCTCCCGTCGCCAACTCCTGTCGCGTATCGAACTGCCCCATGCGATGCCGAGCATCGCGGCCGGTATCACCCAGTGCATCATGCTGTCGTTGTCGATGGTGGTGATCGCCGCGCTGGTGGGTGCCGATGGCCTGGGCAAACCCGTGGTCAACGCACTGAACACCGCTGATATCGCCCTGGGCTTCGAAGCAGGCCTGGCGATCGTATTGCTGGCAATCATGCTCGACCGAATCTGCAAACAACCCGACGCCAAAGTAGGGGGTGACGCATGAGCATCATTCGCTTCGACCAGGTCGACGTGATCTTCTCCAGGGATCCACGCGAGGCCCTCAAGCTGCTCGACCAGGGCATGACCCGCAACGAAATCCTGAAGAAGACCGGGCAGATCGTCGGCGTGGAAAAAGCCAGCCTGGACATTGAGAAAGGCGAAATCTGCGTGCTGATGGGCCTGTCCGGCTCCGGCAAATCCAGCCTGCTGCGCTGCATCAACGGCTTGAACACCGTCAGCCGTGGCAAGTTGTTCGTCGAGCACGAGGGCCGGCAGATCGATATCGCCTCCTGCACGCCCGCCGAACTGAAGATGATGCGCACCAAGCGCATCGCCATGGTGTTCCAGAAGTTCGCCCTGATGCCTTGGCTGACGGTGCGCGAGAACATCAGCTTCGGCCTGGAAATGCAGGGCCGACCGGAGAAGGAACGCCGCAAGCTGGTGGATGAAAAACTCGAGCTGGTGGGCCTGACCCAGTGGCGCAACAAGAAGCCCGACGAACTGTCCGGCGGCATGCAACAACGGGTCGGCCTGGCCCGCGCCCTGGCGATGGACGCCGACATCCTGTTGATGGACGAACCGTTCTCGGCCCTCGACCCGCTGATCCGCCAAGGCCTGCAAGACGAACTGCTGGAGCTGCAACGCAAGTTGAGCAAGACCATTGTGTTCGTCAGCCATGACCTGGACGAAGCCCTGAAGTTGGGCAGCCGCATCGCGATCATGAAGGACGGTCGGATCATCCAGTACAGCAAGCCGGAAGAAATCGTGCTGAACCCGGCGGACGACTATGTGCGCACCTTCGTCGCCCACACCAACCCGCTCAACGTCCTCTGCGGTCGCAGCCTGATGCGCACCCTGGACAACTGCAAGCGCATCAACGGTTCGGTCTGCCTCGACCCGGGCGGCGACTCCTGGCTCGACCTGGCCGAAGGCAACACCATCAAGGGCGCCCGGCAGAACGGCGCGGCACTGGACCTGCAAAACTGGGCACCGGGCCAATCCGTCGAAGGCCTGGGCCGCCGCCCAACCCTGGTCGACTCCAACATCGGCATGCGCGACGCGCTGCAGATCCGTTATCAGACCGGCAACAAACTGGTGCTTCACGATAACCAGAAAGTCGTCGGAATCCTCGGTGACAGCGAGCTGTACCACGCACTGCTCGGTAAAAACCTCGGCTGAGCCAGCCCCACAAAAACGCCGCGAGATGATCGCGGCGTTTTTGTTTGTGCTCAGTGCAGCAGGAACGCAGAGCGTCCCGAGATGCATTCCCACGCGGAGCGTGGGGAACGAGGTGCTAGGTGTCCCGCTGATCGTTCCCACGCTCCTGCGTGGGAACGCCGCCAGGGACGCTCTGCGTCCCAACGACTGCCGGTGCAGTGCAGCAGGAACGCGGAGCGTCCCGGGATGCATTCCCACGCGGAGCGTGGGAACGAGGTGGTGGGGGCTGTTCCACTGATCGTTCCCACGCTCCTGCGTCACTAGTGTCCGG
>NZ_JAGGOF010000058.1 GCF_018614775.1 Pseudomonas fluorescens
GCCTAATCCCCTGTGGGAGCGGGCTTGCTCGCGAAGACGGCGGGTCTGCAACATGGTTTAACCTGACACTGCGCTTTCGCGAGCAAGCCCGCTCCCACATTGGCCGGGGGCGAGTGAAAGATTTTGGTTGAGCCCAATCCCCCTGTGGGAGCGAGCCTGCTCGCGATAGAGGTGGGCCAGTTTGTTATGTTGGATGTGCCGTTGCAATCGCGAGCAAGCTCGCTCCCACAGGAGGAACGCGGTTGCTTCAAAACGCAGGTCGGCTATAAGGCCGCCTCGGCGGGCTTTTGATCTGGGCACACCGAGCCTAGGCGAGGTGCCGAGTGGTGGGGGCAAGAGCGTTTTGCTTACTTTTCGCCGGGCCGCGCAGGCTGTTCAAAAGTGAGCCGCTGTAAGAGCGTAACCGTCAGCCGCCGTTACCGAAGAAACGGATATACACACCACTTCGACCTCGCAGGGAACCGCAAGAATGGCCCTCCACCCCGTCCCAGCTCTCCCATCCCAAGGACTGATCGGCGTAATCGCCCCCGCCGGCCCCGCCCCCCTGGACACGGACAAAGCCGTGCAATGGATGCGCGCCCATGGTCATGAATTGCGGATATTCCCAGGCGTCTATGAAAAGGACGGCTACCTGGCCGGCAGCGACGACATACGCCTCAACGACCTGCACAGCGCCTTCGCCGACCCCGAGGTCAACGCCATCATCTGCCTGCGCGGAGGCTACGGCACGCCCCGTCTGCTGGACCGTATCGACTTCGAGCTGTTGCGCAACAACCCCAAGCCCTTCATCGGCTACAGCGACATCACCGCGCTGCACCTGGCAATCAGCCGTTATGCAGGCTTCGTCACGTTTCACGGCCCATTGCTCAACGCCGATCTGCTGGGCGACAAGCAACCCCCGACCGTCACCTCGTTCTTCAACCTGCTACGTGGGCAGTTGAAGGCCGGCAGTGTGCTGAGCCATCCTGCGGCCTACCCATTGACCACCGTCGAACCTGGCATTGCTCAGGGGCGTTTGCTGGGGGGCAACCTGTCGATCATTGCCGCGACCCTGGGCACGCCTTATCAGATCGATGCCGATGGCCTGATCCTGTTCATTGAAGATATCAACGAACCGCTGTATCGCATCGATCGGCTGCTGACCCAGCTGCGCCTGGCCGGCACGCTGCAGAAGTTGCGCGGCGTTCTGGTGGGGGATGTGGCCGGGGTGGATGTGGCGGCGTTGAATCGCTTGCTCAAGCAGACCTTCGAACCACTGCGGATTCCGGTGCTGTCCGGTTGGCGCAGTGGGCATTGCGACCCGAACCTGACCTTGCCCATGGGGGCGCTGGTCAGGCTGGATGCGGGGGAGAAGCGGTTGGTGTTGGAGCAGGATGTGGTTATCAGCCGCTAGTCATTGGTTGCCTTGGCATCAGTCTTCGCGAGCAAGCCCGCTCCCACAGGTACCGCGTTCCTTTCATGGGAGCACGGTCGATGTGGGGGCGGGCTTGCTCGCGATAGCGCCTTCAGCCATAAGCCGATTCAACGGCTACGCAAACTCTCCAGCAACTGATGCGTCGGATACCCATCCGCCGGCCAACCGAACGACTGCTGGGCGCTGCGGATCGCTTTGCGGGTGTTGGCGCCGATGATGCCGTCGGGATTGCCTGCGTCGTAGTTATGCGTGCTCAGCAAGGTCTGCAATTCGATGCGTTCGCTGCGGCTCAGCGGCAGGTCATCCTTGGGCCACTGGCCGTACACCAGCCCTGCACCGGTGAAACGCCCGGACAACAACCCGACCGCCAGCGCGTATGACGAGGAGTTGTTGTACTTGAGGATGGCGCGGAAGTTGTCGAACACCAGGAACGCCGGGCCGCGATGGCCTGCGGGCAACAGCAGCGCCGCCGGCAGTTGCCTTTCACCCGGGGGAATCGGCATGCCGTCATAGGTGGAGACGCCCAACTGCATCCATTCGGAGAAGGGCTTGCGGATCGTGCCGTCGGCCAGGGCGTAGTCGAAGTCCTTTTCCAGTTCTACCTCGTATCCCCACGGTTGCCCGCGCTGCCAGCCGGAGCTTTGCAGGTAGTGCGCAGTCGAAGCCAGGGCGTCGGTGGAGCTGCCCCAGATGTCCCGGCGGCCGTCGCCGTCGAAATCCACCGCATGGGTGCTGTACGTGGTGGGAATGAACTGGGTCTGGCCCATGGCGCCGGCCCAGGAACCGAGCATTTTTTCCGGGGCGATATCGCCCTGTTGCAGGATCTGCAACGCGGCGATCAATTGCGCATGGGCAAATCCCGGACGCCGGCCTTCATAGGCCAGGGTCGCCAGGGAGTTGATCACCGATTTGGTGCCCTGGAACTGGCCGAAGTTGCTTTCCATGCCCCATACGGCGACCAGCGCTTCGCGATCGACGCCATAACGTTGCTCGATGCTTTGCAGGATCTGGGCGTTCTGCTGGAGCAGTGCCTTGCCTTTGTTGACCCGCAGTGGCGACACCGCGCCATCGAGGTATTCCCACACGGGACGGGTGAATTCCGGTTGGCTGCGATCAGCCTTGATCACGCTCATGTCCGGGCTGACGCCGCTAAAGGCGCGGTCGAACAGGTCGGCACGGATCCCGGCGGCCAAGGCGTCCTTGCGAAACCCGGCCTGCCATTCGGCAAAGGTCTGGGTGGGCACGATGTCCAGGTTTTCACCGGTCGGCACCACAGGCGGCACCATGGCCGGAGCGGTCACGACAGGGACGGTCTGGAGCGGTTGGGCGTCGGCGGCGGTCGGTTTTTCGGCGCAGGCGACAAGCAGGGCGATGCTTGTGGCGGCAATCAGTTGGCGCAGGGGCCAACGACGGGAAAGACAAAAGGGCATGCACGGGTCCAGAAATACAGATCAGGTGCTGACCTTAACATGCGAAAGGGTTGTAGGGCTTGTCCAGGTGTTTCAAGCTGCCAGAAAGCAAGAAGCCTCCCAGTTGTCAGACTGGAAGGCTTCGCGGCGGTAGCTGCCCTTGCCCTTGGCGGGTCGTTCCTGGCGGCTGCGGAACAGGGGCTGGGCGACGATGGACTTGGCCTTGTTGGGGCCATGCCTGGATGGCTTTTTGCTCATGGCTGGATTTCTCATTAGCTGGGTTTTGCGCGGCAAATCATGGGGCAGAGTTGGGGGGCTGTCCAGTCCCTGCATTTGCAGAACATGTCATTTCAGACCGACACCTTTGTGGCGAGGGGACTGATCATTCAGCCGGCAACGCCAGCCGCTGGCCGGCCATCAACAGGGATAACCGGCTGAGGCTCATCCACGGCGAGCCGGCGGCCTGACCCTTGATCTGTGCGTCGATGCGTTGGGCTTCCAGCAACAATTGCGCCCAGCGCGACGCCGAGTAGCGTTGCAGCGCCTTGCTCATCAGCGGCTTGCGTTTGTCCCACACCGGCGGACGGGCTTGGCTGAAGGCCTTGTCCAGCGGTACGCCCTGGCTGTACTGCAACGACAGGTTGGCCAGCAGACGCAACTCGCGCGCCAGGGCCCAGAGGATCACCGGCGGCTCGACGCCTTCGCCCCGCAGGCCTTCCAGCATGCGCAGGGCGTGGGCGGCTTCGCCGTTGAGGATCGCATCGGTCAGTCCGAAGACATCGAAGCGCGCGCTGTCGGCCACGGCCGCCTGCACCGTTTCCACGGTGATTTGCCCGCCCTCGGCCATCAGCTTGAGCTTTTCGATTTCCTGGGCCGCAGCCAGCAGGTTGCCTTCGACCCGGGCGGCAATCAGCTCCACGGCGTCCTGGCTGGCCGAAAGACCGGCCTGGGACAGGCGTTGGCGGATCCAGCTTGGCAACTGGCTGACATCCACCGGCCAGATCTGCACGAACTGGGTTTGCTGGCCCTCGACCAGGGCCTTGCCCCATTTGGTCTTCTGCGCACTGCCATCGAGCTTCGGCAGGCTGATCAGCAGGACCGTGTCTTCGGCTGGCCGTGAGCAATATTCGATCAGCGCGGCGGCGCCTTTGTCACCGGGCTTGCCAGACGGCAGGCGCAGTTCCAGCAGGCGCTTTTCGGCAAACAGCGACATGCTCGCCCCGGCCATCAGCAGCGTGCCCCAGTCGAAACTGGCATCGGCGGCGAACACCTGGCGCTCGTCGAAACCTTGCTGGCGCGCGGCGCTGCGGATGGCGTCGGCGGCTTCCTGGCACAGCAGCGGGTCATCACCGCTGATGATGTAGACCGGCGCGAGGGCGCCTTGCAGGTGTTTGCCGAGTTGGGCGGGAGCGAGCTTCATAAGATAAGGCGAGCAGGGGCGCCGGAGCGCCCCGCCAGCTTATTCGGCCGGGATTTGCATCGGCGACTGCTGCGGGGTTTCCGCTTCAGCCTTGCGAGCCGCTTCCAGCGCGTCGGCTTCAGCCTTGGCGCGGGCGTCGGCCGTTTGTTGCAACTGTTCCAGCTGGGCCGGGCTCAGCTGTTGCAGGCGCAGCATCATGCGCTGTACGAGGTCACGGCGCATTTCGCCACGCACTTCGGTCGATTCCTGGTCGGAACCGGTGATGTTGTTGCCGTCATGCAGGTAGACCTTCTGCACCTGGAGTTTGTCGTCCAGCAGCGACAGGTTGTTATGGCCACGGATCTCATAGTTCAGCACGTTGGTCAGCTCGTATTCAGCCGAACGACCGGCGCCGGCATAGCTCAGGCTGCGCTGGCTTTGCTGTTCGTTGGTCAGTACCAGTTTGTACGGCGCGCCGCTGTAGATCTTCACACCGCTGTTTTCCAGCGTGTCGCGCAGCATTTTCACGGTATCGCCGTAAGCGTCCCGCGCACTGAGATCCAGTTCCTTGATAGCCAGTTCGGTGGTGCCGGTGCCGCGCAGCTGGAAGCCGCAGGCGCTCAACAGGACCGCCAGGCCCATGACCAGCAGATTACGTTTGATCATCTTGTTGCTCCCCTTGAAACCCTATAGGCCGACAATGCGACCCCGCAGGTCATATTCGACGCCCTGCCTGTGGCCGGGCGCCCGATCCAATTAGCTTGCGACGATGTTGACCAGCTTGCCGGGCACGACGATCACCTTGCGAATCGTCAGGCCATCGACGAAGCGCAATACGTTTTCGTTGGCCCGGGCAGCGGCTTCGACTTCTTCGCGCGTTGCAGTGGCCGGCATGTCGATCTGGCCGCGCAGCTTGCCGTTGACCTGGATGACCAGGGTCAGGCTGTCCTGCACCAGCGCGGTTTCGTCCACTACTGGCCATTTGGCGTCAATCACTGGATCGGCGTGACCCAATTGATGCCACAGCTCGTGGCTGATGTGCGGCGTGATCGGAGCCAGTAGCAGCGTTACGGCTTCCAGGCCTTCGTGAATCAGTGCGCGGTCCTGCCCGGTGCCTTGCGCGGCTTTTTCCAGGACATTCATCAGCGTCATCACCTGGGCAATTGCGGTGTTGAATTTGTGGTTCTGGCCGACGTCATGGCTGGCCTGCTTGATGGCCAGGTGGATCGAACGGCGAATGGCTTTCTGTTCGTCGTTCAGGCCGGCAACGTCCAGTTTCCCCGGCAGGCCTTGGGTAACGTGGGCTTGAGCCAGGCGCCAGACGCGCTTGAGGAAACGGTGCGAGCCCTCGACGCCGGAGTCGGACCATTCCGCGCTCATGTCAGGTGGCGAGGCGAACATCATGAACAGGCGGCAGGTGTCCGCGCCGAACTGGTCAATCATCGACTGTGGATCGACACCGTTGTTCTTCGACTTGGCCATTTTCTCGGTGCCACCGATTTCCACCGGCAGGCCGTCGGCGATCAGCTTGGCGCTGATGACCTTGGCCTTGCTGTCGCGTTCGAGTTCGACGTCGGCCGGGTTGAACCAGGTGTAGGCGCCGTTGGCTTCGCGACGGTAATACGTCTCGGCGACCACCATGCCCTGGGTCAGCAGGTTCTTGAACGGCTCGTTGGAGCTTACCAGCCCCTCGTCACGCATCAGCTTGTGGAAGAAGCGGGCATAGAGCAGGTGCAGGATGGCGTGTTCGATGCCGCCGATGTACTGGTCCACCGGCAACCAGTGGTCCGCCGCGGATTTTTCCACGAGGCCGCCTTCATAGTGCGGCGAGGCATAGCGGGCGTAGTACCACGAGGACTCGACGAAGGTGTCCATGGTGTCGGTTTCACGCTTGGCCGGTGCGCCGCATTTCGGGCAACTGCACTCGTAGAACTCGGGCATGCGTGCCAGGGGCGAACCGGCGCCGTCGGGTACGACGTCTTCCGGCAGGACTACAGGCAATTGATCTTCCGGCACCGGCACGTCGCCGCAGCTGTCGCAGTGCACGATCGGGATCGGGCAGCCCCAGTAGCGCTGGCGGCTGATGCCCCAGTCGCGCAGGCGGAACTGGGTGCGAGAGGCGCCGAGGTTCTTCTTGATCAGCGCGACTTCGATGGCATCGAACGCGCCGGCGAAATCCAGGCCGTCGAATGCGCCGGAGTTGATCAGCTCGCCGTGTTCGCCGTAGGCGTCCTGCCAGGGGGCCGGGGTCTGGTCACCGGCGCTGGTGCGCACCACCGGCTTGACCGGCAGGTTGTACTTGTGGGCGAATTCGAAGTCCCGCTCGTCGTGGGCCGGGACCGCCATTACAGCCCCATCGCCGTAGTGCATCAGTACGTAGTTGGCGACCCACACTGGCAGTTTTTCGCCGGTCAGCGGGTGCTCGACGAACAACGAGGTCGGCAGGCCTTTCTTTTCCTGGGTCGCCACGTCGGCTTCGGCGACGCTGCCGCCCTTGCATTCAGCGATGAATGCCTGCAATGCAGGGTCGTTCTGTGCCGCCAGGGTCGCCAGCGGATGCTCGGCGGCCACGGCCACGTAGGTGGCGCCCATCAGGGTGTCCGGACGGGTCGTGAAGACCTTCAGCGTGCCGGCTTCGCCAATCGAGGCGACGTCGTACGGGAACTGCACTTCCATCCCGCGGGACTTGCCGATCCAGTTGCGCTGCATGGTCTTGACCTGCTCGGGCCAGCCGGTCAGCTCGTCGAGACTCTCCAGGAGTTCATCCGCGTAGGCGGTGATCTTGAAGTAGTACATCGGGATCTCGCGCTTTTCGATCAGCGCGCCAGAGCGCCAGCCGCGACCGTCGATCACTTGCTCGTTGGCCAGCACGGTCTGGTCCACCGGATCCCAGTTCACGGTGCCGTTCTTGCGGTAGATCACGCCTTTTTCGAACAGACGGGTGAACAGCCATTGTTCCCAGCGGTAGTAGTCCGGTTTGCAGGTGGTGACTTCGCGGGACCAGTCCACCGCCAGGCCCAGGCTGCGCAGCTGGGACTTCATGTAGGCGATGTTTTCGTAGGTCCACTTGGCGGGCGCCACGTTGTTCTTCATCGCGGCGTTTTCCGCCGGCATGCCGAAGGCGTCCCAACCCATGGGTTGCAGGACGTTCTTGCCCTGCATGCGCTGATAGCGGGAGATCACGTCGCCGATGGTGTAGTTGCGCACGTGCCCCATGTGTAGCTTGCCGCTGGGGTAAGGGAACATCGACAGGCAGTAGTAAGTCTCCTTGCCTGGCTGTTCACTGACTTCAAAGGACTTTTGCTCGTCCCAGAACGACTGGGCGGCGGCTTCGATTTCACGGGGCTGGTAGTGTTCGTGCATGGCTACTTTTGTACTGAATGGGGTGGCCCAATCCTCTTCGTTGCCATGCTGGACGCAGACGACGCCGAACGCGGCGTTTTCGATGCCCAGCCAAGCTGGAAGTGGAGTTACAGGAAGCGCCGTAGCATACATGACCGCGCTCTGCCGAGGGAAACCCTGATTGCAGCCGGCCGTTGCCGGCCGCTGGCGAAATCAGGCGTCCAGGGCCGTTGGTCGCGGCGTGCTGCCGGTTTGCCCAGCGAAGCTAAGCTTCTCAATGGGGAGTGAGTCTTATCTTCAATGAGGTGAGGGATGGTTGAATCACAGCGAAAAGTAACAACACCTGAGTTGTACGAAAAACTGATCGATCGTCTCGGGGTGGCCCTGGACGCTGCTAGAACCGCCGGTCGTTTGCGCGACGAGCGTCCGGCAGAGCTGGAGCTGCGCGGCTTGAGCCCCGCAGAGTTCGAACTGGTCAAGACGTATCTTGAGCAGGTCGGGCACCCGCCCCCCGTCAGTGGGGCCCAGGCAAACAAGCGTCTCGATGCGCCCCGTTCGGCCAACGTTGTGTGGCTCAAGGACCGGACGCCTGACAAGGATGCTATAAAGGTCCGGTCACTGCAGTTCAAGTAGCGCCGGATTCACGAGTGTCGCTTTTTTTGATTCAAGGCTTTTTCGAATCTGTTGTCGCTTTGCGACAACCCCCTTAGGCTTCGGGCATCTATGGAGATGCCCGATGCCGCTTCGCTATTTCATCAAACAACTTTTATTGCCGCCTGGCATCCTTTTGCTGCTGCTGGCGCTTGCCTGGTGGTGGCGCAACTCCCGGCCACGTCTGGCGCGCCTGTGTTTTGCCGTGGGGCTTGGCGGTTTTTGGCTGATGAGCCTGCCGGTGGTGGTGCAGTGGGGCGCCAAGGCACTGGAACGCGACCCGCCGCTGGCGCGCAGTGAGTGGGCAACCCTGGCCCAGCGGGCCGACGCCATCGTGGTGCTCGGCTCCGGGCGCGAGCGTGGCGACCCGGCCTGGGGCGCCGACCAGCCGACCGGTGTCGGGCTTGAGCGCCAGCGTTATGCCGCTCGGCTGGCCAAGGCTTCGGGGCTGCCGGTGCTGACTTCTGGCGGCTTGCACTACGGCACCCCGCCCAGCGAGGCGAAGCTGATGGCTGACTCGATGCTGGATGACTTCGGGGTCACGGTACGCTGGCAGGAAGGGCGCAGCCGCACCACCTGGGAAAACGCTCAAATGAGCGCCGGGATCCTCCTCCCGGAGGGTGTCCGTCGGGTCGTGGTGGTGACCCAGGCGTGGCACATGCCGCGGGCGGTCTTGAGTTTCGAGCGCTCGGGATTTGAGGTAGTGCCGGCGCCAGTGGGTTTCCTGGGCCCGGACAATGCCCGGCCATTGGGCGGCTGGATGCCGGAATTCAAGTCGATCTGGCAGTCGGGGCAGTTGTTGAATGAGGCGGTGGGGCTGGTGGGGTATAGGCTGTTCTATCGCTGAGGTGTCACCGGATCGTTCCCACGCTCCTGCGTGGGAATGCCTGAAGGGACGCTCCGCGTTCCAGATCGTGCTGGCGCCGGCCGCCTGTGTGACGCGGAGCGTCACGGCTGCATTCCCACGCGGAGCGTGGGAACGATCAAAAACCTTAAACCGTCTTGGCCATTCGCCCCGTCATCGACGCCTAGCCCAACAGCAAGTGGTGCTACCGGATCGTTCCCACGCTCCTGCGTGGGAATGCCTGAAGGGACGCTCTGCGTTCCAGATCGTGCTGGCGCCGACCGCCTGTGTGACGCGGAGCGTCCCGGGCTGCGTTCCCACGCGGAGCGTGGGAACGATCAAAAACCTTAAACCGTCTTGGCTATCCGGCTTGTCACCAACGCCCAGCCCAACAGCAGCACGCACAGAATGATCAACGGCCACGAGCGCCATTGCAGGTAGGGCGTCAGCTCGTGCATGGGCACCACTTCGCCGTAGAGGATGCCCCGCTCGAATTGCGGGATCTGCGCGGTGATCTGGCCGAAGGGGTTGATCAGCCCGGTGACGCCGTTGTTGGTGGCGCGGATCATCCAACGCCCGGCTTCCAGGGCCCGCATCTGGGCCATTTGCAGGTGCTGCAATGGGCCGATCGAGGTGCCGAACCAGGTGTCATTGCTGATGGTCAGCAACAGGTCGCTACGCGCCGAGAGGCTGGCGGCGAATTCCGGGTAGACCACTTCATAGCAAATGAACGGTGCGATCTGGTAGCCCTTGGCCTGCAGCAATGGCTGGTCGGCCGGGCCTCGGGCGAAGTCCGACATGGGCAGGTCGAAGAAGGCGATCAGGCCGCGCAGGATGTCCTGCAGGGGCACGTACTCGCCGAATGGCACGAGTTTCTGCTTCAGGTAAGTGCCGTCGCCTTCGCCGGTCACGGTGATGCCGTTGAAGTAACGTTTCTCGTGACGCACCAGTTGGCGAATCGGCACGCCGGTGATCAGCGCCGAATGCCGTTCGGCGGCGAAGCTGCCCATCATGTCCAGGTAGCCCTGGGCCGACTCCTTGAGTACCGGGACCGCCGTTTCCGGCCAGACCAGCAGGTCGACGCGCTTGGAGGCAAAGCTCATGTCGCGATACAGCGCCAACTGCGCGTTGAGCTGTTCCGGGTCCCACTTCATGCTTTGTTCGATGTTGCCCTGGATCGCCGCGACGCTCAGCGGGTCGCCCGATGGGCGGGTCCAGGCGTGGCCCTTGAGCGCCACGCCGGTCACCCAGGGGCCGACCAGCAGCACCACGCCCGCCGCGATAAAACCTTTGCGCCCGGTGCCGATCAACCGGCGCGCGTTGTACAGCAGCGCGGCGGTCAGGGCCAGGATAAAGGAAATCAGCCACATCCCGCCCAGCGGCGCGAGGCCGGCCAAGGGGCCGTCGAGCTGGCTGTAACCGGAATAGAGCCACGGGAAACCAGTGAGGAACCAACCACGGAAGGCCTCCTGGCCCAGCCACAGCGCGGCGAACGCCAAGGCATCGGCCAGCGGCGCTTCGTTGCGCCGCAGCCAGCGCGCCCACAGCCAGGCGGGCAGGGCGAAGAACCAGGCAATGGCCGCAACGAACAGCAGCATCAGCAACCCGGCCAACAGCACCGAGGCGCCGCCGAAGTTATGAATACTGACGTAGATCCAGCTGGTGCCGGCACCGAACAGACCAAAACCGAAGCACCAGCCACGGCCCAGTGCCTGACGCGGCGACAGCTCGCGCAAGCCGGCGTAGAACAGCCCGACCGCCAGCAGGGCCAGCGGCCAGAGATCGAACGGTGCCAGGGCCAGGGTGGTGATCGCACCGGCCGCCACGGCCAGCAGGTTACCGGGCCAGCCGGGGCGGTTTATCCAGCGCATGTGTGTCCTTAGCGGGTCTCGCAGGGTTTAGCGGGCAATGGGTGACAGGCGCAGCAAGTGAATCCGACGGCTGTCGGCGTTCAGGATGCGGAAACGCCAGGAACCGATTTCCGTGGTTTCGTTGCGCTTGGGCAGGTGCCCGAAAGCACTCATCACCAAGCCGCCGACGGTGTCGAACTCGTCGTCGGAGAATTGGCTGTCGAAGAATTCGTTGAAGTTCTCGATCGGCGTCAGCGCCTTGATCAGAAAGTCACCGCTGGGCAGGGGCTTGATGTAGCTGTCTTCCTCGACGTCGTGTTCGTCTTCGATGTCGCCGACGATCTGCTCGAGTACGTCTTCAATGGTGACCAGCCCGGCGACGCCGCCGTATTCGTCGATGACGATGGCCATGTGGTTGTGGTTGGCGCGGAATTCACGCAGCAGCACATTCAGGCGCTTGGACTCGGGCACGAAGGTGGCCGGACGCAGCAAATCCTTGATGTTGAAGCTGTCGCCGTTCTCCTGAAGGATCAACGGCAGCAGATCCTTGGCCAGCAGCACGCCCATGACGTCGTCGTGGCTCTCGCCGACGACCGGGTAGCGCGAGTGAGCGGAGTCGACCACGGCGGGCAGGAACTCGCGGGGTGTCTGGGTCGCCTTGATGCTGACCATCTGCGAGCGCGGGACCATGATGTCGCGTACTTGCAGGTCAGCGACCTGGATGGCGCCTTCGACGATGGCCAGCGCTTCGCTGTCCAACAGTTTGTTCTGGTGTGCATCGCGCAGCAGCTCCAGCAGCTCCTGGCGGTTTTTCGGCTCATGGGCAAAAGCCTGGGTGAGCTTGCCCAGCCATGACTTCTGCCCGTTGCTCGATCGATCTTCGCTCATAGCGATTACTCTGAATCCTTTGTCGTTACAGGTTGATGTATCAGTGTTCGTCGCCGGCATACGGGTCGGGATGACCCAGCTCTGCAAGCAACGTTCGTTCCAGTGCTTCCATTTCCTCGGCTTCGGCATCTTCAATATGGTCGTAACCGAGCAGATGCAAGCAGCCGTGAATCACCAGATGGGCCCAGTGGGCCTCGGAAGTCTTGCCCTGTTCAGCCGCTTCACGCCCCACCACGGGGACGCAGATCACCAGGTCGCCCAGTAGCGGAATGTCGAGCAACTCGTCAGGCACGTCGGCGGGGAACGACAGCACGTTGGTGGCGTAGTCTTTCTGCCGCCAGGTGTGGTTCAGTTCGCGGCCTTCGGGTTCATCCACCAGACGGATCGTCAGCTCCGAATCGGCGCTGCGTTGGCGCAGGGCCAGTTCACACCATTGGCGGAACCGGGCTTCGCTGGGGGCCGGGTATTCGCTGGCCAGTTGCAGGTCGAGTTCAACCATTGTGGCGATTGCCTTTGCCTTCGACCGCATCCTCATCGCTGCGGTTCTCGAAGCGCTCGTAGGCTTCGACGATGCGCTGCACCAGCGGATGACGGACGACGTCCTTGGGCATGAAGTGCGTGAAGCTGATGCCCGGCACGTCCTTGAGGACCTGGATCACATGGTTGAGCCCGGACTTGGTGCCCTTGGGCAAGTCGACCTGGGTGATGTCGCCAGTGATGACGGCGGTGGAGCCGAAGCCGATCCGGGTCAGGAACATCTTCATCTGCTCGACGGTGGTGTTCTGGCTTTCGTCGAGGATGATGAAGCTGTTGTTCAGGGTGCGACCGCGCATGTAGGCCAGCGGTGCGACCTCGATGACCTGGCGCTCGATCAACTTGGCGACGTATTCGAAGCCGAGCATTTCATACAGCGCGTCATAGAGCGGGCGCAGGTACGGGTCGATCTTCTGGGCCAGGTCGCCAGGCAGGAAGCCAAGTTTTTCCCCCGCTTCAACCGCCGGGCGTACCAGCAGGATGCGTCGCACCTGCTCGCGCTCCAGCGCGTCGACGGCGCAGGCCACGGCCAGGTAGGTCTTGCCGGTACCGGCCGGGCCGATGCCGAAGTTGATGTCGTTGCCGAGGATTTCCTTCACGTAGCGCTGCTGATTCAGGCCGCGCGGGCGAATCATGCCTTTTTTCGTGCGCAGGGCGACGGCAGGTTCCGCGGGCGCGTGGTTGTCGAGTTCTTCGACGGCCGATTCCTGCAGGAACAGGTGCACGGTGTCTGGTGACAGCTCGCTCCCCTTGGTTTCCCGGTAGAGACGGCGCAGCAGGTTTTCCGCGGAGGTAGTGTGTTTGGGTTCGCCGATCAATTCGAACTGGTTTCCGCGGTTGCGGATCTCGATGGCCAGGCGCTGTTCGATCAAGCGCAGATGCTCGTCGAATTGCCCGCACAGATTGGCGAAGCGGCGAGCCTCAAAGGGCTCGAGAATGAAACGATGTGGTTCGATGGGTGCGTTCAAGGTCGTTTTTAGCCGCCCAGGGGCAATTGAGATGAGACCAAGGATAGCGCCAGTAGGCTGGGTGCGAAAGGTCTTAAACAGGCGAATCTGACCACAGGGCCTGGCACAACCCCTGTGGGAGCGAGCCTGCTCGCTCCCACAGGGAATTGAGGTGTTATTGAAGCAACGAGCCGCGCAGGGAGTGCGGTTGCGCGGCGTCGATGTGCACGTCGGCGAACTGGCCGATCAGCGCTGGCGTATCGCAGCGAAAGTTGACGATGCGGTTGTTTTCGGTGCGTCCCTGCAACTCGCCCGGGTCTTTTTTCGAGTAGTCGGTCACCAGGATCCGCTGGATGGAACCGACCATTTGTCGGCTGATCTCGAAACCTTGCTGGTTCAGGCGGTGCTGCAAGGCGTTGAGACGTTCTTTTTTCAGCTCCTCCGGAGTGTCGTCCGCGAGGTCGGCCGCCGGGGTGCCGGGGCGCTGGCTGTAGACGAAGGAATAGGAGAAATCGAAACCGACGTCCTCGATCAGCTTCATGGTTTGCTGGAAATCTTTCTCGGTTTCACCAGGGAAACCGACGATGAAGTCCGAACTGATGCAGATGCCCGGCACGGCGGCCCGCAGCTTGCGCAGCTTGGATTTGTACTCCAGCGCCGTGTGGTTGCGTTTCATGGCCGCGAGGATCCGGTCGGAGCCCGATTGCACCGGCAGGTGCAGGTGCTTGACCAGTTCCGGGACTTCGGCGTGGGCCTGGATCAGGCTGTCGGAGAACTCCAGCGGGTGCGAGGTGGTGTAGCGGATGCGGTCGATGCCATCAACGGCTGCCACCACGCGAATCAGTTCGGCGAGGTCTGCCAGGCGCCCGTCGTGGGTCAGGCCGCGGTAGCCATTGACGTTCTGCCCCAGCAGGGTGACTTCGCGCACACCGTTTTCCGCCAGATGGATGATCTCGGCGATCACGTCGTCGAAAGGCCGGCTGACTTCCTCGCCCCGGGTGTAGGGCACCACGCAGAAGGTGCAGTACTTGCTGCAACCTTCCATCACCGAGACATAAGCGCTTGGGCCGTCGATGCGCGGTTCGGGCAGGTGGTCGAACTTTTCGATTTCCGGGAACGAAACGTCCACCTGCGGCAGCTTGGTGATGCGCGCGGCGTCGATCATCTCGGGCAGGCGGTGCAGGGTCTGCGGGCCGAAGACCACGTCCACGTACGGCGCACGGTCACGGATGGCGGCGCCTTCCTGGCTGGCCACGCAACCGCCGACGGCGATGACCATGTCCGGGTTGGCGAGCTTCAATTCGCGCCAGCGGCCGAGCTGGGAATACACCCGGTCCTGGGCACGCTCGCGGATCGAGCAGGTGTTGAGCAGGATCACGTCCGCGTCTTCGGCGCGGGCAGTGACTTCCAGGGCCTGGTGGTCGCCCAGCAGATCGACCATGCGCGAGCTGTCGTACTCGTTCATCTGGCAACCGTGGGTTTCGATGTAAAGCTTCTTGGCCATGGACGGGATCATCACGTGATTCAAAGAACCGCGCATTATAGGGAACAAGTCCCCGGGTTCCTACCGCTGCGCGAGCAGCGGCTATGCTATAGTCCGCACCCTCATTTTTACCCGCCGATGTGTTTCGCCCGCCATGACCAAACGTGAAGCTCCAATCTACAAGGTGATTTTCCTCAACCAGGGCCAGGTGTTCGAAATGTACGCCAAGCAGATCTATCAGAGTGATCTGTGGGGCTTTCTGGAAGTGGAGGAATTCGTCTTTGGCGAGCGCACGCAGGTGGTCGTCGACCCGAGCGAAGAAAAGCTCAAGGCACAGTTCGAAGGCGTGGTACGCAGTTTCGTGCCGATGCATTCGATCGTGCGCATCGACGAAGTCGAACGCCTGGGCACCCCGAAAATCAGCGAAGCCCGCGGCGCGGTCGGCAATGTGATGCCGTTTCCGATGCCGATGCCTGAGAAGTAAGGTTCAAGACCGAGTCGCTGCCAATCGCGAGCAGGCTCGCTCCCACACTGGATAGTGTTCACAAATCTTGTGCTCACCAGAGTGCCATTGTGGGAGCGAGCCTGCTCGCGATGAGGCCGTCAAGGCCACAGCAATAATCAGGGCAGTGGCGAAAAAGGCGTGCGCCCGTCGGCGTTCTGCAGTTCCATCAGGTATTTGCGGAAGATCTGCCCCAGCACCTGGGTGGCGACTTCCAGCTCATCACGGGGCATTTGTTCGGCGACTTCGTCGGCGGTGTCCAAGGCATCTTCGGCGCCATTGACCGCCGCCATCTTCAAGACAATGTAGGCCTGGACGTTATTGGCAGGCACGCCTTCGCCATGAAAGAACATGCCACCCAGCTTGAACTGTGCCTGGGCATGGCCTTGCAGAGAGGCTTTTTCGAAATAGTTGAGGGCTTGCTTGAGGTCGCGCGGCGCAGCCTTGCCTTCGTAGTAGAACTCGCCCAACTCGTATTGCGCTTGTGCGTCACCTGCATCTGCCGCTTTTTGACAGGCGTCGAGTGCCGGTGCGAGATCTTGTGGCTGGGTATTGAGCGTGCAACGGCCCAGCGCCGGGATCAACAACGAGTTGCCGCCTGCCTGGGCATTCGCCAGCAGGGGCTGAAGGAGCAACAGGCAGCCCAAGGCAAGGGTGCGGCCGGTGCGGTTCATGGGAATCGACTTACCTCTGAGGGGCGCGCGGACCCTTCGGGGGATCCAATAAGCGCGCATTATGAAATAAGCGAGGCCATCCTTACAAAGTCTTTACTCGTTTTTCTGCTGCAAGGGAACGCCAGCGGCTGCTTTGCGGCGAAATCCGTAGGAAAAGGCCAGAGGGGTGTCAGTGATAACTGACGCCGGCGTCAGCCAACGTCAGTTATCCACAGCCTTATTTCAGGGCAGCGAACGCACGCTCGGCGGCGTCCAGGGTGATTTTCAGCTCGGCCTCGCCGTGGGCGATGGAGGTAAAGCCGGCTTCGAACGCGCTCGGCGCCAGGTACACACCGCCTTCGAGCATCAAGTGGAAGAAGCGCTTGAAGCGGTCGGCGTCGCTGGCCATGACATCTTCGAAGGTGACGATGTCGTCGGCACCGCTGAAATACAGGCCGAACATGCCGCCGGCCTGGGTGGTCACGAACGGAATGCCGGCTGCGTCGGCGCGAATCTGCAAGCCGTCGAGCAGGCGCGTGGTGTAGTCGGTCAGCTCGGCATGGAAGCCTGGGCGGCTGATCAGGCGCAGGGTGGTCAGGCCGGCGGCCATGGCCAGCGGGTTACCCGACAGCGTCCCGGCCTGGTAGACCGGGCCCAGCGGCGCGATGCATTCCATGATGGCGCGCTTGCCGCCGAAGCAGCCGACCGGCATGCCGCCGCCGATGATCTTGCCGAAGGTGCTCAGGTCGGGTGTCACGCCGTAATGGGCCTGCGCGCCACCGAGGGCGACACGGAAACCGGTCATCACTTCGTCGAAAATCAGCACCACGCCATGCTGGTCGCACAGGCTGCGCAGGCCTTCGAGAAAGCCCGGTGCCGGCGGTACGCAGTTCATGTTGCCGGCCACGGGCTCGACGATGATGCACGCCACTTCCTGGCCGACGTCGGCGAGCATCTTCTCGACTTCTTCGAGGTCGTTGAACGGCAGGGTCAGGGTGTGTTTGGCAAACGCTGCCGGCACGCCGGCCGAGCTCGGCACGCCCTGGGTCAGTGCGCCGGAACCGGCCTTGACCAGCAAGCTGTCGGAGTGGCCGTGGTAGCAGCCTTCAAACTTGATAATGCTGTCGCGACCGGTGAAACCCCGCGCCAGGCGGATCGCGCTCATGGTCGCTTCGGTGCCGGAACTGACCATGCGCACCATCTCCATCGATGGCACGATCGAGCAGACCAGGTCGGCCATCTCGGTTTCCATCGCGGTCGGGGCGCCGTAGGACAGGCCGTGTACCAGTTGCTGACGCACGGCATCGAGCACGTCCGGGTGGCTGTGGCCGAGGATCATCGGCCCCCATGAGCCCACGTAATCGACATAGCGCTTGTCGTCTTCGTCTGTCACGTACGCGCCTTCGGCGTGCTTGAAGAACAGGGGGGTGCCGCCGACGCTCTTGAACGCCCGCACGGGTGAGTTCACGCCGCCGGGGATGTGTTTCTGGGCGTTGGCAAACAGGGTTTCGGAACGGGACATGATGGGGGCTCTCGAAATCGGAAAAAGGTTTATTTGATCTGCAGCAGCGCGTTGAAGGCGCGGGCGCGGCGCGTCACTTCGGCGCTGCTGTCGGCGCCGAACAGGCCATGAACCACGGCCAGCAGGTCGACACCGTGGGCCACCAGCGGGGCGGCGTTGTCCAGGGTAATGCCGCCGATGGCGCAAACCGGCACGTGCAATCTGGCATGGGCTTGTTCGAGCAGTTCAAGGTGGGCGCTGGGGGCGCCGGGCTTGGTGTTGGAGTTGAAGAAGCGCCCGAACGCAACATAACTGGCGCCTTCGGCGGCGGCCTGTTCGGCCAGCTCCAGGCTGGCATGGCAGGTGGAACCGATGATCGCCTTGCGTCCGAGCAACGCCCGCACGGGCGCCAATGGGCCATCAGTCTGCCCCAGGTGCACGCCGACGCCCAGGCGCGCGGCGAGTTCAGCGTCGTCGTTGATGATCAGCTGAGTGTTGTAGCGCTCGCACAGGTTGCGCAGCGCTTCGGCTTCGCGCAGGCGCCGGGCCTCGTCGCTGCTTTTATCGCGGTATTGCAGCAGGGTGACGCCACCTTCCAGCGCCGCTTCAACATACGCAAGGAATTTGCCGGCCAGCAGTTGGCTGTCGGTGATGGCGTAAAGGCCACGTAATTTCATTCGACAGGCCTCCGGTGCTATGAGCAGAAATCCAGCGGCAAGCGACGCGGTACAAACTGGCCTTGGCCCAGTTGTTCGGCATCGCGCAGGGTGCGCCAGGTGTAATCCAGTGCGGTCTTGACGGCGCTGGCGAGCTGTTCGCCCTGGGCCAGGCGACCGGCCAGGGCGCTTGCGAGGGTGCAGCCAGAACCGTGATAGCTGCCGGGCAAGCGCTGGCAGGTATAGGTTTCGCGGCGACCGTCGCGGCTGTACAGGCGATTATGGACTTCATGTTCATCGCCGTGGCCACCGGTGATCAACAGGTGCTTGACGAAAGGCAGGAGTTTTTCCGCGCACTCATCGGCACTGCCCTCGGGCAACTCGGCGAGGATGCGCGCTTCCGGCAGGTTCGGCGTGGCAATGATCGCCAGGGGCAGCAGGCGCTCGCGCATGGCGTAGCCGACTTCATCCTTGCCCAGGCGGCCGCCACCGCCGGCGTGCAGCACCGGGTCGCAGACCATCGGCAGATGCGGGTGCGCCTGGAGCAGTTCGACCACCGTGTCGACCATTTCCAGGGAACCGAGCATCCCCAGCTTGACCGCCGCGACTTGCGAATCGTTGAGCACGGCATTGGCTTGCGCCAGGACCCACTCCCGATCGAGTACGCGGAAATCGCGGACATTGACCGTGTCTTGCACGGTCAACGCGGTAACGGCCGGGGCGGCATGACAACCCTGGGCGAGCAGGGCTTCGATATCTGCCTGCAAGCCGGCGCCACCACTGGGGTCGTGGCCGGAGAGACAGAGGACAACGGGGCGAGAACTGTAGATATTCATGGTGCGCGAGCTTACCACCAAACCCTTCGGCCGGCGCGTGCCTGTGACGATGCTCCGGGGTTGTCTTGCCATCTGGCCAAAGCAACAGCTCTATTTCAATGCTTTCCTCTGGAACGCCTGTTCTAGAGCCTTTGGTGAGGAAGATTTCAATGGTGCAAATTGGCCATCAACGGCTATGCTAGAGATGGATCCAACCATAACAGGTGATGCCGGTTCTATGTCTACTCAGGGAATGGGGGGCTTCCTGACTCAACCGGACAGGCCATGCTGGGGCTTAAATGCGCTATTTGTTGATGTTGCTGCTGTGCTTGTCGCCCTTGGCAAGCGCCCTCGAATTCGATGAGTTCACCCAAAGCCTGCCCTTGGGCCAGGTCCTGCAAGTGTTTGAAGACGCGAACGGCACGGCGACCCTCGACGATGTGCTGGCCCAGGCAGCGGCCGGTGGCTTCAAGTCTCACGATAAAGCCACGCTGAACGCCGGCTACTCGCGCTCGGCGTTCTGGTTGAAGGTCGATCTGCAGTACCGTCCGGCTAATCCGGACGCCCAGCGCACCTGGCTGCTGGAATTGGCGTACCCGCCGCTGGACCACCTCGACTTGTATCTGCCTGATGCCGCCGGGGCCTATCGCCTGGTTCGCCAGACCGGGGATGCATTGCCCTTCGCCAGCCGCGAAATCCGCCAGAACAACTACCTGTTCAGCATCGACTTCAAACCCGAACAACAACGCACTGTCTACCTGCGCCTGCAAAGCCAGGGATCGGTCCAGGCACCGCTGACGTTATGGTCGAGCACCGCTTATCTCGAGCAACAACCGGTGCGCTTGTACGTGTTGGGGATCATTTATGGCGTGCTGCTGGGGATGCTGGTCTACAACCTGTTCATCTACCTCAGCGTGCGGGACACCAGCTACCTTTATTACATTGTCTATATCGCTTCGTTCGGGCTCTACCAGTTGTCGGTCAACGGTGCGGCCGTGGAGTATTTCTGGCCGGACAACCCTTGGTGGGCCAACGCCGCGACGCCATTTTTCATCGGTTGCGCGGGCCTGTTTGGCAGCCAGTTCGCCCGCAGTTTCCTGCAAACCGCCCAACACAGCCGATGGCTTGACCGCCTGTTGCTTGCGCTGATTGCCTATAGCGCGGTGGTGGTGGGCTTGTCGCTGATGACCAGCTATGCCTTGGCACTGCGCCTGGCGACGCTGCTGGCGTTGGTGTTTACGGTGGTGATCTTTGCCGCGGGGCTGTTCGCCTGGTGGCGTGGCCTGCGGGTCGCGCGGTATTTCATCATTGCCTGGTCGGCGTTCCTGCTGGGGGGCATCGTCAATACCCTGATGGTGCTCGGCTACCTGCCGAACGTGTTCCTGACCATGTACGCCAGCCAGATCGGCTCGGCCATTGAAGTGGCGCTGCTGTCCCTGGCCCTGGCCGATCGCATCAACGCCATGCGCGAGCAGCAGGCCCAGACCCTGCTCGACGCCGGGCAGAAGCTGGAGGTGCTCAACCAGCAACTGGCCCATGGCAACAAGCTCAAGGATGAATTCCTCGCGACCCTGACCCACGAACTGCGCACGCCGATGAACGGCGTGATCGGCTCGCTGGAGTTGATGGAAACCGTGGAGATGGACGAGGAGCTGACCCAGTACCAGCAGACCGCCGCCAGTTCGGCGCGGGACATGATGCGCATGGTCAACGGCATCCTGACCCTCACCGAGTTGCAGGCCGGTAAGCTCAAGGCTCGTCCGGCACCGTTCAGCCTGCGCGGGGTGATCGACGCGTTGGAGGTGCAGTTCAGTGCCAATGCAGCGGCCAAGGGCCTGGACTTCAAGGTCGACGTGGCCCCCGGCCTGGCGGACCGGCTGCTCGGCGACAGTTGCAAGCTGGCCCAGTCTCTCGAATGCCTGCTGGACAATGCCATCAAGTTCACCCGGGTCGGCGGCCTGGCGCTGCGGGTCAGCGGTCGACCGACGCAGCTTGATCGGTGGGTGCTGTCTTTTGCCGTGATCGACACCGGTATCGGCTTTACCGACCTGGGCGAGGCGACCTTGTACCAGCGCTTTTTCCAACTCGACGGTTCGATGACCCGCGAGTACGGCGGCCTCGGCGTGGGTCTGGCCATCTGCCGACAGCTGGTGGAACTGCTGGGGGGGCGCCTGACCCACACCTCCGAACTCGGACGCGGCAGTCGTTTCCAGTTGGACGTCGAGTTTGACGTTGCCTTGCCAGTGTCGGTCCCGACAGCGCGCTCGCTCGGTGAGCGTCAGGACGCACGCCTGCCCCAGGAGTGCACGGTGCTGCTGGCGGATGACAACAGCATTGATCAGTTGGTGATGCGCGGCATGCTGCTCAAGCTCGGCTATCGGGTGCGCACCGCCGACAGTGGCCGTGCGGCGCTGGATCTGTTGCAGGGCGAAAGCTTCGACGCGGTGTTGCTCGACTGCCAATCACCGCCAGTGGACGGTGTGTCGGTCTGCTGCCAGATCCGCACACTGGCCGGTTGCGAGGACCTGCCGGTGCTGGTGGTCAGTCCGAACGTGGGGCATGAGCGCTGCCCGTCGGACGCGCTGATCGATTACCTGAGCAAACCGGTGAAATTCGAGGCGTTGCAGGCGCTTCTGCAGCGGCGGGTGTTGTGTCCGAAGCAAGGCGAAAGCGCCGATATTTAGGCGGGTATGACACTTTGTTCGGCTGGGAGGCGGTGCTTAACTGAACCCTGCTGGCCGACCAAGGGAGTCCCGTCATGAACCTGCACCAGTTCGCCGAAACCCACGACGTCACCAATCAGCCGCCTTCCCTGGACGGCGCCAACCTGTATCGCATCGATCTGCCGTTGCAGCAGTGGGCGCAACGTTTCGGTGCTGGCTGGGCGCAGGCGCGCATCGATGCCTACGGTGCGCTGGCCGGCGGGCCGTTGATGGAGGCGGGGTTCCTGGCGAACCAGAACAAGCCGGTGTTTGCCAGCCATGACCGTTACGGTCATCGCCTTGACCTGGTGGAATTCCATCCCGCGTATCACCAGTTGATGCGTACGGCCGTCGAGCATGGCCTGCCCAGTTTGCCTTGGGCTCATCCACAACCCGGCGCCCACGTGGCCCGTGCCGCGATGACCTATCTGCACAGCCAGGCCGAGGCCGGCACCGGTTGCCCGTTGACCATGACCTTTGCCAGTGTCCCGGCGCTGCGCTTGCAGCCCGATCTGGCCGAGCGTTGGCTGCCGAAGGTACTCGCCACCGAGTATGACCCGCGCAATGTCGGCCTGGCCCACAAGGCCGGCGTCACCCTGGGCATGGCGATGACCGAAAAGCAGGGCGGCACCGATGTCCGGGCCAACACCACCAAGGCCTATCCGGTGGGCGCCAGCGGGCCGGGCCAGGCGTATGAACTGGTGGGCCACAAATGGTTCTGTTCGGCGCCGATGTGCGACGCCTTCCTCACCCTGGCCCAGACCGATAAGGGCCTGACCTGTTTCCTGCTGCCGCGCCACCGCCCGGACGACACTCGCAATCAGTTCTACATCCAGCGGCTGAAGAACAAGCTGGGCAACTGTTCCAATGCTTCCAGCGAGGTCGAGTTCCGCGGCGCGCTGGCCTGGATGGTCGGTGAAGAAGGGCGCGGCGTGCCGACGATTATCGAAATGGTCGCCATGACCCGCTTCGATTGCATGGTCGGCTCCAGCGCGCTGATGCGCCAGGCATTGACCCAGGCCAGTCATCACTGCGCCCATCGCAAGGTGGGGGGCAAGTTGTTGAGCGAGCAGCCGCTGATGCAGAACGTATTGGCCGACCTGGCGCTGGAAAGCGAGGCCGCGTTGGCCTTGAGCCTGCGCATGGGCCGGGCGCTGGATCACTTGAACGACGAGCACGAGGCCAGGTTCGCCCGGCTGGTGACGGCGGTGGGCAAGTACTGGATTTGCAAACGCGCGCCCGCGATGATCAACGAAGCGGCTGAATGCATGGGCGGTGCCGGCTATGTCGAGGACAGCATCCTGCCGCGCCTGTATCGGGAAGCGCCGGTCAATTCAACCTGGGAAGGCTCCGGCAACGTGCAATGCCTCGACGTGCTAAGGGCCCTGTCCAAGGAGCCCGGTGTGCTGGAGGTGTTGTTCAACGAACTGGGCGACGGCCACGGTGACAAGCGCCTGGCCGGCCATATCAATCAATTGCACGCGGCGTTCAAGGACACTGACGACATCCAGTACCGCGCCCGGCAATTGACCGAAGACATCGCCGTCGGCCTGCAAGCCAAGCTGTTGCTCGAAGCGGGCAACAGCGACGTCAGCGACGCCTTCATCGCCAGCCGCCTCGGCTCCGCGGGCCGCGCCTACGGCACCTTGCCCCGTGGCGTGAATGTAGAGGCCATCGTGGCACGCTCGATCCCGCAAGGGTTCTAAGCCATTCCGGCTCTTGTGGGAGCGAGCCTGCTCGCGATGGCGTCGGCACGTTCAATATCACTGCAAGCTGACCCACCGCTATCGCGAGCTCGCTCCCACAGGGGCCAGTGGTGGACAGGAAACTTGTGGGCCCTTGCAATCAGGGTGGGGTGGCGGCTTGGTCATTACGCCACTGTTCCCGTTCGGCGGCGATGCAGGCAAGATGAAGGCCTGCAAGTCAGAACACAGGAAGCTGATCGTGACCGAAGCGTTTATTGTCGTTCAAACCGCCGAGCAAGCCGTGGATCGCCTGGCGGCCCTGCACGAGCGTGCAACCACTGCGCTGAACCAGGCGCTGATGCGCTATCTCAAGGACCGCATCGAGCCGGATGCCGAGCAACGTGCGCTGTTTCGCTATCCCGCCCTGCGCCTGACCTATCACTGCCACGGAGAGGTCCCGCAAACCACCCGCGCCTACGCCAAGGTGCAGCTGCCGGGCACCTACAGCGTCACCGTCACCCACCCGGCCGCGTTCCGTAAGTACCTGCTGGAGCAGCTGGTCCCCCTGATGCACGACTTTACCGTCACGGTGGAAGTGGGCGTCAGCGAGCAGAACATTCCCTACCCCTACGTGGTAGAACAGGGCGACGAACTGGCCGGTTCCGGCGTGACCGCTGCGGTGCTGGCGCGGGTCTTCCCCAGCACCGACCTGTCGGCCGCCACTGATGGCATTGCTGACGGCCTCTACGACTGGGAAAACACCGATCCGCTGCCCCTGGCGCTGTTCGACGCCGCCCGGGTGGACTTCTCCCTGCGCAGGTTGGTGCATTACACCGGCAGCGACTGGCGCCATGTGCAGCCGTGGATCCTGCTGACCAACTATCACCGCTATGTCGACCAGTTCATCGTCCATGGCCTTGAGCAACTGCGCAGCGATCCGCGCTTCGTGCGCATGGTCCTGCCGGGCAACGTCATTATCGACAAGAACATGGACCACAGCGAAGCGTCGGCCATCGCCGCCGGCGTGGTCTGGCACCGTTACCAGATGCCCGCCTACCACTTGCAGGCCAGCGATGGACACGGCGTCACGCTGGTGAACATCGGCGTCGGCCCGTCCAACGCCAAGAACATCACCGACCACCTGGCGGTACTGCGCCCGCATTGCTGGCTGATGATCGGCCACTGCGGCGGGTTGCGGCAGTCCCAGACCATCGGCGACTACGTGCTGGCCCACGCCTACATGCGCCGCGATGGCATCCTCGACCGGGTGGTGCCGCCGAACATTCCGATTCCGGCCCTGGCCGAAGTCCAGCTGGCCCTCCAGCAAGCGGCGGCGAACATCACTGGCGAAAAGGGCGACGAGCTGAAAAAGCGCCTGCGCACCGGCACCGTACTGACCTACGACGATCGTAACTGGGAGCTGCGCTGGGCCCAGGAGCGTCCGTTGATCAACCTGTCCCGCGCGGTGGCGGTGGACATGGAAAGCGGCACCATCGCCGCCCAGGGTTATCGCTTGCGGGTGCCGTATGGCACGTTGCTGTGTGTCTCGGACAAGCCGTTGCACAGTGAGATCAAGCTGCCGGGTTCGGCCAACGCGTTCTATGAGCGGGCGGTCAACCAGCACCTGAAGATCGGCATCGCCGCGCTGGACCTGTTGCGCACCGAACTCAATTCGTTGCACTCGCGCAAACTGCGCAGCTTCGACGAGCCGCCGTTCCGCTGATTCGACGGTGGTCATTTAACGGTCGGGCCACTAGCATGGGTGGCCCTGACCGCTAGATGTCGTATTCCGCCATGCCCCGTCCGCCACGCCCCACTTCCCGCCGCCCTGGCGCCAAGCCCCCAACGGCCGCCCCACGTCGTGTCGCCAAGGCTCCGCCGGCCGAGCCGAAGTTGATCCTGTTCAACAAGCCTTTCGACGTGCTGACGCAATTCAGCGACGGTGAAGGACGGGCGACGCTCAAGGATTTTATCGACGTACCCGGCATCTACCCGGCCGGGCGACTGGATCGTGACAGCGAAGGGTTGCTGTTGCTGACCAACGATGGGCAACTGCAAGCACGCATTGCCGACCCCAGGCATAAGCTGGCCAAGACCTATTGGGTGCAGGTGGAGGGCGTTCCGAGTGCTGAACAGCTGCAGCGTTTGCGCGATGGGGTGGAATTGAACGACGGCATGACTCTGCCCGCCGAAGCGCGCGCGTTGGACGAGCCGCCATTATGGCCGCGCAATCCGCCGGTGCGTTTTCGTCTCAGTGTGCCCACGAGCTGGTTGGAACTGGTGATTCGCGAAGGGCGCAATCGCCAGGTGCGACGCATGACGGCGGCGGTGGGCTTGCCGACGCTGCGGTTGGTGCGGGTCAGGATCGGCGACTGGACCCTTGAAGGGCTCGATCAGGGCCAGTGGAAAGAAGTGCCGGCGCGCTTATAAAGCCCCGGATTCGATCAGGCCGATCACCGCGCTCTTGATGACGAACGCCGCCACGCCGAGCCCCAGCACGAAAAACAGGATGAACGAGCCGAAGCGCCCGGCCTTGGATTTCTTCGCCAGATCCCAGACGATGAAGCCCATGAAAATGATCAGGATGCTGACCAGGCCGGTCATCATCCACTCTTCGAAAACGGCAGGATCCATCGAAACACTCCGGCGTGGGCGGGGTTGGAAAGGCGGGGCGAGTATACGGCATGGTGCAAGCGCGAGGGATTGGCCTGCGGCGGTGTGTCGCAGCTATTCATCGCCTGGGCTGGCGCCATCGCGAGCAGGNNGCCTGCTCGCGATGGCGGTTTCAACCGCGCAGATGGGTCAACGGCAGCTCAGTGCTGTTGAGCACCTGGTTCAGCACGAAGCTCGAGCGCACGCTGGTCACGCCGTCGATGCGGGTCAGGTGCCCCAGCAGCAGTTTCTGGTAGTGGTCCATGTCCGGCACCACCACCTTGAGCTGGTAGTCGGCGTCCATGCCGGTCACCAGGCTGCACTCCAGCACCTGCGGCAGGTTGCGGATCGCCGCTTCGAAGTTTTCGAAGCGCTCGGGGGTGTGGCGGTCCATGCCGATCAGCACGTAGGCCGTCAGGCTCAAGCCCAGCAGCTTGCGGTCGAGCAGCGCGACCTGGCGGGTGATGTAGCCGTCGTCCTCCAATTGCTTGACCCGCCGCGAGCAAGGCGAGGGTGACAGGCCGATGCGTTCGGCCAGCTCCTGATTGGAAATGCGCGCGTCGCGCTGCAATTCCGCCAGGATACTCAGGTCGTAGCGGTCGAGCTTGCTCATCGGTCGGGCCTTTATCTGGATAATTGCGGAGGATTATCTATCCAGGGTTAAAAATTGCGCAAGCCATGTTTATTTGAACAATCTTCGCAATCTTCTGCCGGCGCCCCACGCCTATTCTTATCACCAGATCACTGCTCGGACAAACAGTCCAGTGCAGCCCGCCCAAACAGGCCGGCTGCGGTCGCGGCACCCACCGGTGCTGGCAGACCCCCGAGCTGCACACGGTCCAGAAGACAGTGTGAGGTGAGCCGACGTCAAAAGCGTCGAGCACGGACTAGATTCTCGAGGGGAGGCCGACGGGCCTCCTTTTTTTATACCTGCGAAATAAACCCCACGGCTGATAACCTGTCGCAGAACCGGCCTGGGGGTTTCCCAGTCTTAACGTCAGGCCCTGAACCGTTGTGAGGAATAACATGAAGTCGCGCATCTGGCGTTTGGCAGGTGTTGGTCTGTTGTGGGCAAGTGTCAGTGCGCAGGGAATGGCCGATGATCAGCAAAACCGTGGTGGTCCGGACGGCGGGCGCGACCATGATGGACGAGGCGGCAACGGCCAGGGTTATTCAGGTCAGCCGCGCTCCCAGAGCAACGAGATCATTCGGGGCGACAACAGTCGGCAGTTCGAGCCGGATGCCCAGCGTCAGGGCGGGCAAGACTACAATCGGCCCCCTCACGACCCCAATGGTAACGGTCGCCCGCCGCAGCAGCCGGGCAATAACCTGCCGATCCAGGGGCGTCCCGACAGTGTGACCCAGACCCGGGAGCCGCAACCGGGCTATTACCGCGATATTCCCCGCCGCAATGATGGCTATCCCAATGGTGGCCCCCGTCCGAGCCATGACCATCGCCCCGACCCGCACTGGGCTGGTCGCCCGGATGGCCATGGCAATGGCTGGGGCGCCGGGCCGCAGTATCGTCCCGGCTATGTGATCGACCGTTTCCCGGATCGCAACTACCGTGTGCCTTACCGCGGCCAGGATTATTTCTACTCGGGCGGCTACTGGTATCGCCCTCAAGGGCCGCGCTATGTCGTGGTCGAGCCGCCACGGGGCATCCGTACCCGTTACCTGCCCGATTACGCCAGGGAAGTGTGGATTGGCAGCTCGCTGTTCTTCCTCGCCGCCGGGGCCTATTACGTCTATGAAGCCAATACCCAGGATTACGTCGTGGTCGACGCGCCGGCGGCCAACCCGCAACCCCAGCCCCAGGGCAACAGTTTTGATGTGGTGGCGTACCCGGCCAACGGCCAGTCGCCCGAGCAAGTCAACCAGGATGGCTACGACTGTTATCGCTGGGCGGTGCAGCAGAGCGGTTTTGATCCCCGCAGCTACACCTACCCACCGGCGCCGGAAGTGGTGCAAACCTATCGTCAGGCCCAGGGGAGTTGCTTGAGCAGTCGTGGGTATCAGGTGAGTTACTGAGGTCTGGTTTGTTCAGTGGAGAAGGGCTTGGCTGCTTGATGCCACCACAGGTATCAAGGCTCATCAATCCTTGCGTGCTTGACCACTTCCGACGGGTCGGCATGCACCAGCACTTCAGTTTTCGGATAAGCACGATGAATGGCGTCGGCGGCCTGGTCGCTGATGCCGTGGGCCACTGACAGGGTCAGCTCGCCCGGCAGCTCCAGGTGCAGTTGCACGAACCAGTGGTTGCCGGAGATCCGCGTGCGCAGGTCATGGGCACCCAGCACACCGGGCACGGCGCACGCCAGTTCAAGCATGTGCTGGCTGACGTTGGGCGGCAGTTCTTCATCCATCAGCACCGCGAAGCTTTCCCGGCCGATCTGGATGGCGCTCCACAGAATGTACACGGCGATGCCCAGGCCGAACCAGGCGTCCAGTTGATACCAGCCGAACCCGGCCAGTACCAGGGCGACCAGGATGCTGCCGTTAAGCAACAGGTCGGAGCGATAGTGCAGTGAGTCGGCGCGCACGGCGTTGGAGCCGGTGGCGCGGACCACCCGATGTTGCAGCGCCAGCAATGCCACGGTCAGGGCCAGGGAAAACACGATCACCCCGACACTGACCCAGGGGGCATCCACCGGCACAGGCTGTTTCAAACGCTCGAACGCCTGCAGGGCTATCAACACGGCGCTGCCACCGATGAACAGCGCCTGGGCCATGCCGGCCAGGGATTCGGCCTTGCCGTGGCCGTAGCGATGGTCATCGTCGGCGGGGCGCAGGGCGTAATGCACCGCCAGCAGATTGAGCAGCGAGGTGACGCCGTCCAGTGCCGAATCGGTCAGCCCGGCGAGCATGCTCACCGAACCGCTCAGCCACCAGGCCAGCGCCTTGGCGACAATCAGGATCAACGCCACGGCCACCGAGGCGCGGGTGGCCAGGCGCAGCAGGCGCGCGTGTTCGGTCGCCGAGGTCATTACGCGGTCATTCCTTCAGTAGCGTCCATTACGCGGCGGGCTTGAGCCCGAGCGCAGCCAGTTGCTGCGCGCTGCCCTTGTGCTGGATCAACCGTGGATCGTCCAGCGGGAAGCTGCGGCCCAGTTCGCTTTCGAGAATGGCTTGCAGCTTGTGATTATCGACGCTGCCGTCGGCGTTGATGGCCGGCTTGAGCTTTTCCGGTGCGATCTGGGCGGTCTTGCCCGGTTCGAAGTAAATGGCCCCGGTGGCGAAGTCCACCGCGAAGGCGACCAGGCCAGGAATGATGTAGAACAGCAGGCCGACGGCGTCGAGCGCGGCAATCGCCGGGTCGATCTTGCCGTCGATCTGGCCGCGGCGGTCCGGGTAGAAGATCGAGCCGCAGGCGCTGATCTGGGTCAGCAGGGTGGCGACCAATACGCCGCCGATCACGCGAAAGGGAATACGCATCACAATCTCCTGAGCAGGTAAAGGCATTGCTGGTTGGAGTCCAGACCACGCCAAACAGTTCGCCGTTATACTCGGCCCTCTGTTTTGGAGCCAGCATGATTTCTTTGCCGATTGATGAAGTTTTACCCGCCCTGCGTCAAGCCTTGGCATCGCGCCACGAAGCCGTGCTCGAAGCACCGCCCGGTGCCGGTAAAACCACCCGCGTGCCCTTGGCACTGCTGAACGAGCCCTGGCTGGCCGGGCAGACCATCCTGATGCTCGAACCCCGGCGTCTGGCGGCACGGGCAGCGGCCGAGCGACTGGCCAGCGAGCTGGGGGAAAAGGTCGGCGAAACAGTCGGCTATCGGATTCGCCTGGACAGCAAGGTCGGCCCCAGGACCCGCATTGAAGTGGTCACCGAAGGCATCCTCACCCGCCGCTTGCAGGACGATCCGGCACTGGACGGCGTGGGTTTGCTGATTTTCGATGAGTTCCACGAACGCAGCCTCGACGCCGACCTGGCCTTGGCCTTGAGCCTCAATGGCCGGGAGTTGTTTCGCGAAGACCTGCCGCTGAAGATCCTGCTGATGTCCGCGACCCTCGAAGGCGAGCGCTTGGCCGGGCTGCTGGACGATGCGCCGATCCTGCGCAGCGAAGGGCGCATGTTTCCGGTGACGGTGCGCTGGGGCCGCCCGTTCCAGCCCGGTGAGTTCATCGAGCCGCGCCTGGTGCAGACCGTGCTGGAAGCACTGCACGATGAAACCGGCAGCGTGCTGGTGTTCTTGCCTGGGCAGGCGGAGATCCGCCGGGTCCATCAGCAACTGGCCGATGCCTTGGGCGAGGGCGGCAACGTCTTGCTGTGTCCGTTGCACGGCGAACTGGACCTGGCGGCCCAGCGCGCTGCTATCGACCCGGCGCCACCCGGTCAGCGCAAAGTGGTGCTGGCCACCAACATCGCCGAAACCAGCCTGACCATCAATGGCGTGCGGGTGGTGATTGATGCTGGCCTGGCCCGGGTCCCGCGTTTTGACCCGGGCAGCGGCATGACCCGTCTCGACACCCAGCGCATCTCCCGCGCCAGCGCTACCCAGCGGGCCGGCCGGGCCGGGCGTCTGGAACCGGGGGTGTGTTATCGGTTGTGGTCCGAAGACCAGCACGAGCAACTGGCCGCTTATGGCAGCGCGGAAATCCTTTCGGCTGACCTGGCCGGGTTGGCTCTGCAACTGGGGCGCTGGGGCGTGACGCCGCAGCAACTGGTCTGGCTCGACATCCCGCCGGCCGCCGCTTACGCCCAGGCTCAGGAGCTGCTGCAACGTCTGGGGGCACTGGACGGCGAACAACTGACGCGCCACGGTCAGGCCATGGCCGAACTGCCGGCGCACCCGCGCATCGCCCATTTGTTGCTGCGGGGGCAGGCGCTGGGGTTGGCAGACATGGCCTGCAACGTCGCCGCGTTGTTGGGCGAGCGCGACATTCTCCGGGGCGCTGGCGCGGATCTGCACAGTCGCCTTGCCCTGCTATCGGGTGAGGAACGGGCCGCGCGGGGCGCCCAGGGCGCAGTGCAGCGGGCGCGTCAGTTGGCCCGGCAATACCGCGGCTACCTGCGGGGCAAAGCTGAAGAGGCCGTTGCCGACCCGGATCATCCGCGCTGGCTCGGCGCCTTGCTGGCGTTGGCCTATCCGGATCGTGTCGCGCAACAGCGGCGTCCCGGCGGGGCGGAGTATCGGCTGGCCAACCGCCGGGCGGCGCTGTTTGCCGAGGCCGACAGCCTGATGAAACAAACGTGGCTGGTGATCGCCGACCTGGGCAGCCGCCAGGGCCAGCGCGAGGAGCGCATTTACCTGGCGACGGATTTCGACCCGGCGCTGTTCGATTCGGTACTGGCCGAGCAAGTGCGCACGGTGGATCAACTGGATTGGGACGAGCGCGAAGGCGTGCTGCGCGCCGAGCGTCAGCGCAAGGTTGGCGAACTGGTGCTCAGCCGCGAGCCGCTGACCGGCCTGGATGAGTCAGCGCGCAGCCAGGCGTTGGTGAATCTGGTACGGCGCAAGGGTCTGGAGCTGTTGCCCTGGACTCCGGAGCTGCGACAGTGGCAGGCGCGAGTGGCGCTGTTGCGCCGGCTCGATCTGGACGCCAAGGGCGAAAGCGAATGGCCGGACGTCAGCGATAGCGCCTTGCTGGACAGTCTTGAGCATTGGTTGATGCCGTATCTGGGCCGCGTCTCGCGTCTCAGCCATTTCGCCAACCTGGACGTGTCGAGCTTCGTTCACAACCTGCTGCCCTGGCCCTTGCCGAAACGCCTGGATGAACTGGCGCCCCATCACCTGAGCGTGCCCTCGGGTTCTTCCATTCGTCTGGACTACAGCGAGCATCCACCGATTCTCGCGGTGCGCTTGCAGGAACTCTTCGGCCTGGCCGACACCCCGCGCATCGCCGGCGGGCGCCAGGCGGTCAAGCTGCACCTGTTGTCACCGGCCCGCCGACCGGTGCAGGTGACCCAGGACCTGGCGAACTTCTGGCGCAGCACCTATGCCGAGGTGAAGAAGGACCTCAAAGGGCGTTATCCCAAGCATTACTGGCCGGATGATCCGTTGGTGGCGGAGGCGACGGCGCGGGTGAAGCCGAGGAGGTGAGCCGGGGGCAGTTTCTGGACATGAAATAGCGAAGCTGTGGGAGCGGGCTTGCTCGCGAAGGCGTCAGCATATTCAACAATCAGATGACCGGAAAACCGCTTTCGCGAGCAAGCCCGCTCCCACATTTCCTGGCGGCGGCGACATTCAGGTCACGGCGTAGCCGGCAACAAGAACCGCGCAATCACCGGCAAATGATCGGAGATGCGCAGCGTATCGTCTTGCCGCACCTGGGCCTCGACCCGCTTGATCCGTGGGCTGTAGAACAGGTAGTCGACGGTGCGGTCGGGGCCGTTGAGGCCGGGGTCGTTCGGGTAGTGGGTCAGCCAGTGCGCGCGGTCGATGCCGCTGGCCTCGTTGTTGGTGGGGATCATCGGGTACTTGTCCCACAGCAGGTGCAGCGGGCTGTCGACGGAATAGGGCCTGCGTTGTTCGACCGGCAGGCGCCGGTATTGGCCCAGGGGCAGCAGGTTGAAGTCGCCGCCGATCAGCCACGGCGTGCCGGAAGATTCGAGTTTGTCCAAGGCCTTGGCGACGGCGGCAACCTGTTCGGGTAGGGTTTCGTCCGGCTCGGTGGCGCGCTCCAGGTGGGTGTTGAGCACCGCCAACTGGCCGCCATTGCTCAGCGCCAGATAGCTCGCCAGCACGGCATTCTTCGGCTGGAACTGGCGGCTGATGAGGTTGGCCTCGGCCACCGGCAGTTGCACCCGTTCGGCGTGATCGATGCGATAGCGGCTCAGCGTCGCCAATTGTCGGCCGACGCTGCCGAACACGTGCGGGTTGGGGATGAAATCGGCTTTCCAGTCGAAGGCGCTGGCGCTGCACGGATAGAGATCGGCCAGACGCTCCTGCAACAGCTTGAGTTGATCCTGGTAGTCGCTGGCCTTGGCGCCGTTGTCCAGTTCCTGGAGCAACACGACGTCCGGTTGCTCGTCGCGGATGACCCGCGCCACTTCGTCAAGGCTGAAGGCCATGTCTTCCAGGGTCGGGCTTTCATCGTCGCCCTGGGCCAGGTCGTGCCAGAACACGTAGCGCTTGCCGGCCAGGAACTGCACGTTCCAGGTCATCACCTTCAAGGCCTGGCCGGGCACCAGCGGGGCGGTGTTGGCGGCACAACTGACCGGCAGCGTTTCCCGGGGTTGTGGACGCCAGGTCAAGCCGTAGATCGCCAGGGCGGCCAGGCTCAGGGTCAACAGCAGGCCCAGCAGGGTGTAGCGCAATAGACGGGTCATGGCTCAGCTTATGGGCGAACGCAAAGTGATCCCGAGCATAACCGAGAGCGGTTCCCAAGCCCAAGCCCGGGGCCAGCGCCGTGTGGTCAGCGGGTGCCGGGCTTTGCTTCGATCAGCATGAATATTCGGAACAGCACCACGCTGGTGAACAATTGCAGGAAGCTGTGGACGCTGTCGATCAGCAGGCTGAGCACCGGGTTCTGCGACGGTGGATACGCCGAGAGACTGGCACCCTTGAGCAGCCAAAGTGGCGCCATCACGCAGAGAATGCACAGCAGGATCCGCCAGAAATTGCCACGGCTCATGTTCAGGCTTTCCTTCATGGCGGCCAGTGGCGTCAGACCCCTGAGCACCAGCAGGTATTCGCTGAAGGCCAAGGTCACCATCAGCCACAGGCCTGGCAGGAAGTACAGGGAAATGCCCACCAGGATCAGCAGCGTATTGAGCGCGGTGAGCAAGGCAAAACGCGGCCACAGGGTCAGGGCCGTGGCGAGCAGGTCTCGCGGGCGTGGCGATTCGCCGCGGCTGCGGGCGTCGAGAAACAGGATCAACGCGGCGGTGTAGAGCGGATACACCAGCAGCCCGACGATCACGCTGTAGCCAGGAAAGCCTTCCGGGCCGACGGCGCTGTCCACGCCTTGCTGCAGCACCGCCTCAAGTATCACCAGTGGCAGACACAGCTGGGCGATCCGGCCCAGATGGCGCTTGAAGAAATACAAAGAGTCGCGCAGCACGTCAAACGGATTCATGGGTCGGTATCGCAGGTCAAAAAGCGGTCCGACACTCTAACCGATCAAGCGCCCGCACAAGAAACGTAAACATCTGGTAAAGACCATTGAAACCCGTCTGGCGGGCCCCATTACTGACGAGCACCGGTCTTGGTGATCGGAATGGTTTTCTACCCGGCAATCTGATGAGGTCGCCATGAACAGCGAAGAACAAACCCTGATCGATGGACTGTTTTCACGGCTGCAACAGGCCGAAAAGGATTCAGCCCCGCGCGACGCCCAGGCCGAGGCGCGGATCAAGGAACACCTGGCGAGCCAGCCCGCCGCGGGCTATTTCATGGCCCAGGCGATTCTGGTGCAAGAGGCTGCGATCAAGCGTCTCGATGAACAGAACAAGCAACTTGGCCAGCAAGTCGAGCAATTGCAGGCCGAACTGCAACAGGCGCGGAGCCAGACATCGGCACCTGCCAGCGGCGGCGGCTTTCTTTCAAGCATTTTCGGTGGCGGCAACCGTGATTCACGTCCCGCCAGTCCTCCGCCATCCAGCGGTGGCGGTTGGCGCGAACCGGCACGGTCGTCTTTCAACGCTGCGCCCCAGCAAGGCTTCGGCGCGCCGCAAGGCAATTATGCCGCGCCGCCCCAGCAGGCCCCTGCTGCGAACAGCTTCCTGGGCGGCGCCCTGAAAACCGCGGCCGGCGTGGCCGGGGGCGTGATGCTCGCCCAAGGCATCAGCAGCTTGTTTCACAGCGGCCAGCAGCCTCAGGAGATCGTCGAGATTCTCAAGGAGGAACCGGCTCAACCGGTAAACGACGCCGGCAACGGCGCTGACAATGGTTGGAGCGATGACCAGCGGGTGGCCGATAACGGTGCCTACGGCAACGATTCGGCTGGCTTCAGCGACGCGGACTACAGCGACGACTCCTCCCTCTTCAGCGACGACGACTCCTTCGTCTGACCTGCCATTCGTCCGGGGCGCCCTGGCGCCTCGGACCGATTATTCGCGGAACATTCCTCTTGGCTGGCATACTGAGCGACTTTTCGGGCCTGATGGCCTGCGCTTGTGCATCCATGAGGAAACGCGGTGAAGAAAATTGCAGTGTTCGCCGATGTCCAGAACCTCTACTACACCGTGCGCCAGGCCTATGGTTGCCATTTCAACTACGCCGCGCTATGGGCCGATGTCAGCAAGCAGGGGCAGATCGTCGAGGCCTATGCCTACGCGATCGATCGTGGCGACAGCAAACAGCAGCAGTTCCAGCAGATCCTGCGCAACCTGGGTTTCATCGTGAAGCTCAAGCCCTATATCCAGCGCAGCGACGGCTCGGCCAAGGGCGACTGGGACGTGGGCATCACGCTGGACATCATGGACGCCGCCGACCATGTCGACGAAGTGGTGCTGGCCTCCGGTGACGGTGACTTCGACATGCTGCTCGAACGCATCATCAGCAAGCACGGCGTGCAGGCCGTGGCCTACGGCGTGCCTGGGCTGACCGCCAACTCGCTGATCCGCGCCGCCAGCCGCTACGTGCCCATCGAAGGCGCGTTGCTGCTCAAGAATTGATTTTTACGGAGTTCAGACAGGTTTGGAACGCATCGCAGTCATCGACTTTGAAACCACCGGCATCACCCCGAGCAGCAGTTGCCGGGCCACCGAAATCGCCGTGGTCATCCTCGAACGTGGCCAGATTGTCGACCGTTACCAGAGCTTGATGAACGCTGGCGTGCGAGTGCCGTCCTTCATCGAGCAACTGACCGGCATCAGCAATGCCATGCTGCGCAGCGCCCCGCCGGCGGACAGGGTGATGAACGAGGTCAATGAGTTCGTCGGCATCACGCCGCTGCTGGCCCATAACGCCGCGTTCGACCAGAAGTTCTGGGATTTCGAGCTGGGCCGCATCAAGCGCACACGCCTGCAGAACTTCGCCTGCTCGTTATTGCTGGCCCGGCGCCTGATGCCGGCGGCGCCGAACCACAAGCTCGGCACCCTCAACACGTTCGCCGGCCTGCCCCACACCGGCCAGGCGCACCGGGCCATGGCCGACGCCGAAATGGCCGCCAACCTCACCGCGCACCTGGCCTCGGAACTGCGGCAAAAGCATGGACTGCGGGAGTTGTCTCATGACCTGCTGTGCAGTTTGCAGAAAGTGCCGGCGGCGAAGATCAGTGAGCATTTGAAGCGGCATCGAGCTGTATGAACCGTAAGAATTCGCAATCATGGTGGGTCAGTCAATACCTTGTAGGCTGATCCAATTAGACACAAGACATCTCAACTGCGTTGCGACTCCTGAATAGTGCCCGTCGCTGCCGCTGGCGAGGATCTTAGGGTTGCTGCTCTGGTTTGTATTGCTCCGGTAGCTATTTTTGAGCCGTCATTCTCTCGTGTTTTTCTGAATAACGACTGTTCGACCATGGTGTCGAAGACTCGTCGGCTGTGCGGCACTTTGCGAAGCACAGGTATCGCCTACCAACCATCTCGCCAAATTGAATAGAGTCTTTTCGCTCATAAGAGCTGAACCATTTGGTTGTGAGAATTTTCTGTAAGTCTTTTTTCTCTGGCTTGTAGCCTTACTCTCTTTTTTGATTTGCTTAGCCCTTACCCTCGACAACCGTGATGTAGATGATAGCTTCAATGGACAGCTTACAAATGGCTAGGCCAACGATCATCGCGAGCGGAACATTGAGCAACGGGTTATGTGGCTCGCAATTGTACCTTCTGTATTTATGAATATAGAAGGAGCTCTTCATTATTTCTGATTTCCGAAAGAGGAACTGACAATGAGCGAGTACCCGGATGCATCTAATTCTCCACCCGTATCTACTTTGGGTGTCGTACCTCTAACTATGTTGGCGCAAACAATAAGAGCTGACAGGTATGGAGCACCAAAAGACGCCTTTGTTATGGAACGGGTGGCTGTACCAGAACTCGATGTTGATGAATGTTTAATCCGGGTGATGGCTGCGGGCGTAAATCATAATGGCATTTGGGCTGCCCTCGGACACCCTATCGACGTAATTAGTGCACACAAAAAACGCGACGAAGACCATGATTTCCATATTGCTGGGTCCGATGCGTCGGGGATTGTCGTAGCGATAGGGCGAGATGTTGTTGATGTGGCCATTGGTGATGAGGTTGTCGTGCATTGTGGCTGGTGGGATTGCGATGCAGTAGCCGATGAAATCATGGATAAGTCGGCGAAGATCTGGGGCTACGAGATCAACTTTGGCGCATTCGCTGAGTACGCCAGGGTCAAGAGTCAAGCCATTCTGCCCAAGCCTATGCAATTGAGCTGGGAAGAAGCGGCCTCTTATATGCTATGCGGAGCGACGGCCTATCGGATGTTGCACGGTTTCGCCCCTCATACGGTGAAACGCGGTGATGTGGTGCTGATCTGGGGCGGCAGCGGTGGAATGGGATCAATGGCTATTCAGCTTGTTAACGCTGCCGGAGCCATACCTATTGCTGTAGTCAGTAGCGACGAAAAGGCCACCTATTGTCGGGGAATTGGAGCCAAAGGTACTATCAATCGACACGATTACAGACACTGGGGTGGGCTGGATAATATAGAGGATCCAGAAAATTATATTCGTTGGCTTGCAGAAGCTCGCCGATTTCAGAAGGAAATTTGGCGTTTGGTCGGCGAACGTAAATGCCCTCAGATTGTAATAGAGCATCCAGGCGAAGATACTTTTCCAACCTCATCATATGTGTGTGCTCCGGGTGGGATGGTAGTTATCTGTGCTGGTACCAGTGGTTACAAGGGAACGTTTGATATCCGTTATCACTGGATGCGACAAAAACGATTGCAAGGTTCGCATTTTGCCAATCGAACTCAGTGTCGTGAGTTTAATAGCTTAATTGAGCGAGGCTTGGTTAAGCCTTGCCTGACCCGCTCGTTTGATTTTGAAGATCTTCCAGAAGCTCACCAAATCATGTTTGAAAATCGAGAGCCAGTGGGAAATTTTGTTATTCGCATCGGTAGTCGCTCGGAGTCTTAATTTATGTTATTCACTGAGAGGTTTTTAGAGCAGGTCGCTAGATATTCTCACCTGCCCGCAATTTCCGATGAGGTTTCGGACGTCAGCTACGAAGAGCTGTATCTTCGTGCTAGACGAGCGGCTCGGTATATTGCCAAAGCTGGTTCAGAAATAATGGTCGGCGTCGGCGTGAGCAAAAGTGTCGACTACATAGTCGCGATACTTGCAGTCCATCTGCTGGGGCGTACGGTTGTCCCGTTGGATTGCCATTATCCGATCAGCCGACTGAAGCAAATGATTACGTCTGTCGATCTATCATTGTGTCTGATCAGCTCTCAGCAGAAGAGCGAATTGACGGACATGCTGCATACGTACACACGCGTGATGTATATCGAAGATGTCACAGGGACTGAGAGTGCAAATGACGACGTGGGGTTAGAAGTCCCAATCGAGGGCGAGTCACCAGCCTATGTCGTATTTACTTCTGGAACCACCGGCAAACCAAAACCGATTCTGATGCCCTACCGCGCGCTCAGCACCCTGATCGACTGGATGGGGAAGGCGCCAGAGCCCAGCGGAACCACGCTGTTGTATGCCGCTCAAGGCTTCGATGTTTCATTTCAGGAGATCTATGCCACGTTGTGCTACGGGGACCGCCTGTTGATCATCACGGAAGCGCAGAAGAAAGATCTACAGGAATTAACCCAACAGTTATCCAACGGAAAAGTGACGCGACTTTTCTTACCTACCTCGATGCTGATTCCGTTTATGACGTTCAACCTTCAAGAGGGTAGAGCACTATCCGATTTGAGGGAAGTGATCGTGGCAGGAGAACAGCTAAAAGTCACCCCCATCGTCAGGAAATGGTTCAAAGCCCATCCATTCTGTCGGTTTATCAACCACTACGGACCATCCGAAACTCATGTCGTTATGGCCTGCCAGCTAGATAATGAGCCAGATGGCTGGCCGGACCTGCCCCCGATCGGGCAGCTTATCGCAGGCAATGAGGCTTGGTTGCTTGATGAGAGACTGCAACCCGTGAAACCGGGCAGTGCCGGGCAGTTGTACATTTCCGGCAGTTCATTGGCGCTGGGTTATTACGGCATGCCAGAGCAAACGTCAAAGAGCTTCACTGTTCATCCTGTTACTCAGAAGCGTATGTACGGAACGGGTGATATCTGTGTACTCAATGAACGAGCCCAATATGAGTACAAGGGGCGGCATGATCGGCAGTATAAAGTTCGTGGTTATCGAGTGGAACTGAAGGAGATCGAGGTGGCCGCCATGGCTTCCGGATTGGTAGATGATTGCCTTATCGTCGCATCGAAGTTGGGTCTAACCACCTCACTGACCCTTTATTTTACAACGCAGAAGCGTGTTCAGGATTTGAGTTTGAGCCTACACACGCATCTTGCCGCAGCGTTACCCGAATACATGCTGCCATCCTTCTATAGAAAAATCTCAGCTATTCCATTGAACCAAAATGGCAAAGTCGATATCGCGAAGCTCCCTCCGGTAGGAGGTATAACATCGCAGCTTTCGTCAAACTATGTAGAGCCACAAGGCCAGCTAGAGACGCTGGTATGTGCACTGACAGCAGAGTGTATAGGGCTCGATCGGATAGGCGTAAACGATAATTTTATGGAGGCAGGAGCGAACTCTTTCACATTGATCTCCATGCTAGCCGAATTGCGCCACGTGCTGGGTCACAGGTTTCGCCAGACCGATTTTTTCGAGTATCCAACCCCAAGGTTGCTGTGCGAAAACGCCCAACGCCTTAAGGAGGCTCCTGAATCAAAAAAATCCATCGTCGCTGACACTAAGCGCAAGCTGAGATCGGCCGCCATTCAGTACTCAGGGACGAAAAAGGGGCTGATATGAATAAGCACGAGGGGGGCTCGGTCACACGGAACGAAAACAGTATTGCCATCGTCGCTATGTCCTGCCGATTCCCGGGAGCCGTATCGGTGGGTCAATACTGGCAAAATCTCTTGGACGGGGTTGAGAGCATTCAGGTTGAGTCGGATCCAGATGGCCGCGTTCGGGCGCGTGCCGAACTGTCAGGTATCGAAGACTTCGATTACGATTTTTTCGGTTTCAGCTTCAAGGAGGCTCAGTTGCTTGATCCGCAACACAGAGTTCTACTCGAATGCGCCTGGGAGGTACTGGAGGATGCTTCATTTCATGAGCAAAGTGACTCTATCGGAGTATTTTGCGGTGCAGGTCCCAGCTCCTATTTCATCAACAATATCTATGGCCTGAATGCCCATGACAATGCCGGAAGCCTGTACCAATCCTCTGAGTCCTTGGCCCAATTCATGGCCACAGACAAGGAATTTTTAGCCAGCAGGATCGCTTACAAACTCAACTGCTGTGGCCCTGCCGTGAACGTTCAAGCCGCTTGTGCGACGTCAATGTTTGGTGTGCACGCCGCAATTCAAGCTTTGCTTCTGGGCGAGTGCGATGCCGCGCTGGTGGGGGCTGCTACTATCTCGGTCCCACAATCGATTCCTTACTATTTTGAGCCTGGCATGCCTTTCAGCTCCGACGGGCATTGTCGTCCTTTCGATGCCCAGGCCAGTGGCACGGTGTTCGGTTCCGGAGCTGCTGTAATCGGGTTGAAGAGATTCGCTGATGCACTTGCCGACGGTAATCATATCCACGCAGTGATTCGTTCGGTAGCCACTAATAACGATGGTGCGCATCGGGCAGGTATGTCGGCACCTTCTGTTGCTGGGCAGGCTCGGGTCATTTGCGAAGCGCTCGATCTGGCCGGTGTGGCTCCTGCCGATATCAGTTATATCGAAGCACATGGTACCGCTACTCCCATTGGTGATCCGATCGAGATTAAAGCGCTCGCCACTGCTTTTACTGATCGTGACTGCGGGCACACCTGCTATTTGGGAAGTGTCAAAGGCAACATCGGGCATCTGGGATGGTCGGCTGGAATGGCTGGATTGATTAAGGCGGTTCTGATTGCCCAGCACAAAGTTATTCCTCCGACCCTCAATTTTCAGCAGTACAACCCGCAGCTGTACATTGAAGAAACACCTTTCGTGATTAACCGGCAGCCAGTTTCGATCAACCAGCCTCATATCATCGTTGGGGTCAGCAGTTTTGGGTTAGGCGGCAACAATTCGCACTTGATCCTCGAGACAGCACCGCCGACACCGGTGACCGGCTCTTCGGTCGGTGATAACACGCCATGGCTGATTCCTATTTCGGCCAGAGACGTTGACGGTTTGCGTGACCTGTGCAATGCCTATCGGCAGTTTCTCGAAACTCAGGCAGATGATTGTTTCTTGGGGTTTGTCTCCAATCTGCGGTATTCCAAGTCAACTTTCCAACAGCGTGCTTACATCTGTGTCAGTGATCGCTCGCAAGCCATCGAAGCATTGGCCGCGCTGTCCTTCAACAATCGCTCGCCAGACACGCGTACCCCACGGGTGGGGCTGATGTTCAGCGGCCAAGGCGCAGAGCATCGGGAAATGGGACGCGAGTTGTATATTCAGGAAGCTCTGTTCAAATCCGAGCTTGATGCGTTCAACTCGGTGTGTCGGGAAGCGTTTGGTGCCGACGTCGCAGATCTGCTGTTCGATACCCGGATCAATATGCGGATCGAGCAGGATATTGCTTTATCGCAGCCACTGACGTTCGCACTGCAAGTGGCGATGGCGAGGTTGTTTCTAAGCCATGACATAACCCCCGTCGCGGTGTTCGGACATAGCCTAGGTGAGTACGCTGCTGCCTGCATCTCAGGCGTGTTCAGCCCTGAGCAGGGGTTCAGGATGCTCGTGCAGCGCAGTCGGTTACTGGATTCACTTGGTGATATCGGTGCGATGGCGGTATTGGGATGCGATCACGCATGTGCCTCAGGGTTTATTGAAAAAATAGCGGATGATTTATCTATTGCCGCACTGAACGGCACCATTAACACAGTAGTCTCCGGAACACGTGAGGCTATCGAAAGGCTCCTGCACAACGCGCAACTCGCTGGAGTCAATGCGTCACGGCTGAACATCTCACGCCCAGGGCATTCCTGCCTGCTTGACCCATTGCTGGACAGCTTTAAAGCGTACCTGGACTCAGTCGCATTTAGTCCGCCGAGCAGTCCTTTCATCTCTACGCTGACAGGTGTCCTGGCGGGAGAAGAAGTGGCGACCTCGCAATATTGGTGTCGGCAACTGCGTGAAACCGTGAATTTCAGCGCAGGTGTGGCCTCTGCGCTCGACCAAGGTTGCACTCATCTAGTCGAATTAGGGCCAAAAGCCATCCTGTCAGGTCTGGTGCTTGGTGACTGGGGTGACCAGCTGAACGTTTTGCCAATAGCCAGAGGCGGGCAGAAGGATCACCAGCAATATTTGGCGGTATTGGGTGAGTTGTACCAAGCGGGAGCGGATGTTCGATTTACGGCGCCTTCAGTGCGAGTGCCACTCCTTTCGGGGCTGCCGGGATATCCCTTTAGACGTGTTCGCTGCTGGATCAATGCTTCGCAATCTGAAGCTGCCACGTCCGAACTCATCTATCAGACAGTCTGGCAACCATTGACAGATAAATCGATGGACAGTCGGGCGGCAAATCTTAAGGTACTGTTCCTCAGCTTGGGAGAGCAGCCGCGAGACGAGGTTCGCTATCTGGATGGCGTCTTCAAGAAAATCCATCGAGTTGCTCTGAATCGTTTGGTGGGCGCTTGCTGCGACGCTATACAGAACACCGCGACGCAGGCCTTCGCCGAATTGTGGCGAGAATACTCAGATGGACTCGACCGGGTTTATCTCGATCTGCGCCAGCTGCCGGATAGTGACGTTAAAGCATCAATAAGTGCCTGTGCGCAAACCTTGAGTCTAATGCGCAGCATGACCGACCGCTGTCCTCATATCTGTCTATTGTTTGCAACACAAGCTTGCTGCGATGGAGACAAGACTCCCGGGCCAGTGGCGAATAGCGTCGTGGGAATGCTGCGTTCGTTGTTGCTCGAAGAGCCTGGCCGGAAGGTCACTGTCCTCAACTTCCTCAGAACCTGTCTTCCTCAAAGTACCGAAGAGGCTGAACCAATACTGCTGCTGCCGTCCACTGATGAACTCGTCGTCACGATCGAGAAAGGACAGGCATATGTGCCCCGATTGGAGCGGTTCATGGAAGACTATTCTAGTGTTGAGGAGGAGCGCGATCAGCACTATGTGTTGCTCGGTGGTGCCGGTGGTATTGGACGAAAACTGATCGAAAGCCTTTGTGCCGAACAAGATCGCTCCGTTCTCGTCATTGGGCGTTCACCTAATCCAAATGATGCATTGCGCGAGTTGATGGTGCGTCATCCTGGCGTCCTTTATTTCAGTTTCGATCTGTCGAGCGATCAAGGGCAGGATGATTGCGCGCAGTGGTTGCATCAAGCGTCATTGCAGCGGGCTACGATCTTTAATCTAGCGGTCGATCTCAACGATAAGTTATGGGGTGATGTCGGGACTGCGGATCTGCAGCAATCCTTTGATGCTAAATGCAACAGTGTCCTGGCCTTGTACCGCTTGCTGAGTGAGCAAGGTACAAAAGTCGAATGCGTATTTAATTTTTCTTCAGCTACCTCAATTTTGGGTAACGCTGGGCAGCTGGCCTATGGGGCTGCCAGCGCATTCCTCGATGCGGCCCACGGGACTTTATTCTCCGGAGCGGCCAAAGTGCTAACGGTCAATTGGGGAGTGTGGGGCGACGCCGGAAAACTACTTGATGAGCATCAGCGCCTAAAAGTTTTGAAGATCAGCGGCCTGAACAGCCACAGTAGCGAACGAGGCATTCGGTTCGTGCGTACACTTTTGGGCGGTCCATCCCGCCGCGTCGCTTACATGAACATTAATGAGAGAGCATTGGGAGATAGGTCCCGAGCCAGCACCAGGTTTCTTGAATGTTTGGCACCCAAGGTCAGCGAACGTGATAGCAAAAACCAGGACAATGTTGCGACGCGACTGCTCGCCTGTAACGACGAGTATGAAGTCATCAAGGTGCTGAAAGCTTGGCTGTTTTCGACTGTCAATACGTTGGTTGGGCTTGAGCCTGCGAGCCAGGGATATTATGAATCGATCAAGTCACATAGTTTCAAAACGCTTGGATTCGATTCCCTAGCACTGGTGCAACTCAAGAATGCCTTGAATTCGCAACTGGGCTTACAGTGGAGTCTCGAGCGCTTCCATGCTAGTCGGGCGCTGAGTGAGTTGTTTTCCGACATGGTTGCTCATGTCAATCAGCCCGCGTGGCGCGATGCCAATAAGGTGCGCAAAGAGTCAGTGCTGCCCAAGGGGCAGGGTGCGCTTGTTTCGTTGCAACAGGCTCGGTGGATATCGCTAATCGGTCAGGATTACGGTCTGCGAATCATTCCGTATCGAATCCACTGCCCTTTTGACGCTGAACATTGCCGCAAGGCCATGTTGCAAGTACTCGAGGAACACCCACTGTTGCGCACGTTTTTCCCTGGGGGCCGGGCTGTAGTCAAGACGCCAGCGCAGGTGCTTGAGGGTTTCACCGAGTTATATACGGATCTCGCCGGAAAATCGGCGCAGCAGAAGACACAAGAGATAAAGACCCTTGTAAGGTCAATGGCGCAGGCATTGCCTAAACCCGAGGAAAATGTGACGTGGGCCATACACTTCGTTGACATAGGAGAGTCCTGGTTTGTCGCCCTGCTGGGTGTTCAGCATCTGGAGTTTGACGGTAAATCCCTGACGTTGATGTTCGACCGGTTTGGTGAATGCCTGTATCAGTTGGCCAATGATCAGCCTCTGACCTGCATCAATCACATCATTGCTTATGCCGATTACGCACAACGTCAGCAGCAGTACCTGCACGGGCAGTGGAGGTACGATGTAGGTTTCTTCAAAGGGCTTTACAACGCCTTCAAAAGCCCGACTGTTTTGCCTGGCCATTTGGGGTTCAGCGCCACTGCGGTGCGTCGGTCGGCGCGCCACAGTGTCATGATTGCTGATGCCAACCGCCTTCTAAGCAAAATGGCAGCACAACACGGTTTCAGCGTGTTCAACGCCATTTTGTACGTGTATGCCGCAACCATGGCCGAGGTGATCGGCTGCAATCAGTTGATGATCAGTGCAATCAACAGTGGACGTGGTCTAAGCGAATTCAACGATGTGATCGGCCCGTTCACCTCCCCACTACCTGTACCGATCACTGTGCATCACGAGTGGCTGAACGGTATTTCCATGGTCGCACGCACGCTTGAAGCCATTCAGGATTATCCGTTGATGCACCCGACGATGATGATCGATGAAGTGGCAGTGTTTTCGGGCATGGCGCATGACTCCTATTTTTCTGATCTTGGCATCAACTTCCTGAATTATCGTCAAAGTGCCACCCGCCAAGGCAAGGTATGGATCGAGGGGGTGGAGATATTAGGGCCGATCGGAGAAGGAGTCTTGTCCGGCGCCAATGTCGAAGACATGAGACGCGTGCCAGGGTTGCATCTAGTTGTTGAAATAGACGGTCATGACCTGCGGTTTAATTTCTGGTATCACGGCCAGCGTTTTTCACGCGATGAGGTCAAGCGCTGGAGCCAGCTTATGATGCGGAACTTGAACATGTTGCTGAGCGCGGTGAGGGAAGGCAATGAATGAAGCCGTTACCTTGCTCTGCTTCCCTTACGCAGGCGGAAGCGCCGGATTTTATACACGCTGGCGGCGTGTATTACCAAATATCACGGTAATTCCGGTCGACATACCAGGGAGGAGCGCCGCTCATGGGGCAGGAGCTCAGATGACACGTGATGGCTTGATTGAATATCTGCTCAAACATTACCTACGCTGTTGTGTACCGCCATTTGCACTTTTCGGTCACAGCCTCGGGGCGCGTGTAGCGTTTGAATTGCAGACAGTGCTCCAGCATAACCATGGATTGCACGCGTCACGCCTGTTCATCAGCGGGTGCCTATCACCGGAGCGATTCGCCAGCGCCATGGTTGCTCACGAGCAGGATCTAAGCGACTCGACATTGCTACGAGTACTGGCAGAACTAGGAGGTACCCCGCCGGAGCTACTATGTAATCCGGTAGTGATGCGAGCGGCACTCCCGATGATAAGAGCCAATTTTGAATTGGCGATCGACCTCTCGAAAAGCGCCACATCGCCCATCGCATCGCCAATCGACCTCTTGCTGGGGAGCCGGGACACGGTTACCAGCCTGTTTGAGGACTATTCGGGTTGGTTGCGTCATACCTCCCGCGGATGTCAGGTATCACTATTCGAGGGCGATCACTTTTTTATCCGTTCCCAAACAGACCAAGTTGCCAGTCTGGTGAGAGAAAAGCTGCAAGAGGTTGCGCGGCATGAGGGATGAGTCTCAGGCACTGGATTGGCTGAACATTGGTGGCTGGTCCTTACCCATGACCGGTGAGCGAATGATTGAGCGAGCAAGACTAGAGCCATCCTGTGCCTACCGCTGGTGTATCCGTGATGTGATGCAGGGTACCCACCATGCGTTCAATGAGCATGCTCGCTGTCCTGCTTCAAGTACTCGCAAACTTTACATTCTTGTCACGGTGTTGCTGCTGATCGAGCGCGGAGAATTGGCGCTAGAAGACACCCTCTTTGTGGAAAAGGACAGGGCAGGGGCGCAAACCTGTGGGGGCCTTTGGCTCTTGGATACGCCTCGAAAGTTCAGCATCGCCGAACTGCTCAAGCTGATGATGGGACTGAGCGACAATATCGCCGCATTTTATCTCGTGGAACTTATTGGTTTGGAGCGCCTGAATGCGCTTTCAACGACGTTAGGATTATGTCGAACCCAGCATGTGTCCTCGGTACCTATCCACGATTTGACCCTTGATCATCCGTTGGATGTAGTCAACACCACTACAGCGTGGGATTTGATGACAGCGCTGTCGTTGCTGGTTGATGGCGCTAATGGACGGTTGCCTTTCAGCTCACCTTTCATCCGCCGAGATTTATGTTTGTTCGGCCTTGATAGCATGCGTGCCCAACAGGACACCACAGCGGTAAGAAGTTGGATGACCGACGTGGGTCATATAGGCGACAAACAAGGCATTGGCTATCGCAATTACAACAATATCGGCTATCTGGTTCGCGATGGCGCAGTGAGAATGATTTTTTCGTTCATTGTTGATGACCTCCATCGCATAGCGGAGCCTCGACCCGCCTTCGCACACGCTAGGGATTTTATTGCTCTTTTTTTTCGCTTGCTGGATGACTGCAGCAAGTTTGAGCCTCCCCCAAAGGAATCCTGAAAATGGCACATTCTCTTGCTGACGGTTACCTCAACAAGTCTACGATCTATGACAGTGCCAGGCCTTCCTACCCAACGCAGGCAATAGAGTTTATCCACCGTCAACTCGACTTGTCTTGCGGCCTGCCGGTGCTGGACGTCGGTTCGGGAACCGGAATATTGACCCGCCAACTGGCGTCTACTGGGATGCCCGTAATCGGCGTGGAGCCTGATGCGCAAATGTTGGCGACGGCCCGTATGAACACTGCTGCGACGAGCGCAGCTTTTCGATGCGGTACTGCCGAGCGCTTGGGGTTTGCAGCCGACTCTGTATCGGCACTGGTTTGTGGCCAATCTTTCCACTGGTTTGATCCAGGCAAGACCCAGTCTGAATTCAGGCGAGTGCTTGCTACCAACAACCCGGTCTTTCTCGTTTGGAATATCCGCAGTCCTGACTGTGATGAGTTTCACCATGCTTACGAGCAGCTGCTGTGTGACCAATTCGAGCGTTATGAAGAGACGTTGCAAATCGATCAATGCTTGGAGGACCGCATTCGGAAATTTTTTCAGGGTTCTATCCAAGAGTGCACGTTTCTCAACAGTCAGCAGCTAAGCGAACCGGGACTGCTCGAAAGAACAATGTCGTGCTCTTATGCCATGCAGCCGGGCACTGCTGAATATATGTCCGCCATTTGCGCATTAAGCGCTCTGTATCAGCAATACGGGCAAAAGGAGGGGGTGTCTTTGAACTATAGAACACGTGTGGTCTATGGGAATATATGAGCGCATGGGTATGAGCCGACTGTTTCAAGGGGCAGCCTTGGTGGTGCCGTTGTCTTTCTTTCCGACGTTGGCGCGGGCCGCATTTCTCTCCTATTTTCTGATGTTTCTTAGTGAGCGATTCGAGCTTTCCGTGGATCACATAGGCCTATTTGTCGGAGGGTTCATCCTGCTGAGTTCTGTTTTCAGTCTGGTGTCTGGTCCATTGCTCGACAGAATGAGTGTCAGAAGCTTGTTGCTCACGTCATCCTTCATCCAGTCCTCGGTATACGCCGGCCTGCTGCTGTCCGATTCGCTGGCGCTGGTTTTCATTCTTTGTCTGGTGCTCAATCTGGCTTATTTATCACTCGAAACGGCAGTGCGCATGTGTATCGCCCGCCAATTTCCCACGGAGCAGACGGCTTCGGTGCTCTCTTTCAAATATACCCTCACCAATACGGCGTACGCACTAGGGCCCTTGATCGGCCTTTGGTTGAACAAACAATCCGTGTCGCCTCTGTTGTTTTGCAGCATTGCAGCACTTGTTTTTGTTCTGATAGCAAGGAAGCCCTTTGCAACTTCGCGGAGATGCGCGCAGCAAAAAATCGATAATGAGGGCCTGTTAGCGTCTTTGGCAATCATGGCTAAGGATCGCAAACTGCTGAAATTTACAATCGCCAGCATCCTGCTAGCAGCCGTGTTCGGACAGTTTCATCTGTACGTGGGCCAATATTTGTTGACGACCCATACCGCCGGAAGAATGTACGAAATCATCAATGCTGTTTTCGTCACCAACGCGCTGACTTCAATTTTATTGCAGTACCTAATTGGTCGCCGGGTGACCATTGAGTATTTTAGGCTGTGGACGTGCGTCTGCGTCTTGGCTTTTTTCGCCGGGTTATTAGGTTTCGCATTCTCCAGTACGCTATTGACTTGGATTCTCTTCACCGTCCTCTTTACAGTGGGCGAAATTATTATCCAGCCGTTGGAGTTTTTATATATTACTCGTATCGCGCCTCCCCACATGACAGGGGCTTACTATAGTTCGCAAAATCTCACTTATTTAGGGGCAGCGTCTACGCCGGTAGTCTGCGGTTTTATACTTGCAGCCTGCAATCCAATGTACTTTTTCCTATATCTGCTTGCATTGCTAATGGCAGGCGGGGCAATGTTTTACAACGCAGGCGGCAGGTTGGCCTTTCTTGGAACAGCATAGCCCTGCAGTCGCAGGGCCATGAGCGATCAAGGATCAATATGACTTTGCATAAATGGCCCAAGTTTTTGTTGTTGTTCCAGTAAATATACAGGTGGCAGAAATGCTGGGCTGCTTAAGCGGAATGCAGCGAACGGTTACGCCTAATTCGCGAACGGCTGTCTCGACTTTCTCATGCTCAGTAAATGGCGCGAGAATGAATTTTCCAGGTTTTTCATTTGTTTTTAATGCGCTTTTAAATGTCTCCAGCGTTGATGCGGTGATGGTGTTTTCAAATAGATGTTTACGTGCGCTTTCTAGCATGTCGCTCTGAATGGTAGAAAGTATTTTTGAAATATTGTTGATGAAGAAGTCAGTGCCCGTCTTGAGCGTTTTGTTAACGCCGTTGCGGCACGAGTAGGAAATTATGTTCTGCTCCAACTCCTTTATGCCTACCTCAATTCGAACAGGTACGCCGCGTTTGATGTGATACCATTTTTTTTCACCGCTGCTCATATCTCGTGCGTCAATCTGCACACGTAGATTTTGCCCTTTCAATTTTTTTCGAATGATCTGCTTGCGTAGTTTTTCACAGCAATCATGGATGGCTTCGGCATCCTGTTCCTTTCTCACTATCGGAATAATTACAACCTGAACCGGCGCCACCAGAGGCGGAATTACCAGCCCGTCATCGTCACCGTGCGTCATGATCATAGCTCCGATCAAACGCGTGGATACGCCCCAGGATGTGGTCCATGCCAGTTCCTTTATGCCTTCTTTATTCACGAAGCGAATGTCTGAGGCTAGTGCAAAATTCTGTCCCAGGAAATGTGAGGTCCCCGCTTGAAGCGCCTTAACGTCTTGCATCATCGCTTCGATAGTGTAAGTGCTAACGGCGCCCGGGAAGCGCTCCCAAGAACACTTTTCTCCTTTGATGACCGGTATCGCCAAGTAGTTGACCGTGAACTGTTCGTAGACATCAAGCATCTTCATTGTTTCTTTTTGGGCTTCTTCGCTAGAAGCGTGAGCTGTATGTCCCTCTTGCCAAAGAAATTCTGACGTCCGCAGGAAAATCCTTGGGCGCATCTCCCAGCGCAGCACGTTAGCCCATTGATTGATGAGCAGTGGTAAGTCCCTGTAACTTTGCACCCACCGGGAAAACGAGGCGCCAATAACTGTTTCACTGGTTGGCCTGATGATAAGCGGTTCTTCAAGCTCTCCGGCTGGGGTCAGTTTACCGTCAGCTGTTTGCTCTAGGCGATGATGAGTAACTACTGCGCATTCCTTGGCGAATCCGTCTACGTGATCAGCTTCTTTCTGCATAAAGGAAAGTGGAATAAGTAGCGGGAAATATGCGTTAAGGTGCCCCGTTTCCTTGAATTTATTATCAAGTTCGCGTTGGATATTTTCCCAGATGCCATAGCCCCAAGGGCGTATAACCATACATCCTCTGACTGGGGAGTTTTCGGCCAACTCTGCCTGGATAATGACTTGCTGATACCATTCGGAAAAATTTTCACTTCTTGTAGGATTTATCGCGCTCTTCATATAAATCTCACTGCATAAGAGAGGTACGCAGTCGAGTCTAACACAGAGGGTGTTCAAGTCTAATGTTGTCTGGTGTTGGTTTGTTGTGTTAGACGATTACGCTTAGATATGGCGGCTGGTTGGGCGAGTCGGTGGGCTATTTGTTTTACGGCGAAAATCCACTGTCTTTTTCTGAGTCAAGATGCGTAGTAGGGAGTCGGTGTGGAGTTTTCCTACAGTGTATTCCCAAGTTCCAGCCCTGAAGGCTATATGCACTCTCTTTGATGTTTAATGAGCACTAGTGACGCGGAGTGTGGGGGCGATTAGTAGCCTTTTGTTGACTGTCACATGAACTCACTCCCACAATTTTGATCCGTGCTAAACAGATGATTTGCCGTTGCCCTCCAACTGCCCCAACGGCACCCGCTTCTCTATAGCACTGGACAACACAATCGACGTCTTGCTGAAACCAAACTTGGCGATGCGATTGATCAATGCTTCCAGCTCCGGCATCGAACCCACCGCCGCTTGCATGATCACGCACGGGTCGCCTGTCACCCGGTGGCACTCAGTCAGCTGTGGGATTTTGCACAGGTCGTCGTAGGCCTTCTGGTTGCCGTGCTGGTTCATTCGCAGTTCGATCACGCACTGCACTGGCAGGCCGATTTTTGCCATGTCGACTTTGGCTTGATAACCGGTGATCACGCCGCTGGCCTCCAGCTTGCTGACCCGCTCGGCCACGGCGGGGGGCGACAGGTTCACTTTGCGAGCCAGGTCGGCGTAGGAGGCACGGCCGTTTTCCAACAGGGCGTTGAGCAGCATGCGGTCGTATTTATCCACGGTTTGGCTTCCAGGTGACGTGACTTTCGAAAGCACGGTTTATAGCGCTCATCTCCGTGGTTTGAAAAGTGTATGGGTGGGATAAACAGGTTTTGTAACTTATTTTTCGCCTGCCGCCTTTTTAGAATAACGGCTTTCATTGTCCTGACTTCGAGCTGACCATGCCGGGCCTTCGCCGTTTTCCTCTGCCATTGATTGCTGCCTTTTTCGCCTTGTACGTCATCTGGGGGTCGACCTACCTGGTGATCCGCATCGGCGTGGAACATTGGCCGCCGCTGTTGCTGGCCGGTGTTCGTTTCGTGCTGGCCGGCTCACTGATGTACGGCTTCCTGCGCTGGCGCGGGGCGCCGGCGCCGACGTGGGCGCAGTGGAAGGCCGGGGCCGTCATTGGCGTGTTGCTGCTCAGTTTCGGCAACGGCGCGGTCAGTGTGGCCGAGCACACGGGCGTGGCGTCCGGGGTAGCGGCATTGGCGGTGGCAACGGTGCCGTTGTTCACCTTGCTCTGCGGATATTTCTGGGGTGCGCGTAATACGCGTCTGGAATGGGCGGGGATTGTGCTGGGGCTGATCGGCATCGCCATGCTCAACCTCGGTTCCAACCTGCAATCGAGCCCGTTGGGCGCGACCTTGCTGGTGTTTGCAGCAGCGTCCTGGGCCTTCGGTTCGGTGCTGAGCAAACACGTGCCGTTGCCGGCAGGAGCGATGGCCAGTGCCGTGGAAATGCTCGCCGGCGGCGTGGTGCTATTGATCGGCAGCTTCGCCAGCGGCGAACACCTGGAGCGTGTGCCACCGTTCGAAGGCTGGTTCGCGCTGGCCTACCTGACCTTCTTCGGTTCGATCATCGCCTTCAACGCCTACATGTACCTGCTCAAGCATGTACGTCCGGCGGCGGCCACCAGCTATGCCTACGTCAACCCGGCCGTGGCGGTATTGCTGGGCATCGTGTTTGCCGGTGAGAGCATCGGCGTTGAAGAGGCCTTGGCGATGCTGGTGATCATCAGCGCCGTGGTGTTGATCGGGCTGCCCCAGTGGCGCAAACCCAAGCCTGCGCCGGTCGAATCCTGAATTGAGGTAAACTGCCGCGCATTGCACACCCTGCGCTGACTTTTCCTACGGTATTTCCATGACTTTCGCCTCCCTTGGCCTGATCGAACCCTTGCTGCGCGCCCTCGAGACGCTCGGCTACCAGACCCCGACCCCGGTGCAGGCCCAGGCCATGCCGGCGGTGCTGGCCGGTCGAGACTTGATGGCTGCGGCCCAGACCGGCACCGGCAAGACCGCCGGTTTCGCCGTGCCGCTGTTGCAATTGCTGACCACCGAAGGGCCAAAAGTGGCGGCCAACTCGGTGCGGGCGCTGATCCTGGTGCCGACCCGGGAGCTGGCCGAGCAGGTCCATGAAAGCGTGCGTGAATATGCGCAGAATCTGCCGTTGAGCACCTACGCGGTGTACGGCGGCGTCAGCATCAACCCGCAGATGATGAAGCTGCGCAAAGGCGTCGACCTGTTGGTCGCCACGCCGGGTCGCCTGCTCGACCTGTTCCGCCAGAACGCGCTGAAGTTCAACCAGTTGCAGACCCTGGTGCTTGACGAAGCCGACCGCATGCTCGACCTGGGCTTCTCCGAGGAGTTGGCGAACATTTACAAGGCGTTGCCGAAAAAGCGCCAGACGCTGTTGTTTTCAGCGACCTTCTCCGACGCGATCCGTTTGCTGGCCGGGCAGATGCTCAACGATCCGCTGAGCGTCGAAGTGAGCCCGCGTAACGTCGCGGCCAACACCGTCAAGCAATGGGTGGTGACGGTGGACAAGAAGCGCAAGCCGGAACTGTTCGTGCACCTGATGCGCAAGGGCAAGTGGAAGCAGGTGCTGGTGTTCGCCAAGACCCGCAACGGCGTCGATGCGCTGGTGGAAAAACTCCAGGGCCTGGGTGTCAACGCCGACGGCATTCACGGCGACAAACCCCAGGCCACCCGCCAGCGCGCGCTGGACCGTTTCAAGGCCAGTGAAGTGCAGATCCTGGTCGCCACCGACGTTGCCGCCCGCGGGCTGGATATCGAAGATTTGCCTCTGGTGGTGAATTTCGACTTGCCGATCGTGGCCGAAGACTACATCCATCGCATTGGCCGTACCGGTCGGGCTGGCTCGACCGGGCAAGCGATTTCCCTGGTCTGCGCCGACGAAGTGAACCTGCTGTCAGCCATCGAGACCCTGACCCGTCAGACGTTGCCGCGGCAAATGGAATACGATTTCGAACCGGAACATCGGGTGCCGGAAACCGATGCCAGCGGCCAGGTTGTCAAGAAACCGAAAAAACCGAAGAAACCGAAAGCCTCGGGCGGCGGTGGCAAGCGCAACCTGGGCAAGTGGGTCGACAGCGGTGACTCGGCGCCGGTGGAACCTTCGGTCAAGCCTGTGCGTAAGGTGCCGGTGTTCAATACCGGGCCGCGCAAGCGTAAGCCATGAGGGGCAGCGGCGAGCTGCAAGCCTCAAGCTGCAAGTAGAAGCGCTAGGCTTGTAGCTTGCAACTTAAGCACCGCTGTTTCGAAGAAACTCCACCATCCCCAACCCCGCCGCACGGCCACTGGCAAAGCAGGCCGTCAGCAGGTAGCCGCCGGTCGGCGCTTCCCAATCGAGCATTTCCCCGGCGCAGAACACGCTGGGTACTCGCTTGAGCATCAGGCGTTCATCCAGGGCTTCGAACGTCACCCCGCCGGCACTGCTGATGGCTTCATCCAGCGGCCGGGTTTTCACCAGGGTGATGGGCAAGGCCTTGATCGCCTGGGCCAGCCGCGCCGGGTCGGCGAAGCAGGCGGCCGGGGTGAGTTCGCGCAACAACGCGGCCTTGACGCCATCGAGCCCCAATTGGCTGTGCAAGTGCTTGGCCATGGAGCGGGAACCGCGTGGCTTGTTCAGGGCCTGGTGGATTTTGTCCACAGGCCGGCCTGGCAAAAGATCCAGGTGGACGGTTGCACTGCCGTGCTGGTTGATGGCCTCGCGGATCGGCGCCGACAGCGCGTAAACCAGGCTGCCTTCAAGGCCCGTGGCGGTGATCACGCATTCGCCGAGGCGCGGCGCATCGTCGTTCAGGCCGAGGGCGATGTTCTTCAGCGGGGCGCCGGCGAATTTGCTGACCATCAGATCGCTCCAGGCCTGCACGTCGAACCCGCAGTTGCTCGGCTGCAACGCTGCGAGGGCAACGCCACGTTGTTCCAGGGGCAGCATCCAGGCACCGTCGGAGCCCAGGCGCGACCAACTGCCGCCGCCCAGCGCCAGCAATGTAGCGTCGGGCCGCAGGCTTTTTTCGCCTTCCGGGGACGCCACGCGCAAGCTGCCATCCGGGTTCCAGCCGAGCCAGCGATGGCGCGTGTGGATCACCACGCCTGCGTCGCGCAGGCGCTTGAGCCAGGCACGCAGCAGCGGGGCGGCTTTCATGTCGGTAGGAAACACCCGGCCGGAGCTGCCGACAAAGGTGTCGATGCCCAGCCCGTGAATCCACTCGCACAACTCATCAGCGCCGAATGTTCGCAGCAACGGCGCGAGGTGCTGTGCGCGCTCGCCGTAGCGGGACAGGAACGCCGGGAACGCTTCCGAGTGGGTGATGTTCATGCCGCCGACACCGGCCAGCAGGAATTTCCTGCCGACGGAGGGCATGGCGTCGTACACGTCGACCTGGACACCGGCCTGGCTCAATACCTCGGCCGCCATCAGGCCGGCTGGGCCGCCGCCGATGATGGTGACGTTGGAGGTAGCGGGATCGGTGGGTTGGGTCATGGCGTGGGCTGCGGTGAAGATGAATAAGCGGCCCATTCTAGCAGCACAGAACCTTGTGGGAGCGGGCTTGCTCGCCAATGCGGCGTGTCAGTTGGCACTGATGCTGGCTGAAAAACCGCCTTCGCGAGCAAGCCCGCTCCTATCAAAC
>NZ_JAGGOF010000005.1 GCF_018614775.1 Pseudomonas fluorescens
CTTATAGCCGACCTGGCTCTTTCGGCCATACACCCGCCAGATCTGCGGTGCCTGGGCTGTAGAACCAAATCTATGAGAGGCAAATCTGTGGGGGGCAAGTCTGTGGGAGCAAAGCTTGCTCGCGAGGCGTCCTGACAGCCGACCAACTCTTCCGACTATACCCTGATCTCCCTGTGGGAGCGGGCTTGCTCGCGAATGCGGCCTGACAGCCAACCAGCCTCTTCCGGCAGTACCCAACCCCCTGTGGGAGCGAGCCCGCTCGCGATAGCGGCCTGACAGTCAACAAAGCCGTCAAACCTCTCCGCCTACTCAATGCACAATCGAATTCGGCGGCAGATGCCCCAGCCGTTCCGTCAGCCTTATTCGCTGGATGGGGTCGTCACTGAGCATCAGGGCATGTTCCAGGTCGAATCGCTCGGCGTTGGGGCAGTCGAGGCGTTGGTACAGGCTGGCGCGGGCGAGGTAGTCGGCGGCGCTGGCGTTGCCCAGTTCCAGCACCCGTTCGGCGTCGATCAGCGCCGCGATGTAATCGTCGTTCGCCAGGTGCAACTGGCGCAGATTGCGCGACAGGCGCTGGAGCATCTGAATCGGTTCGGCGGTGACCAGGTGCTCAGCCTTGAGCGGCATGTTTGCGCCGTATTGGCGATTCAGCAATTGCCGGCAGTCGTTGGTGTACAACCGACGCCCACCGCACGGATCAAGCAAATGGTCGGCGCCAGGTACCTTCAGCAGGAAATGGCCGGGGAAATTGACGCCGACCATCGGAATCTCCAGGCCTCGCGCCAACTCCAGGGCGATCAGGCCGAGGGCCAGCGGTTGCCCTCGCTTGCGCGCCAATACCTTGTCCAGCAGCGCAGCTTGCGCGCGCAAAGGCGTGGCATCGTCCTGAGCGAAGCCCAGGTCATTGAGCCGTCGCAGTAACGGCTGGCCCAGTTCGTTGACCGGCAGCATCGGCAGGTCATGGCTGACCCGCTGTTGCAGATCTTTGAAATCTCTCAGCAACGCCGGTACATCCACCTCGCGATCATGTTCGGCGGCGATCCATAAAGCGGCTTCGAACAGCGCCGGCGGCGAGCGGTGCAGGCAGGCAAAAAAGGCTTGGCGCGGTTTCATCAAACTCTCCGGGCTATGCCCCCGTTGTAGCTCTGCCATGGACTTTCGTCCAGTCCCGGACAGACGCCGTCACAGGTTATGCCGAAAAGGTCGAAGACAACGTGATCTTATTCTGGTGTGTTTCAGCAAATTCCGACCGCACGCCTATACTGGCGGAACGAACAAAGTGATTCGGGAGCCTTTCGATGTTCGCTCTCATGCAAAGCTCCCGCCTTGAATCGCTGCACTTAAGCGTAGACCCGATGACCGGGTTGAAGGCGGTGATTGCCATTCATTGCAGCCGTCCAGGGCCCGCCCTGGGAGGTTGTCGTTACCTTGCCTACCCCGACGACGAAAGTGCCGTGGCGGACGCCGTGCGTCTGGCCCAAGGCATGAGCTATAAGGCGGCCCTGGCCGGTTTGCCCGTGGGTGGCGGGGTGGCGGTGATCATGCGCCCAGCCCATGTCGAAAGCCGCGCAGCATTGTTCGAGGCGTTTGGACGCTGCATCGAGCAACTGGACGGGCGCTACATCACCGCCATCGACAGTGGCACGTCGGTGGCCGACATGGATTGCATCGCCCAGCAGACCCGTCACGTCACCAGCACCACGTCCGCCGGAGACCCCGCGCCCCATGCGGCGATGGGCGTATTTGCCGGCATCCGGGCCACGGCCATGGCGCGCCTGGGCAGCGACAACCTCGAAAGCCTGCGGGTGGCGATCCAGGGCCTGGGCAATGTCGGTTATGCCCTGGCCGAACAGCTGCACGCAGCTGGCGCCGAACTGCTGGTCAGCGACATCGACCCTGGCAAGGTGCAACTGGCGATGGAGCAACTGGGCGCCCACCCCATCGCCAACGATGCGTTGCTCAGCACTCCCTGCGACATCCTTGCACCCTGCGGCCTGGGCGGGGTACTCAACAGCCACAGCGTGGCGCAACTGCGCTGCTCGGCGGTGGCCGGTTCGGCCCATAACCAGTTGAGCAACCTGCAAGTGGCTGATCAACTGGAACGGCGCGGGATCCTCTACGCACCGGATTATGTGATCAACTCAGGCGGCCTGATCTACGTCGCCCTGAAGCATCGCGGCGAAGAACTGCCGACCATCACCGCGCACCTGTCGAAAATCGGCACGCGCCTGACCGAAGTCTTCGCCCACGCCCAGGCGGAAAAGCGCTCACCGGCCCGGGTGGCCGATGAGTTGGCGGAGCGTTTGTTGTACCGATAAAAAAAGATCGCAGCTTCAACAGCACCACATTGTGGGGCGCTGTCGAAGGCTGCGATCTTCTGTTGGTTATTCGTCCGACGGGTTGAGCAGTTCGGCCAAGGCGTCCGGTTGGCTCTTGAAGGCCTTGGCGAACACATCACGGTTCTTCGCCATGTAGATCCCGGCTTCTTCCACCTGTTGCTCACTCAGCGATGGCACCGCTTTGTGCAACACCTGCGCCAGCAATTCGGCGAGTTCCAGCATCTTGTCATGACGGTCAGCTTCGGCTTTATCCATGAACAAGCGCTCCAGATCTCGGCTGCTGCGGTATACCACTTCGACGGCCATTTACCACCTCACATGCCTTCACATTGGTTGTCTTTGTGAATACTGTATTTATATACAGGCAAGAGGATAAGCGAATCCTTTTGCTTTGGATAGTGGCTTTTTAATGTAGACCGATTTCGGGGTTTGTTCCGCGAGCAACGTGTCCGATGCCAGCCTGTCGCCATCTCATGACAGCCTCTGGCCTTTTTTCTGCATGCAGAAACCGTCACGTCCAACCCGCATCATCCGGTCGAGTCGACCTAAGGAAACCACATCGTGAAAATCAACTGGGCCGAGAACCTGCGCCAGAACGTGCATCAACTGGCCGAATCCCTGGGCAACCTGTTCGTCGAGACCTTCCACTACCTGGCGCTGTTCGCCATTGGTGCAGTGACTGCCTGGGCGGCGGTGATGGAGTTCCTGCAGATGATCGAGGCAGGGCACATCAAGATCGATGACATCCTGCTGCTGTTCATCTACCTGGAATTGGGCGCGATGGTCGGGATCTACTTCAAGACCAACCACATGCCGGTGCGGTTTCTGATCTACGTGGCGATCACGGCGCTGACGCGCCTGCTGATCTCCAACGTTTCCCACCACAACCCGCCGGACCTGGGCATCATCTACCTGTGCGGTGGGATTCTGCTGCTGGCGTTCGCGATCCTGGTGGTGCGCTATGCCTCGTCGCAATTCCCTTCGGTGAAGATCGAGCACCCGCACCGCAAGGTGGGCGCGGGTTCCAGCGAGCATGCCGAAGTGGAAAAGGGCGAAATCTAGAGGCTGGCGGCAGAGGATGCCGTGCCTTGCGCGTGTGCTTGCGGCGGTGGCAGCTTGAAGTTGTCGCCGCCCGTCATGGCTTCCAGGATGGCCACGGCGCTGTGACCTTCTTCGATGGCGATGCCGAATTGAATGCTCTGCACCAAGCGTCGCAGGCGTTCCGGGTCGTTGCGCTGCTGGGCGCTGATCATGCGTTTGGCGACAATGCGCCCGCTCTTGGACAGGGTCAGCATGATGCTGCCGTCCAGGCCCTGGATGCTCAGGTTGATTTGATAGTGCGGCGCAAAAGCGTCGGTAATGATCTGAAAAGGGTTGTCCATGATGCGTCACCGCCTGATTGAACGTGCAGTTGTTGACCGGCCTTGATCGGGATTAGTTCGTAACACCAGACCATCGGCATTCCATGATCGTGCTCATCGTCAGTTCCCAGGGGCAGTGCACAAGGCGATCAGGTGATCGCGGCTTGCAACGGCTCCCTTCTGGTGGATAGCAAGGGGCGTGCCGGAAAAACCGTCGGACAATGTTCGCGGGGTGGAGGGCGTTGAGGCTCTGGAACGGGAGGGCATAGGCTGCCCGTTTCGGGGCCGGGTGTTCGTTGGCGGTGCGAGCGGGGTGCGATTTTGCAAGAGGTGGCGGAGCCGGGAAACTCCCGACATTAACAGCGCCTTTGTCCGTTGTCCGGCTTTATTTGCAAATGAATATTTTTCTTTTTCCAGGGGTTGAATTGTTCTGCCGCCAGCCCGACTCTGTATTCAAGGGGCCGTTGCACCAACGTCGATGGCCCCCGGCGAGCTAGCTGAAATAAGGGATGAACTATGCAAATCCAAGTCAACAGCGATAACCATATTCAAAGCAGCATCCGACTGGAGGAGTGGGTACGTACTACCATCGAAAGCACGCTCGAACGTTATGAAGAAGATCTGACACGGGTTGAAGTCCATTTGCGGGACGAGAACGGCGACAAGCCGGGGCCTCATGATTTGCGTTGCCAGCTTGAGGCTCGGCCAAAAGGTCATCAGCCGATTTCCGTGACACACAAGGCCGATTCGCTGGAACTGGCGATCGAAGGGGCGGCCACCAAGCTGGAGCACGCCCTGGAGCATTTGTTCGGCAAGCTGCGCGGCAAGCGTGCCGCCAATGCGGTGCCGACCGAATCAGTCGCGTTGGCCGACGCGTTGCTGGAGGAAGAATTCCTGGAGAACGAACGGGCCGCGCTTAACGGGTGATACCCCGTTCAATTTGAACCTCAGTGGAAAAGGGCCTGCAATCGCAGGCCCTTTTCATTTGCAGGGATCTGAAGAGCGATGCCGAAGCGGCGATCTTCTAACGCAAAAACGCCTGCCGATATTCCCCAGGCGTCGCTCCCAAGGCCTGGCGGAAGCGGTTGGTGAAGTGGCTGGCGCTGGCGAATCCACAGCCCAGCGCCACATCGCCCAACGGTTGCGACGTGGTGCGCAGCAGCTGCCGCGCCCGCGCCAGGCGTCTTGCCAGCACATATTGGTGGGGTGGCAGGCCGAAGCTTTCGCGGAACATCCGTGCGAAGTGGTATTGCGACAATGCGCACAACGCCGCCAACTGCCCAAGGCTGATGGCGTCGGCGAGGTGGCTGTCGATGTAGTCCACCAGCAGGCGCCGCTGGTGAGCGGCCAGGCCGCCCTTGAGGCGCAGCTCATGGCGCTGGCCGACCTGGCTGAGCAGCACATGATCGAGCAAGTCGTGGGCCAGGCTGGTGGTCAGCAAGCGTTCTGCGGGTTCGTCCCAGTTCAGTGCGATCAACTGGCGAAAACGCCGGGCCTGTAGCGGGTCGTCGAGGAACGTCGCTTCGCACAGTTGCACTTGCCGGGGTTCGCGGTCCAGCAGCGTGACGCAACCGAGGGCGAACTGTTCAGGACTGAAGTACAGGTGGGCGAGGCGGATGTCGCCGTTGATGACCCAGGCCGACTCATGCCCGGCTGGCAGGATGCAGAGTTTGTCGGGGCCGCCGGTGGTGTCCGGTCGCTCGCGACGAAACGTGCCGGTGCCGCCGGCGATGTAGCACGACAGCGTATGGTGGGTCGGCGCCTCATACTCCTGGGCGTCGTGATGATTGCTCCACAACGCGGCCGCCATGCCGTCACCCAGCTCGGCACTGTGCTCCAGGCGAGCATTGGGCGAGCGGTTGAGGGCTTGAAAGACTTGCAAGGTCTGCAGTGTGGGCATGATCGATGGTCTCCAACGCCTTGCATCCTACTCCGTCGACCGGCCGGTGCCAGCCAGGCTGCCGAGAAAACCGCAAGTTTATGCAAGTGCCGGTTTGGCCGCGCCGTGATACTGGGGGCATTGTCAGGAGCTGCCGCCATGAACCTCTCGTTGTACCTGCTCACCGTGCTCATCTGGGGCACCACCTGGATCGCGCTGAAACTGCAGTTGGGCGTCGTTGCCATCCCGGTGTCGATCGTCTACCGCTTCGGCCTTGCAGCGCTGATTCTGTTTGCGCTGCTGCTGCTCAGTCGGCGCCTGCAGGTGATGAATCGGCGCGGTCATCTGATTTGCGTGGCCCAGGGGCTGTGCCTGTTTTGTATCAACTTCATGTGTTTTCTTACCGCCAGCCAGTGGATTCCCAGCGGGCTGGTTGCTGTGGTGTTTTCCACGGCCACGCTCTGGAATGCGCTCAATGCGCGGCTGTTCTTCGGGCAGCGGATTGCCCGTAACGTGTTGTTGGGTGGAGCCTTGGGACTGCTAGGCCTGGCGCTGCTGTTCTGGCCCGAGCTGGCCGGTCACAGTGCGAGCCCGCAAACGCTGCTCGGGTTGGCGCTGGCGCTGCTGGGCACCCTGTGTTTTTCGGCGGGGAACATGCTGTCGAGCCTGCAACAGAAGGCCGGCCTCAAACCGTTGACCACCAATGCCTGGGGCATGGCCTATGGCGCAAGCATGTTGGCGGCCTGGTGTGTTTTCCAAGGCATTCCCTTCGATATGGAATGGAACACGCGCTACATCGGTTCGCTGTTGTACCTGGTGATCCCCGGTTCGGTGATCGGCTTTACCGCCTACCTGACGCTGGTCGGGCGCATGGGGCCGGAGCGGGCCGCGTATTGCACGGTGCTGTTCCCGGTGGTGGCGTTGAACGTTTCGGCCTTTGTCGAAGGTTATCAATGGACCGCACCGGCGTTGGCCGGGTTGGTTTTGGTGATGTTGGGGAACGTGTTGGTGTTCCGCAAGCCCCGCCCGGCGTCCATGAAAGCCGCGTTGGGCTGAGTCAGCCAATAAACCGTGGCGAGGGAGCCAGCGCCCTCGCCACGGTGCCTTACGGCTCGGGGTTTATTTCCAGACCTGCGGGTTGACCAGGTTCTGCGGTCGCTCGCCCAGCAGCGCACTGCGCAAGTTATCCACCGCAAGGTCGGCCATGGCAGCACGGGTCTCGGAGGTGGCCGAGCCAATATGCGGCAGGGTGACGGCGTTCTTCAGCTGGAACAGCGGCGATTCGGCCAGTGGCTCTTTCTCGTAGACATCCAGTCCGGCGCCGCGGATGCGGTTGTTTTGCAAGGCTTCGACCAACGCGGGCTCATCCACCACCGGACCGCGGGAAATATTGATCAGGATGGCGCTCGACTTCATCAGGGTCAGTTCACGCTGCCCGATCAAGTGGCGGGTCTTCTCGCTCAAGGGCACGACCAGGCAAACGAAATCCGCTTCTGCCAGCAGCTGATCCAGCTCGCGAAATTGCGCGCCCAGCTGGTTTTCCAGTTCGGTCTTGCGGCTGTTGCCGCTATAGATAATCGGCATGTTGAACCCCAGCCGGCCACGCCGGGCGATGGCTGCGCCGATGTTGCCCATGCCGACGATGCCCAGGGTCTTGCCGTGTACATCGCTGCCGAACAGTTGCGGTCCGACCGTCGCCTTCCATTCCCCGGCCTTGGTCCAGGCGTCCAGTTCCGCAACGCGACGGGCGCTGCTCATCAGCAGGGCGAAGGCCAGGTCGGCGGTACTTTCGGTGAGCACGTCGGGGGTATTGGTGAGCATGATCCCGCGCTCATTGAAGTAGCTCAGGTCGTAGTTGTCGTAGCCCACCGAAATGCTGGACACCACTTGCAGGTTCGCGGCGCCTTGCAGCTGCTCACGCCCGAGCTTGCGCCCGACGCCAATCAGCCCATGAACGTGGGGCAGGGCTTCGTTGAACTGCGTGTTGATGTCACCCTTCGACGGGGTTGGCACGATCACGTCAAAGTCCTGTTGCAGGCGCTCGACTACCTGGGGCGTGATACGGCTGAAGGCAAGTACGGTTTTTTTCATCGCGCAAGGCTCATCTGGCAGAGAATACCAAGCACGCTAACATTCTGGGTGGGGATTAGGCGAGGGGGAGCCTGATTGGAACACGGGTCTGGAGTGCAATACCTGTGGGAGCGAGCCTGCTCGCGATGGCGCCGGGTCAGGCAACATCGTCGGTGACTCACCTGCCGCCATCGCGAGCAGGCTCGCTCCCACAGAGGGGCTCTATACCTGTCCTGCCGACTTACGCCGCCCGCAACGAAATAAACGCGTAGTTCACGGGCGCTTCGGTCACAACCCGGGCGCCGCTGGCCGTCACCTGATCCGCCACGTCATCGCCGGACAGGTGGAACTGCCATTCACTTGCCGCTTGCTCCAGGGGCTGTATACGCACCTGATCGAGGGCGATGGCAAACGCCGCCATGTCCGGCAGGTACGCCGTGAAGCCGTCGCCCTTCAGCGCGGTGGTGCGAATGCCCAAGGCGGCGCAGACGTGGTCCTTGAGAGCGATGTCCTCACGATCGGCCTGGCGTGAGCGCTCGATCAGCGTGGCCAGTTCCTGATCGATCAGTTTGCCGCCGACGATCAGTTGCGGACCGGTTTCCCAGGACTCCGGCGGGCAGTCCTTTGCGGCGGGATTGAGCGGGATGTGCGGGTTGATTTCCATCGGATAGATGCGGCACACCAAGGGCCGGCGTTCGTAGATGCGACACAGGTTGTCTTCGTCGAGATTGCGACAGCGACCCGCGTTGTAGGCGGCAAAGGTAATCGCCACGCGGGCTTCGGTGGTACCGCTGTGGACCACCGCCGAGCGGCGCTCGGCATGCTCGCGTTGCGCCACCGGCAGGCCAAGGCCGTCCGGCAGGAAGGCTTCCACCAGGACAATCACCTGGCCGCCGTCTTCAGCCCACATCCGGGCTTCGGCAAGGGTCAGGGGAACGTGGTGATCGGAGCAGCATTTGCCACACCCTACGCAGGAAAACGTTGTGTTCATTGAACGCCCGGTCGCAAATGGCTGGGAGGCGGCGACAGAAAAACGCCGTGGTGAGCCGGGCGAAGCAAGTTGTGCGCCAGCTACCGGGGCACCACAAAGCCTGTGGGAGCCGAGCTTGCTCGCGATGTGGGGTCTCAGTCGACAATAATGTTGGCTGTTCCACCGCTATCGCGAGCAAGCTCGGCTCCCACAGGCTCTGCGTCGTTTGCTCCTGTCAGGGCAAGCCCTGCACTCAGTGCCCTTGCTCAGCCACAGCCTTTGCGGCGGTGATCAGGCACTTGGTCAGCTCTGGCGAGGAGAACTTGGTGAGCACGCCGTTGGCGCCGGCCAAGCGGGCCTTTTCGCTGTTCATGGCACTGTCCAGGGAGGTGTGCAACAACACATAAAGGTGGGCGAAGTCTGGCGTTTCGCGCAAGGTCCGGGTCAGGGCGTAGCCGTCCATTTCCGACATTTCGATGTCGGAGACGATCAGGTTGATCTGCTCGGCTGTGCCTTGCAGGTCGAGCAGGCACTCGATGGCTTCCTTGGCACTGCGGGCGGTGTGGCATTGCAGGCCCAGGTTGCGCAGGGTGTACACCGACTGTTGCAGCGCGACCTGGCTGTCATCGACTACCAGGATTCGCGCATTGCCCAGGACTTCGGCGTCTTCCATGCTCAGCTCGGTAGGCGCGGTTTCGATCTGCGCCGGTGAAATGCCGTGAATGACTTTTTCGATGTCGAGCACCTGCACCAGATTGCCATCCACCGACGTCACGCCTGTGATGAACGCGCGCGTACCGCCGGAGCCATAAGGGGGGGGCTTGATGTCGGTGGTCAGGCAATGGACGATCTTGCTCACCGCCTGTACATGCAGGCCCTGCTTGGAGCGACTGACGTCGGTGACAATCAGACAACCACCGTCCGGGTCTTCCAGCGGCCGTTCGCCAATGGCGCGGCTCAGGTCGATCACCGACAACGACGCCCCGCGCAGGGTCGCGATGCCTTTGACGTGCGGATGTGACTCCGGCAGTTTGGTCAGGGGCGGGCAGGGGATGATTTCACTGACTTTCAGCAGGTTGATTGCCATCAGCTTGCCGCTGCGCAAAGTAAACAGCAGAAGCGAAAGTGAATCTGCGCGGGCTTTGTTGGAAGACATAAAAACCTTCTATGGAAAAAGGTGAGGCGAGCGCAAGGATCGCCAAAACAGCTTGTGATAGTGGGTTATCGACTTGTTGGGGGCAGGCTTTAGGGTGAAAGCGGTCGACAGACGATTTCCAGTCAGTAACGTGTGAATACCCACTTTGTGGCGAGGGGATAAATTCCCTCGCCACAAAGCTACTTGAGCCCCAACCGCCGCGCCATTCGCCCCAGGTTCGCCCGGTCCAGCCCCAGCTCCCGGGCGGCGCTGGCCCAGTTGTGCTGGTGGCGCTCCAGGGTCGCGCCGATCAGCTTGCGCTGGAACTCATCCACCGCTTCGCGCAAGTCCCCGGTAACCGCCGGCATATCCGGCGCAGGATTGACGGCTGTGGGCTCGGTGTCAGCTAAAGGCACCTGGGGCAAATCAAGGTCCTGGGCGCTGAGGCTGAGGATTTTCGGGCGCACCGGACAACTGCCCAAGGCCTTCAAGGCACTGCGGCCGATCAGGTGTTCCAGTTCGCGCACATTGCCCGGCCAATCGTAGGCCAGCAGCGCGACCTGGGCATCGCTGGTCAGGCGCAGGCTGCCCAGGCCCATGCGCGAGCGGTTCTGTTCCAGGAAGAAGCCGCTGAGCAGCAACACATCCCGGCCACGATCACGCAACGCCGGTACCTGCAGCGGGTACACACTCAAGCGATGGTAGAAGTCGGCCCGATAACGCCCGTTGCGCACTTCTTCGGCGAGGTTGCGATTGGTGGCCGCGATCAGCCGCACATCAACCCGGTGTTCCTTGTCCGAGCCCAGGCGTTGCAGCTGGCCACTTTGCAGCACCCGCAGCAGCTTGGCCTGGACGGTCAGCGATAACTCGCCCACTTCGTCGAGGAACAAGGTCCCGCCGTCGGCCAGCTCGAACTTGCCACGGCGGTCACTGGTAGCGCCGGTGAAGGCCCCGCGCACATGGCCAAAGAGTTCACTTTCCACCAACGTGTCCGGCAGGGCGGCGCAGTTGAGGCTGATCAGCGGCTGGTCGGCGCGTTTGGATGCGGCGTGGATGGCCTGGGCGACCAGTTCCTTGCCGACCCCGGTTTCCCCGGTGATCAGCACCGTCAGGTCGCTGCCGCCCACCAGGTTGATCTCTTCCACCAGGTGTTTGTGCGCCTTGCTCTGGCCAATCAGGTCGCGGGGCTGTTGGCCGCTGGCTTGGCGATAGACCTCGGCGCGGCGGTGCTCGTCCTCGGCCTTCAAGGCCAGGCGCTCGATGCGCTCGGCGGCGCTGACGGTCGCGGCGGCGAGGCTGGCGAAGGCTTGCAAGGCCCCGAGGTCAATGGGTTCGAAGCGCTCCGGGTCCAGCGAATCGAGGGTCAGCAGACCCCAGGGCCGCTCGTCGACGAACAGTGGGCAGCCCATGCAGTCATGGACCTCGAGGTGTTCGTCCAAGCCATCGACCAAACCGTCGTACGGGTCGGGCAGGGCGCTGTCGGCGGCGAAACGGGTCGGCTGCGGGTTAGCCAGCAACGCTTCGAAGCGCGGATGTTCCTTGACCCGGAAGCGGCGGCCGAGCGTATCGGTGCTCAGGCCGTCCACCGCCAGCGGCACCAGGCAGTCTCCGTCCAGACGCAACAACGCGGCGGCGTCGCAAGGCAACAGGGCACGCAGGGCGCCGAGCAGGCGTCGATAACGCTCGCCTTCGGGCAATTCGCGCGACAGGTCGGCCACCAGTGGCAACAGCGAGGTCAGGGACGTTGCGGTCATAAAGACTCCATGTAGTCGAAAAGACTATAAATGTAGCGAGTCCTTATGACTGCTTAATTTATAACATGCTGAAAATAAAGGTAAAAAATTATGGCATGGAATCTGATACAGCTTAGGTATCAGTACCACGTCAGGAGTCACCTTATGCTTAGTCGAGAACAACGTGCCATTGTTCGCTCCACCGTGCCCTTGCTGGAAAGCGGTGGCGAAGCGCTGATCACTCACTTCTATCGCATGATGCTGTCCGAATATCCACAGGTGCGTCCGCTGTTCAACCAGGCTCACCAGGCCAGTGGCGACCAGCCGCGGGCGTTGGCCAACGGCGTGTTGATGTATGCGCGGCACATTGACCAGCTCGACCAGTTGGGCGACCTGGTGGCGAAAATCGTCAACAAGCACGTCGCCTTGCAGATCCTGCCACAGCATTACCCGATTGTCGGTTCCTGCCTGTTGCGGGCGATTGCCGAAGTGTTGGGCGAGGAGATCGCCACCCCTGAGGTGATCTCCGCGTGGACGGCGGCTTACAACCAGTTGGCCGACATCCTCATTGGTGCCGAAACCGGCATGTATGAACAGAAAGCGGCGGCGCCGGGCGGTTGGCGGGGCGAGCGGGCGTTCATCCTGGCGGCCAAGGTGCAGGAAAGCTCGGAAATCACTTCGTTCTATTTCGAACCGGCGGACAAGGGGCCGATCCTGATGGCCGAGCCCGGCCAATATATCGGCATGAAACTGTTCCTGGACGGTGAAGAAGTGCGCCGTAATTATTCGCTGTCGGCCCTGGCGGACAACGGTCAGTACCGTATCAGCGTCAAGCGCGAGGCGGGCGGGCGGGTGTCCAACTACCTGCATCACCATTTCGATATCGGCAGCAGCATCCAGCTGTTCCCGCCGTCCGGGGATTTCTACCTGACCGCCAGCGATAAACCGCTGGTGTTGATCAGTGGCGGCGTTGGCATCACCCCGACCCTGGCCATGTTGCAGGCGGCCTTGCAAACCGAGCGCCCGGTGCATTTCATCCATTGCGCACGCAACGGCCGTGTCCATGCGTTCCGCAGCTGGATCGACGACCTGGCCGAGCGGCACCCACAGCTCAAGCGTTTCTATTGCTACGACGAAGACGACGGCGTAAGCCCGCCGGCTGACACGGTCGGGTTGTTGAGTCAGGAGCAACTGGCGCAATGGTTGCCGGAACAGCGTGACCTGGATGCCTACTTCCTCGGGCCGAAGGGCTTCATGGGCGCGGTCAAGCGCCATCTCAAGGCCTTGGGCGTGCCTGATGGACAGAGCCGCTACGAGTTCTTCGGGCCGGCGGCGGCGCTTGAGTAAAATAGCCAGGTGGACCGGGTTGCCTGCATCGCGAGCAGGCTCGCTCCCACATGGGATGGGGGTGAACACAATAAATACCCACGAACCCTGTGGGAGCGGGCTTGCTCGCGAAGACGGCCGCTTCGTCAACCTCAATGTCGCCTGACACTGCGCTTTCGCAAGCAAGCCCGCTCCCACAGGACCAGCGACACACCGAAGATCCAATGTGGGAGCAAGCCTGCTCCCACATTGAAGCGGTATGACCACGGTTTCGTGAACCAGCCACCCAAAATTAATCCGCACTTAACCCACTTCCTGTCTATTCCCCTGCAAAGTCGCCGGCGGCCGCTCGTTCTCTGTCATGGTCAGCGTGTAGACTTCGGCCACCGATAGCGTGCCGAGTGTCGCGAGGCTGCGCGTCGATCCATATAGATAAAGGGAAACGCAATGAGTGAGGAAATGACGCGGTTAGGTCGTGAGCGGCGCTATCTGGTGTTGCTGGGGCTGATCTGCCTGGCGCTGATCGGCGGCGCGCTGTACATGCAGGTGGCCCTCGGTGAGGCGCCGTGCCCGCTGTGCATCCTGCAGCGCTATGCGCTGTTACTGATTGCGATCTTTGCCTTTATTGGCGCGGCCATGCGCAGCCGTCGCAGCCTGACCATTTTCGAAATCCTGGTAGTGCTCAGCGCCCTGGCCGGTGCGGGTGTGGCGGGACACCATGTGTACACTCAGTTCTTCCCTGCGGTCAGCTGCGGCATCGACGTGCTGCAACCGATTGTCGATGATCTGCCCCTGGCGAAGATCTTCCCGCTGGGTTTCCAGGTCGATGGCTTCTGCTCCACCCCGTACCCACCGATCCTGGGCTTGTCACTGGCGCAGTGGGCGCTGGTGGCCTTCGTGCTGACCGTGGTGCTGGTGCCGGTGCTGGTGTTGCGCAACCGCAAAGCGCTTCGCTGAACCCCCAATGGAACGCCTTGGACTCTCTCTTGGAGGGCCGGGGCGTTTTGTGTTTCAGCCTTAGGTTGGATCGGCCTTGACCGGAGGCAAGCACGACCTGCGACAGTCTGCGACATGTTGTCACATACGTGCCGACCTACAAGCTTTGCACAGGCGAATAAACACGTACTTCTGTAACAAAAAGGTGCTCGGTTTGGCCAAACACTTTTCCGTTGTAGCAGGCATTTTTAACAACGAAGCGCTGGCTGGCCTAGCCCCCGTAAAACGGGCGCTTGCCAGGCAAATTCTCGCCTTTGAAGGTCCCTCTGGCTGTCTGAATCGGGCGTAGTAGCCTTACCTTTTCTGGGTTTTTGTTGAGAATCAGTTTCGATAACATGCCTGCGCTTTGCAATCCTGGCGATAGATTATTGCTGGATCGGAGAGAAATTATTTCGGGATGAGACATGGTCTACAGCGCGTCAGCTCACTACAATCGCTCGCACCGAATTTCCGAACCGGCTCAGGCTTGAGCACGAGAGTGGTCGAAGGGCGCGAGCGCCCCATGCGACCCCAGGTGTCGGTGTCTCCAACTACCCGCACCAAACGGAATTGGGCTTGAACTAGGCCTTTTGACCAACGAATAAGAACTCACTGCTGGCCCGGGATGTGTCGAACAGCGTCTGACGTTCGATGGGCAGCCCTTATTCAATCCAAGAAAAATGCCAACCCTTGGCAGGGTGAAGTGTTGGCGATCAAAACCCAACTGCATTGCGCAAGCTGCTTTAGAGGTCGTGAGATGAGTAAAAACAGGTACCCCCGATTGCTAGGCTTGTTGCCGTTGCTCGGCACGTTGCTGCTGGGAGGCTGCAACATGACCTTGCTCGATCCAAAGGGCCAGGTCGGCCTGGATGAGCGCAACCTGATCATCACCGCCACGCTGCTGATGTTGCTGGTGGTCGTGCCGGTCATCGTCATGACCTTCCTGTTCGCCTGGAAGTACCGCGCATCCAACACCAAGGCCGTGTACACGCCGAAATGGTCGCACTCGACCAAGATCGAAGCCGCGGTGTGGACGATTCCGGTCCTGATCATCATTGCCCTGGGTTACGTCACCTACAAGTCGACCCACGCCCTGGATCCTTACCGTCCGCTGGACTCCGACGTCAAGCCGATCACTATTGAAGTGGTCTCGATGGACTGGAAGTGGCTGTTCATCTACCCGGAACAAGGCATCGCCACGGTCAACAAGATCGTGTTCCCGGCCCACACGCCGATCAACTTCAAGGTCACCTCCGACACCGTGATGAACTCGTTCTTCATCCCGGGCCTGGGCGGCCAGATCTACGCCATGGCGGGCATGCAGACCAAGCTGCACTTGATCGCCAACCAGAATGCCGAAATGGACGGTATCTCCGCCAACTACAGTGGCGCGGGCTTTACCGGCATGAAGTTCAAAGCAATCGCCACGACCCAGGAAGACTTCGACGCCTGGGTCAACGATGTGAAGAAGGCACCTAAACAGCTTGAAAAAGCTGAATACGCAGCCCTTTCCAAACCGAGCGAAAACAACCCAGTCGAACTCTACTCGTCGGTCACGCCGAACCTTTTCCAGACCATCATCGACAAATATGAAGGGATGAATCCGGGTAAGCCGATGCATCACGAGAAGAACGAAAAGGAAGTGGCGCACAACATGGAAGGGATGGACATGAGCTCGCATTCAGCTGCCGGGGCAGAGGAGTAAACGATGTTTGGTAAATTAAGTTGGGAAGCGATCCCGTTCCACGAGCCGATTGTCATGGTGACCCTCGCCATCATCGCGCTCGGTGGCCTGGGTCTGTTCGCCGGTATCACTTATTTCAAGAAGTGGACCTACCTGTGGACCGAGTGGCTGACCTCGGTCGACCACAAGAAAATCGGCGTGATGTACATCGTCGTCGCCATGGTCATGCTGCTGCGTGGTTTTGCCGACGCCATCATGATGCGGACCCAGCAGGCCATGGCCACTGCGGGTTCGTCCGGCTACCTGCCGCCTGAACACTATGACCAGATCTTCACCGCCCACGGTGTGATCATGATCATCTTCATGGCGATGCCATTCTTCACCGGCCTGATGAACCTTGCAGTGCCGCTGCAGATCGGTGCGCGTGACGTTGCCTTCCCGTTCCTGAACTCCCTGAGCTTCTGGCTGCTGGTGTCTGGCGTCGTGCTGATCAACGTGTCCCTGGGAGTTGGCGAATTCGCCAAGACCGGCTGGGTCGCCTATCCGCCGTTGTCGGGGCTGCAATACAGTCCGGGCGTGGGGGTCGATTACTACATCTGGGCGCTGCAGCTATCGGGGTTGGGTACGACACTGACGGGGGTCAACTTCCTCGCCACCGTGCTGAAAATGCGTACCCCTGGCATGAAGCTGATGGACATGCCGATCTTCACCTGGACCTGCACCTGGGCCAACGTGCTGATCGTCGCTTCGTTCCCGATCCTCACCGCTACCCTGGCTTTGCTGACGCTTGACCGCTACATGGATTTCCACATTTTCACCAATGAACTGGGTGGAAATCCGATGATGTACGTGAACCTGTTCTGGGCCTGGGGTCACCCCGAGGTGTACATCCTGATCCTGCCGGCGTTCGGTATCTTCTCCGAAGTGATCTCGACGTTCTCCGGCAAGAAACTGTTCGGCCACCACTCGATGATTTACGCCAGCGGCGCGATCTCGGTACTGGGCTTCATGGTCTGGCTGCACCACTTCTTCACCATGGGTTCGGGGGCCAGCGTCAACGCCTTCTTCGGCCTGGCGACGATGCTGATTTCGATCCCGACCGGGGTGAAGCTGTTCAACTGGCTGTTCACCATCTACCAGGGCCGTCTGCGCTTCACCAGCCAGGTGATGTGGACCCTGGGCTTCATGGTGACCTTCGCCATCGGCGGCATGACCGGCGTACTGCTGGCCATCCCGGGTGCAGACTTCGTGCTGCACAACAGCCTGTTCGTGATCGCGCACTTCCATAACGTGATCATCGGCGGCGCCGTGTTCGGCTACATCGCAGGCTTCGCGTTCTACTTCCCGAAAGCGTTCGGCTTCAAGCTGCACGAAGGTTGGGGCAAGGCCGCGTTCGGCTTCTGGATCACCGGCTTCTTCGTCGCGTTCATGCCGCTCTATGCACTGGGCTTCATGGGCATGACCCGCCGCTTGAACACCACCACCAACCCTGAGTGGGTGCCGTACCTGTACGTCGCCATGTTCGGTGCGGTACTGATCGCCTGCGGTATCGCCTGCCAGCTGATCCAGTTGTACGTCAGCGTGCGTGACCGCAACAAGCCAGAGAACATGTGCGAACACGGTGACCCGTGGAATGCCCATACCCTGGAATGGTCGACCTCTTCGCCGCCACCGTTCTACAACTTTGCCGTGCTGCCCAAAGCAGACGTCATCGACCCGTTCACCGAAGCCAAGGAAAACGGCACCGCGTACCAGGCCCCGGCCAAGTACGAGCCGATCCACATGCCCAACAACACCGCCACCGGTGTGGTCATGGGCGGCCTGTTGACGGTGTTCGGTTTCGCGATGATCTGGCACATCTGGTGGCTGGCTATCGCAAGCCTGGTCGGCACCGTGGTGTATTTCGCGATCCATGCCGCCCGTGATGATCAGGGCTACATGGTGCCGGTGGATGTCATCGAACGCATCGAAGCCGAGCAGCACAAGCGTCTGGTCGCAGCCGGGAAGATCCCTGCTAACGCCACCCGTGTTGAAACCTCGTTGGAACAGGCTTAAACCATGTCGAACTTAGTGACCAATGTTGGACACGCCCATGGTCATGACCATGGGCACGATGACCATCACCACGACTCGGGCGAGATGACCGTATTCGGTTTCTGGCTCTACCTGATGACCGACTGCATTCTGTTTGCGTCGATCTTCGCAGCGTACGCGGTGCTGGTTAACAACGTCGCCGGTGGCCCGTCGGGCCACGACATCTTCGAGCTGCCGTACGTACTGGGCGAAACCGCCTTGCTGCTGTTCAGCTCGATCACCTACGGCTTCGCCATGCTGGCGTTGTTCAAGGGCAAGAAGAACCAGGTACTGGGCTGGCTGGCCCTGACCTTCCTGTTCGGTGCCGGCTTCATCGGCATGGAGATCAACGAGTTCCACATGTTGATCTCCGAAGGTTTCGGTCCTAACCGCAGCGGCTTCCTGTCCGGGTTCTTCACCCTGGTCGGCACCCACGGTCTGCACGTGACCAGCGGCCTGATCTGGATGGCGATCATGATGTACCAGGTCCAGAAAAACGGCCTGACCGCTACCAACAAGACGCGCCTGAGCTGCCTGAGCCTGTTCTGGCACTTCCTGGACGTAGTGTGGATCTGCGTATTCACCGTTGTTTATCTGATGGGGACCCTGTAAATGGCTAACGCTCATTCCCATGATGGCCACGACGCCGGCCACGGCAGCGTCAAGTCCTACGCCATCGGTTTCATCCTGTCGGTGATCCTGACCGTCATTCCGTTCGGCCTGGTGATGTACCCGACGCTGCCGAAAAGCCTGACCCTGTGGATCGTGCTGATCTTCGCCGTGGTCCAGGTACTGGTGCACCTGGTGTACTTCCTGCACCTGGACCGCTCCGCCGCCCAGCGTAACAACGTGGTTGCGTTTGTCTTTGCCGCGATCGTGATTGTCCTGCTGGTCGGCCTGTCGTTGTGGATCATGTTCAGCATCCACACCAACATGATGGCGCACTGAGGAAAATCCGGATGTCCTTAAAGCACTTTATCCAAATCACCAAGCCGGGGATCATTTTCGGTAACGTGCTTTCTGTGGCAGGCGGTTTTTTCCTGGCCTCCAAAGGGCATGTCGATCTGGCCATCTTCCTGGCGGCGATGATCGGCACTTCCCTCGTGGTGGCGTCCGGTTGCGTGTTCAACAACTGCATCGACCGCGACATCGACATCAAGATGGAGCGCACCAAGAATCGTGCCCTGGTCCAGGGCCTGATCCCGGTGCAACTGGCCCTGGCCTTCGCCACGGTGCTGGGCGTGGCCGGTGTGGCGCTGTTGTACCGGGTGGCCAACCCGTTGGCGGCGTTGTTCGCGGTGATCGGCTTTGTCATCTACGTCGGCCTCTACAGCCTGTATCTCAAGCGCAAGTCGGTGCACGGCACGCTGGTGGGCAGCCTGTCGGGGGCGATGCCGCCGGTGATCGGTTACGTCGCGGTGAGCAACAGCTTCGACATGGCTGCGCTGACGCTGCTGGTGATGTTCAGCCTGTGGCAGATGCCGCACTCCTATGCCATCGCGATCTTCCGCTTCAACGACTACCTGGCCGCCTCGATTCCGGTGCTGCCGGTCAAGCGCGGCATCCGGGTCGCCAAGAAGCACATCCTGCTCTACATCCTGGCCTTCCTCGTGGCGACCTTGATGTTGACCTTCAGCGGCTACGCCGGCATGAGCTACCTCGCCGTCGCCGCCGCCATGGGCATGTACTGGCTGTACATGGCCTGGACCGGCTACAAGGCAGTGGATGACACGGTCTGGGCACGCAAGCTGTTCGTGTTCTCGATCTTCACCATCACCGCCCTGAGCGTCATGATGTCCCTGGACTTCAAAGTGCCCAGTGAGCTGCTGCTGACCTACGCGCCTTAAGCTCCAAACGCTGTACAAAAAAGCCCCGCCTTCGTGAGAAGCGCGGGGCTTTTTCATGGGTGGATGCCTGGTTGCATTCCATCGGTCACTTGGAGCAACAGAATGTTGGATGTTGAACTATAGGCAGATTGCCTATAGTTTGGCCATGCGAACCCTATTTTTTGAAACCTCTGCATTTACCGCTACCGTAGGCCGTTATCTGACGGACGATGAATATCGATTGCTTCAATCTCATATGTTGCTGAATCCCGAAGCGGGCGATCTGATGCCGCGTACGGGGGGATTTCGTAAGTTGCGTTGGGCGGATGAGCGTCGTGGCAAGGGGAAACGGGGAGGACTTCGAGTGATCTACTATTGGCTTATGAGTGATGGCCAATTCTGGATGTTTGCGATTTATGACAAGGATGAGTTGGAGAACTTGACCTCTGAGCAAGAAAAATTGCTCAAGCGCGCCATAGAAGTGGAGTTGAAAGTACGAGGTACCTTATGAAAAAGCGCGATCTGTTTGCCGAGTTGATGCAAGGCGTTGAGGAGATGGCCGCTCATCGAGAGGGCAAGCTCACACTTCGCCAGGTATCAACCGAGGCGTTGCCCCCCCCAGAGGTGTCGGCGCAAGAAATTGTGGCCCTGCGCGACAAGTTGCATATGTCTCAGGCCGTTTTTGCCAAGAGCATCCGGACCAGCCCGAGTACGCTCAGGAATTGGGAGCGGCAAAAATCCAAGCCCAACGCCCAGGCGGCTCTGCTGATCAAGCTGGTCGAGAAGTTTCCAGACATGGTCGAGCGGCTCGGAGCTGTCTGACCCGGCAGTACGATTCAGAAAAGCCCCGCCTTCGTCAGAAGCGCGGGGCTTTTCTGTGGGAGCGGGCTTGCTCGCGAAGACGGCATCACATTCAGCATCCATCAGGCTGACCCATCACTATCGCGAGCAAGCTCGCTCCCACAAGAAGCCATGGAGGGTTTATTGCTGGGCGATGCTGTAGCCGTCGAAGGCTTTCTGTTGCTGCAAGGCGGTGATGATGCTTTTGCGGGTGGCCGGCTGTTCGGTGCCGTCGTTGTCCAGGAACAGGTCGTTCTCCAGCTCGGCTTCATCGCCTTCGCCGACGAAGTTGAAGCCCAGGAACTCGAAGGCTTCGCGGTCGACGTTCGGCTTGGAACGCGGGGTGCGCAAGGGCAGGGTGACGCTGATGCCGTCCTTGCTGATGACAAACACTTCGGCGTCCTTCTTGGCGCGCGCGGCCTTGCCCTTGCTGCCGCTCGGGTTGCTGATGGCCTGGTGGGTCTGGTTCAGCACCTTCAGGGCCAGGCCGTAGACCAGTTCCTGAAACGCCGGATCGTCCTTGTAGCTGGAAAGGATGCGACTGATCGGGAAGCGGCTGCTCAGGTCTTCCAGCGCCGCGAAATCGGCGGCTTCGGCGTCCTTGAGTTGTTTGAGCTGGCCCATCAGCTCGTAGGCCTTGTCATCGTCGAATGCATCGTGAGCCTGGCGGATGGCGTTGCGCAGTTCGCGGATCTGGTCGCTTTCGCGGTTCGACTGGAACGCATCGAGGACCGTCTCACTGATGCTTTTGGCCTGGGGCAGATGCTGTGAAAGATTGATGGAGTTTTCGTATTCCGCTTTGGACGACAGGGTGGCTACGGATTCAGCGGTGTTGGAATCGGACATTGAAATTTCACTACTTCTGTTAGCTGGATGAGGCGAGAAAGGCATTGAGCTTTTTCCGGCCGCCTAATCTATTGGACGCGGGCAGTGTTGTCACGGTCGGACCGTTGGCCGCCGGGCATTTGTCGGCGGTAGCCGGTTTCAGTCGTCCAACAGCGCCATCAATCGCAACGCATCGGCCGTCGCGGCGCCACTGGCGGTGTTGTCGAAGATGCACCAGGTCGGCGTGTCCGGGTCGGCTTTCAATTGCCGGGCCAGTCGTTCCAGCCAGGCCTCTTCGTAAGAGGAGTAGTAGATTCGCGGGGACCCGTGCAAGCGGTAGTAACGGATACCTGGCCAACCTGCGGGCTGATCGCCGCCGGGCAGGGGCGACGGATCGGCGGCGACACGGCCGATGCACTCGGCTTGCAGCAACGTCAGTGCCTGCGGCGTCAGCCAGCTCGGATGCCGCGGTTCGAGCACTACAAGTCCCTGATAACGGTCACGCAACGCGGTAAAAAATGCTCCGGCGGTGGCCTCATCAAAAGCCAGTGACGGCGGCAACTGAATCAACAGGCAGCCGAGCTTTTCGCCCAACTGCGAGCATTGCCCGAGGAACTCGTCCACCAGCCCCGCGCAATCGAGCAGGCGCCGTTCATGGGTGATCTGCTTGGGCACCTTGACCGAGAAACGAAAGTCCCTGTCGACGCTGTCTGCCCACTTCGCATAAGTGGCAGGACGATGTGGGCGGTAGAACGAGCTGTTGATCTCGACGCCCGAGAATCGAGCAGCGTAGCGCTGCAGGTGAGTCCCTTCGACGGGAAAGGCTGGCCATTGCTCCCGGGGCAGCGACCAGCCGGCGCAGCCCAGGTAAATGCGTGAAGTGGATGGAGTCGACAAGGGTGAATGCCTGATGACGAGGGATACAAGCTATGACCGCTGCAGGTACCTTAAAGCTGCATCGTTTTTGCTTTGAACCGTTGCCGACTTATTCACAGATCACATTCTTGCCCGCCGACTTGGAGCGATACAACGCCTGGTCCGCGCGTTCCAGCAGCGTCGCTTGCTGTTCATCTTCGAAGCGCTGCACCACACCGAAACTCATGGTGATCCGGAAGTCGCCCACCGGCAGCAGGTCGGACAAGCCACGGCGGATGGTTTCGGCCATCAGGCGGGCGTCGGCGAGGGACGTGTTGGGCAAGATCATGATGAACTCATCGCCGCCCCAGCGCGCCAGCAAGTCGCCGTCGCGCTCGCAGCGCTTGACGCTCTGCACCACTTGCACCAGCGCCGCATCGCCGAAAGCGTGGCCGTAGCGATCATTGATGTCCTTGAAGTCATCGATGTCCATGGCAATCAGGGACAACGGTTCGCGAAACCGCTGGGCGCGCTCGCAGGCCAACGGCAGGGCCTGCTCCAGGCGGTAACGGTTGGCAACCAGTGTCAGCGCGTCGGTTTCGGCGAGTCTGCGGTTTTCATCGAGCTGGACCTGCAACTGCTGGTTGACCCGGGACAGCTCGCGGGTGCGTTCCTCGATGACCGCTTCCAATGACTGGTTGCGCCGTTCGAGTTGTTCGAACAGGCGTTTCCTGTCGTCGATACTGCGGTGTGCGCCGACCATCCGCGCCACCGTACCGTCCGGGTTGCGGGCGATGATGTAGCCGCGATCCTCGATCCAGAGCCAGTTGCCGTCGTGCATGCGGCAGCGGTATTCGGCCCGGTAGCCGGAGGATCGTTGTTCCAGGTAGTCGTCGAATAGCGCCATCACCCGTGGATAGTCTTCGGGGTGGATCACATTTTCCCAGGTCAGTACGGTGTTATGGAGGGAGTGGGGATGGTAGCCCAGCATCGTGTACCAGCCGGGGTTGCGGTAGACGAAACCGGTATTGGCATTCCAGTCCCAGATGCCGTCGCTGACCAGTTCCAGAATGGTGTGCAGCACGCCTTCGTCCAGATCGGACAGGTCGAACCGTAGCGTATCCATGTTCGAGGCATTCTCCATCATCGTCCCCTCAATCAGCCTTGATATCAAAATGCTCGTCCGAGGTGGAAGAGTAGCCGATGGAGGCGGTGCGTCACTAGCACCAGGACCCGTTGGGTCAGTCACACGTCACTCAGCCTCCCCTTGAGGCTTACCCCATTGCTCCAGCGCAAACCCGACAAAGCTGCGCAGCTTCGGCAGACGGTAGCGATCCTGCGCATACATCAGGCTCATCGGGCGGTGGGGCAGTTGGTAGCCCTGCAGAAGCGCGACCAGGTGCCCATCCTTCAGGTCCTGGGCCACCAGCGCATCAGGCAGCATCACCACCCCCATGCCGGCCAGGGCAGCGCGATGCAGGCCCGAGGAGCTGTTGATCAGCATGGGACCGTTCACTGGCACTTTGATTTCGCCGTCCGGACCGTTGATGGGCCAGTGTTCCTGGGCGAAACGCCACTCGTCTGCCGCCGAATAGGCGAATGACAGGCAGTCGTGCTGTTGCAGGTCGGCGGGTTTTTGCGGCGTGCCCCGCCGTGTCAGGTACGCCTTGGAGGCGCAGATGGTGAGGGTGTAGTCCAGCAAGGGCCGGGCGATCATTTTCGGATCGGGATGGCCGAGGCGGATGGCGACGTCGAACCCATGGTCGAGCAGGTCCAGGCGTTGGTTGGTCAGCACCACGTCGAGTTTGACCTGGGGAAACCGCTGGTTGAATTGCGCTAGCGCCGGCGCCAGGCGTTCGGTGCCGAAGGTCAATGGTGCGGTGATGCGCAGGGTGCCGGAGGGCTCGCCTTGGGTCTGCTCGGCCAGGCGCTCGGAATCGGCCACCAGGCCGAGGACTTCCAGGCAGCGCTGGTAGTAAGCCGAACCGAATTCCGTCAAGCGCTGGCGACGGGTCGTACGGTTGATCAGGCGCACGCCAAGACGTTGCTCCAGTGCCCGCAGATGATTGCCGACCATGGTCGTAGACATCTCGCACGCCTGCGCGGCCGCTGTCAGGCTGCCGGTGTCTACGACCTTTACGTACACGCTCATTGCCTGGAACAGATCCATTATCAAGCCCAGCTTTAAAATGATTGAAGGAAAGCGACGTTTATCCAGCTTCGGTGGCTAACCATACTGGAAAAAATCACCCGATGGAGCTTGATGCCATGACCGCTGCCTGCCTGATGTCCACTTACCAACCCTTGGCGCTGAGCTTTACCCGCGGCTTGGGCACGCGCCTGTGGGATCAGGACGGTCGCGAATACCTCGATGCGGTGGCGGGCGTGGCGGTGACCAATGTCGGCCACTCCCATCCGAAGCTGGTGGCGGCGATCAGTGAGCAGGCCGGCCTGCTGCTGCACACTTCCAACCTGTACAGCATCGATTGGCAGCAACGGTTGGCGCACAAACTCACGCAGTTGTCCGGGCTGGAGCGGGTGTTTTTCAACAACTCCGGAGCCGAGGCCAACGAAACCGCGCTGAAACTGGCGCGCCTCTATGGCTGGCACAAGGGCGTGGAGCAGCCTTTGGTGGTGGTCATGGACAATGCCTTTCACGGGCGCACCCTGGGCACGATGTCCGCCAGCGACGGCCCATCGGTGCGGTTGGGTTTCAACCGCTTGCCCGGGGACTTCATCAAGGTGCCGTTCGGTGATCTCGCGGCATTGGAGGACATCCAGCGGGCTCACGGCGAACGCATCGTCGCGATACTGGTGGAGCCGATCCAGGGCGAAAGCGGGGTGCAGATCGCGCCGCCGGGCTACCTCAAGGCCCTGCGCCAGTTGTGCAGCCGGCGGGCCTGGCTGTTGATGCTCGACGAAATCCAGACCGGCATCGGCCGTACCGGCCAATGGTTCGCGTTCCAGCACGAGGGCATCGTGCCGGACGTCATGACCCTCGCCAAGGGCCTGGGCAACGGTGTGCCTATCGGCGCCTGCCTGGCCCGGGGCAAGGCCGCCGAACTGTTCACCCCTGGCAGCCATGGCAGCACGTTCGGCGGTAATCCGCTGGCCTGTCGGGTCGGCTGCACGGTGCTGGAGATCATTGAAGAGCAGGGGCTGGTGGCTAATGCCCGGCGCCAGGGCGAGCAATTGCTCGGTCGGCTGCGGGCCGAACTGGCGGACAACCCCAATGTGCTGGCGATCCGCGGCCAGGGCTTGATGATCGGTATCGAGCTCAAGCAGCCGGTCCGCGACCTGGCCCTCTGCGCCGCCCGGGATCATGGCCTGCTGATCAACGTCACCCGGGGCAAGACCATTCGCCTGCTGCCGCCGCTGACCCTTGATGGGCGGGAAGTGGAAATGATCGTCAGGGGCGTGAGTCGCTGCCTCGCCGAGGGATGAACTCGGCCCAGGCCCACCAGGCCAGGGCCGCGGCACTGATCAGCGCACCCAGCAGGCACACCGCGACCCAGCCCCATTGCGCATAGACCTGGGTCGCGGCGGCAGCCCCCACGGCGCTGCCGACCGAATAGAAACACATATAGGCGCCTACCAAACGACTGTGCGCATCGGGACGGGCGGCCAAGATCAGGCTCTGGTTGGTCACATGGACGGCCTGCACCGCAAAGTCGAGGACAATGACGCCCACGATCAACGCCAACAACGAGGCCGGGGCGAACGCCGTGGGTAACCACGACAGGGTCAACAACGCCAGGGCGATGCCGGTGGTGCGTTGTCCCCGGCCACGGTCAGCCCAGCGTCCGGCCTTTGCAGCGGCCAGGGCGCCGGCCACGCCCGCCAGGCCGAACAAGCCGATTTGCGTGTGGGACAGCGACAAGGGCGGCGCGCTGAGGGGCAGCACCATGGCAGTCCATAAGACGCTGAACGCAGCGAAAACCAGCAGCGCCAGCAATCCTCGAACCCGCAGGACGCGCTCCGTGGCGAACAACTTGAACATCGACCCGATCAACGCCGGGTATGAGGTGTCGGGCGAAGACTGGCGGGTTGAAGGCACCGCGATGACGAGCACAATGCTCAGCGCCAGCATCAGCCCGGACGAGACAAAATAGACCGCGCGCCATCCCGCCAGGTCCGAGATCCCCCCCGAGACCAACCGCGCGAGCAGGATGCCCAGCACCACGCCGCTGGTGACCGTACCCACGGCTTGCCCGCGCTGTTGCGGCGAAGCGAGGGTGGCGGTGCAGGCCACGACGACCTGCACCAGCACCGCCATCATCCCCACCATGATCATCGCCCCCAACAACACCGACCATTGGCCGGCACTCCCCGCGACAGCGAGCGCCAGGGCCGACAGCAGCGCCTGGCCGATCATCAGGCGCTTGCGGTTGACCCGGTCGCCCAACGCAACGATGAACACCAGGCCCAGCGCATAACCGAACTGGGTGGCGGTCACCACCATGCCGATGAGGCGCGGGGCAACGTGCAGGCTGGCGGCGATGGCATCGAGCAGCGGCTGGACGAAATACACGTTTGCCACGGCCAGTGCACACGTCACGGAAAACAGCAGCATCAAGGGTCGGGTCAGCCGGGGGGCCTGCACTGGGGACGTTAACGACACGACTTCGTCAACCTTCGCTTCTGCGGTCATGGACACATTCCTTTGAGGTGTTCAGGTTTTGTTTTGAAACCAGTTTTTTGATTTTTAGCGATTCTGGTTTTAATCTGCAACTTGTTTTTTCAAAACAGCTGAAGAAGGGTTGCATATGATCGAAGCCTCACCCGGTGACAACGAATGTCCGGTGGCCCGAGCGGTGGAGGTGATCGGTGATCGCTGGTCGTTATTGATCATCCGGGACGCCTTCGACGGGGTCCGACGTTTCAGCGAGTTCCAGAAAAATCTCGGATTAGCCAGGAACATCCTCGCCTCGCGCCTCAAAGTGCTGGTACACGTGGGTGTGTTCGAAACCCGGCCCGCCTCGGACGGCAGCGCCTATAAGGAGTACGCCCTGACGCAGAAGGGGCGCGAGGTGTTCCCGATCGTGGTTTCGATGCGCCAATGGGGCGAGCGGCATCTGTTCAATGATGGGGAGGCCCATTCAGTGCTGCTGGACAAGGAGCGCGACGCGCCGGTGGCGCTGCTTGAGGTTCGCTCGGTGGTGGGCAAGAAACTCGGGCCGGACGACTGCTATCGGCGTAGGCTGGTCAAGTCCTGAGCTGTGGTTTTTTTGGAAAAAACAGCTGTATGCAAGCGAAACGCAGCGGGACGGAATTTTTGCCAGATGTCGCGTTCAAACGCCAGCCAGAGTCGGTTGCCTACGGGCTGGCACTTCAGACTGAAACCAGGAGCATTCCATGTTCACCTCGCGTCGCTTGATTGTTGTCGCTACTGCTGTGGCCCTGTTGTCCGGCTGCGCATCGCCTAACCCTTATGACAACCAGGGGCAGGCTTCCACGGATTCTTCCGGCATGAGCAAGACCGCCAAGTACGGCGGCCTCGGTGCCCTGGCGGGCGCATTGGCCGGTGCGGCCATCGGTCACGACAACCGTGGCAAGGGTGCGCTGATCGGCGCCGCGGTCGTCGGTGCTTCTGCGGCAGGTTATGGCTATTACGCCGACCAACAGGAAAAGAAACTGCGTGCGAGCATGGCCAATACCGGCGTTGAAGTGCAGCGCCAGGGTGACCAGATCAAGCTGATCATGCCGGGCAACATCACCTTCGCCACCGACTCGGCGAACATCGCTTCGAGCTTCTACCAGCCGCTGAACAACCTGGCCAGCTCTCTCAAGGAGTTCAACCAGAACCAGATCGAGATCGTCGGTTATACCGACAGCACCGGCAGCCGCCAGCACAACATGGACCTGTCCCAGCGCCGTGCGCAGAGCGTGGCGACCTACCTGACGTCCCAGGGCGTGAGCGGCGCCAACCTGACCGCCCGTGGCGCCGGCCCGGACAATCCGGTAGCCAGCAACGCCGACGTCAATGGCCGCGCGCAGAACCGTCGCGTCGAAGTCAACCTCAAGGCCATCCCCGGCCAGCAATACCAGGCCCCACCGCAGCAGCAGGGGCAGACTTACCAGCAGTACCCATGATTGCCTGAGAGCAAATCAAAACGGGGGCCATGGAAACATGGCCCCCGTTTTTTATACGTCGATCTATTGAGCTGGTTCAGGGGGGCTCACGAAGGTGATGCCCATCCTCGATCCCCTGTGGGAGCCGAGCTTGCTCGCGATAGCGATGGTTCAGCTTGCATCGATGCTGGATGTGCCACCGCAATCGCGAGCAGGCTCGCTCCCACCGGGTCTTTGTGGGAGCTGAAATTGCGGACAAAAAAAAAGCCCGCCCGATCAAGTGGTCGGGCGGGCTTTCAGGTGTTGCTGGCGTTACTTCTTCAAACCGTAATGCTCATCGAGCATGCCGGGCGAATTGGGGGCCTTTGGCGCGTAGTCCCGGGGCGGTTCCTGGACCTCTTTTGGCGGGGTCAGGCGTTCCCGTGGCGCTTGGCCTGAGCCGGCGTGCAGGGCCGCCAGCAGGCGTTGACGGGTCTGTTCGTCCAGGGCCAGGCGATTGGCGCCCTCGGACAGATGATCCTGGACGTCCTGGTAGCTCTGGGTGAGTTTTTTCACCAGGGAGGCGGTGCTGTTGAAGTGAGTGACCACCTCATTCTGATAACTGTCGAAGCGTTCCTGGATGTCGTCCAGCTGACGTTGCGTGCTGTTGGGCACCGCGTTGGGCAGCAGTCGGGCAAGCAGGAATCCTATGGCGACACCGGCAACCAGGGCAAGAGTCGGCAACAACCAAACTAAGAGCGAGTGTTCCACGAGTCCTTCCTCTATAAACGGCTTTGCTTTACGTTAACGGCTCGGACCTGCGCTGTATACCGCGAAGAACATCGCAATCATGCCAGGCACAGACTTTTAGCTAGACGAGTTGACCCTATTCGAGGTCACGGAGTTCTTTCCTTGCTCATGCGCGAAACCCCTGTAGTCATCGACGGCCCGGTCGGCCAACTGGAAGCCCTGTACCTGGACAGTGAGGCCCCCCGTGGCCTGGCACTGATCTGCCACCCCAATCCGGTGCAGGGCGGGACCATGCTCAACAAAGTGGTGTCGACCCTGCAACGCACCGCCCGTGATGCTGGCCTGGTTACGTTGCGTTTCAATTATCGGGGCGTCGGCGCCAGTGCCGGCAGCCATGACATGGGCAGCGGTGAAGTGGATGACGCGCAAGCCGTGGCGCGGTGGCTGACGGAAAAATATCCGCAGTTGCCCCTGACCCTGTTCGGTTTTTCCTTTGGTGGATTCGTCGCTGCCAGCCTGGGCGGGCGCCTGGAAGCCCAGGGGCAAGCGCTCAAGCACCTGTTCATGGTGGCTCCGGCGGTGATGCGCCTGGACGAACACTCGCCCTTGCCAATGGGCGGTGAGTTGACCGTGATCCAGCCTGAAACCGACGAAGTCGTCGATCCCCAGCTCGTCTACCAATGGTCTGACGCGCTCCAGCGTCCCCATGAGCTGCTGAAAGTGGCAGAATGCGGACACTTTTTTCATGGCAAGCTGACCGATCTCAAGGATCTGATCCTGCCGCGCCTTTCGAATTGACAGCAGTCTGACAAGCGATAACCCATGACGACCCGTACCCGTATCCTGACCGGCATCACCACCACCGGCACCCCGCACCTGGGCAACTACGCCGGCGCCATCCGGCCGGCGATCGTCGCCAGCCGCGACAGCAACGCTGATTCGTTCTACTTCCTGGCCGATTACCACGCCCTGATCAAATGCGACGACCCGCTGCGCATCCAGCGCTCGCGCCTGGAAATCGCCGCGACCTGGCTGGCCGGTGGCCTGGACGTGGACCGCGTGACCTTCTATCGCCAGTCCGACATCCCCGAGATCCCCGAGCTGACCTGGCTGCTGACCTGCGTCGCCGCCAAGGGCCTGCTCAACCGTGCTCACGCCTACAAGGCTTCGGTGGACAAGAACGTCGAGACCGGCGAAGACCCGGACGCCGGCATCACCATGGGCCTGTACAGCTACCCGGTATTGATGGCCGCCGACATCCTGATGTTCAACGCCCACAAGGTGCCGGTCGGTCGCGACCAGATCCAGCACGTGGAAATGGCCCGCGACATCGGTCAACGCTTCAATCACCTGTTCGGCCAGGGCAAGGAGTTCTTTACCATGCCCGAGGCACTGATCGAAGAAAGCGTCGCCACGCTGCCGGGGCTTGATGGCCGCAAGATGTCCAAGAGCTACGACAACACCATCCCGTTGTTCAGCAGCGCCAAGGACATGAAGGACGCGATCTCGCGGATCGTCACCGACTCCCGTGCCCCGGGCGAAGCCAAGGACCCGGACAACTCGCACCTGTTCACGCTGTTCCAGGCCTTCGCCACGCCCGCCCAGTCGGCGGAGTTCCGCAGCGAATTGCTGCAAGGCCTGGGTTGGGGCGAAGCCAAGAATCGCCTGTTCCAGTTGCTCGACAACGAGCTGGGTGAATCGCGCGAGCGTTATCACCAGTTCATCGAGCGTCCGTCGGACCTCGAAGACATCCTGCAGTTGGGCGCGAAAAAAGCCCGCGCCGTGGCGACGCCGTTCCTCAATGAGTTGCGCGAGGCCGTTGGCCTGCGCTCGTTCGTCAGCCAGGTTCAGGTCGCAGCCAGCAGCAAAAAGAAAGCCGCCAAGGCGGCACGCTTCGTCAGCTTCCGCGAAGACGACGGCAGTTTCCGCTTCCGCCTGCTGGCGGCCGATGGCGAGCAATTGCTGTTGTCCCGTCACTTTGCCGATGGCAAGACGGCCGGACAGGTCACCAAGCAATTGCAAGCCGGCCAGCCATTGGACGTACGCAGCGCCGACCTGGGTTTCAGCGTCTGGCTCGACGGCGAATGCGTGGCTGACAGCCCGGATTTTGCCGACAGCACCGCGCGGGATGCCGCCATCGAGGCATTGCGCGTCGCCCTGACGCCTGTCCAGGATTGATCCAGCGCGTCATCCGACTATCGGCCCGAGTAAGGGCCGATTGCCATTCCTCTGGGCCGTCGCTACAGTGACGGCCCGTTTTTGTTGCCTTGCTAACGAATATGACGCCCCTAGAACGATATCAAGCTGATCTGAAACGCCCGGAGTTCTTCCACGACGCAGCCCAGGAAACGGCCGTGCGCCATTTGCAGCGCCTGTACGACGACCTGGTCGCCGCGTCGAACAACAAGCCGGGCTTGTTGGGCAAACTGTTCGGCAAGAAAGACCATGCGCCCGTCAAGGGCCTGTACTTCTGGGGCGGCGTTGGCCGTGGCAAGACCTACCTGGTGGACACCTTCTTCGAAGCGTTGCCCTTCAAGGAAAAGACCCGGACGCACTTCCACCGCTTCATGAAGCGCGTGCACGAGGAAATGAAGACCCTGGGTGGCGAGAAGAATCCGCTGACCATCATCGCCAAGCGTTTTTCCGATGAAACCCGGGTGATCTGCTTCGATGAGTTCTTCGTGTCCGACATCACCGACGCAATGATCCTCGGCACCTTGATGGAAGAGCTGTTCAAGAACGGCGTGACCCTGGTCGCCACTTCGAACATCGTCCCGGACGGCTTGTACAAGGATGGTCTGCAACGCGCGCGCTTCCTGCCGGCCATCGCGCTGATCAAGCAGCACACCGAAATCGTCAACGTCGACAGCGGCGTGGACTATCGCCTGCGTCACCTCGAACAAGCGGAACTGTTCCACTTTCCCCTGGATGCCGCCGCCGAAGAGAGCCTGCGCAAAAGCTTCCGCGCCCTGACGCCGGAATGCACCCAGGCGATTGAAAACGACGTACTGATCATCGAGAACCGCGAGATCCGGGCCATTCGTACCTGCGACGACGTCGCCTGGTTCGACTTCCGTGAACTGTGCGACGGCCCGCGCAGCCAGAACGACTACATCGAACTGGGCAAGATCTTCCACGCCGTGCTGCTCAGCGGCGTCGAGCAGATGAGCGTCACCACCGACGACATCGCCCGTCGTTTCATCAACATGGTCGACGAGTTCTACGACCGTAACGTGAAGCTGATCATCTCGGCCGAAGTCGAACTCAAGGACCTCTACACCGGCGGCCGCCTGACGTTCGAATTCCAGCGAACCCTGAGCCGCCTGCTGGAAATGCAATCCCACGAATTCCTATCGCGGGCGCATAAGCCGTAAGCATTTTCGAAGAATAAAAAAGGGCCTGCACTGCAGGTCCTTTTTATGAATCGTGTAATCGCACATTCACCGCATGACCCTGTGGGAGCGAGCCTGCTCGCGATGGCGTCGGTACATCCGACATCACCGTCTCAGGCCGACCGCCATCGCGAGCAGGCTCGCTCCCACACGGGGTTGTTGGTGATCAATCTCACGCCGCCTGCTGAAACTGCTGTCGATACTGGTTCGGCGACAGGTCGGTGTGCTGCCGGAACAGGCGGGCGAAGAAGCTCGCGTCGTCGTAGCCGACTTCATAGCTGATGGTCTTGATGCTCTTGCGGCTGCCGGAGAGCAGGCCCTTGGCGGTTTCGATGCGCAGGCGTTGCAGGTAGTGCAGCGGTTTATCACCGGTGGCGGTCTGGAAGCGGCGCATGAAGTTGCGGATGCTCATGCCGTGCTCCCGGGCGACGTCCTCGAAGCGGAATTTGTCGGCGAAGTGTTCTTCGAGCCAGTGCTGGATCTGCAGGATGATCACGTCCTGATGCAGTTTCTGCCCGCCGAAGCCGATCCTTCCCGGTGAATAACTGCGTTGCACCTCATACAGGATGTCCCGCGCCACGGCTTGGGCGATGTTGGCGCCGCAGAAGCGTTCGATGAGGTAGATGTAGAGGTCGCAGGCCGAGGTCGTGCCGCCGGCGCAGAACAGGTTGTCGGCGTCGGTCAGGTGCTTGTCCTGGTTCAGGTGAACCTGCGGGAAGCGCTCCTTGAAAGCATTGAAGAAGCGCCAGTAAGTGGTCGCCTCCTTGCCATCGAGCAACCCGGCCTCGGCCAGCCAGAACACCCCAGTGGCCTCGCCACAGAGCACCGCGCCGCGGGCATGTTGTTCGCGCAGCCAGGGCAGGATCTGCGGATAGCGCTGGCTCAGGGCCTGGAAGTCATCCCAGAAGGCCGGAAGGATAATGACGTCGGTATCCTCCAGGCCGCCATCCACCGGCATGATCACGTCGCTGAAACTGTTGACCGGCTTGCCGTCCGGGCTGACCAGCCGGATCTCGAACGCCGGAGTCAGGCCTTGGCCTAGTTGTTTGCCATAGCGCAAGCTGGCCAGGTGAAAGAAATCCTTGGCTTGCATGAGGGTGAAAGCGAAGACCCGGTCGATTGCCAGGATGCTGACGCGCCGCAAGGGCGTGGAGACGTGCATGGACATAATTCATCTTTATTTTTATAGGGGAAAGTGGTCACCAAACGGCTGGATCGTCTTATTTTTTGTCGGATGTGTCCAGTGTCCTGTCGTATCTCGCGGGCTTAGGCTCTCTCGGATAACACATCGAACAATCACCCAAGGTGCACCATGGTCCCTAGAACCCTGTTCAGTTCCGAGCACGAATTGTTTCGCGACAGCGTACGAACCTTCCTCGAAAAAGAAGCGGTGCCATACCATAGCCAGTGGGAAAAACAGGGGCACGTGGACCGTCAACTCTGGAACAAGGCAGGGGAGACGGGCATGTTGTGCTCTCATCTCCCGGAGGCCTATGGCGGGCTGGGAGCGGACTTTCTCTACAGTACGGTGGTGATCGAGGAGATCGGGCGCCTGGGGCTGACTGGGATCGGCTTCTCCCTGCATTCGGACATTGTCGCGCCCTATATCCTGCATTACGGCAGCGAAGCGCTGAAACTCAAGTACCTGCCCAAGCTGGTGTCCGGCGAGATGGTCACAGCCATCGCCATGACCGAGCCGGGCGCCGGTTCCGACCTGCAAGGCGTGAAGACCACGGCGGTGCTGGAGGGCGACGAATACGTCATCAACGGCTCGAAGACCTTTATCACCAATGGCTTCCTGGCGGATCTGGTGATCGTGGTCGCCAAGACCGATCCGAAGGCCGGCGCCAAGGGCACCAGCCTGTTCCTGGTGGAGGCGGGCACGCCCGGCTTCGAGAAGGGCAAGCGCCTGGAGAAGGTCGGAATGAAAGCCCAGGACACGTCGGAATTGTTCTTCCAGGACGTTCGCGTACCAAAGGAAAACCTGCTCGGACAAGCGGGAATGGGCTTCGCCTATCTGATGCAGGAGCTGCCCCAGGAACGCCTGACCGTCGCCATCGGCGGCTTGGCCTCGGCCGAAGCGGCCCTGCAATGGACCCTGGACTACACCCGGGAACGCAAGGCGTTCGGTAAGTCCATCGCGGACTTCCAGAACACCCGCTTCAAACTGGCGGAAATGGCCACCGAGATCCAGATCGGCCGGGTCTTCATCGATCGCTGCCTGGAGTTGCACCTGCAGGGCAAGCTCGACGTGCCAACGGCGGCAATGGCCAAGTACTGGGGCACCGACCTGCAATGCAAGGTGCTCGACGAATGCGTGCAGTTGCATGGCGGCTACGGTTTCATGTGGGAGTACCCGATTGCCCGGGCATGGGCGGATGCGCGGGTGCAGCGGATCTATGCCGGGACCAATGAGATCATGAAGGAGATTATTGCGCGGTCGCTTTGATGATGAGGTGATCGTTCCCACGCTCTGCGTGGAAACGCCGCCAGGGACGCTCCGCGTTCCGCTCTGGTGACGCGGAGCGTCACCGGATGCATTCCCACGCAGAGCGTGGGAATGATCAGCAGAGGAAGGGGCTCGATCAAGGCGCCGGGTTCGGATGATCCTTGTGGATCGCCTCGATCCCCGCCAGGACTTCCTTCGACAGTTTCAGGTCGAAGCTGGCGATATTGCTGTCCAGTTGTTCCAGCGTGGTGGCGCCAATGATGTTGCTGGTCACGAACGGCTGTTGGGTCACGAACGCCAAAGCCATCTGCGCCGGGTCCAGGCCATGTTCACGTGCCAGCGCCACGTAACGGCTGCACGCCGCTTCCGATTGCGGGTTGAAGTAGCGCATGAAGCGGCTGTACAGCGTCAGGCGACCTTTGGCAGGCCGGGCGCCGCCCTCGTATTTACCCGACAGGAAGCCGAACGCCAGTGGCGAGTAGGCCAGCAGGCCGCACTGTTCGCGAATGGCGATTTCTGCCAGGCCGATCTCGAAGCTGCGGTTGAGCAGGTTGTACGGGTTCTGGATCGACACGGCGCGCGGCCAGCCACGGGCCTCGGCCAGGGCGAGGAATTTCATGGTGCCCCACGGCGTTTCGTTGGACAGGCCGATGTGGCGGATCTTGCCGGCCCGGACCTGTTCGTCCAAGGCTTCGAGGGTTTCCTCCAGCGGGGTGAAGTCTTCGTCGGCCTTGTGCTGGTAGCCCAGTTGGCCAAAGAAGTTGGTGCTGCGCTCCGGCCAATGCAACTGGTACAGGTCGATCCAGTCGGTCTGCAGACGCTTGAGGCTGGCATCCACGGCTTCGACGATGTGGCGGCGGTTGTGCTTGAGGTTTTTGTCGCGGATGTAGTCGATGGTGTTGCCGGGGCCGGCGATCTTGCTGGCCAGGATCCAGTCGGCACGGTCGCCGCGGCTTTTGAAATAATTGCCGATGTAGCGCTCGGTGGTGGCGTAGGTGTCGGCTTTCGGCGGTACCGGATACATCTCGGCGGTGTCGATGAAATTGATGCCGGCACTCTTGGCGCGTTCGATCTGGGCGAACGCCTCGGCCTCGCTGTTCTGCTCGCCCCAGGTCATGGTTCCGAGGCACAGGGCGCTCACGTTCAGATCGGTACGGCCTAGCTGGCGATAGTCCATCAGTGACTCCTTGGGCAAAACAATCATAAAAGCAGGTTGAAATATTTTTCGCAATCTGCATAATTGCGCACCTCTTTCTGCAGTGGAAGTGATGCGCCGCCGCCGAAGAATCTTGCCGTTGAACGGACGCGCCGACCCGAGCCCCCGAAAGCGTCTGTATCCGGCTGCCTTTGACTTGTCAAAGTACGCACTATTCAGTAAGATCCGCCGTCTAATTTACAGGGCGGCCCCTGAGGCTATAAAGAATGAAAACTTTTACTGCTAAACCGGAAACAGTACAGCGCGACTGGTTCGTCGTCGACGCTGCTGGTCAGACCCTGGGTCGTCTGGCCACCGAAATCGCGAGCCGTCTGCGTGGCAAGCACAAGCCTGAGTACACCCCTCACGTTGACACCGGCGACTACATTGTCGTGATCAACGCCGAGCAAGTACGTGTTACTGGCGCTAAAACCACTGACAAAATGTACTACTCCCACTCCGGTTTTCCTGGCGGCATCAAGTCGATCAACTTCGAAAAGCTGATCGCCAAAGCCCCTGAGCGCGTGATCGAGACCGCGGTTAAAGGCATGCTGCCTAAGAACCCGCTGGGTCGCGACATGTATCGTAAGCTGAAGGTTTATGCGGGCGCTGCTCACCCTCATACTGCTCAGCAGCCCCAAGAACTGAAGTTTTAACGGAATAGTTCATTATGTCGGCGACTCAAAATTACGGCACTGGCCGTCGCAAGACTGCAACCGCACGCGTTTTCCTGCGTCCGGGCACTGGCAACATCTCCATCAACAACCGCACCCTGGATAACTTCTTCGGCCGCGAAACTGCCCGCATGGTAGTTCGTCAGCCGCTGGAACTGACCGAGACCGTCGAAAAATTCGACATCTACGTCACCGTTATCGGTGGTGGTGTAAGTGGCCAGGCCGGCGCAATCCGCCACGGCATCACTCGCGCCCTGATGGATTACGACGAAACCCTGCGTGGCGCCCTGCGCAAAGCCGGCTTCGTGACTCGCGATGCTCGTGAAGTTGAACGTAAGAAAGTCGGTCTGCGTAAAGCGCGTAAGCGTCCGCAGTACTCGAAGCGTTAATTTCGCTTCCGCTTTCAAAAGGCGCCCAGTTCCTCACGGAGCTGGGCGTTTTTTTATGCGCGAAAGAATTGCTCTGTGACAACTTGCCACATTCGTAGAGCCCCTATACTACAAGGCCTGGCGGTTTGGCCGCTTGGTAATTACCTTGTCAGAATTGGGGCTTTTCATTACCATTCGGCAAAATTTTTATAAGTTCAGATTTTTACTTAGTAGACGCCTGATCTAACAGGCCACAAAGCTGATGGGAGAGGACTGAATGAGCAATGACGGCGTGAATGCAGGCCGGCGTCGCTTCCTGGTAGCAGCCACATCCGTGGTGGGTGCTGCAGGAGCGGTGGGGGCTGCGGTCCCGTTCGTGGGGTCATGGTTTCCCAGTGCCAAGGCGAAAGCTGCAGGTGCACCGGTGAAAGTGAATGTCAGCAAGATCGAGCCAGGCCAGCAGATGATTGCTGAATGGCGCGGCCAGCCGGTGTTCATCGTCCGCCGTACAGAGGAAATCCTGGGGAATCTGAAAAAGATCGAGGGCCAGTTGTCCGACCCTTCCTCCAAGAACTCGGTCCAACCGGAATACGTCAATCCTGAAACGCGCTCGATCAAGCCGCAGATCCTGCTGCTGATCGGGATCTGCACGCACCTGGGTTGCTCGCCTACGTTCCGTCCTGAAGTGGCCCCTGCCGATCTGGGCAAGGATTGGGTCGGTGGCTATTTCTGCCCTTGCCACGGCTCCCACTACGACCTGGCGGGTCGCGTCTACAAATCCCAGCCTGCACCTCTGAACCTGCCAGTTCCCCCGCATTCCTATGAGACCGACGACATCATTGTCATCGGCGTCGACTCGGAGAAAGCGTGATGAGCAAACTAATGGATTGGGTTGATGCACGCTTTCCCGCGACCAAAATGTGGGAAGACCATCTCAGCAAGTATTACGCTCCGAAAAATTTCAACTTCTTCTACTTCTTTGGTTCCCTGGCGCTGCTCGTTCTGGTCAACCAGATCGTCACCGGTGTCTGGCTGACCATGAGCTACACCCCTTCGGCGGAGGAGGCGTTTGCTTCCGTTGAATACATCATGCGCGATGTCGAGTACGGGTCGATCCTGCGTCTGCTGCACTCCACTGGCGCTTCGGCGTTCTTCATCGTGGTCTACCTGCATATGTTCCGTGGTCTGCTCTACGGTTCGTACCAGAAGCCGCGTGAACTGGTGTGGGTCTTCGGCATGTTGATCTACCTGGCGCTGATGGCCGAAGCCTTCATGGGCTACCTGCTGCCATGGGGCCAGATGTCCTACTGGGGCGCCCAGGTGATCATCTCGCTGTTCGGCGCGATCCCGGTCATCGGCAACGACCTGACCCAATGGATCAGGGGTGACTACCTGATCTCCGGCATTACCCTGAACCGCTTCTTCGCCCTGCACGTGGTCGCCCTGCCGATCGTGATCCTCGGCCTGGTGGTGCTGCACATCCTGGCGCTGCACGAAGTTGGCTCGAACAACCCGGATGGCGTTGACATCAAGAAACACAAGGACGAGAACGGCGTACCGCTGGATGGCATTGCCTTCCACCCGTACTACACCGTGAAAGACATCGTCGGCGTGGTGGTGTTCCTGTTCATCTTCTGCTCCATCGTGTTCTTCTTTCCCGAGATGGGCGGTTACTTCCTCGAGAAGCCGAACTTCGAACAGGCTAACGCGTTCAAGACTCCCGAGCACATTGCCCCGGTCTGGTACTTCACACCGTTCTACGCAATCCTGCGGGCGATCCCGGACAAGCTGATGGGCGTTATCGCCATGGGCGCGGCCATTGCCGTGCTGTTCGTCCTGCCATGGCTGGACCGCAGTCCGGTCAAGTCGATGCGCTACAAAGGCTGGCTGAGCAAGATCTGGCTCGTGGTGTTCTGCATCTCGTTCGTGATCCTGGGCGTGTTGGGCGTACTGGCACCGACACCGGAACGTACGCTGCTTTCGCAGGTGTGCACCTTCCTGTACTTCGCCTACTTCATTCTGATGCCGTTCTATACCAGGCTCGAGAAGACCAAACCGGTTCCGGAAAGGGTGACTGGCTGATGAAAAAGCTATTTGCTGTACTGATTCTTGCTGCCATGCCTGTCTTGTCCTTCGCGGCCGAACACGGTGGTCCAGAGCTGGAAAAAGTCGACATCGACGTTTCCGATAAAGCGGCCATGCAGGACGGCGCGCGTACGTTCGCCAACTATTGCATGGGTTGCCACAGCGCCAAGTTCCAGCGTTACGAGCGTGTAGCCGATGACCTGGGCATTCCCCATGAGGTAATGCTCGAGAAGCTGGTGTTCACCGGTGCCAAGCTGGGCGATCACATGACCGTTGGCATGCAGCCTGCGGACGCCAAGACCTGGTTCGGCGCTGCGCCGCCCGACCTGACCCTGGTTGCGCGGGTGCGTGGTACCGATTGGCTCTATGGTTACCTGCGTTCGTTCTACGAAGACCCGGCACGTCCATGGGGCGTGAACAACAAGGTCTTCCCGAACGTCGGCATGCCTAACGTCCTGGCCAGCCTGCAGGGTCGCCAGGTGGTAGGCTGCAAGCAGGTGCAGATCGTCGAGAACGGCAAGAAGCAGTTCGATCCACTGACGGGCACCGCTTTGACTCACGAAGCCTGCGACCAGTTGACCATCGTGCCGAACACCGGCGCCTTGACGCCTGAGCAGTTTGACGAGAAGGTCAAGAACCTGGTGACCTTCCTGGCCTACTCGGCCAACCCGGTGAAGCTGCAGCATCAGCGCATCGGTACGTATGTTTTGCTGTACCTGGCGTTCTTCTTCGTATTCGCTTACCTGCTCAAGCGTGAATACTGGAAAGACGTACATTGATAAAGCTGTAAGCCGTTGCTGTTAATCGTGCGCGCCCAAGGGCGTCTCTGAAAGTGTAACGAGCCTGGTCGGCCAGGCGTTACGGGAGACACCCTCTGGGCGCGCTCGTTTTTCCGTTTTTCGATAATTTCAACAAGCGAGGAGGACCGCCATGGGCGTGACCAATCGGTTGGCCTGTTACTCCGACCCCGCCGACCACTATTCCCACCGGGTACGCATCGTACTGGCAGAGAAAGGTGTCAGCGCCGAGATCATCTACGTCGAAGCGGGCCGTCAGCCGCCAAAACTGATCGAAGTGAACCCTTACGGCAGCCTGCCCACGCTGGTCGATCGTGATCTGGCATTGTGGGAGTCGACTGTGGTGATGGAATACCTGGATGAGCGTTATCCGCATCCACCCCTGCTGCCGGTTTACCCTGTCGCGCGTGCCAACAGTCGCTTGCTGATGCATCGCATCCAGCGGGACTGGTGCGGGTTGGTGGACCTGATCCTGGACTCGCGGAGCAAGGAGCCGGCGCGGGTGGTGGCGCGTAAGGAATTGCGTGAAAGCCTGACGGGCGTATCGCCGCTGTTCGTCGATAAGCCGTTCTTTCTCAGTGAGGAACAAAGTCTGGTGGATTGCTGCCTATTACCCATACTCTGGCGATTGCCGATCCTGGGTATCGAACTGCCGCGGCCTGCCAAGCCGCTGCTTGATTATATGGAGCGCCAATTTGCGCGTGAGGCTTTCCAGGCGAGTCTGTCTGGTGTCGAACGCGACATGCGCTGAGGCTTAAGGAGCCGCTATGAACTCCAGTCGACCTTATCTGGTCCGCGCGCTCTACGAGTGGATTGTGGACAATGACTGCACCCCGCACATGCTGGTCAACGCCGAGTACCCGTCGGTGCAGGTGCCGCAGGGTTTTGCCAATGACGGGCAGATTGTCCTGAACGTTTCGCCGGCCGCCGTGCGCCATCTGCACATGGACAACGATGCCGTGAGCTTTGAAGGGCGCTTCGGTGGCGTGCCGCATACGCTGTACGTGCCTATTGCCTCGATCCTGGGGATTTATGCCCGGGAGAATGGCCAGGGTATGGTGTTTGAGCTGGAAGCGCCGTTGGATGGCGAGGATGAGCTCGAAGCGGATGATGAACTGCCGCCACCGGATGATGAACCGCCGCGGCCTAGTGGGCGGCCTAGTCTTAAGGTGGTGAAGTAGGCGCGCGCTGTTTTTGAGAAATGCCCGTGTTGTGAGATGCGGGCATTTTTCTTTGGGCTTCGATAGTGTGTATATCCGTTTTCTCGGTAACGGCCGCTTAGGGTTCCGCTCTTACAGCGGGTCACTTTTGAAAGGGCGCCAAAAGTAACCAAAAGCGCCTTGCCCCACCACTCGGTGCCTCGCCTAGGCTCGGCATGCCCTCACTCCGGCATTGCTCCGTGGGCCCGCCGCGAAGGGCCATCCATGGCCCAGCGCGGCTAATCCGGCATCCATGCCGGATTGCCCACTGCGCAACACCTCCGTTCGGCCATCGTGGTTAACGGGGCGCCCCAGATCAAAA
>NZ_JAGGOF010000059.1:0-7234 GCF_018614775.1 Pseudomonas fluorescens
CCGGTAATGGTGGTGCTGACCGTGCTGCCATTGTTGTAAACGTCGTTAGCTGGCGTCTCGACATTTACTGTGCCGGTGGTCTGGCCAGCGGCAATGGTAATGACCGAGCCGTTGCTCAAGGTCACGGTTACAGGCGTCTGAGCTGCATTGGTCAGGGTCGCGGTGTAGGTAATCGAACCGCCTTCAGTGATGCTGTCGCTAGCACTTAAGGTCAAGCCAGTGGTATCGACCGAGTCGGTGATCGTAGTGACGGCAGGCGTTGTGCTCGGTACCAGATTCTCGAAGTTGCCCCCGCTCGCACCGGTAATGGTGGTGCTGACAGTGCTGCCATTGTTGTAAACGTCGTTAGCTGGAGTTTCGACATTTACCGTGCCGGTGGTCTGGCCGGCTGCAATGGTAATAACCGAGCCGTTACTTAGAGTCACGGTTACTGGCGTCTGCGCGGCGTTGGTCAGGGTCGCGGTGTAGGTAATCGAACCGCCTTCAGTGATGCTGTCGCTAGCACTTAAGGTCAAGCCAGTGGTATCGACCGAGTCGGTGATCGTAGTGACGGCAGGCGTGGTGCTGGGCACCAGGTTTTCGAAGTTACCACCGGTCGCGCCGGTAATAGTGGTGCTGACCGTGCTGCCATTGTTGTAGACATCATTGGCAGGCGTATCGACAGCGACCGTGCCGGTGGTCTGGCCCGCAGCGATGGTAATGACCGAGCCGTTGCTCAACGTCACGGTTACCGGCGTCTGCGCGGCGTTGGTCAATGTAGCGGTATAAGTAATCTGGCCGCCTTCGGTAATGGTGTTGCTAGCGCTCAGCGTCAGGCCGGTGGTGTCAGCCGAATCGGTAATCGTAGTAACAGCAGGCGTGGTGCTTGGCACCAGGTTTTCGAAGTTGCCGCCGGTGGCGCCGGTGATAGTGGTGCTGACAGTACTGCCGTTGTTGTAGACATCATTGACCGGCGTATCGACGGCGACTGTGCCAGTCGTCTGGCCGGCAGCGATGGTGATGACCGAGCCATTGCTCAAGGTCACGGTCACCGGGGTTTGAGCCGGGTTGGTCAGGGTCGCGGTGTAAGTGATCTGGCCGCCTTCGGTCACCGTGTTGCCTGCGCTCAGGGTGACGTTGGTGGTGTCGAGGGTGTCGGTGATCTGGGTCACGGCCGGCGTGGTGGGCAAGGTCACGGCAATGCCGGTACCGCCGGTAGTGCCGGTGACGGTCACGCTGATCTGGGTCGGGTCGTTGTAGACCGTGTCGTTCGGTGCCAGTGGGACGTTGACGGTGCCGGTAGTCTGTCCGGCAGGAATGACGATCACGGAGCCGTTGGACAGGGTCACGGTCAGGGCGGTCTGGGGCGCCTGGGTGACGGTCGCGGTGTAGACCAGCACGCCACCGGCCTCGGTCAGGGTCGGGGTGGCGCTCAGGGTCAGCGTCGAGCTGAGCACCGCGTTGGCCGTGGTGTTGGCATTGGTGTCAAGGCCGGTGAGGTCGGTGGTGGTGGCGGCGGCCGCGCTCAAGCCTTCAGTTGGAAAGCCGATGGTGGGATCGACGCTGCCAGCAGTAGCATCCAGCGCCACGAAGGTGTGGCCTCCACCGGCGGCACCGCCCGTACCCGCGGCAGTCGCGCCGGCGGCGGTGGCTTCCATGGCGGTCGTCGGGTCGGCGCCGGCGGCGATGGCTTGCTGCAGCTCTTCTACCGACGGTGCGGCCTGGGCAGTGGCCGCCGCGAGGTCAGTGGAAGAGTCCGGGGCATTGGCGCTCCACTGGGTGTCGCGGCCCAGGTCGAGCGTGCGGCCATCGGCCAGGTCCAATGTGACGGAGCCGGCAGGGCCGGTGTCCAACTGGTCGCCTGTGTACAGGCGATCACCTTCAATGAGCACACGTCGAATGCCCTCGGGGGATACGACGAAAACCTGACCAACAATGCTTTTGACAACGGCAATAACACTGCTCATTGAAGACTTCTCCGGGTGCCACGCTCAGTAGACTTCCATAGACCCGCAGCTCTCAGGCGGCAGCGGTCTGGACGTGCTTGGTGTATTGATGAAATGTTTTGACGCTTTTAGCTGTCAATGTATTGGCTATATTTTTTTGAACTATTTGTTTGTGCCAAACTATTGACCTTCTGGTGGGCATCCTAAACAATCGCTTCGATAATGTCACATTGATATTTAAGCGGCGACTCGTTAACCCGTTGCATAATTCGGTTTCTGTTTCGAACTTTCCGACATACGGTCTTTGCGGTCGCCATCATCTCGATGCAGCGCCAATTTCGCTGTGATCCACGACAAGAGTTTCAGGAAGAATCTCCCCATGCGTTCGCTTCTGCTCAAGGCTTTACCCTTCGCCCTCGCCGCCAGTTTCGTACAAGCACAAACCTTGCCGCAGGCCATGCAACAAGCGCTGGACGTTCATCCGGAAATTCAGGCTGGCGTTAACAGTCGTCTTGCTGCGGATTACCAACTCAAGGCGGCTAAAGGCGGCTACCTGCCCAGGGTCGACCTTGCAGCCGGGTACGGTCGCGAAGGCACCGACAGCGTCACCACCCGATCGGGCGGCGATCATCGATGGGAAACCCTGAACCGCAGCGAGTCGAGCCTGCGCCTGTCGCAAATGGTTTTTGACGGTTTTGCGACGTCCAGCGAAGTGGGCCGTCAACAAGCCACCGTCAATGCTCGCGCCTATTCGTTGCTGGACACGTCCGAGCGCACTGGCCTGACCGTGGCCCAGGTTTACCTGGATGTGCTGACCCGTCGCGAGTTCGTGCGCTTGGCTGAAGAGAATCTCAAGAGCCACGAACGCATCTTCGACCAGATCAAGCTGCGCACCAGTCGCGGTGTAGGCAGTGGCGCCGACCTGGACCAGGCCGAAGCGCGCATGGCTCAGGCGCGCAACAACCTGATCACTGAACAGACCAACCTGGCCGACGCCGAGACCAACTACCTCAGCGCCGTGGGTCAACTGCCCGATCAACTGGAGCGTCCCGCCGATTTTATGGCGCTGATGCCGGCCAACTTGAACGAAGCCCGCAACCAGATGCTGGAAAACAGCCCGGTACTGCGTTCGGCCGAGGCCGACATCGTCGCCACCGAGCAACAGTACGCAGCCGCCAAGTCGAGCTTCTATCCACGCTTTGACGCCGAGCTGGGCCGCACCGCCGACAACGACCTGGACGGCCAGAACGGTCACAACAATGAGTGGCAAGCCATGCTGCGCATGCGTTTCAACCTGTATGCCGGCGGCAGCAACAAGGCCGACCTGGAATCCAAGTCGTACCTGTCCAACCAGGCCCTGGACATCCGCAACAATGCCCTGCGTCAGTTGAACGAAGAACTGGGTCTGGCCTGGAACGCGATGAACAACGCCAATGCCCAGGTGCCGATCGCCCAGCAATACGTGGATCACAGCACCAGTGTGCGCACCGCTTACCAGCGGCAGTTCAGCCTTGGCGAGCGGACCCTGCTCGATTTGCTCGACAGTGAAAACGAGCTGTTCACCGCCTCTCGACGCCTGGCAGAAATCAAGAACGTGCAGTTGTTCACTCAGTACCGGATCAAGGCAACCACCGGACAGTTGCTTAAAAGCCAAGGCGTTGTCGCGCCGTTGGCATCGGTTGTGCAGAACGACGTGAAACCCAAGGTTCAGTTGCCTGGGATGAATTGAGCTTTCCCTTCAGTTTGATCAGCAAGAGTGCCGAGCGTGGAATCAGAAGTCAGTCGAGTCGAACTCATCCATGATCCACGCACGCTGCACGACGACCCGTTGCTGGACGGTCTGCTGGCGCTCTGCATGCTGCATCAGAAGCCGGCCAGCGCGGCGATGCTCACCACCGGCCTGCCGTTGCCCAAGCAGCGGCTGAGCGTCGAATTATTGTCGCGTGCGGCAGCCCGTGCCGGTCTGCAAGGGCGGGTGCTGCAGCGCAAGCTTGAGCAGATTCCGACCATTGCCATGCCGGCGCTGTTGTTGCTCAAGGATGGGCGCAGTGCCGTGCTGCTGGGCTGGGTCGGTGACGATCAGGCGCGGTTGCTGCTCAGCGAAAGCGATGGCGGCGAGGTGACCATCAGCCGCGAGTTGCTGGCTGACGACTACAGCGGCAAGGTTTTCTTCGCCCAGCCGCAACATAAATTTGACGTCAACCACGGCACCCTCATTCCGCGGGCGCGCTCGTGGTTTCGTGACACCCTCAAGCGGTCTCGCTGGCTGTACGCCGACGCAATCGCCGCGAGCCTGCTGATCAATATCATCGCCATGGCCGCGCCGCTGTTCGTGATGAACGTCTACGACCGCGTGGTGCCGAACCAGGCCGAATCGACTTTGTGGGTGTTGGCCATCGGCATCACGGGCGCCTACCTGTTCGACCTGATCCTGAAGATGTTGCGCAGCTTGTGCCTGGATCTGGCCGGCAAGAAAACCGACCTGATCATCTCGGCCACGCTGTTCGAGCGCATTGTCGGCATGGCCATGAAGTACCGTCCGGCGCGGGTCGGCAGCTTTGCCCAGAACATTCATGAATTCCAGAGCCTGCGCGACTTCCTGGCTTCGCTGACCCTGACCAGCCTGATCGACCTGCCGTTCACCCTGCTGATCTTCACGGTCATTGCGATCCTGGGCGGCCATCTGGTGTGGATTCCAGTGCTGGCGTTCCCGATTGCCCTGTTGATCGGCTACGCCTTGCAGAAGCCGCTGGTGGCGACCATGGAACGGACCATGGCTCTGGGGGCCGAGCGTCAATCCAGCCTGATCGAAACCCTGGCCGGCCTGGATGCGGTCAAGGTCAACAACGCCGAGAGCGAGCGTCAGTACCAGTGGGAGCAGACCATCGGCACCCTCAGCCGCCTTGAGCTGCGCGTGAAGATGCTGTCTGGCCTGGCGATGAATATCACCTTGCTGATCCAGCAACTGGCCGGCGTGATCATGATCATCTTCGGCGTCTACCAAATCATCGCCGGCAACCTGAGCATGGGCGGGCTGATTGCCTGCTACATGCTCAGTGGTCGCGCCCTCAGTCCATTGGCGTCGCTGTCGGGCCTGCTGACCCGCTACCAGCAGGCGCGGGTGACCATGAAGTCGGTCGACCAGATGATGGAGCTGCCCCAGGAGCGCAATTTCGAAGAGCGTCCGCTGAGCCGCAAGGTCCTGCAGGGCGCCATCGAATGCCGTCAATTGAGTTTCACCTACCCGAACCAGCAGAACCCGGCGCTGAAGAACATCAACCTGGTGATCAAGCCGGGCGAGAAGATCGGCATCATCGGTCGCAGCGGCTCGGGCAAGAGCTCACTGGCGAAGTTGCTGGTGGGGCTGTACCAGCCCGACGATGGTGCTTTATTGGTGGACGGCGTGGACATCCGCCAGATCGACGTCAGCGAGCTGCGCTACAACGTCGGCTACGTGCCCCAGGACATCCAACTGCTGGCCGGCACCCTGCGCGACAACCTGACCTCCGGCGCCCGCTACGTGGAAGACGAACTGGTGCTGCAGGCTGCGGAACTGGCGGGTGTGCACGAGTTTGCGCGCCTGCATCCGCAAGGCTATGAACTGCAAGTCGGTGAGCGCGGGCAGAACCTGTCCGGTGGGCAGCGCCAGAACGTCGCCCTGGCCCGCGCATTGCTGCTCAACCCGCCCATATTGCTGTTGGACGAACCCACCAGCGCCATGGACAACACCGGTGAAGAGCGCTTGAAACAGCGCCTGACCGCCGTGGTGGAAAACAAGACCGTGTTGCTGGTGACGCACCGGGCGTCCTTGCTGTCGTTGGTGGACCGCCTGTTGGTGATCGACCGCGGGCAGATCCTGGCCGATGGCCCGAAAGCCGTGGTGATGGAAGCGTTGAAGAAGGGGCAGATCAGTGTTGCTTAAGTCGGGTTTCAAGGAGGCTGTCGGGCGTTATTTCAAGGGCTCGGCCTCGCTGCACGGTCAGCCGCTGCCAGAGGTCAACAAGGCTCTGATCGAAGACGCCCCGCGGGTGGTGCGCCTGACGATCTGGGGGATCATCGGCTTTTTCGTATTCCTGATGGTGTGGGCCAACTTCGCCGTGCTCGACGAAGTGACCAAGGGCGACGGCAAGGCGATTCCGTCGTCCAAGATCCAGAAAATCCAGAACCTGGAGGGCGGAATCGTCGCCGAGTTGTTCGTCAAGGAAGGGCAGATCGTAGAGGCCGGTGCGCCGCTGATTCGCCTGGACGACACGCGGTTTGTCTCCAACGTGGGAGAAACCGAGGCGGATCGCCTGTCCATGCTGTTGCGGGTCGAGCGCTTGAGTGCCGAGGTCGATGACCGGCCACTGAATTTCCCGGCCGATGTGCTCAAGGCTGTGCCCGGCCAGGCGGCCAGCGAAGAATCGCTGTACATCAGCCGCCGTCAGCAATTGCACGATGAAGTCGGTGGCTTGCAGGAACAGCTGATTCAACGCCAGCAGGAGCTGCGCGAATTCGCTTCCAAGCAGGCGCAGTACCGCTCCGGCCTGGCGCTGCAACGCCAGGAAATCAACATGTCCGAACCGCTGGTTGCCCAGGGCGCGGTATCGCCGGTGGAAGTGCTGCGGCTCAAGCGTGCTGAAGTCGAAACCCGTGGGCAGTTGGACGCAACCACCCTGGCAATCCCTCGTGCCGAATCGGCCATCAAGGAAGTGCAGCGCAAGATCGATGAGACGCGCGGCAAATTCCGCAGCGAAGCCCTGACCCAGCTCAACGAGGCGCGTACCGACCTGAACAAGGCCCAAGCCACCGGCAAGGCCCTGGAAGATCGAGTGAGCCGCACTCTGGTCACTTCACCCGTGCGCGGTATCGTCAACAAGTTGTTGGTGAACACCATCGGCGGGGTGATCCAGCCTGGCAGCGACCTGGTGGAAATTGTGCCGTTGGACGACACCATTCTGGTGGAAGCGAAAATCCGTCCCCAGGACATCGCCTTCCTGCACCCCGGCCAGGACGCCACGGTGAAATTCACCGCGTACGACTACACCATCTACGGCGGGCTGAAAGCCAAGCTGGAACAGATCGGTGCCGACACCATCACCGACGAAGACAAGAAAACCACCTACTACATCATCAAGCTGCGCACTGAGCGCAGCCATCTGGGCACCGATGAAAAGCCACTGCTGATCATCCCCGGCATGGTGGCCTCGGTGGACATCATCACGGGCAAGAAAACCGTGCTCAGCTACCTGCTCAAGCCCATCATCAAGGCCCGCGCCGAGGCGATGCACGAGCGGTAACACCCTGGTTGATCGTTCCCCCGCTCCGCG
>NZ_JAGGOF010000059.1:7244-43473 GCF_018614775.1 Pseudomonas fluorescens
CGCGGAGCGGGGGAACGATCAGTCTATGGCGTGGACTTTTTGGTGAACGCCTGTGGGAGCGAGCTTGCTCGCGATGACGCTCTTCAATTCACCACAGGCCAGGAAACGGCCAACGCTGCAGAGTTTTATTTTATCGCCGTCCGCCCCATCAACCGAGTAAAGGCACTGCCATTTCCTTTAGACTTGCAGCCCTCAAGCACGCCTTCGGGACACGGAATGCCAAGCCCCCACAGCACCCTACGCAAAGCCCTGGTCGTCTGGCTGTACGCCGCAGCCCTGTTGCATCTGTTCGGCGGCGTCACGCTGAGCTGGGCAGGGCATTCGGGATTGTTCGATAACTATCTGCTGACCCTCGAACAGGCGTTCTGGGCCAGCGCTGCTGCGCCCGCTGCGGCCCGGGCGCAGCAGGTCTGGTGGCTGGCGTTGTTCGGTGCCACGTTGCAAAGCTATGCGCTGTACATGCTTGCCCTTGTCCATATCGGCAACCGACTGAAGCGTGCCATGCCTTGGGGCTGGATCATCGCCGGCATCCTGCTCTGGGCTCCCCAGGACATGCTGATTTCTGCCCAGGTCCGGATGTGGTCGCATCTGTGGCTCGACAGTCTTGCCTTGCTGGTATTGCTGCCGCCGCTGTTCTGGCTCTATCGCCATGACAGCAAAAACTCTGCGTCAAGTGAGCCGGGCCATGATTGATTCCGCGCCGGTGAGCAAGCCGCTGATGTACCTGCTGGCAGGCAACGGGAGTGCCGCCGATTGGTGGGACGACGCGCTACCGCACTTTGAGCGCTACGACGTGGTACCGCTGGAGTTGCCCGGCTTCGGCAACAACCCTCAAGCCCCGTGCGAAGACCTGGCCGCCTACGCCCAGGCGTTGCTGGCGATGACGATCAGCGGCAGCGCGATCACCGCGGTGGGCGTGAACGCATTGTTGGTGCTGCACGCCCTGCAACGACAGCCGGGGCACTTCTGCCGCAGCGTGTTGCTGGCGCCGGTGGGGGCGTTTCTATGGCGGCGGCGCTTGCCGGCATTGATGTCGCCACTGCCTGTGCGCAAAACCATTCATTGGTTGCTGGCGAACAAGCCGAGGTTGTTTGCCCACAAGTTTTCCAACCAGACCTGGACGCCAGCGCAGTACCAGCGCATGGGCGCCGGCTATGCCCGCTGCCGCGCCTTCGTGCCGCATTGGGATCTGGTGCGGGCGGATACCGCGTTGCCGCTGCTGGAATGGATCACCGACCCGGTCGAACTGGTCTGGGGTGATCAGGACAACGTACTGGGTATCGAGCAGGCGGCGGCCTGGTCGGCAATTCTTGCCCGTGCCGACCTGACCATCAGCTTGAAACCCGGCTGGGGCCATTACCCGTGGATTGACGCGCCTGCTGAATTTGCCGCGTGGCTGGAATCGGGCGAACGTGGGTTTGTCGCCCACACCAAGGGCGGGCGCTTGCGGCTCGCGGCCCTGGCCGGGCAGGCGGTGCCGCCGGCGCTGACACTCAACGATTGTCACGATCCGCGCCTGCCGGCATTTCTCGACAGTCAACCGGACGCCACGTGGGCGGTGCGCTCTTCCAGTTATGGCGAGGATCAGGCCGATGCGGCAAATGCCGGTTTGAGCACGACGTACCTGCGGGTACCGGCGTCGAGCGTGCTGGAACGCATCGCCGAGTTGAGCGCGATGGGCGTCGAGGAAGTGGTGGTGCAGCGGTTCATCACGCCGGTGCTGTCCGGCATCGGCTTTGTCCGGCATCTGTCGGTCGAAATTGAGTGGGTCGAAGGACATCTGGAGTCGTTGGCCGATGGCAAGGTGAGCCCCGAACGCGCGATCATCTCCCGCCTGGGCGACGCCTGGAGCAGTGGCACCTTCAAGCCCGCCCATGGTTTGAACGCGGACCTGTTGTGGCGCTTCCTGCAAGACGCGCTGCGGGTCTTCCACTACGTGCCCGGTGACATCGAATGGGCCTGGGACGGCAAGCAACTCTGGCTTCTGCAATACCGGCCGATCAGCGATTACGGCTGGCGTCGGCACCTGACCGCCGCCAACATCGCCGAGATCCTCCCGCCACAACCGAGCGTGTTGGTGGAATACGCCCAGCGCCGTGCGGCGGCGAGCATCCCGGCGGTCATGGCGCGTTGGGACGCCCGGGTATTGCAAGACAACGAGCCTTTCACGGCGGTGTTTGGCGGCGCGTCGTATATCAACAACGACCTGTTCCTGGCTCGACTGGCAGACTGGGGCATCAGCGCCAGCAGCTACGCGGGGGAGGTCGGCGGCGCGACACCCCATCTGCCTTGGCGACCGCTGCGCCTGCTGCGTTCGTTGCGGCTGTTCCTGCGCATGCAACGTATTGCCCGCGGACATCTGCTGTCCCTCGAACACGGTTTACGGCGCTTCGACGAAGAGCTGGCGGAGCTGACCGGGCAAGGTGCTGATGGACAGCGACTTGCCGATTGGTTCACCCGTTTCTACGTGTTCGTGGTGCAGGGCAACCTGTGCATCGCGACGGCCTTGGCTAGCAGCGGTGGCGCGTGGCTGGGCCGACCGCCCACCGCCTATGACAACCTGGAATCCGTCCCTCATCGGTTGCCATGGGAAACCGACCCGGCCACCCCGCGCCCGGCACCGATCGCGCTGCCCTTGCAGGCGTTTCCACAATGGCCGCGGCCCGTACGCGTGGCGCATTCGAGCGGCCTGCCGGGGTTGCGCGGTTACTATCTGCAAGTGCGTGAGTGGTACCGCGACAACCTGATGCGGATGTTCTTTCGCCTGCATCACGCCATGCCGATGGCTGATCGGGCCCATTGGTTTGCGCCGCACCCGGACATCCGCACCCGCGACGGCAGTTTCTGGCAGGACGGCCGCGAGGGTACCGAGCAGGCGGCGGGGTTCCTGATTTATCCCGGTCAGGCGCAAGGCATCCTCGGCGATGACATCCTGCTTGAAGACACCCTGGACCCGGGTCGCCACGCGCACTATCAGCGTGCCCAGGCCGTGATTGCGCGCATGGGCGGACGCTTGTCCCACGGCTCGACACTGCTGCGCGAATTGCGCAAACCTTCGGCAGTATTGCCCCTGGTGGACGCGACCTGGCTGGGGCGGGAAGTGTTGTACCGCGACGGTGAGCTGACCTTGCTGGAGTAGCCGCTGACGAGGGGAGCCATTCAGATCATGCGAACGTAGTTGCCTTATCAAAAGCGTTATAGCCGTCGACGAAAAAAACAATACGCACAAACTCAATCCCCAGAAACGAAAAAACCGGCCGAAGCCGGTGTTTTCACCCCAACGGCCAGAGAATTTAATCTCTGCGTACGGGGTTGGGCAACGCAATCCTAAGTAGAACGTCTTACGGCGTCAATCGAGACAAGAGATTTTCATACATCACGGCTATTCCCTTGACGCTCCCCACCGCTGTCGTAGACTCCGCCCATCCGTCAGGGAGTAACGGTCATGCAGCGTTTTTGCAGTTGGGTTGTGGGATTGACCTTTGTAGCGTGCGGCGTTCAGGCGCAAACGCCTGTCGCAGACGATCCGTTGCTCGAGAGCAACGTCGCGGCCAGTGCGCCGGGTGGCAATGAAGCGCGAGGGGTGCTTCGGGCGCGGGATCAGGCGGTGCTGGCCAGTGAGTTGGCCGGACGCATTGTCGAGTTGCCATTCAGCGAGGGCGAGTCGTTCAAGAAGGGCGATACCCTGGCGCGGTTCGATTGCTCGGCCTATCAGGCCCAGCTCAATGCAGCCCAGGCGGCCAGCCGCGGTGCCGGTGAAGAGCTGGCGCATAACCGGCAGCTGGCGGAGTTGAAGTCGGTCGGACGCTTCGAAGTGTCGCGGGCCGAGGCACGGCTCAGCGAGACCCAGGCGCAGTCCCAGGTGTACCAGGTGCAGGTCAGGCGCTGCAGCGTGATCGCACCGTTCGACGGCCAGGTCGTGGCGCGCAAGGTCCAGCGCTATGAAAGCGTGGCGGCCGGTGCGCCGTTGCTGGACGTGGTCGACAACCGCACGTTGGAAATCCATCTATTGGTGCCTTCGCGCTGGATGGACCGGCTCAAGCCCGGCCAGCCTTTCACCTTTATTCCCGATGAAACCGGCAAGCCGCTGCAAGCGACGGTCAAGCGCCTGGGCGCGCGCATCGATGAGGGCAGCCAGACCTTGCTGCTGGTGGCGAGCGTGCCGGACGCCAGTGGCCTGCTGTCCGGCATGAGCGGTACGGCGCGTTTTGCGGAGTCCAGGTGAACGCGCCGATCACGGGCAGCGCCGAGCAGGTGTTTGCCCGCTTCCTCGACCTCGAGCGCCAGACCCGGGCCGCCCGTACCCCGGCGCAATTGAGCTACAGCCTGGTCAATGACGGCCAGGCGCTGTTCGGGTTTCGCCATGCCGCGTTATTGATTGCCGGCAAGGTGCAGGCGGTGACGGGCGTCAGTGCCGTGGAGCCGAATGCGCCGTTCGTGGCGTTTGTCGAGCAGGCGGTGGCGCAGTTGTTCAAGCAGGGGCAACTGAACCAGGCCCGGGTGATTGCCGCCGATGGGGTCAGTGAGTCCATTCGGGCGGACTGGCGAAGCCTGTCGGCCGGGCAGGTATTCTGGCTGCCATTGGTCGATCACCAAGGACAGGTGTTCGGTGGCTTGTGGCTGGCCCGTGATCTGCCGTGGACCCCGCCAGAACAAGTCCTGCTGTCGCAACTGGGCGACACTTACAGCCACGCCTGGCTGGCCTTGCAACCGCGCAAACCGTGGCGCCTGCGCTGGACGCGCAAACGCCAGGTCGCGCTGGTGGCGGTGCTGTTGCTGGGGTTGCTGATCCCTGTCCGTCAATCGGTACTGGCGCCGGCAGAAGTGGTGCCGCTGGGCGGGCAAGTGGTGGCGGCGCCGCTGGATGGTGTCATTGCCGAGTTCATGGTCAAGCCCAACCAGGCCGTCAGGAATGGCGACCTGCTGCTGCGTTTCGAGAGCACCAGCCTCAAGGCCCAGGCCGATGTGGCCGAGCGTGCGCTGGGCGTGGCCGAAGCGGAGCTCAAGGCCAACTCCCAGCGTTCGTTTGCCGATGCCGAATCGAGCTCCAAGATCGATCTGCTGGCTGCCCGCGTCGAGCAGAAACGTGCCGAGCGCAACTACGCGATTGAGCTGCTCAAGCGCAGCGAAGTACGTGCCGAGCGGGACGGCATTGCGGTGTTTGCCGATGCCGAACGCTGGCTGGGCAAACCGGTGCAGACCGGCGAGCGGCTGATGGAGATTGCCGACCCCAACCAGGCCGAGCTGCGCATTGAGCTGGCGGTGGGCGACGCGATTGCCCTGGAACCCGGCGCACAAGTGGCGCTGTTCCTCGACAGCGATCCGTTGCAACGACATCTGGCCTGGCTCGAACGCTCGGCCTACGAAGCGCAACCCACTGCTGCCGGGCAATTGGCTTATCGGCTGGATGCGCGTTTCGACGCGGCGGCGCCGCGGATCGGCCTGCGGGGCACGGCGAAAATCTTTGGTGATCGGGCCCCGCTGGCCCTGTACCTGTTGCGTCGGCCGCTGGCCGGGCTGCGCCAGAGCGTAGGCCTGTAGCATGGACCTGCCGAGCCTGCGGCCAGACCTGCAATTGTCTCCAGCGGCTCCGGACCCGGACGGTTCGCCGCAATGGACGTTGGCCGATCCGGTGCGTGGGCGTTACTTCAAGCTGGGCGCGGCGGCGATGCGCATGCTGCGGCATTGGTCCCTGGGGGACCCGGACCGGGTGCTGCAAGCCGCGAACCGGGAGCCGGGTTTGCCACTCAATGGCGAGTCGCTGGAACAGTTGCTGGGCTTTTTGCGGGGGCACGATCTGATCAGCGCGATGGACCCGCAGCAGCGCGACAGCTATCAGTTCAAGACCGCCGCCCAGCGCCAGAGCCTGTGGCAGATCCTGTTGCACCAATACCTGTTCTTCCGCATTCCGCTGTGGCGCCCGGACGCCTTTCTCAATCGCGCCTGGCCCTGGCTGGCACGGTTCGGCCCCGGGATCCTGCGCTATGGACTGCCGCTGACCCTGGGCGTCGGGGTCTTCCTGGTATCGCGGGATTGGCAGCGGTTCGTGGCGACGTTTCCGCACCTGTTCAGCCTCGGTGGTGCGCTGGCGTTCGGGGTGGCATTGTTTTTCGCCAAGCTGTGCCATGAGCTTGGCCATGCCTTCATGGCCAAGCGCGCCGGCTGCCGGGTGCAGAGCATGGGCGTGGCGTTCATGGTGCTGTTGCCGATGTTCTATACCGATGTCAGCGATGCCTGGCGGATCAATGACCGGCGGGCGCGGTTGCTGATTGGTGCCGGCGGGGTGCTGGCGGAACTGCTGCTGGCGTGCATCGCCTTGCTGGCCTGGTCGCTGCTGCCGGACGGGCCGGCACGCACCGCAGCCTTCATGCTCGCCAGTGCCACGTGGATCACCACGCTGATCATCAACCTGAACCCCTTCATGCGCTTCGACGGGTATTTCCTGCTCAGTGATTTCTGGGCAGTGGATAACCTGCAAGGGCGCGCATTTGCCCTGTGTCGCTGGCGCCTGCGCGAGGCGTTGTTTGGCTATGGCATGACGGCACCGGAGCCCTGGTCGCCGAAGATGCGCCGACGTCTGCTGGTGTGGGGGTATGGCTCCTGGTTGTGGCGCGCGGCGTTGTTTTTCGGCATTGCCCTGGCGGTCTATCACCTGTTCTTCAAGGTGCTGGGCATTTTCCTGATGATGGTGGAATTGGTCTGGTTCATTTTTATGCCCATCGTGAATGAGTGGCGGCAGTGGTGGAGTCGCCGTGAGCAGGCCCACGGCCCGCGTGTGCTGCTAAGTGGCTTGGCCTTGCTGGCGTTGGTGTTGGCGTTGTTGCTGCCTTGGCGCAGTGCCGTGGAGGTACCGGCGATGCTGGAGGCCGGCCGCGCCAGTGCGTTGTATGCGCCGGCGGCGGCGCGGGTCAAACAGGTGAATGTGCACGACGGCCAGACAGTGGCCCAGGGCGATGTGCTGATTGAATTGGAGTCTCCGGACATGGCGTCGCGCCTGGCCATCGTGCGCCGGGAAATCGAGATCCAGCAGTTGCAGATGCGGCGTCAGGCCGGGCGCAGCGAGACCGCGGCCGATGCCAGCATCATCGAACAGCAACTGGCCGAGGCGGTGGCGCAATACCGAGGGCTGGTCGCCCAGCGCGAACGCCTGTTGCTGCGTGCACCGCATGCCGGCCAGGTGCGCGACCTGCTGCCGCAACTGGCGATGGGACGTTGGTTGTCGCCGACGCAGCCATTGGTGCGCGTGGTCCAGACCGACTCACGGCTGCGCGGTTATCTCACCGAAGCCGAGCTGTGGCGGGTCAATGCCGGTGCCACGGGGCGTTTCATTGCGGACGATCCGATGCACCCCTCCATTGCCGTGCAATTGAATGAGATCGACACCAACGGCGTGGCCTGGGTCGAGCAGCAGGCGTTGACCTCCGATCACCATGGGCCGATTGCCGTGCGCCGTGATTCGCAGCAGCGGGCCGAACCGGTGCAGGCGCAGTACGGCGTGCGTTTGAGTGCTATTGATGGCGGGGTTGCGCCGCTGCAACCGCTGCGTGGCGTGGCGGTGTTGCAAGGGCAGGGTGAGTCGGTACTGGGAGCGGCCTGGCGTCGGTTGGCGGCGCTGGGTGTGAGGGAAAGCGGGTTTTAAGGAGAGCGCATGGATTCGGTGTCGGCAGAGGGGCTGGTGGTACGGCCATCGCGGGTCAGTGATGGGCCGTTTTTGCAGGGCCTTTACCAGGCGGCGCGACCGGATCTGCAATGGATCGACGGTGAGCATGAGCAGGTGCAGCAGGTGATCGCCCAGCAGTTCCAGGTGCAGGAGCAGGGGCTGGGGGAGAACTTTCCCAATGCCATGCATTACGTCGTGGAAAAACTCGGCACGGCCATCGGCGCCTTGAGCACCGATTTTGGCCCGAATGAAATCCGCGTGCTGTACCTGGCGTTCATCCCCCAGGCCCGTGGCCAGGGTTATGGCCGGACCGTGTTGCAGGGCGTGCAGAAAGCCGCGCAGCAGATCCGCTGCCCGGTGGCGACCGTGGTCTGGTCCAGCAACCCCCACGCGCGCCGGCATTACCTGGCGCTGGGCTTCGAAGTGCAGGAACGCAACCCGGCGGCGGAGCGGCTGGTCTGGTATCCGAAGGGCGACTGACAATTTTTTAGGCGCACCACATTCCCAGTGGAAACTACAGCGTGGTTTGCGGCACACAACCCTGTGGGAGCCGGGCTTGCTCGCGATAGCGGTGTACCAGGTTACCGATCTACCAACCGAGTCACCGGGGGCTGGCGTCACGAGCAAACTACGCCCCGAGTCTCTTTCACTGTAGGAAACAGCGCGTTCCCTCTTGGGATATTTCCTATTCTATGTTGATACCCCTGCCAACCGGGTTGCTACCCGCCACGTCCCGTCGTTCTATTAGACGCTCCGATATCGCCAGGCTTGGCGCTTACACCCCTGCGCCGTAAAGGCGTGTCGCGCTGATCAAACATTCCGAAACTGACGTTCAATTTACGGTCGCAAAAGGCATGCACTGACCGCATGAAAAGGAGCAAAACCAATGACTGAGGGTTATTTCATCGGCAAAGGTGACAAGACCAGCTGCGGTGGGGAAGTGCTGGACGGTGATGACAGGGTCAACATGTATGGCCTGCTTCATGCCCGCGAAGGTGATCGCGTCTCTTGTGGAAAGGACGGAAAAACCTACCGGATCCGGGGTGGTATCTCGAACATGATCAGCCATGGCAAGCACGTGGCCGGTACGCTCGATAGCCACAGCACCTGCCCTTGCAACGCGCGACTGATCCCTTCACTGGCCTGGGCCTCCTACGTGAATGCGGATCCTGCTCCGCAAGCCAGTCGGGCCGCCCAACCAGCCCCACCGCCCCCAACCAGCGCCCCGGTCCCGCCGCATCACTCCGGTTTCGCCTTTCCCAACAACCCGCCGCCCGCAGTATTCAGTCGCCTGGAACCTCAAGACCCAGGCTTCTATGTCGTCCCCAAAAGCGTGACCCGCGAAGCCCTGGAAGCCACGCTGTTCCCGTTATGCCACGCATGTGCAGGCAACCAGCCGTGCCGCGAAATATATGCAAACGGGCGGACATATCGGCATCGGGGTTGGCGCGGTTTCTTCGTTGCTGGCGATTCAGCAAGTGTGTAACGGCGATTCTGAAGTCGCTTGTGAGCGGGTCAGGTTTACCGAGGGAGGGAAATTTTCTGGATCAGCCCTCGGCGGCTGGGCCGGTGGAGAAATAGGCAAATTAGCCAGCGGGCGGATCTGTCTGGCGCTTGGTGTTCGTACATACGGCATTGGGAGTGTTATTTGTGTTGCGGCCCTGGTAGGAACTGGCGCGTGGGGAGGTACAGCTGGCGGCAGTTTCATGGGTGAGGGTGCTGGCGAAATATTGTACGAAAAAACTTTGCCATGACTGGAGGGGGGTTCTGGAAATCCTGGTTAGCTTTCTGGCTCATGGCTGGCCCACTCCTACTGAGCTTTGCAGGTGCGATATTCAGTCTTTACCTTAGCCGCCGTCACTTGGACTCGATGAAGAAGGCCTTGAAGAACAGTCGGTATATTTATCTTTGGGGGCCGAGCTTGGGGAAGCGGGGATTGGTTTGGTCCCTCTTGGAGATAGCGAAAATCGCCGGGATGGTGGTGTGGCCAAAAGCCTATATCCGGCTAGGTGATGTGGACCCAGTTGACGTCGAAAATTTCCCCTCTGACTTGAAGCGTCTGTTGATCGTCAAGGTGACGATGACGGTCATCACCGCCATTTGGATGATAATTGCAGTCGTGCTGATCAAGCTCAGATAAGGCGTCGGTGCCGTGCTGTGTCATGGCCATAGTGGGTGTTGGCGCTTGGGCAGGTACAACGGTTCTATGAGCGCGTCATTTTAAAAAGTCTGTGCGAGCCCGCTCGATCCCTCAGGGGCGCAGGGCCACAAGCCCTGCGCCATGGATCAGTTACGAGATGGGAAAAGCCCATTCAGGGCGATGCTGAAGTTGATCGCCAGGAACGGGTTCATGATTGCCATCGGCAAGCCATTGCCCGTCGGCGCAACCGTGCCGCTGACTGTCGTGGTCACGCCTTTGAGCGGCACCGGCGAGGCGCCTATCTGGTTGGAATAGATATTCGCGGCACCCGGCCCGGTACCCGAAGTGCCAATGAATGAGTTGGTGGCGGTTGGCGTATTCGCCGGATTGCTGGCCGGGTTCGCCAGTTGCAGGGTGGTGGTGGCGGTGATGCCGGTGAGGGCGTGGGTGTGGTTGGGCAGGTTGTTCAGCGTGGCAGTCACGTTTTCGGTGCCGGAAACCTCCCCGATGACCCGTGGGGTCAGGCCCGGTCCGTCGCCCTGGCCCAGGGGCAGTCGGCCTTGCAGGTTGGGGAGCATGAAGTTGCTCTGGCCGTTGCCGCCGTAGTAGGTACCGAGCAGTGAGAACAACGCTTGATATTGCGCGACGGCGAGCGTCTGTCCGTTACACAGCGCCCAGCCATTGGGTGCGAAGTTAAAGGCGAACGACTGGATAGTGCCCAGGAAGACTTCCATAGATTCCTTATCCTTCAGGTTATTGGTCTGGTGTTGCCAGGGAGGAAGGCTGGGTTCAGCTCGCCTCCTTTGTCCTCTGGCCTGATCACACACGGCTGAGCGTAGACGGGGTTACTGCATTTTGCCGGGGCAAGATGTGTGGATTGGCAGCAAGGTCTGCATCCACCAAAAATCCCCTGTGGGAGCGGGCTTGCTCGCGAAAGCGGTGGGTCAGCTTGCATTGATGTTGACTGTGCAGCCGTCATCGCGAGCAAGCTCAGCTCCCACAGGATTTCAGGTTGTCAGCAGGGGCTGTGACGCCCGCACGCTAATTGAACGCGATGTAGAAATACCCAACCGTCGGGTCCCGTCCCATGGGTGGCGTTCGCGACACGAACACGCCTTCGAGCCTGCCCAGTTCAGGCACCTCCAGCGCGCAGAGGCCATCGACGAATTCGGTGGCTTGCAGGCTGTTGAATTCCACACTGAACGGCATCCGCTCTGTATTCGGCATCCTTGCCCGGGGCGTTTCCTCAAGGGTTTCGATTCGTATGGGCAAGCAACTGCCGTCGGGCAGGATCAGGCTGCTGGTTCGGCCCAGCAGCGGTTGGAAATGATGGCTATGGACGGCTTGCAGCATGTCGATACTCCAACAGGTCGGAGGGCTGCGACCCTCCGATGGGGCCTCAGTTGCGGGATGGAAAGTAACCTTGAAGGGCGATGCTGAAGTTGATCGCCAGAAACGGGTTCATGATCGCCATTGGCAAGCCATTGCCCGCCGGCGCAACCGTGCCACTGACCGTCGTGGTCACGCCTTGTAGCGGCACCGGCGAGGCGCCTATCTGGTCGGAGTAGATATTCGCTGCGCCTGGGCCGGTACCCGAGGTGCCGATGAACGAGTTGGTGGCGGTTGGCGCACTCACAGGATTGCTGGCCGGGTTTGCCAGTTGCAAGGTGGTTGCGGCGGTAATGCCCGTAAGGGTGTGGGTGTGGTTGGGCAGGTTGTTCAGGGTCGCGGTCACGTTTTCGCTGCCGGAAACCTGGCCGATGACCCGCGACGTCAGGCCCGCGCCGTTGCCCTGGCCAATGGGCAGGCGGCCTTGCAGGTTGGGGAGCAGAAAGGTGGTCTGGCCGTCGCCTCCATACGTCACACCGATCAGGGCAAACAATGTCTGGTACTGGGCAAGACTGAGTGTCTGCCCGTTGCACAGTGCCCAGTCCCTGGGCGCAAAGTTGAACGCGAACGGTTGAATGGTCCCGATGAATACTTCCATGGAATTCTGATCCTTCAGTGGGTGGCTCTTGCGTTTGTCTGGCACGGCTGAGCGTAGACGCGGAAGTTTCATTTCGCCGGAGCAGGAGGGTAAAAAATGCTGACGGACCGCTTAATCGATTCACGTATGACGAGGGCCCATACCGTCCATCTTTTTTACAGGTCAAGGGATATTTGATATCAAAGTACTACTAGGCGAGATTTATTTCCTCGGCTACGCTTCGGACACGAAGGGACTACAAACGGTGAAAGGATTGTCACAGTTCCACTTTATTTCCGGCTTGCCGCGCTCGGGCTCGACCCTGCTTTCTGCGATCCTGTTGCAGAACCCGCGCTTTCACGCCGGCATGACCAGCCCCGTCGGCTCGCTGTTCAGCAGCGTGTTGCAGCAATGCAGCGCCGGCAGCGAATTCGGCTCGGTGATCGACACCGACCTGCGCCGCCGCCTGCTGCGCGGGCTGTTCGACTCCTACTATGCCGACAAGGCCGACACACCGGTCATCTTCGACACCAACCGCCAGTGGTGCGCGCGGCTGCCGGCCCTGCAAGACCTGTTTCCCCAAGCCAAGACCATCGCCTGTGTGCGCAACGTCGCCTGGGTGCTCGACAGCCTGGAGCGGCTCTATCGCGCCAACCCGTTCGAGAACACCAAGCTGTTCAACGACGATGATGAGCGCAACACCGTCTACAGCCGTTGCGAAACCCTGGCCCAGCGCAACCGCCTGGTCGGGTTTGCCTGGACGGCGCTCAAGGAAGCCTATTACGGCGAGAACGCCGAATCGCTGCTGGTCGTTGACTACGATCTGTTGAGCCAGGCCCCCGACCGGGTGATGCGGCTGGTCTACGAATTCATCGGCGAGCCTTGGTTCGAACACGATTTCAATCACTTGACCTACGACGCCCCGGCCTTCGACCAGGCCCTGGGCGTTGCCGGCCTGCACAAGGTCAAGCCCAAGGTTGCGCCGCAAGCCCGGCGGACCCTGTTGCCGCCGGATCTGTTTGAAAAGTATGCCGAGTTGTCGTTCTGGCGCGATGGGTCTGCCAGTGCCGCCAATGTCATCCGTATGAAAACCGACGCCGCGCTCAGCTGATCGCGGTTTTTTTCATTTGCGTGTTCAAGCAGTTCGAGTCCAGGTGAACGTCATGTGGTGGAGCAAAGGTAAATCGCGGGTAACCGAGGGCGCACAGGCCCTGGCATCGCCAATGATCATGTCGCTGGAGCCGCGCATGCTGTTCGACGGCGCGGTGGCCGCGACCGTGGCCGAGGCTGCGCAGCCGGACACCCACCCGACCGCTGAGGCGGCGAAGACGCCGGTGGCCGACCAGCCGGCCGATACCCATGCGCCCCAAGGCCAGGTGGATGCCACCCAGGCCGCCGCTGCGGGCAAGTCGGTGGTGTTTGTCGATTCCCGGGTCAAGGATTCCGCCAGCCTGCTTGAAGGCGTCGCACCCGGTACCCAGGTGGTCCAACTGGATGCCACCAAGGACGGGCTGCAACAGATTGCCGATTACCTGGACACCCACCAGGGCGTCAGCTCGGTGCAAATCATTGCCCACGGCAACGCCGGCGACCTGTGGCTGGGCAACGCCTACCTGTCGGCGGATAACGTCCAGGCCCGCAGCGAGGTGCTGGCGCAGATCGGCCAGGACATGAATGCAGGTGGCGATATCCTCATCTACGGCTGCTACACCGCCCAGGGCGACCGCGGTATGGAACTGGTCGATTCCCTGGCGCAACTGACCGGCCGCGACGTGGCGGCCTCCAACGACCGTACGGGCCTGGGTGGCGACTGGGACCTGGAAATTGCCACCGGCAACATCGAAAGTGCCAATGTGCTGTCGACCCGGGCCATGAGCGAATACCAATGGGGCCTCGCCACCTGGACCGCCACCAATAACGCCAACACCGGCGTGGGCTCGCTGCGCGCGGCCCTGGCTTCGGCACAGAACGGCGATATCGTGACCTTCAGCAGCGGCATGACTGTCGCACTGACCCAGGTGCTGGTGGTCAACAGAAACGTGACCATCGACGGCGATCTCAATAACGACAACGTCGCCGATGTCACCCTCGACGGGCAATTCCGCACCCAAGTCCTCAGTGTCACGTCTGGTACGACGGCCACCCTCGATGGCCTGGTGATTACTCGCGGCATGGTGGCAGGCAACGGCGGTGCTGGCGGCGACGATGCCCTCGTGGCCAAGGGCGGCGGGATCTACAACGCCGGAACGCTGACCCTGCGTAACGTCACGTTGACCGCAAACGCCGCATCGGGCGGTGGCGGTGGTGGTGGCGTGACGCCGCAGTACGCTGGCGGTGGTGGTGGCGGCGGTGGCGCCGTCGGCTCCGGTACTGGCGGCCGTGGCGGCGATACGCTCAATGCCACGGGCTCCAATGGTTCGGCTGGACAGGGCGGTGCTGGCGGCGGCTTCTTCAACATGGGCGGGCGCGGCGGTTCTTCGACTGGCGGTGCGGGCGGCTCGGCGTATCCGGGCTACAGCACCGGTTCGGCCGGCGGCACAGCCTCCAGCGCGGGCTTGTCCATCGGCGGCGGCGGTGGCGGCGACGGCTACAACGACATCGGCGGTGCCGGTGGCGGCGCGGTGGGGGGGATCTACAACGACACGGGTGCGACCTTGAAGGTCATCGGTAACTCGGTCATTTCCAACAACATCGGCGCGGGTGGCGGCGGCGGTGGTGGCGGAGCCGGTGGCGGCTACAGCCAGACCGGTGGCGCGGGCGGCGTGGGGGTCGGCGCGATCTGGAACAAAGGCGCGATCCTGATTACCGCCGCCAACTTCGCGGCCCTGTCGGGCAACGTCGGCGGCAGCGGCGTTGGCGGCACCAGTGCGGGCACGGCGGGTGTATCACCGGCGTCGGTGACCAATGTCTACGGCGACGGCGGCACCATCAACACCAACTACGTACCGGACGTGACCCCGCCTACCGCGACCGTGGTGGTGGCCAACACCAGCCTGAACTCCGGCGGTACGTCGCTGGTGACCGTCACCTTTTCCGAAGCCGTGACCGGCTTCACTGCATCCGACCTGACGGTGCAGAACGGCACCGTCGGTACCTTCAGCAGTGGCGACGGCGGCATCACCTGGACCGGCACATTGACGGCGGCCAGCAACATTGCCGACACCACCAACGTGATCACCCTGGACAATACCGGCGTCGCGGATTTGGCCGGCAACGCCGGCGTGGGCACCACCAACTCGAACAATTACGTGGTCAACGACACCGTGGCGCCCACCGCGACCATCGTAGTGGCCGACACCGCGCTGAGGGTGGGCGAAACGTCCCTGGTGACCATCACCTTCAACGAGGCGGTCACCGGTTTCACCACCGCCGACCTGACCGTTGCCAACGGCACGCTCACCGGGCTGAGCAGCAGCGATGGCGGCATCACCTGGACCGCCACCCTGACACCGGACGCGGACATTACCGATACCACGAACCTGGTGGTGCTGGACAAGACCGGCGTCGCCGACCTGTCGGGCAACGCGGGCGTGGGCACCACCAATTCGAACAACTACGCCATCGATACCCTGCGCCCGACGGCCACCATCGTGGTGGCCGACACCGCGCTGAGTGTGGGCGAAACGTCCCTGGTGACCATCACCTTCAACGAGGCGGTCACCGGTTTCACCACCGCCGACCTGACCGTTGCCAACGGCACGGTCACCGGGCTGAGCAGCAGCGACGGCGGCATCACCTGGACCGCGACGCTGACCCCGACCGCCAGCGTCAGTGACGCGACCAACCTGATCACGCTGAACAGCGGCGCCATTGCCGATCTGTCCGGCAACGCCAACACGGGCACCACCGACTCGAACAACTATGCGATCGACACGCTGCGCCCGACCGCCACGATCGTGGTGGCCGACACTGCGTTGGCCGCGGGCGAAACCTCGCTGGTGACCATTACCTTCAGTGAAGCCGTAAGCGGGTTCACCCTGGCCGACCTGACGACCCCCAACGGCTCCCTGAGCGGCTTGAGCAGCAGCGACGGCGGCATTACCTGGACCGCGACGCTGACGCCGAGCGCCAGCATCACCGACGCCACCAACCTGATCGTACTGGCGAACACCGGTGTGCTCGACGCGGCCGGGAACGCCGGCACCGGCACCACCAACTCCAACAACTACGCCGTCGACACCCAGCGCCCAACTGCCAGCATCGTGGTTGCGGACACCGGGCTTAGCATCGGTGAAACGTCTCTGGTCACCATCACCTTCAACGAGGCGGTCACAGGGTTCACCGCTGCCGACCTGAGCGTTGCCAACGGCACCGTCACCGGGCTGAGCAGCAGCGACGGCGGCATTACCTGGACCGGGACACTCACGCCGAGCGCCAGCACCAGCGATGCCAGCAACCTGATCACGCTGGATAACACCGGGGTGAGCGACGCGGCGGGCAACGCCGGCAGCGGCACCACCGATTCCAACAACTACGCCATCGACAACGTGCGTCCTACCGCGACGATCGTGATCGCCGACACTTCGCTCAGCATCGGCGAGACGTCCCTGGTGACCATCACTTTCAGTGAAGCCGTGACCGGCTTCACCCTGGCCGACCTGACGGCCCAGAACGGGCTGCTGAGCAACTTGAGTACCAGCGACAACATCACCTACACCGCGACCTTCACACCGAGTGCGGGCATCGGCGACACCAGCAACCTGATCACCCTGGATAACACCGGCGTCGTGGACGGGGCGGGCAATGCCGGCACGGGCACCACCGACTCGAACAATTACGCGATTGACACGCTGCGCCCGACCGCCACCATCGTGGTTGCGGACACGGCGTTGAGCGTCGGCGAAACGTCGTTGGTGACCATCACCTTCTCCGAAGCGGTCAGCGGCTTCGACAATTCGGACCTGAGCGTGGCCAACGGCACGTTGAGCACGGTCAGCAGCAGCGACGGCGGTATCACCTGGACGGCGACCCTGACGCCGACCCTGGGAATCAGCGACGCTTCCAACCTGATCACCCTGAACAACACCGGCGTCAGCGATGCGGCGGGCAACGCCGGCACTGGCACCACCAACTCCAACAACTACCAGGTCGACACCAACGTACCGACAGCGACCATCGTGGTGGCCGACAACGCACTGAGCATCGGCGAAACATCGCTGGTGACCATTACCTTCAACTCAGCGGTCAGCGGTTTCGACAATTCCGACCTGACCATCAGCAACGGCACCCTGAGCAACGTCTCGTCCAGCGATGGCGGCGTGACCTGGACAGCGACCTTCACCCCGAGCGCCAGCGTGTCCGACACCAGCAACGTGATTACCCTGGACAACACCGGCTTGATCAACGGCGCGGGCAATGCCGGCGTGGGCACCACCGATTCCAACAACTACGCCATCGACACCGTGCGCCCCACCGCGACCGTTGTTGTCGCCGACACGGCCATTGCCGCCGGCGAGACGTCGTTGGTGACCATCACCTTCAGCGAAGCCGTGACGGGTTTCACCAGCGCCGACCTGAGCGTCGCCAACGGTACGCTCAGCGGGCTGAGCAGCAGCGACGGTGGCATCACCTGGACGGCGACGTTGACGCCGACCGTTGGCGTCAATGACACCAGCAACCTGATCACCCTCGACAACAGCGGCGTCGCCGACCTGGCGGGCAACGCTGGCAGCGGCACCACCGATTCGAACAATTACACCCTCGACACCCAACTGCCGACCGCCACTATCGTGCTCAGCGATTCAACGTTGAGGCCGGGCGAAACCGCCCAGGTGACCATCACCTTCAGCGAGGCGGTGACCGGTTTTACCAACGCCGACCTCACGGTTGCCAACGGCACGTTGAGTGCCGTCAGCAGCAGCGACGGGGGCGTGACCTGGACCGCCACGTTCACCCCGGCCCTCGGCGTGACCGATGCCAGCAACCTGATCACCCTGGACAATACCGGCGTGAGCGACGCGGCCGGCAACGCCGGCACAGGGACTACCGACTCGCCTAACTACACGGTCGAGACCCGGGTGCCAACCGCCACGGTTGTGGTGGCCGACAACGCCCTCAAGGTCGGTGAAACCTCGCTGGTGACCATCACCTTCTCGGAAGCGGTCAGCGGGTTCGACAACGCCGACCTGAGCGTGAGCAACGGCACGCTGAGCAATGTCTCGTCCAGCGACGGCGGCGTGACCTGGACGGCGACGTTCACCCCGGCAAGCAACATCACCGACACCAGCAACCTGATCAGCCTGGACCCCGGCGGGGTGGTCAACGCGTCGGGCAACAGCGGCGTCGGCGTGGTGAACTCCAACAACTATGCCGTCGACACGGTACGCCCGGGCGCCACCATCACCGTGGGCGATACCACCCTGGGCATCGGCCAGACCACCACCGTGACCATCAGCTTCACCGAGGCCGTGTCCGGTTTCGACCTGTCGGACCTGAGTGTCGCCAACGGCGTGTTGTCCAACCTCGCCAGCAGCGACGGTGGCCTGACCTGGACCGCAACCCTGACGCCTACCGTGGGTGTCAACGATGCCACCAATCTGATCCTGCTCGATGCCAGCACGGTGCAGGACCTGGCCGGCAACGCCGGCGCGGGTATCGCGATCTCCAGCAACTACACACTCGATGCGACCCGGCCCACCGCGACCATCGTCGTCGCCGATTCGAACCTGAGCGTGGGCGAGACGACGCAGGTGACGTTCACCTTCAGCGAAGCGGTGACTGATTTCGATTTGTCGGACCTCAGCGTCACCAACGGCGTGCTGACCAACCTGACCACCAGCGATGGCGGCAAGACCTGGACGGCCACGTTCACGCCAACGGTGAACCTCACCGATCCGAGTAACTTCATTGCCCTGGACACCCATAACGTCAGCGACCTGACGGGCAACGCCGGGGAAAGCGTGGCCGTGTCCAACAATTATGCAATCGACACCGTGGTGCCCAACGATGTGAAGCCGCCACCGGAATACCTGACGTCGGACCCTGTCACGGTCATGCCGCCGTCCGACGTGCCGTTGCAGCCGATCGTGTTCACGCCACCCACCGGCAACCTGGGCTCGCCGCTGGGCTTCCCGCCGCTGTTCGAGCAACGGGACGTGGGCGGTGGCCTTCAGCCGATCGGCAGTATTTTCATCCATCAGGGCGCACTGGCGCCGAGCTACATCGCCCAGGTCTTCAGCACTGACGGGGGGAGCGATGGCACAGCGCAGGGGTTCCTGGGCTTTGGCGGTGGCGATGGCGGAGTGTTTGGCAGTAGCACGATTTCGACGCTGTTCAATCACGATTCCGGTTCTGACAGCGAATCGATGAACGCCTTCGGCAACTCATCGATGCAGGGGGGGGATGTGTCCCAAGGCTTGCGCGGGATGTTCGGCGCGCCGACCTTGGGCCAGCAACTGCAACACTTCAAGGACACTGAACAGCGTCAGGTCGATAGCCTGGCGATGGCTTTGCAACAGGTCGGCATCAGCCAGGTGCAGGCCTGATAAATCTAAAAAATTGGGGCAGTCAGGGGCAATCCAGGGAATGAATAGAAGTCAGAAGTTCTTCGCAATGAGCGCGCTGGCGTTGGTGGTCAGCGGTTGTGCCGTCACCAGCGAGCCGATCGATCGAAGCGTCAGCGAACAGCGCGCCAGGACCGACCTGCAGAACATGTACAAGGGCCAGGAGCCCCTCAGTGGCCCGCTGACCTTGCACCAGGCCATGGCCCGAGCGGTGAAGTACAACCTCGAAGGCCGCTTGAAGATCATGGAGGAGGCCCTGGCCAAGCGTCAGCTGGACCTGGCCAGTTTCGACATGCTGCCGCGCATGGCCCTGGATGCCGGTTATGTCGGCCGCAACAACGTCAGCGCCTCCAGTAGCCAGAGTGTCGAAACCGGCACCCAGTCCCTGGAACCGTCGACCTCCCAGGACCGCGACCGTGAGGTGGCCGACCTGACCATGGTCTGGAACGTCCTCGACTTCGGCGTGAGCTACATCAGTGCCAAGCAGGCCGGCGACCAGCGGCTGATCGTCCAGGAACGTCGGCGCAAGGTGATCAACACCATCGTCCAGGACGTACGTTCGGCGTACTGGCGCGCCATGGCCGCCGAGCGCTTGCTCAAGCAGATCGACAGCCTGATGGCCCGGGTCGAGGCGGCGCGTGGCAACAGCCAGAGCATGAGTGAACAACGCATCGGTGACCCGGTGCAGGCCTTGGGTTACCAGCGCTCACTGATCCAGGCCACCCGCCAGCTCGAAGAGCAGCGCCGGGCGTTGTCGTTGGCGAAGACCGAACTGGCGACGCTGATCAATCTGCCGCTGGGCACCGAGCTGACCCTGGCGACCCAGGATGAATACGAGATTCCGGAGCTCAAGGTCGATCTGGCGCGTCTTGAACAGGAAGCCCTGACCAGCCGTCCGGAACTGCGCGAGCAGGACTACCAGACGCGCATCACCGCCGCCGAAACCCGCAAGGCCATGCTGCGCCTGTTGCCGGGGCTGGAGTTTTCCGCCGGTGGGCATTACGACAGCAACTCGTTTTTGGTGGAACAGGGCTGGGCCGACTATGGCGTGAAAGTCACCTGGAACCTGTTCAACGTGATCTCCGCCCCGGCGGCCATCGACGTGGCGAAGGCCGGCGAAGAAGTCGCGTCGGCGCGGCGCCAGGCGATGTCGATTGCCGTGCTGGCCCAGCTGTATGTCGCCAGCGCCAACTACCGCGAGGCACTGCGGCAGTTCAAGACCAACCAGCAGCTGTCGGACATCGACGGGCAAATCGTCGGCCAACTGCGCAGCCGTCACGAGGCCGCCGGCATCGGCGAGCTGGACCTGATCCAGGGCGAACTGAACACCTTGCAGGCCGATCTGCGCCGGGACCTGTCCTATGCTGACCTGCGCAACGCCTACGGCCAGATCTTCGCCAGCGCCGGGCTCGATCCGCTGCCAAACGAAGTGCAATCGACCGCGGTACAGTCGATCGCCACGGCGTTGGCTAACCGCGAAGCAGCGTGGGCCCAGGGCAATATCACCGTACCGACGACGGCAGCGGTGGCTAAATAACGGCGCGTGCCCATGACGCGCCCGGCGTTCTCCCGGCTACCGCTGACGGTGAACCTGCCGTTGCTGTTGCAGGCATTGGCAGCGGTTGAAGAGGCGCGTTGGCAGGGGCATTTCAACACCGCCTACTACAGCGGTGACTGGAGTGGCGTGGCGCTGATTGCCCCGGCGGATGCCCTGACCGAATTATCGCCGGGGCGCGGTCAACCCTTGCGTCGCGAGCCTTGGTCGAAGGACGTCCGCTGGCACGCGGCGTTGTGCGAATGGCCGCTGGTGATCGTCTCGGCCCGGCTGCTGCGGCTGGGCCCCGGTGGCTGCATTCACGAGCACTGCGATTATGACCTGGGCGGGCCGGACGCTGACTTGCGCCTGCACGTTCCGCTGCTCAGCTCGCCGGGCGTGGATTTCTGGCTGGATGGGCAAGTTATCCCGATGACGGTAGGCGAATGCTGGTTTCTCGACCTGGCGCGGCCTCATCGTGTGGTTAATCGCAGCCCTTCGGCGCGGATTCACCTGGTGCTCGATTGCCGCCCCGGCCCCTGGCTGGAACGGCAGATCACCGACGGACTGTCCACCACGCCGGCGGCAGGTATCGGGCAAAGCGACTTCGCCCGTTTGCAACACTGCGTGGAAGCCGATCCCCAACTCGCCCAAGCCTTGCAGCGTGTGCATGACGTCGATGCTTTCATTGAGTGCGCCATCGCACAAGGTGCCGAACGAGGCCTGCACATCACCCGGGAAGAATTGCAGGCGGCCATGCGCAAAGGTCGTCGGCAGTGGAGTGACCAGTGGAAGGGTTGAGTCTGCAAGGCTGGCTGCCGATCCGCGTATGGCAAGAGGCGGGGCAGTGGCGGGTCGACTGGTGCTGGTTCGGTGAGGCGCGATTGTCCCAACCCTTCTTCGGCGATGCCGTGGACGATGCCCTGCGCCTGCCCTTCAACCAGGCGTTCCGGCGCCAGACACCGTTGAGCGCGCTCGCTCAGTGGCAGCAGCAGAGCCCGGGCCTGGTGCCCAGTGCATTCATTTTCCATGCCTCGCGTTGCGGCTCGACACTGATCAGCCAGATGCTGGCGCAACTGGACGACCACCTCGTCATCTCCGAGCCGCCGCCATTGGATACGCTGCTGCGCAGTGATCTGCCGCCCGCCGAACGCGGCGCGGCGCTCAAGGGACTGCTATCGGCCTATGGGCAGCGTCGGCGGGGCGTGGAGCAGCGATTGGTGATCAAGCTCGATGCCTGGAACATCGGTGAGTTGCCCCGGTTGCAGGTGTTTTTTCCCGACACGCCTTGGCTGTTCGTGTATCGCGATCCCTTGGAAATTGCCGTTTCGCATCTGCGCCGACCCGGCATGCACATGGTGCCGGGGATGATCGGCGCGAGCGGGCTGGACGATGGCTTGCCGTTTATCGGCCAGGAAGACTTCATTGCGCGCAGGGTTGGGCGGCTGTTGCAGATAGGGGGGGAGCATTGCCAGGCATCCGCTGGGATAACCGTTGACTACACGGAACTGCCCGGGGCCATGGCGGGCAGGCTGGCGGATTTTTTCCAGCTTGATGACGGGCAACGCAGGCAGGTGTTTGCCACCGTGGACCGACATGCCAAGCAGCCGGCGCAGGGGTTTACCGGGGATAGCGAGGAGAAGCGGCGGGAGGCTTCGTCGTTGCTGCGCGAGCGGGTGATGGCGTGGGCGCAGGGGGCGTATGAGGCGCTGGAGACGTTGCCCCGGTAGAGGGCTGAAAGTTGCTTCGGTGGCGAGGCAGCAAGCTCCCTCGCCACCGGTGCGATGCTGATCTGCGGTTACATCAGGGCTTGTTCGGCGACAGCTCCGCCATCCCCTTGAGCAATTCGATCGGCAGGGGGAAGACGATGGTGGAAGTCTTGTCCCCGGCGATCGACCCCAGCGTCTGCATGTAGCGCAGTTGCATGGCGCCCGGCTGGCGTCCGAGCATTTCAGCGGCCTGCATGAGTTTTTCCGAGGCTTGCAGCTCGCCTTCGGCGTGGATCACCTTGGCCCGGCGTTCCCGTTCGGCCTCGGCCTGGCGGGCGATGGCGCGAATCATCGATTCGTTGAGGTCTACGTGCTTGATCTCGACGTTCGCCACTTTGATGCCCCAGGCATCGGTCTGGGCGTCGAGCACCTGCTGGATGTCGTTGTTCAACTGTTCGCGCTCGGCCAGCAGTTGGTCCAGGTCATGTTTGCCGAGAACCGCACGCAAGGTGGTCTGGGCCAATTGGCTGGTAGCCATGAGGAAATTCTCGACCTGGATAATGGCCTTCTGTGGGTCAAGCACGCGAAAGTACAGCACCGCGTTGACCTTCACCGAAACGTTGTCCCGGGTGATGACGTCCTGGGGCGGCACGTCGAGCACAATCGTGCGCAGGTCGACGCGGATCATCTGCTGCACCACCGGAATCAGCAGGATCAACCCCGGCCCCTTCACTTGCCAGAATCGGCCAAGCTGGAACACCACCGCGCGTTCGTATTCGCGCAGGATCCGGAACGTCGAGGCCGCCAGCGCGATGACCAGCAACAGCAGCAGCGTAAAACCGATTTGCATACCCATCTCATGCTCCTTGTGAATCAGCAGGGGCCACGTCCAGCAACAGGCCTTTGCGGGCGATGACTCGTACCGCTTGCCCGATCCGCAGCGGCGTCACGCAGGATACCTGCCAGCGTTCGCCTTCCAACTGGACCCAACCGTGATGATGGTTGCCGGCCTGCAACGCGGTCACCGCCGTGACGCTGCCCAACAGCGCGGCGTCGCCGCTGACGGGGTGACGGGGCCGGGTCTTCAAGGCCCGGATGACCAGGCCGATCAGCAGCAAGGCGCTGACCAGGGCCAGGCTGATCATCAACGGCACCGGGACTTCAGCGTTGGTCAGGATGACCGCGCCGATCACGCACAAAATGATCCCGCCCAGCCCGGCAACGCCGTAATTGGGCAATGCCGCCTCGGCGGCCAGCAAGGCCACGCCCACCGCGACCAGCCAGAAACCCAGCGGGTCGGCACCCGGCAGGGCATAGCCGTCGGCAGCCCACACCGGCCCGCTCATGAGCAGCAGCGCGACCGTCAACCCGCGAATGTCCACCGGAGCCTCCAGGCGTTTTCGTCGTGACGTTACCTTGAGTCTAGTCGAGGGCTGGGCTGATTGATTTTTGATCAGTCTGGCGGTCGTCGGGAGACTAGACTGGCGGTAGAGAACATCCGCCTTGAAGCCTTGGAGTGCCCGATGGAAAAGCCGATTCACAGCCTTCCCGCCTTGTTCAAGCAACTGGGCCTGCCCGACGATGCTGTCAGCATCGATCAGTTCATCGCCACGCATTCGCCGCTCAAGCCCGAGTTGCACCTGGCCGACGCGTTTTTCTGGAACAAGGCCCAGCAACAATTGCTGCGTGACGAAATCCTTGAGGACGCTGACTGGGCGGTGGTGGTGGATCAGTTGAACGTGTTGTTGCGCAAGGGCCGGGGGTGAGTGAGGCGCCTGAACAGCCTGTGGGGAAATTCATGAGCGCAAAGCCCGTGGGAGCAAAGCTTGCTTTCACATTCCACAGACCTGACGGAGTGTACGGCCGCAAGAGCCAGGTCGGCTATAAGGCCGCCTCGGCGAGCTTGTGATCTGGGGGCCCCGTTAACCACGATGGCCGAACGCAGGTATTGAGGAGTGGGTAATCCGGCATGGATGCCGGATTAGCCGCGCTGGGCCATGGATGGCCCTTCGCGGCGGGCCCACGGAGCAATGCCTGCGTTCGGGCATGCCGAGCCCAGGCGAGGCACCGAGTGGTGGGGCAAGCCTTTTTTGCTTACTTTTTTTGGCGTCTGAAAAAAAGTGAGTCGCCGTCAGGGCGAAACCCTAAGTAGCCGTTACCGCAGCAATGGATATGCACACAAACCCACAAAACATAAGCCGACAATCAGGCCGCCATCGCGAGCAGGCTCGCTCCCACATTCGATCTGAGCACAGCCGGAGAATCAGATCGGTTGTCAGGCCGCCTCGCGAGCAAGCTTTGCTCCCACAGGTTGCTCCCACAGGTTCGCTTCAGGACAAGTAACTTGTTATTCAATACAGTTATTAATAAATAGCTTCTTATTCCTTAAACAATATAACTCTCCTCCCTATACTTGTCCGGAAACAGACACGCAGGAGAGCTCCCATGCGCAACGAATCGATTCGCTACCTGATCGTGCCGGGCTGGCAGGGATCGCCAGCAAATCATTGGCAAAGCCACTGGCAGAACAGCTTGCCCAACAGCGCCAGGGTCGAGCAGGCCGATTGGTTGACGCCCCGGCGTGAGGACTGGGTCGCGGCGCTGGCCGAGGCCATTGCCAGCGACAGCACGCCCGTGATCCTCATTGCCCACAGCTTGGGCTGCATCACCGTTGCCCATTGGGCCGCCACCGCGCCGGTGCAGTGCCTGCGGCAGGTGCGCGGGGCACTGCTGGTGGCGCCGGCGGATGTCGAGCGGCCTGCCTGCATCCCGGCGTTGCGCAATTTTGCGCCGATTCCCATGGACCTGTTGCCGTTCCCCAGCCAAGTGGTCAGCTCCGACAACGACCCCGCCGTGAGCGCCCCGCGCGCCCTGGAGTTGGCGCTCAGTTGGGGGGCCGAAGCCGGGATCCTGGCCGGGGCAGGGCACATCAATGTGAAGTCCGGCCATCAGCGCTGGGAGCAGGGGTTCGCTTACCTCTATCGCCTGCAAAACCGCATGGAGCATCACGCCCTGCGTCGCGCCTGATTTTTTTAACGCCCTCCCGTCTCCCGGCGGTTTGGGGCGGGAGACTGCCATGAGTTTGCATGAAACCTTCGGTCAGCCGTTGCTGACCTTTCCCGATGCGGAAAAAAGCCCCCTGAGCATCCGCGCCAAGGCGCTGGTGTTCGTCGACCCGCGCTCACGTCAACTGCGTCAGGAGCTGGAGCAACTGGCGCCACGGGCAATCTCGGTGTTGATACGCGGCGAAAGTGGTACCGGCAAAGAGTTGCTGGCCCGCCACATCCACCGCGAAAGTGAGCGTGGCGGGTTGTTTGTCTCCGTCAATTGCGGCGCCATCAGCCCGACCTACGCCGATGCCGAATTGTTCGGCTACGCCGCCGGCAGCTACAGCGGCTCGGCCAGCAGCCGGGCGGGTTGGTTCGGCTCGGCCAATGGCGGCACCCTTTACCTGGATGAAATCGGTGATTTGCCGCTGCCGATCCAGGTCAAATTGCTGGCCGCCCTGGAAAACCATGAAGTGACCCGGGTCGGGGCGCACCAACCCAGTCCCGTGGATGTTCGCCTGGTCGCAGCCACCAGCATCGACCTGGCGCAAGCGGTGGCCGCCGGTAAGTTTCATCAACGGCTCTACCATTACCTCAGCGAAGGTCGACTCGAGCTGCCCGCCCTGCGCGAGCGGGTGGGCGACATCCTGTCCCTGGCCGAATACTTCCTGGGCATCTACAGCCAGCGCCTCGGCCTGAGCGTGCCGCTGATCAGCGAGGCGGCGCAGCGTGCGCTCGAACGGCACAGTTGGCCTGGAAATACCCGTGAGCTGGAAAACGTCATTCATTTCGCGTTGCTGGTCAGCAGCGGTGAGGAGATTTTGCCCGAGCATCTGAATCTGCCGACCCAGCCCTCCGCGCTGGCGTTGATCGATCAGCAAGTGGCGTATGTCATCGCCCGAGGATCGGCGGCTGAACGCACAGCGCTCAAGGCACTGCTCGGTCAACTGACCCAAGCGCCCTCTATATGAATTAAATGAATATGAACTTGAATAAAAAATATTGTTAAGGCATAAAAAATGTCGGTATTGTCCGACCCACGCCAGCGATAGCACTTCGCTGGCACTTCCTCTTTAGCTGTCGTCCCGGACGACTGTGATTTTCGATAAGGACACTGCATGAAAAAGGTTCTGTTGTTCACCGCGCTGGCGGCAGCCCTGACCTCGGGCCTGGCCCAGGCGGCGGAGAAACTGGTCGTGGCGGCCACCCCGGTGCCTCACGCCGAAATTCTCGAACTGATCAAGCCGGCCCTGGCCAAAGAAGGCGTGGACCTGCAAATCAAGGTCTTCACCGACTACGTCCAACCCAACGTACAGGTTGACCAGAAACGTCTGGACGCCAACTACTTCCAGACCCTGCCTTACCTCAAGAGCTTCAACGAGGGCAAAGGCACGAACCTGGTGACCGTGATCGGCGTGCACGTCGAACCCTTCGGCGGTTACTCGAAGAAAGTCAAAAGCCTGGCCGAGCTGAAAGACGGCGCCACCATCGCCATCCCGAACGAAGGCAGCAACAGCGGTCGCGCCCTGATCCTGTTGCAGAAGGCTGGCCTGATCGAACTCAAGGATCCGAAGAACGCCCTGGCAACGCCGAAAGACATCGACAAGAACCCGCACAACTTCAAGTTCAAGGAGCTGGAATCGGCGATGCTGCCGCGTGTGCTGGATCAGGTCGACCTGGACATGATCAACACCAACTATGCCCTGGAAGCGGGCCTGAACCCGGCCAAGGATGCGCTCGTGATCGAAGGTTCGGATTCGCCTTACGTGAATTTCCTGGTGGCCCGTCCGGACAACAAGGACAGCCCGGCCATGCAGAAACTGGCCAAGGCCCTGACCAGTCCTGAAGTGAAGGCATTCATCGAGAAGAAATACAGCGGCGCGGTACTGCCGGCGTTCTGATCGAGCTGATAGTTGTAGACCGTTGGAATGAGTCCGTGGCGAGGGAGCAAACGCCCTCGCCACGGTGAGTCCTGGCCGTTGGCTCTTTCATCAGCGCACGGCGCAGGGCAACGAGCAGTTTGACGAGGTCTTGCGGGTCGAGAGTGCGCGGGGCTTTCACGTCAGCCATCTGTATCTCCTTGTGGATAAGCACTGCGGTTCCGTGGAGAGATCCCTTTCACCAAGGGCTATCCTGCAGCTCCCGAAAAGATAGCCGCCCCTCCCGCGCTACGCAAACGTCTGGCGCTGCATCGCGCCATTGCCGGCTGGACAGGTCTTGTCCCGGTTATCAGGCGTTGTCCTGCCTGTGCATCCATTGAACCCTGTTCTAAGCTCACAGTCGTATCGTCACTGGCACGTCCGTACAACGCAAAGGAGTCTGCATGGCTGGTCCCCGAATCAAACTGGTTGTTGGCTTGGGTTTGTGTGCGTTGTTGGCAGGATGCGGTGAGGAAAAGCCTGGGGAAAAGGCCCTGCCACGGGTGTTCGTGCAGCCAGCAGTGCCCAGCGAATACGCGGCTTCGGTGACGCTGACCGGCGATGTCCAGGCGCGGGTGCAGACCGATCTGTCGTTTCGCGTCAGCGGCAAGATCATCGAGCGCAAGGTGGATGTCGGCGCCCGGGTTTCGGCTCGGCAAGTGCTGGCTCGACTCGACCCCAGGGACCTGCAGACCAACGTCGACTCCGCCGAGGCCCAGGTGGCCGCCGAACAGGCGCGGGTCAAGCAGAGCGCGGCGGCGTTCGTGCGCCAGCAGAAGCTCTTGCCCAAGGGCTACACCAGCCAGAGCGAATACGATGCGGCCCAGGCGCAACTGCGCAGCAGCCAGAGTGCGCTGACCGCCGCCCAGGCCCAGTTGGCCAATGCCCGCGAACAACTGAGCTACACCGCACTGGTCGCCGAGGCGCCGGGTATTATCACGGCGCGCCAGGCTGAGGTGGGCCAGGTGGTGCAAGCCACGGAGCCGATCTTCAGCCTGGCCCAGGACGGCGAGCGCGACGCGGTGTTCAACATCTACGAGTCGCTGTTGCGCGAACCGCCCTCGGACCCGGCGATTGTCATCAGCCTGTTGGACAACCCGGCCGTCCAGACCACCGGCAAGGTACGCGAAATCACCCCGGCAGTATCGGCCCAGACCGGCACGGTGCAAGTCAAGGTGACCCTCAGCGAGTTGCCCGAAGGCATGCGCCTGGGGTCGGTGGTCAGCGCCACGGCCAAGTCGGCGGGCAAGACCGCCGTCGAGCTGCCCTGGTCGGCATTGACCAAGAACCTCAGTGAACCGGCGGTGTGGCTGGTGGATGGCGAAGGCAAGGCGTATTTGCAGACGGTCACCGTCGGCCGCTACCTGACCGGCAAAGTCATCATCAGCGACGGTCTCAAGGGGGGCGAGAAAGTCGTCACCGCCGGTGGGCAACTGCTGCACCCCGGCGTGCGGGTCGAGATCGCTGAAAATACCTCGGTAAAACCCCCGGCAGGAGCCCAGCCATGAAAGGTTTATGGATGATCCTGGCCGGCCTGCTGCTGGTCGCCTGTTCGAAGGAAGAAGCCCCGCCTGAACCGGTACGCCCGGTGTTGTCCGTGGCAGTCCAGGCCCTGGATCAGCAGGCCCTCGGACGGTTCGCCGGGAACATCCAGGCGCGCTACGAAACCAACGTCGGTTTCCGCGTGCCCGGGCGGATCGCCAGCCGTAATGTCGACGTCGGCGCGGAAGTGAAGAAGGGCGACTTGCTCGCCACCCTCGATCCCACCGATCAACAGAACCAGTTACGCGCGGCCCAAGGCGATCTGGCGCGGATCGAGGCGCAGTACATCAATGCCCAGGCCAATGCCCGTCGCCAGCAGCAATTGTTCGACCGTGGCGTCGGTGCCCAGGCGCAACTGGACATCGCCCAGACCGATCTGAAAACCACCGGTGCCTCCCTCGAACAAGCCAAGGCAGCGGTGACGCAGGCCCGTGATCAACTCAACTACAGCGAACTGCACACCGATCACGACGCAGTGGTTACGGCCTGGAATGCCGAAGCCGGGCAGGTGGTCACCGCCGGCCAGCAAGTGGTGACCCTGGCCCGCCCGGACATCAAGGAAGCGGTGATCGACCTGCCGGCCGACCTGGTCGATCGGCTGCCCACTGATGTGGTGTTCGAAGTCGCCGCGCAGTTGGACCCGACGACTCACACCACTGCCATCGTCCGCGAGATCGAGCCCCAGGCCCAGAGTGCCACCCGCACGCGCCGGGCGCGGCTGACGTTGACCGAGACGCCAGCGGGCTTTCGTCTCGGCACGGCCATCAGCGTCACCCTGAGTTCGGCGATCGAACCGCGAATCGAGCTGCCGCTGAGTGCGCTGCAAGAGGTCGATGGCCAGGCGCGGATCTGGCTGATCGACCCGCAGAACCAGACCGTCTCCCCCCGCGACGTGCGGATTCTTGAGCGTTCGGCCGACTCGGTGCTGGTCGCCAACGGCATCAAGCCTGGCGATCGCGTGGTCAGCGCTGGCGTGAACAGCCTCAAGCCGGGGCAGAAAGTGAAACTCGACGAGGACGCACGATGAAAGGGCCTTTCAACTTATCCGAATGGGCCCTGCGGCATCAGTCGTTTGTCTGGTACCTGATGTTCGTCGCGTTGTTGATGGGGGTGTTTTCCTACCTGAACCTGGGGCGCGAAGAAGACCCCTCGTTCACCATCAAGACCATGATCATCCAGACCCGCTGGCCCGGCGCGACCCAGGAGGAAACCCTCAAGCAGGTCACCGACCGCATCGAGAAAAAACTCGAAGAGCTCGACTCCCTCGACTATGTCAAAAGCTACACCCGACCGGGAGAGTCGACGGTGTTCGTGTACCTGCGCGACACCACCAGCGCCAAGGACATCCCCCAGATCTGGTACCAGGTGCGCAAGAAGATCAACGACATTCGCGGTGACTTCCCCCAAGGCCTGCAAGGGCCGGGGTTCAACGACGAGTTCGGTGACGTCTACGGTTCGGTGTATGCCTTCACCGGCGACGGCTTGTCGATGCGCCAGTTGCGCGATTACGTGGAACAGGTCCGCGCCGAGATCCGCGAGGTGCCCGGCCTGGGCAAAGTGGAAATGGTCGGCGAGCAGGATGAAGTGCTCTACCTGAATTTCTCCACGCGCAAACTCGCCGCGCTGGGCATCGATCAGCGCCAGGTGGTGCAAAGCCTGCAATCGCAGAATGCGGTGACGCCCGCCGGGGTGATCGACGCCGGTCCCGAGCGGATTTCCGTGCGCACCTCCGGGCAGTTCCAATCGGAAAAAGACCTGGCCAACGTCAACCTGCGGCTCAACGATCGGTTCTATCGCCTGGCCGACATCGCCGACATCAGCCGCGGTTACGTCGACCCCGCCACACCGATGTTCCGCTTCAACGGCACGCCGGCCATTGGCCTCGCCATCGCGATGAAGAAGGGCGGCAACATCCAGGAATTCGGCAAGGCCCTGCATGCGCGCATGAATGAATTGACCGCCGAGTTGCCGATCGGCGTCGGCGTGCACACCGTGTCGGACCAGGCCGAAGTGGTGGAGAAGGCCGTCGGCGGCTTCACCAGCGCATTGTTCGAGGCGGTGGTTATCGTGCTGGTGGTCAGTTTCATCAGCCTGGGCGTACGCGCCGGGCTGGTGGTGGCCTGCTCGATCCCGTTGGTGCTGGCGATGGTCTTCGTGTTCATGGAATACAGCGGCATCACCATGCAGCGGATCTCCCTCGGCGCGTTGATCATCGCCCTCGGGCTGTTGGTGGACGACGCGATGATCACCGTGGAGATGATGGTGACGCGCCTGGAAAAAGGCGAAACCAAGGACCAGGCCGCGACCTTCGCCTATACCTCGACAGCGTTCCCGATGCTCACCGGGACCCTGGTGACCGTGGCCGGTTTCGTGCCCATCGGCTTGAACGCCAGTTCCGCCGGCGAGTACACCTTTACCCTGTTCGCGGTCATCGCCGTGGCGATGCTGGTGTCGTGGATCGTCGCGGTATTGTTTGCCCCGGTGATCGGCGTGCACATCCTCAGCACCAACGTGAAACCCCACAACAACGAGCCAGGACGGATCGGCCGGGCGTTCAATGGCGGCTTGCTGTGGGCGATGCGCAATCGCTGGTGGGCCATCGGCATCACCGTGCTGTTGTTCGTGCTGGCGGTGTTTTGCATGCGCTTCGTACAGAACCAGTTCTTCCCGTCCTCGGACCGCCCGGAAATCCTCGTCGACCTGAACCTGCCGCAAAACGCGTCGATGGACGAGACCCGCAAGGCCGTCGATCGTCTGGAAGCGACCCTCAAGGGCGACCCGGACATCGAGCGCTGGAGCACCTACATCGGCGAAGGTGCGATACGTTTCTACCTGCCGCTGGACCAGCAGTTGCAGAACCCGTACTACGCGCAACTGGTGATCGTCAGCAAAGGCCTGGAGTCGCGCACGGCCCTCACCGAGCGTCTGCAAAAGCGCTTGCGCGAGGATTTCGTCGGCGTCGGCAGCTACGTGCAGTCCCTGGAGATGGGCCCGCCGGTGGGCCGACCGATCCAGTACCGGGTCAGCGGCAAGGACATCGACCAGGTGCGCAAGCACGCCATCGAGCTGGCGACCGAGCTGGACAAGAACTCGCACATCGGCGAGATCATTTACGACTGGAACGAGCCGGGCAAAGTGCTGCGCATCGACATCGCCCAGGACAAGGCGCGGCAACTCGGTTTGTCCTCCGATGACGTCGCCAAGCTGATGAACGGCATCGTCAGTGGCTCGCCGGTGACCCAGGTCGACGACGATATCTACCTGATCAATGTGGTGGGGCGTGCCACCGACGCCGAGCGCGGTTCGCCGGAAACCTTGCAGAACCTGCAGATCGTCACCCCGAGTGGCACCTCGATTCCACTGCTGGCGTTCGCCACCGTGCGTTATGAATTGGAGCAGCCGCTGGTCTGGCGTCGCGACCGTAAGCCAACCATCACCATCAAGGCTGCCGTGCGCGACGAAATCCAGCCCACCGACCTGGTGAAGCAACTGCAGCCGGACATCGATAAATTTGCTGCCGGTTTACCGGTGGGCTACAAGGTTGCCACGGGCGGTACGGTGGAGGAGAGCAGCAAGGCCCAAGGCCCGATCGCCAGCGTCGTGCCGCTGATGCTGTTCCTGATGGCGACGTTCCTGATGATCCAGCTGCACAGCGTGCAGAAACTGTTCCTGGTGGCGAGCGTCGCGCCGCTGGGCTTGATCGGCGTGGTCCTGGCGCTGGTGCCGACGGGCACGCCCATGGGCTTCGTGGCGATCCTGGGGATTCTCGCGCTGATTGGCATCATCATCCGTAACTCGGTGATCCTGGTGACCCAGATCGACGAATATGAGCGTGACGGCTACGAGCCTTGGGATGCGGTGGTGGAAGCCACCCAGCATCGGCGCCGGCCGATCCTGCTGACGGCGGCGGCAGCGAGCCTGGGGATGATCCCGATTGCCCGCGAAGTGTTCTGGGGGCCGATGGCCTACGCGATGATCGGCGGGATTATCATCGCCACGCTGCTGACGTTGCTGTTCCTGCCGGCGTTGTATGTGGCCTGGTACAAAATCCGCGAGCCGCAGAAGTCATAGGGCTGCTGCGCAGCCCATTGCGAGCAGGCTCGCTCCCACAAGGACCCCATGGTGTTTGAATTTGGGGGCCTTCACGAAACCTGTGGGAGCGAGCCTGCTCGCGATAGGGCCCGCCCGGTCACCCGAGCCCTTTCATTTACGCAACAACCGCAACCCATTGAACACCACCAGCAAGCTCACCCCCATGTCGGCGAACACTGCCATCCACAGGGTGGCGAACCCGGTGAAGGTCACACCGAGGAAGAGCGCCTTGATCACCAGCGCCAGGGCGATGTTCTGCTTCAGAATGCTTGAGGTCTGTCGCGACAGGCGGATGAAGGCCGGAATCTTGCGCAGGTCATCGTCCATCAAGGCAACATCGGCGGTTTCAATGGCCGTATCGGTCCCGGCCGCCGCCATGGCGAAGCCGATTTCCGAACGGGCCAGGGCGGGGGCGTCGTTGATGCCGTCACCCACCATGCCCACGCGATGCCCCTTGGCGTACAACGCTTCGATGGCTTGCAGCTTGTCGCTCGGCAACAAGTCGCCTCGGGCTTGATCCATGCCCACCTGCGCCGCAATCGCCTCGGCGGTGTGGGCGTTATCGCCGGTCAGCATCAACGTCTTGATGCCCAGCTCATGCAGTTGCCGGATGGCTTCACGGCTGGAGTCCTTCACCGTGTCGGCCACGGCAAACAACGCCAGGGGCCCCTTGGCATCGAGCAGCAGTACCACGGACTTGCCTTGTTTTTCCAGGGCGAAGAGTTGTTCCTCCAGCTCCGCAGAGCACAGCCCAAGATCTTCCACCAGCCGATGATTGCCCAGGTGATAGGTCTGGCCGTCGATGTCGCCGCGCACCCCGCGTCCCGGCAACGCTTCGAAGTTATCCACAGCCTGCGGAGCCAGTTGTTTATCCACAGCGGCACTGGCAATGGCTTTCGACACAGGGTGGTCGGAACGGGCGGCGAGGCTGGCGGCCAGGGCGGGAGCAAGGGCTTCCACGGTCGGGTCCAAGACGATGCAGTCGGTTTGAACCGGTTTGCCGTGGGTGATCGTGCCGGTCTTGTCCAGGGCCAGGTAGTCGAGTTTGTAGCCGCCCTCCAGGTACACGCCGCCCTTGACCAGGATGCCTTTGCGCGCCGCCGCGGCGAGGCCGCTGACGATGGTCACCGGGGTGGAAATCACCAGCGCACACGGGCAGGCCACCACCAGCAGCACCAACGCCCGGTAGATCCAGTCGAACCACACCGCGCCCATGAACAGCGGCGGGATAACGGCCACCGCCAGGGCCAGGGCGAACACCGCCGGAGTGTAGACTTTCGAGAATTGATCAACGAAGCGCTGGGTTGGCGCGCGTGAGCCCTGGGCCTGCTCCACGGCGTGGATGATCCGGGCAAGGGTGGATTGATCGGCCGCGGCCGTCACGGTGTATTCCAGTTCGCCGGCCTGGTTGATGGTGCCGGCAAACACCGTGTCGCCCACGGTTTTTTCCACCGGCAGGCTTTCGCCGGTAATCGGCGCCTGGTCGATGGTCGAGCGACCGGCGACCACGTCGCCGTCGAGGGCCACACGCTCTCCGGGGCGCACCCGCACCCGCACACCGAGGGCAATCGCCTTGACCGCCTGCACCTGCCAGCTGCCGTCGGCCTGTTGCACGGTGGCCTGTTCCGGGGCCATCTGCATCAGGCCACCGATCGCGTTGCGTGCCCGGTCCAGGGATTTGGCTTCGATCAGCTCGGCCACGGTGAACAGGAACATCACCATCGCCGCTTCCGGCCATTGGCCGATCAACACCGCGCCGGTCACGGCGATGCTCATCAGGGCGTTGATGTTCAGGTTGCGGTTCTTCAGGGCGATCCAGCCCTTCTTGTAGGTGCCGAGCCCACAGCTGAGGATCGACACCAGCGCGATCACGGCCACCACCCAGCCTGGCGCGGCGTTGCTGAAGTGGATCACCTCGGCGCCCAGGGCCGTGACGCCGGACAATGCCAGCGGCCACCAGGGTTTGGCCGGGGCGGGCACGTTGTTGGGGTGTTTCTCCTGACCCGGCGTCAGCGGCTCGGCTTGCATGCCGAGGGATTGGATCGCGCTGATGATCGGCGCGTCGTCGGGCAAGTCATGGGTGACGCCCAGCACGCGGTTGATCAGGTTGAATTCCAGTTGCTGCACGCCTTCAAGCTTGCCGAGCTTGTTCTGGATCAGGGTCTGCTCGGTGGGGCAGTCCATCGCCTCGATGCGAAAGCTGCTCAGCCGCGCGCCGTCCGTCGGCGTTTTGCCGAGGTTGACCACCGATGGCGCGGCTTTCGACGCGCAGCAGGAGTGCCCGTGGTCATGGCCATGGTCGGTTTTTTGGGTGTGGAGGGAATCGCTCATCGGTGACGTCCGTGAAAAGTGCCTGTTGCAGAGTAAAGACCCTGTAGCCACTATAGGGTCAAGCATCCATTTGAAGAGGTCGGGCCATGAAAATCGGAGAACTGGCGAAAATCACCGACTGCCAGGTCGAAACCATCCGCTATTACGAGCGCGAAGGTCTGTTGCCGGAACCGGCCCGTAGCGACGGCAATTACCGCGTCTACACCCAGGCCCATGCCGAACGGCTGACGTTCATCCGCAACTGCCGCACCCTGGACATGACCCTGGAAGAAATCCGCAGCCTGCTGGCCCTGCGCGACAGCCCCCAGGACCAATGCGAAAGCGTCAATGCGTTGATCGACGAACACATCCACCACGTCAAGGCCCGCATCGATGGCTTGCTGGCCTTGCAGACGCAACTGATCGACCTGCGCCATCGCTGTGGCGAAGGACCGGACCTGAAACAATGCGGGATCCTGCAGCGTCTGGAAGTGAGCGGAGCGATGGCGCCGGAGGTGGAGCATTCACATGTGGGTAGAAGTCATGGGCATTGAATGCTCTTAAGCGGATCTTGAGCTGTAGGAGATCAAATGTGGGAGCGAGCCTGCTCGCGATAGCGGAGGGTCAGACAGTACTGACTCGACTGACATACCGCAATCGCGAGCAGGCTCGCTCCCACAGGAGGTCTTGTGTGGCTCAGACCGCCATCGGCGCGGTCATCGGCGCGTGGTGTTGGTAGCCTTCTAGTGAGAAGTCGCCTGGCTCTACCAACTCCAGCCACTCCGGCTGGTACACACCGGTCTTGGCA
>NZ_JAGGOF010000060.1 GCF_018614775.1 Pseudomonas fluorescens
AGTTCAGCCTGCTCGCGATAGGCGTCAACTCAGACACCCTTAATATTGCCTGATACACCGCTATCGCGAGCAGGCTCGCTCCCACAGAGGGCGTGGCGTATGGCGTGGCACCGGTTTGGGGCCTTGCTACCCGCAAGCCGTAGCCAACGGTAGCAATCGCCAGACAACCTCCGCACTGTTCCCGCATGACCCGTTTTCCCATCCCCCTGATTCCATTCACATTCCATTTTTCCCACCCACGCCCATCTAGGCTGTGGCACACTTTCTGCTGTCTATTCCGTTGTTACATACCATGTTCCGGTATAGCGGAATAAACCCATCCTGGAGTGCTTGCCATGCAACGCCGACCTTCCTTGTTCAAAGCGTGTGTTTTTCTCTTCGTGGCCACGATGGCTGCGGCAGGTGTCGCTCAGGCGGCGGACAGCAAGCTGGACAGCGTGCTGCAACGCGGGAAATTGATCGTGGGCACGGGCAGCACCAATGCGCCGTGGCATTTCCAGGGAGCGGATGGCAAGTTGCAGGGGTTCGATATCGACATTGCGCGGATGGTCGCCAAGGGCCTGTTCAACGACCCGGAGAAAGTCGAGTTCGTGGTGCAGTCGTCCGATGCGCGGATTCCCAATCTGCTGACCGACAAGGTCGACATGAGCTGCCAGTTCATCACCGTCACCGCCAGCCGTGCCCAGCAGGTGGCCTTTACCTTGCCGTACTACCGCGAAGGGGTCGGCCTGCTGCTCCCGGCCAACAGCAAGTACAAGGAGATCGACGACCTCAAGGCCGCCGGCGACGGTGTCACCGTGGCGGTGTTGCAGAACGTCTACGCCGAAGAGCTGGTGCATCAGGCACTGCCCAAGGCCAAGGTCGACCAGTACGACAGCGTCGACCTGATGTACCAGGCGGTGAATTCCGGTCGCGCCGATGCCGCCGCCACCGACCAGTCCTCGGTCAAGTACCTGATGGTGCAGAACCCCGGGCGCTATCGCAGCCCGGCCTACGCCTGGAGCCCGCAAACCTACGCCTGCGCGGTCAAGCGCGGCGACCAGGACTGGCTGAACTTCGTCAACACCACCTTGCATGAAGCCATGACCGGCGTGGAATTCCCCACTTATGCCGCGTCGTTCAAGCAATGGTTCGGCGTGGACCTGCCGTCGCCGGCTATCGGTTTTCCCGTGGAATTCAAATGACCCTGTGAGCCCGGGATGCCCGTTGCGGGCGTCCCGTCGAAGGTATTGCCGACCATGAACTATCAGTTGAACTTTGCTGCCGTCTGGCGCGACTTCGACACCTTGCTGGCGGGGCTCGGCCTGGGGCTCTCGCTGGCGCTGGTGTCGATCGCCATCGGTTGCGTGATCGGCCTGACGATGGCGTTCGCGCTGCTCAGCAAGCACCGGGTCTTGCGGCTGCTCGCATCGGTGTACGTCACGGTGATCCGCAATACGCCGATCCTGGTGCTGATCCTGTTGATCTACTTTGCCCTGCCGAGCCTGGGCATACGCCTGGACAAGCTGCCGTCGTTCGTCATCACCCTCTCGCTGTACGCCGGGGCCTACCTCACCGAGGTGTTCCGTGGCGGGCTGATGAGCATTCACAAGGGTCAGCGCGAAGCAGGCCTGGCGATAGGCCTGGGCGAGTGGCAAGTGAAGGCCTACGTCACCGTGCCGGTGATGCTGCGCAACGTGCTGCCGGCCTTGTCGAACAACTTCATCTCGCTGTTCAAGGACACCTCCCTGGCGGCGGCGATTGCCGTGCCGGAGCTGACCTATTACGCCCGCAAGATCAACGTGGAGAGCTACCGGGTGATCGAAACCTGGCTGGTGACCACGGCCCTGTATGTCGCGGCCTGTTACCTCATTGCCCTGTTGCTGCGTTATTTCGAGCAGCGTCTGGCGATCCGCCGCTAGGAGTGTTCCATGTACGAATCACCCAGTTGGTTGCATGAGTTGTGGGTCGCCCGGGACACCTTGTGGGGCGGCTTTTTGACCAGCGTGCAGTGTTCGGCCCTGGCCATCGTGTTGGGTACGTTGATTGGCCTGATCGCCGGGCTGGTGCTGACCTACGGTCGAGCCTGGACGCGCGCGCCGTTTCGTTTCTACGTCGACCTGATTCGCGGCACGCCGGTGTTCGTGCTGGTGTTGGCCTGTTTCTACATGGCGCCGGCGCTGGGTTGGCAGATAAGCGCGTTCCAGGCCGGTGTCCTCGGCCTGACGCTGTTTTGCGGCTCCCATGTGGCCGAGATCGTGCGCGGTGCCTTGCAGGCGTTGCCCCGTGGGCAGATGGAAGCCAGCCAGGCCATCGGCCTGACGTTCTTCCAGGCGTTGGGCTACGTGCTGTTGCCCCAGGCGTTGCGGCAGATCCTGCCGACCTGGGTCAATTCCTCCACCGAGATCGTCAAGGCCTCGACGCTGTTGTCGGTGATCGGCGTCGCCGAATTGCTGCTCAGCACCCAGCAGATCATCGCCCGGACCTTCATGACCCTGGAGTTTTACCTGTTCGCCGGGTTTCTCTTTTTCATCATCAATTACGCCATCGAGCTCCTCGGGCGGCGCATTGAAAAGCGGGTGGCCTTGCCATGACTGACGTTTCGACTCCTTCCAACACCCAACCGCTGCTGGACATTCGCGGCCTGCGCAAACAGTACGGCCCGCTCGAAGTGCTCAAGGGCGTGGACCTGAGCATGCAGCGCGGCAACGTGGTCACGCTGATCGGCTCCAGCGGCTCGGGCAAGACCACGCTGTTGCGCTGCGTGAACATGCTGGAGGACTTCCAGGGCGGCCGGATCGTGCTCGACGGCGAGTCCATCGGCTATGACGAGGTCGGCGGCAAGCGCGTGCGTCACCCCGAGAAAGTCATCGCCCGGCACCGGGCCATGACCGGCATGGCCTTCCAGCAATTCAATCTGTTCCCGCACCTGACGGCGTTGCAGAACGTCACCCTGGGCCTGCTCAAGGTGAAAAAACTGCACAAGGACGAGGCGGCGGCGCTGGCCGAGAAATGGCTGGAACGGGTCGGCCTGCTGGAACGGCGCGATCACTTTCCCGGCCAGTTGTCCGGCGGCCAGCAGCAGCGTGTGGCGATTGCCCGTGCGATTGCCATGAACCCCAGCCTGATGCTGTTCGATGAAGTCACCTCGGCGCTGGACCCGGAACTGGTAGGCGAGGTGCTTAACGTGATCAAGGGCCTGGCCGAAGACGGCATGACCATGCTGTTGGTGACCCACGAGATGCGCTTCGCCTTCGAGGTGTCCGACAAGATCGTGTTCATGAACCAGGGCCGCATCGAAGAGCAGGGTCCACCGAAAGAATTGTTCGAGCGTCCGCAGTCACCACGGCTGGCGGAATTTCTCAAGAACACCCGCTTTTAATCATAAGGAGAAACACCCATGAGCATTACCCGTTACGGCACCGGCAGCAGCGCAGGCGGCGGACAGCCACGGCCCTTCGCCCGTGCCGTGGAAGCCGATGGTTGGCTGCACGTGTCCGGCCAGGTGCCGGCGGTGGACGGCGAGATCATCGTCGGGGGGATCGTCGAGCAGACGCACCAGACCCTGAAAAACCTGATCGCCATTCTCGAAGAGGCCGGCTATGGCCTGGAAGACGTGGTGCGCTGCGGCGTGTGGCTGGACGACCCGCGGGACTTCTGGAGTTTCAACAAGGTGTTCAGCGAATACTTCAGCCCCGAACACGCCCCGGCCCGGGCCTGCGTGCAGGCGAGCATGATGGTCGATTGCAAGGTTGAGATTGATTGTGTGGCCTACAAGAAGAAGTGATGATTGATCGTTCCCACGCTCTGCGTGGGCATGCATCCCGTGACGCTCTGCGTCATATAACTGCGGACGCAGAGCGTCCATGGCGGCATTCCCACGCAGAGCGTGGGAATGATCAGGAACCAAAGACATGACCGAAGACACCATCAAGCGCCGGGCCCGGGGACTGGATCGGGCGTTCGATATCCTCGATTTCCTCAAGGAAATCGGCCAGCCGCTGCGCCCCAACGACATCGCCAGCGGCATTGGCAGCCCCAAGTCCACGGTCTATGAACTGGTGGCGTCGCTGCTGGAGCGGCGCATCCTCGAACCGGTGGGCAAGGACGGGCACGTCTACCTCGGCCGCCAGTTGTACTTTCTCGGGCAGGCGCACCTGCGCCATTTCGACCTGAGCCGCGAGGCCGATCACGCCTTGCAGGAGATCGTCCGCCAGACCCGGGAGACCGCGCAGATGTGCCTGCTCAACGGGCGCAAATACACCGTGGCGCTGATGAAGGAAGGCGAGCGGCATTTCCGTATTTCATCGGACATTGGTGAGAACGCACCAATCCCCTGGACGGCGTCCGGTCGCCTGCTGCTGGCGCACTTGAGCGACCAGCAGATCGTCGACCTGATCGACCCCGACGACTTCATCCTGCCGGACGGCGAGCGCCTGCCCCTGGAGCAGTTTCTCAAGGAAATCCGCCAGGCCGGCCTCGACGGGTTTTTCTCCTTTGACAGCGTGGCCGACACCTTCACCCACTGCTTCGCCGCGCCGGTCAAAGACCCCAGCGGCGTCGCTATTGCAACCCTGTGCATCGTCGCCCCGCGGGCCGACGCCAGGAACAATTACGCCGACTACCGCCGGGTGCTGATCGAAAGCGCCAACCACCTGGCCCGTCGCATCAATGAATAGACGCAGCGGCTGCTAGCGGCCGCGCGTGAGGAGTTCGAACATGCCTGCTGCCATTTTGAATGCCACTGTAGAGAAGGGCGCCGCCAGCGTTGGCGCGCATCTGCTACGGGACGTCAGCCTGCCGGCGCTGGTGCTGCACCGCGACGCCCTGGAACACAACATCCGCTGGATGCAAACGTTCGTCAGTGACAGCGGTGCCGAACTGGCACCCCACGGCAAGACCAGCATGACCCCGGCGTTATTTCGCCGCCAGCTTGAGGCCGGCGCCTGGGGCCTGACCCTTGCCACCGCCGTGCAGACCCGTGCCGCCTACACCCATGGCGTGCGCCGGGTGTTGATGGCCAACCAACTGGTGGGCACGCCGAACATGGCGCTGATCGCCGATCTGCTCGCCGATCCGGCGTTCGAATTCCATTGCATGGTCGATCATCCCGACAGCGTGGCTGACCTGGGCGCGTACTTCGCCGCTCGCGGCGTGCGGCTCAATGTGATGATCGAGTACGGCGTGGTCGGTGGCCGCTGTGGCTGCCGGAGTGAGGCCGAAGTCCTGGCCCTGGCCGAAGCGATCCGCGCGCAACCGGCGCTGGCGTTGACCGGTATCGAAGGCTACGAAGGGGTCATCCACGGCGACCACGCCATCAGTGGCATCCGCGCGTTCGCCGCGTCCCTGGTGCGCCTGGCGGTGCAACTGCAGGACAGCGGCGCGTTTGCCATCGACCGGCCGATCATCACCGCATCGGGTTCGGCCTGGTATGACCTGATTGCCGAATCCTTCGAGGCGCAGAATGCCCACGGGCGTTTCCTCAGCGTGCTGCGCCCCGGCAGCTACGTGGCCCATGACCATGGGATCTACAAGGAGGCCCAGTGCTGCGTGCTGGAGCGGCGCAGTGACTTGCACGAAGGCTTGCGCCCGGCCCTGGAAGTCTGGGCCCATGTGCAATCGCTGCCGGAGCCGGGCTTCGCGGTGATCGCCCTGGGCAAGCGTGACGTGGCCTATGACGCCGGGCTGCCGGTGCCGCTCAAGCGCTATAAACCGGGTTCGGACTCAGTGGCGGGAGACGACGTGAGCGGCTGCAAGGTGACGGCGGTGATGGACCAGCATGCGTTCATGAGCGTGGCGCCGGGGGTTGAGTTGCGGATTGGCGACATTATTGCGTTCGGCACTTCGCATCCATGCCTGACGTTCGACAAGTGGCGGGTGGGGTGCCTGGTGGATGAGGGGTTGCGGGTGGTCGTGAGCATGGAGACCTGTTTCTAGCTTGAGACCGGGTTGCGGCTATCGCGAGCAAGCTCGCTCCCACAGGGGGAATGCATTTCAAATGTGGGAGCGAGCCTGCTCGCGATGACGGTCTGCCAGACACCACCAAATCATCAGGATCACCCATGAGTAACCCGAAACCCCGCATCGCCCTGATCGGCGAATGCATGATCGAACTGCAACAACGCGCCGACGGCAGCCTGCAACAAAGCTTCGGCGGCGACACCCTGAACACGGCGGTGTACCTGTCCCGCGCGCTGGGCGAGAGGGGCGCGGTGGACTACGTAACCGCCCTGGGCGACGACAGCTTCAGCGACGCCATGTGCCGCAGCTGGGCCGAAGAAAACGTTGGCCTGGATCGGGTCCAGCGCCTGCCCGGGCGCCTGCCGGGTTTGTATTGCATCCAGACCGACGCCGCCGGCGAGCGGCGGTTCCTGTACTGGCGCAACGAGGCGGCGGTGCGCGATTGCTTCACCACCCCGGCCGCCGCGCCGATCCTGGCGGCGCTGGCGGAATACGACGTGCTGTATTTCAGCGGCATCACCCTGGCAGTGCTGGGGGAGCAGGGGCGCGGCAAGCTCATCGACACCCTGATCCAGGCACGCCTGCGCGGGGCCCAAGTGGTGTTCGACAACAACTTCCGGCCCAGGCTCTGGGCTTCGATTGACGCGGCCCGCGCGGCGTATCGCAGCGTCTTGCCCTACGTGGAACTGGCGTTGTTGACGGTGGACGACGAGCAGGCGTTGTTCGGTCATGCCGACAGCGAAGCGGTGTTCGCCGCCTACGAACAGCTTGGCACCCCGGAAGTGGTGCTCAAGCGCGGGGCCGAGGCGTGCCTGATCCGCTGCGATGGCCAGTCGTATGAAGTGCCTGGCCAGCGGGTCGAACGGGTGGTGGACACCACTGCGGCGGGGGATTCGTTCAGCGCGGCGTACCTGGCGAGTCGCTTGATGGGCGGGAGCCCAGTGGAGGCCGCCGAAGCCGGGCATCTGCTGGCGAGCCGGGTGATTCAGGTGCCAGGGGCGTTGATTCCCCGCTCATAATCAATATTGACCTCCTGTGGGAGCGAGCCTGCTCGCGATGGCGGTGTGTCAGTCAACATCAATATCAACTGACCCACCGCTTCGCGAGCAGGCTCGCTCCCACATTTGATCAGTGCTGAATGCGGCATCAATCCCGATAAAACACCTGCACCAGGTGATAGCCGAACTTGCTCTTGATCGGTCCATGCACCACCCGCAGCGGCTTCTTGAAAATCACCGCGTCGATCGCGCCGACCATCTGCCCCGGCCGCACTTCACCCAGGTCGCCGCCACGTTTGCCGGAGGGGCAGGTCGAGTATTTCTTTGCCAGCACGTCGAAGGCCTCGCCCTTGGCGATGCGTTGCTTGAGCTGTTCGGCTTCTTCGGCGGTTTTCACCAGGATATGGCGGGCTTGGGCTTTCATTGCAGCGCTGACCTGAACGTAACGGGGCGGCGATTATGCCTCAAGTCAGCTGACATGGTTGATCATCGCCCGAATCTTGTTCGCCAGCAGATCGAGGGTGAACGGCTTGGCGACCATGTCCATGCCCTGGTCGAGAAAGCCCTGGCGCTCGGCGGCTTTCTGCGCGTAGCCGGTCATGAACAGCACCTTCAGGCCGGGGCGATGCTGGCGGGCAATTTCCGCGAGTTGCCGGCCGTTAATGCCCGGCAGGCCGACGTCGGTCACCAGCAGGTCGATGCGCTGGCCAGACTCCAGCAGCGGCAGGGCGGTCTTCGCGTCGCGGGCTTCGAGGGCGGTGTAGCCCAGGGCTTCCAACAGGTCGAGCACCAGCATGCGCACCGCCGGTTCATCTTCTACCAGCAACACGGTTTCCCCGGCGATTGCCGCCGGCACCTCGACCGTTCCAGGCGTCGAAGGCTGCTCGGCGGGCGTCATGTGCAGCCGTGGCAGGTACAGCTGCACCCGCGTGCCCTGGCCTGGCACGCTGTCCAGGTTGAGGTGCCCACCGGACTGCTGGGCAAACCCGTAGATCATCGACAAGCCCAGGCCGGTGCCCTGGCCGATCGGCTTGGTGGTGAAGAACGGATCGAAGGCCTTGGCCAACACGGACGGGGTCATGCCGCTGCCGTTGTCGCTGACGGCGATCATCACGTAATCCCCGGCCTTGACCGGCTCCAGGCTGTTGATGTCGCTGCCGTCGAGGTAGACGTTGGCGGTTTCGACGATCAATTCACCGCCATCGGGCATCGCGTCGCGGGCGTTGATCACCAGGTTGAGCAGGGCGTTTTCCAGCTGGCTGGCGTCGGTGCTGACTGGCCACAACTCACCGGCCAGTTGCAGGTGCAGCACAATGTGCTCGCCGGTGGTACGCCTGAGCAGGTCCTCCAGTGAGTGCACCAGATCGTTGGGGTCCAGTGGCTTGCGGTCCAGGGACTGGCGCCGGGAAAAAGCCAGCAGACGATGGGTCAGGGCCGCGGCGCGGTTGGCCGAGGACACCGCCGCTTCGGTGAAACGCCCGATCTCGTCGGTGCGGCCGCTGGCAATATAGCGTTGCATCAGGTCGAGGCTGCCGAGGATGCCGGTGAGCATGTTGTTGAAGTCATGGGCGATGCCACCCGTAAGCTGCCCGACGGCTTCCATCTTCTGCGCATGGCGCAGGGCTTCTTCGGCGCGCTCGCGTTCAATCATCTCGTTTTGCAGGCGCTGGTTGGCCTCGGCCAGTTGCTGGGTGCGGGCGATGACCCGCTCCTCCAGGGTTTCGTTGAGGTTGCGCAGGGCTTCCTCGGTTTTCTTGCGCTCGGTTTCGTCGATCACAAAGATGTAGAACCCGTTCACCGAACCATCGGCTCCCCGGCGCGGCAGGTAGTTGGTCAATGCGTGGCGCGGCCGGCCGTCGCGGTGGGCGGACTGTACGGCGAAGCTGCACGGTTTGCCCGACAGCGCCGCGGCAATCTGTTCGGCGCGTGCGGCATAGGCTTCCTCGCCGAGCACTTCGCGGATGGTCTTGCCGTAGAGTTCCTGTGGGGTCAGGCCGTACCAGTCCAGGTAGGCGCTGTTGTTCAGCCGGAAACGCTCGTCTCGGTCCACGTAGCTGATGAGGATCGGCATGACGTTGATGATCAGCTGCAGCTCGGTCTGGCTCTGGCGCAACGCCTGCTCGGCGCGCTTGCGCTCGGTGAGGTCCAGGGCCGCGCCGAGAAAGCGCTTGGGCCGACCGTGGCGATCCTTGTAGCAGCGGCCCCGGACAAACACCCAGCGCATCTCGCCCGTGGGCTGCACCAGGCGGTATTCCTCGGCGTATTCGGTTCCTTGGCTGATGCATTGCCGGATGCTGCGGGCGACCATGGCCCGGTCCTCGGGGTGCACGCCCTCCAGGTAGGCGCTGATGGGCAACTGGCGCGACAGGTTCGGATCCACGCCATGCAGGCGGGCAAAATGTGCGTCGGCAACAAAGCGGTCTTCGCGGATGTCCCAATCCCAGGTGCCCAGCGCATCGGCGGCGGCCAGGGCCAGTTGCAGGCGTTCTTCGCTTTCGTGCTGGGCCTTGAGGCTGGCCTCGGAGCGGCGCTCGAACTCCTGAGCCAGGCGCCGTCGCTCGTTGGTCTCGATGGCCGTGACCAGAATGCCGGCAACGTGGCCGCTTTCGTCGCGCACCGGGCTGTAGGTCAGGTCGAGCCACACATCGCACAGCCGGCCGGCGAAGGGCACGCGCCATTGCTGATCGCGGCAGGTATGGGAATGCCCTTGCAATACCTGCTGATAAATCGTTTCGGTCGCGGCCCGGAGTTCGGCCCAGGCGGTGTGGGTCGGTCGGCCGAACGTGCGGGGGTGCTTGTCGCCGATCAGTCGGGCGAAGCCGTCGTTGTAGAGATGGGTCAGTTCCTCGCCCCAGAGCAAGGCCATCGGCAGGGGCGAGTGAAGCATCATGTCCACGGCGGTGCGCAGGCTCTGAGACCAGGTCGGCATGGCGCCGAGAGGGCTCGAGGTCCAGTCCAGACGGGCGATCAGGCCCTGGGTGTCGCTGCCGGCGGGTGTTGCGTTCATCACGGAATCCCTGGATATCGTATCTGTGCCGGGGCGTCTACTATCCTCTGAAGAAGATAAGCGCGGGCTGGTCTGAAGGGGTTCATGCTCGGGTCAGCTTGTTTCATTGGTGTCTCGCGGAAGTTTCAGGCCATGGAAATCGATCCCTTGTTGCGCATCCTGGCGAGCCAGGATGGCTCCGACCTTTATCTGTCCACCGGTGCGCCACCCTGCGCGAAGTTCGAGGGTGTGCTCAAGCCGTTGGGCAACCAGGCGTTCAAGGTTGGCGACATCGCCGGGCTCGCCGAGTCTTTGATGGACGCCGAACAACGCCTTGAGTTCGATCGGGAGCTGGAAATGAACCTGGCGATTTCCCTGGCCGGCGTCGGGCGGTTCCGGGTCAATGTCTTCAAGCAGCGCAATGACGTGTCCATGGTAATCCGTAACGTCAAGCTGGAGATCCCGCGCTTCGAAGACCTGAAGCTGCCTAACGTGCTGTTGGACACCATCATGCAGAAGCAAGGGCTGATGCTGTTCGTCGGCGCGACAGGTTCTGGCAAGTCGACCTCCCTGGCGGCGCTGATCGATTACCGCAATCGCAACAGCAGCGGCCACATCATCACCATCGAAGACCCGGTGGAGTATATCCACCGGCACAAGAAATCGATCATCAACCAGCGCGAAGTCGGTGTCGACACCCGCAGCTTCCACGCCGCCCTGAAAAACACCCTGCGCCAGGCGCCGGACGTGGTGCTGATCGGCGAAATCCGTGATCGGGAAACCATGGAACACGCCCTGGCCTTCGCTGACACCGGGCACCTGGTGATTTCCACCCTGCATGCCCACAACGCCAACCAGGCCCTGGACCGGGTGATCAATTTCTTCCCGGAAGAGCGCCGGCCGCAGTTGCTCAACGACCTGGGCAACAACCTCCAGGCCTTCATCTCCCAACGCCTGGTGCGCACCGTGACCGGCCAGCGTCGGGCGGCGGTGGAAGTCATGCTGGGCTCGCCCACGGTGGCCGACCTGATCCGGCGCAATGAATTGGGTGAACTCAAGGGCATCATGGAGAAGTCGGAAGAACTGGGCATGCAGACCTTTGACCAGGCGCTGTTCAACTTGGTGGTCGAGGGTGCTATCGATGAAGAAGAGGCGCTGAAGAATGCCGACTCGGCGAACAATCTGCGCTTGCGCCTGAAGCTGCATGCCGAGTCGGGCGCCCCGCCGCCGGCTGATCCGAAGGCGGGGGAGTGGGGGTTGATGGATTGACGTTATTGCGCGTTATCGTTCATCGCGAGCAGGCTCGCTCCCACAGTGGAACTCCAGTGCAACAAAGGCCATGTGGGAGCGAGCCTGCTCGCGAAGAGGCCCTGACAGCCAACACATTTCTCAAGCTCAGGTAGCCAGCTCCGGCCGATCCCGAAACTGCTCCAACGCCTGCGGGTTCGCCAGCGCATCGGTGTTCTTCACCGCCTCGCCATGCACCACATTGCGCACTGCCAGCTCCACCACCTTGCCGCTGATGGTCCGCGGAATGTCGTTCACTGCCAAAATCTTCGCCGGGACATGACGCGGCGTGGTGTTGGCGCGGATGACCTGGCGGATCTGCTGCGCCAAGCCCTCATCCAGTGCCACACCGTCTCGCAAGCGCACGAACAGCACCACCCGCACATCGCCCTGCCATTGCTGGCCAATGGCGACGCTGTCCAGCACCTGCGCGACCTTTTCCACCTGCCGATAGATTTCCGCGGTGCCAATGCGCACGCCGCCCGGGTTGAGCACCGCGTCGGAGCGCCCATGGATCAACAGGCCGCCGTGAGGCAGTTCCTCGGCGTAATCGCCCTGGGCCCAGACGCCGGGGAACTGGGCAAAGTACGAGGCGCGGAGTTTTTCCCCGTGGGGATCGTTCCACAAGCCAATGGGCATCGCCGGGAAATGCCGGGTGCACACCAGCTCGCCTTTTTCGCCGATGACCGCGTTGCCAGCCTCGTTCCAGACCTGCACCGCCATGCCCAGGCTCTTGCCTTGCATTTCGCCCCGGTGCACCGCTGACAACGGGTTGCCATTGACGAAGCACGAGACGATGTCGGTGCCGCCGGACATCGACGCCAGGCAGACATCGGGCTTGACGTCGCGGTACACGTAATCGTAGCTGTGGGGGGCCAGCGCCGAGCCGGTCGACAGGATCGTTTTCAGGCTGTCCAGGTCGTGGCTCTGCCGAGGCTTCAGGCCCTGGCTCTCCAGGGCCGCCAGGAATTTGGGGCTGGTGCCGAACACGCTGATGCGCTGGTCGTCGATCAGGTCCAGCAGGCGTTCCGGGCCTGGATGAAACGGCGAGCCGTCGTAGAGCACCACCGTGCTGCCCACGGCCAGGGCCGACACCAGCCAGTTCCACATCATCCAGCCGCAGGTGGTGTAGTAGAACAGCCGGTCATCAGGGCCGAGATCGACGTGCAGGCCATGCTCCTTGACGTGCTGCAGCAACACGCCGCCGGTGCCATGGATGATGCACTTGGGCACGCCGGTGGTGCCGCTGGAGTAGAGGATGTACAGCGGGTGATCGAAGGGCACGCCGGTGAATTCCGGTTCGCCGCCGCTGCGGTAGAAATCAGCCCATAGCGCGACGTGGGCCGCCGTCATGAAGTCATCCGGACATGCTTCAGGTTGGGCATAGGGCAGCACGATCAGTTGCTGCAGTGACGGCAGTCGCTGGAGAATTTCGTTGACCTTGGCGCGCTGGTCGATGACCTTGCCGGCGTAACGGTAACCGGCGCAGGTGATCAGCACCTTGGGTTCGATCTGGCCGAACCGGTCGATGACGCCCTGGGTACCGAAGTCCGGCGACGAACAGGACCAGATCGCTCCCAGGCTGGTGGTGGCGAGCATGCCCACCAGGGTCTGCCAGGTGTTGGGCATGCACGCGGCTACACGATCGCCCAGGGTGACGCCGGCGGCTCGCAGGCTGCGTTGCAGGCCGGCTACGTGGGCGGCGAGTTCGGCCCAGGTCAATTGCTCCTGGCCGCCGTTTTCGTCGATGGCAACCACCGCGACGGCTGCATCGCGGCGGCGCAGCAGGTGTTCGGCAAAGTTCAGGGTCGCTCCCGCAAACCAGCGGGCACTGGGCATCTGCGCGCTTTCCACCAGCACCGCGCTGGGCGCCTGGTGGAAGCGGATGTCGAAAAAGTCGACGATGGCCTGCCAGAAGGCCTCGCGCCGGTCGATGCTCCAGGCGTGCAGGGCGGGGTAATCATTGAGTTGCAACTGATGTCGCCCGTTGACGAACTGGCGGAAGGCGTTCATGCGCGACTGGGCGATGCGTTCGGGAGCGGGTTGCCAGAGGATGTCGGACATGGGGGCCTCTTATTCTTTATGTGCACACAAACTATAGAGCGAGCTGGGCTTCCAGGTATCAGACACCACAGTTTGCTCCCACAGGATTCCTCACCGGTTACTGAGCCAGCCACCCACCATCAATGTTCCACGCCGCGCCGCGCACCTGGCTGCCGGCTTCGCTGCAGAGGAACAGCACCAACTCGCCCAACTGCGGCGGGGTGACGAACTCCAATGAAGGCTGCTTCTCGGCCAACAGGTCATGCTGCGCCTGTTGCGGATCGATGCCGCTGGCGATGCGACCGTCGATCTGTTTCTGCACCAGCGGCGTCAGCACCCAGCCGGGGCATATCGCATTGCAGGTGACGTTGCTGGTGGCGGTTTCCAGGCCGACCACTTTGGTCAGGCCGATCACCCCGTGCTTGGCCGCGACATAGGCAGCCTTGCCCACCGAGCCGACCTGGCCGTGCACCGAGGCAACGTTGATGATCCGTCCCCAGCCCTTGGCGCGCATGCCCGGCAAGCTCAGGCGGGTGGCGTGGAACACCGAGGACAGGTTGATGGCGATGATCGAGTCCCAGCGTTCCACCGGGAAGTCCTCCACGGCGGCCACGTGCTGGATGCCGGCGTTGTTCACCAGGATGTCGACGCCGCCGAACTCACGTTCGGCGTAGGCGAGCATGTCGGCGATCTGCACCGGGTCGCTGACATCGGCCGGATGGTGGCCGACCCGCCCACCGAACTGCCGCACCTCGGCGATCACCGCCGAGGCATCGCCAAAGCCGTTGAGGATCAGGTTGGCGCCGGCCTTGGCCAGGCTCAGGGCGATGCCCAGGCCGATGCCGCTGGTAGATCCGGTGACCAGGGCAGTCTTGCCCGAAAGCGTTGTTGTCATAGGAACCTCACACAATGCCAGTGGCATAGAACACGCCGATTACCACGAAAACCGCGAGGGTCTTGATCAGCGTAATGCAGAAAATGTCTTTATAGGCTTCACGGTGGGTCAGCCCGGTGACCGCCAGCAAGGTAATCACCGCGCCGTTGTGGGGCAGGGTGTCCATGCCGCCGCTCGCCATGGCCGCCACGCGGTGCAGCACTTCCAGGGGAATGTTGGCGGCGTGGGCGGCGCTGATGAAGCTTTCGGACATCGCCGCCAGGGCGATGCTCATGCCGCCCGAGGCAGAACCGGTGATGCCCGCCAGCAGCGTGACGGTCACGGCTTCGTTGACCAACGGGTTGGGGATGCTCTTGAGCCAGTCGGCCAACACCAGGAAGCCTGGCAGCGAAGCAATCACCGCGCCGAAACCGTATTCCGAAGCGGTGTTCATCGCGGCCAGCAACGCACCACCCACCGCGCTCTTGCTGCCTTCGGCCAACTTGCTGCGAATGGCGCGCAAGCCAAACACCAGGACCATGATGATGCCCACCAGCAGCGCCGCCTGCACGGCCCAGATCGCGGTGAGCTTGGCGATGTCGCTGGTCACCGGTGCCGCCATGCCTGGCAATGCCAGGCTGTGGGTCTTGCCGTACCACTGGGGAATCCACCGGGTGAACAACAGGTTCATGATGCCGACCGCCAGCAGCGGTGAAACGGCGATCCACGGGTTCGGCAGGCTGATGTCTTCGGCGGTTTCAGGCTCGTTGCGCAGCTCGGTGCCGTAGCCTTCGCCCAGGCGCTGGGCCTTGTTGCGCTGGCGTTGGAGGAACAGCATGCCGACGCTGAACACGAAGAGCGTGCCGATCACCCCCAGCCATGGCGCGGCCCAGGCCGTGGTGTTGAAGAAGGTGCTGGGGATGATGTTCTGGATCTGCGGCGTGCCGGGCAGGGCGTCCATGGTGAAGGAGAACGCGCCGAGGGCAATGGTGGCCGGGATCAGCCGCTTGGGAATATTGCTCTGGCGGAACATCTCGGCAGCGAACGGGTACACCGCGAACACCACCACGAACAGCGACACTCCGCCGTAAGTCAGCAAGGCGCAGACCAGCACAATCACCAGCATCGCCTGGCGGGTGCCCAGCAGCCGGATCGCCGCCGCAACGATGGAGCGAGAGAAGCCCGACAGCTCGATCAGCTTGCCGAACACCGCGCCGAGCAGGAACACCGGGAAATACAGTTTGATGAAGCCGACCATTTTTTCCATGAACACCCCGGTAAAGGCAGGGGCGACGGCGGAAGGGTCGGTGAGCAGGACGGCGCCGAGGGCGGCGATGGGGGCAAAGAGGATAACGCTGTAGCCACGGTAGGCGGCGACCATCAGCAGCGTGAGGGCTGCCAAGGCAATGATCACACTCATGGTGTGTCTCCTGGATTGTTATTTTTGTGGTGAAGCGGTGGGAGGGGCTTTAGCGAGTTTTGTGCCAGGTTGGTAACTTGTTGAAATATATAAATATTATTATTTTTGTTAGGTGATGCAAGGGTTTCTGTCTCTTTTTTGAGAATTTGTGATTCGAATGGCCTCTTCGCGAGCAAGCCCGCTCCCACAGGGTTTCATCAGATCCTGTGGGAGCGGGCTTGCTCGCGAAGAGTGCGAAGCACTCAAAAAAGTCGGCGTCTAAAAAATGAGAATAAAGTCTCCCTATTGAGACTCTGCAATCCCCAACGCCACCATCTTTTTGTACAACGTTGACCGCCCCAGCCCCAGCCGCTGCGCAGCCTCAATCACCTTGCCCCCACATTGCGCGAGGGTGGTTTCGATCAACTGCCGGTCGAATCGCGCCCGGGCCTGGCTGTAGGTTTCCTGCGGCAGCGGTTCCAGCGTCGGGCTGGCCGAGCGGCTCACTGGCATGAACGTACCGATGGCCGCGCGGATGTCGGCGGCGGTCAGCAGCAGGTTGTCGCTGAGCAGCGCGGCCCGTTCCAGCACGTTGCGCAGCTCGCGGATGTTGCCTGGCCAGGCGTGTTGCCCCAGCAGGTCAAGGGCGTCCTGGTTCAGTTCGTGTTGGCTGCGCAGTTCTTCCAGGATCGCGTCGCTCAGGGCGGGCAGGTCATCCAGGCGCTCGCGCAGTGGGGGGACCTGGATCGGCAGCACGTTGAGGCGGTAATACAGGTCGGCGCGAAACTCGCCGCGCTTGATCGCCGCCTCCAGATCCATGGACGTGGCCGCGATCACCCGCACATCGCTCTGCAGCACCTCGTTGGAACCCACCGGTTCGTACTCCTTTTCCTGAAGCACCCGCAGCAGTTTGCTTTGCAGCGGCAACGGCATGTCGCCGATCTCATCGAGAAACAACGTACCGCCCTGGGCAATCTGCAGTTTGCCGACCCGGCCCTTGCGGTCAGCGCCGGTAAAGGCGCCGGGTGCGGTGCCGAAGAATTCGGCCTCCAGCAACGACTCGGGAATCGCCGCGCTGTTGATGCTGACGAACGCTTTGTGCGCACGGGGCGAGGCACTGTGGATTGCCTGCGCCAGTAACTCCTTGCCGGTGCCGGTTTCGCCGAGCAGCAGCACCGGCGAGTCGGTGCTGGCACTGCGTCGGGCGCGGCGCTTGACCTCCAGCCCGGCGCTGCTGGTGCCGATGAAGTGGGCGAAGTTGTACTTGGTTTGCCGCGCCCGCAGCAGCGAACGGGTGGAGGCCAGTTCTTCCTGCATGCTCTGGTAGCGCTTGAGCAAGGGCGACAGGCGGTGCAGCTCGCCGAACAGGGCAAAACCGATGGCGCCGATGACCGCGCCAGCACTGTCATGGATCGGCAGGCGCATGACCACCAGTGGTTCCTTGGGCATGTCCTGCATGTCCAGCAGGATCGGCTGTCCGGTACGCACCACCTCGCGCAACAGGCTGCCGGGGATCACGCTTTCGCAGGCCCGGCCAATCGCCTCCTGCGCCGAGCCAAGGCCGAAGCGCCGGGCGTAGCGTTCATTCATCCAGACGATGTTCGCGTCACGGTCGACGATCACTGTGCCTTCGCTGGACTGCTCGATGATCTCGAACAACGAACGGATTGCCAGCGTGCGTACGCGCTTGTAGTCCTTCAGGTTTTCGGTGGAGTGCATCGGCCATTTCCAGAAAGCGGTGGGATGGGGCGTCCTCTGATGGGGTGTTGCCGCCGGTAGTATGCCGCAGAACCGCCTGATCAGGCCGCTCGTGCCCCGGCCCCATGGACGATCCTTGACAGCGCGCGAGCGATTTTAGTCGTGGTATGGATGACGGCTGCATTGTACAGTTATTTGTCTTTGTACATTTTTTGGCGAGCCTATGAACGCGTTCAATCCCCGTAAACTCAGCCTCTCGAAGTGGACAGCCTGCGCGCCAGTCAATCGGGAAAAGCATTTTCTGGTGATCAAGCTCATCAGTGACGAGGCCGGCACGCCGCTGCAAGTTGAATTGCAGGCGGTCCACAGCGGACGCGTGGCGCTTCTGGACTGGCGCGAGCTGCGTGACAGTACGCGCTGGCACATGGGTTGGAAATGAAACACGCTGGTCGATAAAAGGAATGGCGTTGGTCGCTTAAACTTGTACATTCACAAAAAACTGTACAATTACTTCAGCGATCATGGCTTAATGGCATCTCTCCAGCGAAAAGGCGTCCGTGCCTTCAGATGGCTCGACCCACGCAACCATTGTTCCGGAGCGGTGCCCATGTTCATTCGTCGTCGCAAGCATCAGCAGGCCCTGCAGGAAATACAGTCCAGGCAGGCTTGTCTTGAAATGGAGCGCAATGCCCTGCATCGCTCCATGGCCGTGCTCGAGCTCGCACCGACAGGGGAAGTACTCGACGCCAGCCCCTTGTTCCTGCAGATGACCGGGTACTCGCTTGACGAGGTTCTGGGCAAGCCTCACCAGGCATTTTGCGAGCCGGCGCATGCTTGCAGTCGACAGTACGCGACGCTGTGGCAATGCTTGGCCCGAGGTGACAGTGTCAGCGAGCGGTTTTTGCAGTCGACCCGCGACGGACACGGGTTGTGGGTGGAAGCGGATTACGTCCCGGTGCGACAGGCGGGTGCGGGCGTGCAGCGCATCATCAGCATCGTGCGCGATATCAATGATCGCGTGCTTCGTTCCCAGGTCGAGTCCAGCTTCATCCAGGCGATCGACCGTTCGATGGCGGTCATCGAGTTCGACCTGAGCGGGCAGGTGGTGAAGGCCAATGCGAATTTCCTGAAGGTGATGGGGTATGGCCTGGAAGAAGTGCGCGGCCAGCACCACCGTCTCTTCTGCCAGCCCAGCGAAACACAAAGCGAAGCCTATCGTGGTTTCTGGGCCGCACTGAACCGGGGCGAGTACATGAGTGGTCTATTCCAGCGGGTCGACAAACGCGGCGCCACCGTCTGGCTGCAAGCAACCTACAATCCGCTGTATGACGCCCAAGGCCATTTGTATGGGGTGGTCAAGTTCGCCACCGATTGCACGGGGGAGATCGAGCAACGCCAAACTGAATCGAAGGCGGCGCAGCTGGCCTTCGAGACGTCCCGGCAGACCGATGAGCACACTCGGTTGGGCACGGCGGTCGTGCAAAAAACCGTGACCGTCGTGCAAAGCATCGCCGATGAGCTTCAAGCTGTGGCGACGGGCATTGGGGCCCTGAGCGCACAGTCCGAGGAAATCGGCAGTATCGTCGACGCCATCCGGGGTATTGCCGAACAAACCAACCTGCTGGCCCTCAACGCGGCCATCGAAGCCGCCCGCGCGGGCGAGCAGGGGCGCGGCTTTGCGGTTGTAGCCGATGAAGTGCGCAACCTGGCCCGGCGTACGAGCCAGGCCACCGTCGCCATTACTGAGGTGGTCGGCAAGAACCGCGAACTCGCCAGGCAGGCCGTCACCAGCATGCAGTCCAGCACCCTCAAGGCGGAACAGGGGGTTACGCTGGCCAACCAGGCAGGCGAGGTGATCCTGGATATTCATCGGGGCGCGCAACAGGTCGTGACGGTGATGGGCGAGTTCGCCAACACCCTGGACCAGCGACGCGGCGCCTGAGTCGTCGGCTGAAGGCTGGCCCGGTTATCCAGGATGCGCCGCCGCCAGCAACTCCCTGGTATACGGATGTCGGGGTGACTCGAATAGCGCGTGGCTGGCGCCTTGCTCGACCACCTTGCCGTCCTTGATCACGATCATGTCATGGGCCAGGGCGCGCACCACCGTCAGGTCGTGACTGATGAACAGGTAGGTCAGGCCGTGCTTTTCCTGGAGCTGGCGGAGCAGGGCGACCACTTGTTTCTGCACGGTGCGGTCCAGGGCCGAGGTGGGTTCATCCAGCAGGATCAGCGCCGGCTTGAGCACCAGTGCCCGGGCGATGGCGATGCGTTGGCGTTGGCCACCGGAAAATTCGTGCGGATAGCGGTGGCGGCTCTGGGGATCGAGGCCGACTTCCTCGAGGGCCTGGATCACCTGGGCTTCGCATTCCTTGGGGCTGGACGGGCTGTGGACCTCCAGGCCTTCGCTGATGATCTGCTGCACCGACATCCGTGGGCTGAGGCTGCCGAATGGGTCCTGGAACACCACCTGCATCTGCTTGCGCCAAGGGCGAAGGGCTTTTTGCGACAGTTGATCGAGAGCCTCACCCTGGAAGCGAATGCTGCCCTCGGATTCGATCAGTCGCAGGATCGCCTGGCCCAGTGTGGACTTGCCGGAACCGGACTCGCCGACAATGCCCAGGGTCTTGCCGCGCTGGATGTTCAGGCTGATCCCGTCCACGGCGCGCAGGTATTCCTTGCGGCGGAACAGCCCGCCGCCCAGGGGGAAGCTCACCCTCAGGTCGTGCACTTGCAACACGTCCTCGCGGTCGTCCCGGGGCAAGGCTTCGCCCTCTGGTTCGGCGTGCAGCAGTTCGCAGCTGTAGGGATGTTTCGGTGCGCTGAACAGGGTCTCGCAGGGCGCTTGCTCGACGATCTCCCCGGCCTTCATTACGCATACCCGCTGGGCGATGCTGCGCACCAGGTTCAAATCGTGGCTGATCAGCAGCAAGGACATGCCGAGCCGCTGCTGGAGGGATTTGAGCAGCAGCAGAATCTTGCGCTGCACGGTCACGTCCAGCGCGGTGGTCGGCTCGTCGGCGATCAACAGCTCCGGCTCGCAGGCCAGGGCCATGGCAATCATCACCCGTTGCCGCTGGCCGCCGGACAGTTGATGGGGATAGGCCTTGAGCCGTTCGGCAGGTTTCTGGATGCCCACCAGGGCGAGCAGTTCGAGGATGCGCTGGCGGGCTGCTTTACCGCCCAGGCCCCGGTGCAGCATCAGGGTTTCGCCGATCTGCTTTTCGACGCTGTGCAGCGGGTTCAGCGAGGTCATGGGTTCCTGGAAGATCATTGCGATGCGGTTGCCGCGCAGCTCGCGCAACGCCTTCGCTTCGGCGCCCACCAGTTCCTGGCCGCGATAGCGAATGCTGCCGGTGGTGCGGGTGCCGGTTGCGGGCAGCAATTGCAGGATCGAATGGGCCGTCACCGACTTGCCGGAACCCGATTCGCCCACCAGCGCCAGGCATTCGCCGGGGCGGATGTCCAGGCACAGGTTGCGCACCACGGTGTGGTCGTTGAAGGCCACGCTCAGGTCGCGGATCTCGACCAGGTTTTCGCTCATCCGGGCTTCAGGATCGTGGATCGAATGCATCGCGCAGTGCCTCCCCAATGAACACCAGCAGCGACAGGATCAATGCCAGGGTAAAAAATGCCGTCAGCCCGAGCCACGGTGCCTGCAGGTTCTGCTTGCCCTGGCCAATCAGCTCGCCCAGCGAGGCGCTGCCGGCCGGCATGCCGAAGCCGAGGAAATCCAAAGCGGTGAGGGTGGAGATTGCCCCGGTGAGAATGAATGGCAGGTAGCTCAGGGTGGCATTCATCGCGTTGGGCAGGATATGCCGCACGATCACCTTGCGGTCGGACAGGCCCAGGGCGCGCGCGGCTTTCACGTATTCGAGGTTGCGCCCGCGCAGGAACTCGGCCCGTACCACGTCCACCAGCGCCAGCCAGGAAAACAAAGCCATGATTCCCAGCAGCCACCAGAAATTCGGCTCGACGAAGCCGGACAGAATGATCAGCAGGTAGAGCACCGGCAGTCCGGACCAGACTTCCAGCAAACGCTGCCCCAGCAGATCCACCCAGCCGCCGTAGTAGCCCTGCAACGCACCGGCGGCGATGCCGATCAGCGCGCTGATGGCGGTCAGCGCCAGGGCGAACAGGATCGACACCCGCGCACCGAAGATCACCCGGGCCAGCACGTCCCGGGACTGATCATCGGTGCCCAGCCAGTTCACTGAAGTGGGCGGGCTCGGGGCTGGTTGAGCGAGGTCGTAGTTGGGCGTGTCGTCACTGAACGGGATCGGCGCAAACACTAGCCAGCCGCCGTCCTTGTGGATCAGGTTCTGCACGTAGCTGCTGCGGTAGTCGGCCTGGAACGGTAACTGCCCACCAAATTCCTGTTCGGTATAGCGCTTGAATACCGGGAAATACAGCGAGCCCTGATAGCTCACCACCCACGGCTTGTCGTTGGCGATCAGTTCGCCGCCCAGGGTCAGGACGAACAGGCCGATGAACAGCCACAGTGACCACCAGCCCCGGCGGTTTTTCTTGAAACGCTCGAAGCGTCGGCGGCCCAGTGGGGACAACGTGAACATCAGGCGTTCCTCGCGGCGAAGTCGATGCGCGGGTCCACCAGGGTGTAGCAGAGGTCGCCGATGAGTTTGATCAGCAGGCCGAACAGCGTGAAGATGAACAGCGAGCCGAACACCACCGGATAATCGCGGGACACCGCCGCCTCGTAGCTCATGCGACCCAGGCCATCGAGGGAGAAAATCACCTCGATCAGCAGCGACCCGGCAAAGAACACACTGATGAACGCCTGGGGAATGCCCGACACCACCAGCAGCATCGCGTTGCGGAACACATGCCCGTACAGCACCCGTCGTTCGCTCATGCCCTTGGCCCGCGCGGTGACGACGTATTGGCGGGTGATTTCATTGAGGAACGAGTTCTTGGTCAGGATCGTCAGGGTGGCGAAGCCGCCGATCACCAGCGCCGTGACCGGCAGCACCAGGTGCCAGAAGTAATCGGCGACCTTGCCCAGCGTCGACAGCGACTCGAAGTTTTCCGACACCAGCCCGCGTACCGGAAACCAGTTCAGTGACGAGCCACCGGCAAACACCACGATCAGGAACATCGCGAAGAGGAACGCCGGCATGGCATAGCCGATGATGATCGCCGTGCTGCTCCACACATCGAAGGCCGAGCCGTGATGCACCGCCTTGCGGATGCCCAGGGGGATCGATACCAGGTAGGTGATCAGCGTTGCCCACAGTCCGAGGGAAATGGTCACCGGCATCTTTTCCAGGATCAGGTCGGTGACCGTGGCGCCGCGGAAGAAACTCTTGCCGAAGTCCAGCCGGGCGTAGCTGCTGAGCATCAGCCACAGGCGTTCATGGGCCGGTTTGTCGAAGCCGTATTGTTTCTCGATGTCCTTGATCAACTGCGGGTCCAGGCCGCGGCTGGCCCGGGAGCTGCCGGTCATGGCATTGCCCGAGCTGCCGACGCTGGCGCCGCCGATGCCTTGCAGGTGAGCGATGGCCTGTTCCACCGGCCCGCCTGGCGCGGCCTGGACGATGGCAAAATTGACCAGCAGGATGATCACCAGCGTCGGAATGATCAGCAGCAGGCGCCGCGCGATATAAGCCCACATCAGTGCCGTCCTCCGGGTGCGCCACGCTTGATCCGCTCGGCGGTCATCTGCTCGTTGGTCAGCGGCGTGGTGCTGATTTCCCACCAGCTTTCGATGGCTTCGTCATTACTGGCCTGGACCTTCGGAATACCGAAGCGGTTCCACCACACGGTCGAGCTGCCCGGCGGGTAATAGTTGGGGATCCAGTAATAATTCCATTGCAGCACCCGGTCCAGCGCGTGGGCATGGCGGAGCATGTCGCTTTGGGTGGTGGCCTTGACCAGTCCGTCGATCAGGCTGTCCACCGCCGGATTCTTCAAGGCCATGTAATTGTTGGCGCCCGGGTCGTTGGCCGCTGCCGAACCGAAGTAATTGTAGAGTTCAATGCCCGGCGAAGTGCTGACGGGGTAGCCGGTGACGATCATGTCGTAGTCGCGGCTCATCAGCCGATTGACGTACTGGGACGAGTCGATGCGGCGGATGCTCATGTCGATGCCGATCTGCGCCAGGTTGCGCTTGTAGGGCAGCAACAGGCGGTCCATACCGTTCTGGGTATTCAGGAACGTGAAGCTCAACGGTTCGCCGTCGGCATTGACCAGGCGGTCGCCGTCGGGCTTCCAACCGGCTTGTTCGAGCAGGGCCAGGGCTTGCAGTTGCTTGTCGCGGATCACGCCGCTGCCGTCGGTTTTCGGTGCTTCGAACACTTGGCTGAAGACCTCGTCGGGGACCTGGCCACGCAACGGTTCGAGGATCGCCCGCTCGGCCGCATCAGGCAGTTGCCGCGCAGCAAGGTCGGTGTTGGAGAAGAAGCTCTGCTGACGCACATAGAGGTTGCGCATCATCTGGCGGTTGCTCCACTCGAAGTCCCAGAGCAGCGCCAGGGCCTGGCGCACACGTCGATCCTGGAACTGCGGGCGTTGCAGGTTGAAGACGAAACCCTGGGCCGTCTGTGGTGCTTCGGTGGCGAGGTGGGCTTTTTGCAGGCGACCGTCGTGCAGGGCCGGGCTGTCGTAGCCAATTGAGTAGGCGGTGGCGGAGAACTCGCGGTTGTAGTCGTAGGCGCCGCCGCGCAGCACCTGCCGGGCCACGTCGGTGTCGCCGAAATACTCGATGCTGAAATGGTCGAAATTGTAGAGCCCGCGGCTGACCGGCAGGTCCTTGCCCCACCAATCGGCGTTGCGCTCAAAAGTGATGCTGCGGCCGGAATCGACCTTGCTCACCCGATACGGACCACTGCCCAGCGGCGGCTCATAGCCCCCGCCGTTGCCGAAGTCACGGGTCTTCCACCAGTGTTCGGGAAGCACCGGCAAGGTGGCGATGTCCAGGGGCAGGGTGCGGCTTTCGTTGTTCTTGAAGTCGAAGCGCACGGTGCGTTCGTCTTCGATGTCGACGCCTTTGACGGCGGCGAACTGGGTGCGATAGCGCAGGCTGCCCTGGCTCATCAACAGCTCGAAGCTGTAGCGCACGTCCGCGGCGGTGATGGGTTTGCCATCGGCGAAGCGGGCCTTGGGGTTCAGGTAGAAACGCAGGGACAGGCCGTCGTCCGAGCGCTCCATCTTCTCGGCCACCAGGCCATAGACGGTGTAGGGCTCGTCCAGCGAGCGCTGGGCCAGTGGCGAATACAGCATGCCGTCGATCTGGCTGACGCCGATGCCTTTGTCGATGTAGGGCAGGACATGATCGAAGTGGCCGATTTCAACGGCCGAACGGCGCATTGTGCCGCCCTTGGGCGCCTGGGGGTTGGCATAGGCGAAGTGGCCGAAGCCTTCGGCATATCTGGCCGGTTCGCCATAGACGGTCAAGGCATGTTGCGGTGCGGCATCCACAGCGGCGGCACCTGTCAGCAGGGCCACGGCAGTCAGCAGCAGTGAAGGGAACGCCAGTCGCATTGTCAGCCTTAGAGCCGGGTGATCGATACGCACGATTTGTACGCGAGCGGGGCGCTGATCGCCAGCCCCTTCATGTGACGTAAACACAACGGCCCACCGAAGGGCGGGCCGTCATATCGACAAACCGGGATCAGTCCTGGCGGCTGGTGACTTCCAGCAGGTGGTAGCCGAACTGGGTCTTAACCGGACCCTGGACCACATTGATCGGGGCGCTGAACACCACGGTGTCGAATTCCTTGACCATCTGGCCTGGACCGAACGAACCCAGGTCGCCGCCCTGACGGCTGGACGGGCAGGAAGAGTTGGCCTTGGCGACTTCGGCGAAGTCGGCGCCGTCTTCGATCTGGGTTTTCAGTTCGTTGCACTTTTCTTCGCTGGACACCAGGATGTGACGGGCAGTGGCTTTGGCCATGGGGAAAATCTCCTTTCGATATTTTAAAGGTGTTGAGCCTACCGGATTCGTTAAGCGGGTGTTGTCAAAAATGCGTCAAAACCTTGGGCCTGTCGATCAAAGGCCGGCTTTGCGCAGGCGCTCGGCATGCCGCAGGTACAGCGCAATCGGGTCGGTACCGCTGCGGTATTTGCCCACCGCCTGATTGATGGCGTCCAGGTGGTCCATGGGATAGTCGGAGCGAATGACCTTGCCCAGGTGCGAGCTGAAGCGCCCGACCATGCCATCGTTCTGCCCGGCTTCGGTAATGAAATATTCGGAGAAGGCCCGGCAGAACCCATGCAAGGGCAGCTCCGCATCGGGGCCCCCATCGTTAGTGACGGGTAACGTGCCGCTCCACGAGTAGTAGCGCACGCCGTTGACCTTTTCCGGACCCTGATCTCCCCAGTGCCTGGGCAGACCTTGAGGGTATTTATCATTGAAAGCGCCGACGCCTTCGGTGGTCAGCGCACCCAGGGTTGCGATGGCCGCGCCGGGGAGCTGCCTCTCGCCACCGAGCAATGAGAGAAAGTCGGCGAACAACGTAGCGATATGGCCGGCCACATGTCCCGGCAACCGTCCTGGGGTGAGGGCTTTGTGCAGGAAGTCGGCCAGTTCGGAACCCTGGTTGGGGCCGCTGACCGAGGTCACCGAAGCCACCCGTTCGGGTGTCAGCGCGGCGGCATAGCGTGCGGCGAGTGCGCCCTGGCAGTGCCCGATCAGGTTGACCTTGGTCGCGCCGGTACCACTGAGGATCCGCTCGACCTGTGCCAGCAATTGTTCGCCGCGGGCCTCATTGGAGTGAGTGGCCGACAAGCAGGGGATGAAGACCCGGGCACCGGCAATACGCAATGCCTGCTTGATGCCATGGAACAGTTCAAAACCGCCGATCCGGTCAAACCCGAACAACCCATGGACCAGCAGGATGGGAAATCGTGTGGTTGCATTCCGTTGCATGTTCGTACCCTTTTCGAGGAGGTTCACGTTGAGTTTGCGTCCTCACTCTAATCCAGGCGTTTGTTGGGCGGTGTAGGAAGAAACCGCGCTGAATTACGGAAAGCGGATTAAAAGAAGCGGGAAGAATCGGCTATTCCACCGCTGGCGTACGAAGTCGTCGGATGCTTCCGATAACTCATGGCGTTTGCAGCTACAGCCCTGGGCGCCGAGGACGACGCTCAGCGTCGTTTTTGCCTGACTGAACGTTTGCGCCGATGGGGTTTTAATGGGGCATCGGGCGCCGTTATGTGAAAACGCTGCCTCTATCCAAGGACTGGAGCTTTACATGAACACCTACCGATCTCCCCAGCGAGCCCTGCTTGCATCGTCTGCGAAACTTCCGGCGCCTTCCGTGGCTGCGGCCAAGGGCGGGGTGATCAACCCTGCCTGGCGCAAGGTGGTCATTACCCTGCGGGCCTATCCACTGATGACCTGCGGGGATGAAGTGCTGCTGTGCTGGCACGGACTCAACTCGGACGCCGAGCCCTACCGACACGAAGTGCGAGGGTTCGTGACCGAGCGGCAGGTCGGACGACACGTCGTGTTTGTCGTACGCGAACCGCATATCGCCGAGCTGGATGGCGGTTCACTGGAAGTGTCCTGCCGGGTGACGGGCAGGCGGCTACCGACCACGCTGGTCTCGGAACCCTTGCAACTGGAGATTGGCGATGCCTCGCCGCAGTTGCTGCCTGTCGTCGCCGATGATGCAGTGGGTGGCGCGCTGGATCCCGGGCGGGTACCGGAAGGGACGCGCATGACCGTTCGACCCTATTCCCGAATGGCGGTCGGAGATCGGCTGATCCTGATTGCCAGCCGGGATGACAAACCACTTTGGCGGGACATGTTGGAAATAGAAGCCCATGCCGTTGGTGGTGAGGTGTCGTTCTGGCTGGACCATTCGCAATTCGCCGGCCATGTCGGCCATGAACTGGCCTTGACGTATGTCGTCAGGCGCGGTCATTCGGTGCGCCGCGCCGAGGCCCTGGCGCTGCACATCGGTCCCTTGGTACGTCCGGCGCTGGAGCTGCCGCGGATCGAGGCGTTGAACGATGGCCTGCTGGAGGTCGATGATTTTTCGAAGGGTGTGACGGTGGTTATCTATGGCGCCGGACTTGAGCCCGGAGAGCTGATCTGGCTGCAGTGCAATGGCAGCCATGCTTACGTCGATGAGCGGGAGATCACCGAGGCCACGGCAGGTCAGCCGGTGACCTTTGTCGTGCCGGCGGCGTTCTGGCAGGTTCAGCGTGGGCGCTCGGTGCAGCTGTTCTATCAGATCGAACGGCTGGACGACGTCAGCCAGCGTTCGGGGGAGGTGACGGTGCAGGTTCGTTCCGGGGCGCAAGGCTGAGAATAACCCTGGCTTGGACATAAACCCCGTGGGAGCAAAGCTTGCTCGNNCAAGCTTTGCTCCCACAGGTCTGTGACTGAGCCGACTGGCGCCAGCCAGGATCTCAGACGGCCGACTGCAATTTACGATGGGCCTCGCGTAACAGCTGCTCGGTGGATTCCCAGCCCAGGCAGCCATCGGTGACCGATACGCCGTAGCGCATCGACGGGCCTACCGGCTGGCAGCCCTCGAACAGGTGACTTTCCAGCATCATGCCGATCAGCGAGTGGTTTCCTTGCAGCCGTTGGTCCAGCACGTCGTTGAATACCTGCGGCTGACGCAACGGGTCCTTGCCGCTGTTGGCGTGGCTGCAGTCGACCATGATCCGTGTCGGAATCTTCAGGCGGGTCAGGTCGCTGTGGACCTGCGCGACACTCTGTCGGTCATAGTTCGGCCCGCGATGGCCGCCGCGCAGCACCATGTGAGTGTCGGGGTTGCCCTGGGTCTGGATGATCGCCGGATGCCCCTGGCTGTCGACGCCGAAATGCCGATGGGGATGGGCCGCAGAGCGCATGGCATCGCAGGCAATGCCGACGCCGCCGTCCGTGCCGTTCTTGAAACCGACCGGCAGGCCCAGACCGCTGGCCATTTCCCGGTGGATCTGCGATTCGGTGGTGCGGGCGCCGATGGCGACCCAACTGAGCAAGTCGTCGAAGTAGCTGGCGGCCATGGGTTGCAACAGCTCGGTGGCGACCGGCAGGCCGAGCTGCAGCATCTCGCGCATCAGCTCCCGGGACAGCGTCAGGCCGGCGGCCATGTCATCGCTGCCATCCAGGCCGGGGTCGTAGGCCAGACCTTTCCAGCCGACGGTGGTGCGGGGTTTTTCCACGTAGGCGCGCATCACCAGCAACAGGCTGTCGCTCACTTCGTGAGCCATGCGAGCGAGGTTGGCGGCGTATTCGAGAGCGGATTTCGGGTCGTGGATGGAGCAGGGGCCGACGATGACCAGCAGGCGGCTGTCCTCGCCGTCGAGGATCGCGCGAATGGCCTGGCGATGGGTGTCGACTTGTTGGCTCAACGCATGGCTGAGCGGCAACTGGTGTTTGAGCTGCAATGAGCTGGGCAGACGCAGGGTCAGGGCTTCATTGGCCGGGTTGAGCGTGGACAGCGGCAAAGCGGATACGGACGAATTCATGATCTGGCTTCCTGGGCGAGCTGCGGGTTCGTTCCCGCGCCGGCCCTAGTGGGGTGTTCGACAGTTGGCCTTAGGGGCCCGGAGTGTTGGCATGCCACCGATAGGTGACCGATCGGAGGCGGCAGGCTGTCCCGAACGGGGGTTGCTAAATCGCCAGGCGCAAAAGTCGTAACGGTAATAAGTGGCGTAGTTCATGGTTCAATCCTCAAAGGCGTCGGGTGGTGCGAATGTGTGTGGCGCTGAAAAACAAAACCCCCGGTCGGGAAGCCGACCGGGGGTTTTGAGAACTCTGGAGGGCGACCCGTTTAAAGTGGGCGCCGGTTGGGTATCAGGCGCGCCAGTGGCTAAACCAATACCCAAAATAAAAGCTGACCGGAGCCTGGACACTGTTCGCCCAGGCAGCCGCTACCGAGCGCGGGGCGCCGGTGGTTTGAAGCGGTGAAGGGGCGTTGAACATGGTCTGTCTCCGTTGAATGGTCCCGAGCTTACTCGAGGCCGGTGCGCCGGTTCAATCAGAAAATGCTATCGACGCCATGGGATTGTTCATCTGGCTTGAGTCCGTCGGGCGTTATGACAAACTTTGGTTTAAGCCATCTTTCAGGGAAGCACCATGACCGTTCCAGTTTTTGCCGCGGCCCAGTCGATCTCCATCGCGGGGGATGTCCGGGCAAACGTTATCCGCCATCAGCGCTTCATGCAGGCGGCCGCCGAACGGAATGTGCAGTTGTTGGTGTTTCCCGAGCTGTCACTGACCGGGTACGAGCTTGGCCTGGCTGTGGATCTGGCGATCCTGCCGGAGGATGCGCTGTTGCAACCGTTGCGTGAGCTGGCGCAGGCGCTTGGCTTGACCGCTGTGGTTGGCATGCCGATTCGGTTGTCGGTCGATGCACCGGCATTGATTGGCGCCCTGGTACTGGGCGCTGACGGTTCCCTTGGGGTGTACAGCAAGCAGCACTTGCACCCGGGAGAAGAAATTGCCTTCGCCCCGGGCCATGGCGGCTCATTATTGGAAATGGATCAGGACCGCATCGCGCTGGCCGTGTGCGCGGACTTTTCCCACGCCAGCCATGCCGCAGCGGCAGCCGGGCGAGGCGCTACGCTGTATGCAGCAGGCGTGTTGATCACCGAAGGTGGCTACGTGCCCGATACGACCTTGTTGCAAGGTTATGCCAGGCAACATGCCATGACGGTGCTGATGGCTAATCATGGTGGCGCCACCGGAGGCTGGGAGTCGGCCGGTCGCAGCGCCATCTGGGCGCCGGACGGTTCGCAGATCGCGGCAGCGCCGGGCACGGGCGATCTGTTGGTGATCGCCCGCCGCACCGTTGAGGGCTGGGCCGGGCAAGTCGTTCCGGTGGCAATGTCTTGACGAGGTACTCATGAGTTTCCAATGGCGTGCGGCAACGGCCGCAGACATCGGTTTCGCCCGGCAACTGACCTGCGTCAATATGCTCCCTTATTATTTGCAGCATCAATTGCTGTGGCAGGACGAGGCGTTCGACCTGGCGTGGATCATTCGCCAGAGCTGGATTATCTGTCGCGACGATCAGGACATGGGTTTTGTCAGCCTCAGTCGCGATGCCCGGGCGTTGTATATCCGGGAGCTACAGATAGCCGAGACGTGTAGGGGGCAGGGCGCCGGAACCTGGGCGATCGGACAGGTCTGGGACCTGGTGACGCTGGAGCGACGCCCGGCGTTGCGTCTGACGGTGTTCAAGAACAACCCCGCCAGGGCGCTGTATGAACGCATGGGGCTGCGGGTCGTCGGCGAGGACGAGTGTTTCCTGAGGATGGAGCGAGACGCCAGCGCTTGACGCTCCGGCTCAGGTGTCTATAAGACTTGTTGTAATTTTTATATGCCCCTTTGCGCTAGGTCTGCCGGATGCTTTTTGCTAAGGTGTTGACCAACCCAAATAAGACCAAATCGTGAGGTGTCTGCTTGATTAGGGTGTTAGTGGTCGATGACCATGATCTCGTCCGTACGGGCATTACACGAATGCTGGCTGATATCGATGGTCTGCAGGTCGTAGGCCAGGCCGAGTCCGAGGAAGAGTCCCTGATCAAGGCGCGTGAACTCAAGCCCGACGTGGTGTTGATGGACGTCAAGATGCCTGGCATCGGCGGTCTGGAAGCCACGCGCAAACTGTTGCGCAGCCACCCGGACATCAAGGTGGTCGCGGTGACTGTCTGTGAAGAAGATCCGTTCCCCACCCGGTTGTTGCAGGCGGGCGCGGCGGGCTATCTCACCAAGGGCGCCGGCCTGAACGAAATGGTCCAGGCCATTCGTCTGGTTTTTGCCGGGCAGCGCTACATCAGCCCGCAGATCGCCCAGCAGTTGGCAATCAAGTCGTTCCAGCCGACCAACGACTCGCCCTTCGACGCGTTGTCGGAACGGGAAATCCAGATTGCCCTGATGATTGTCGGTTGCCAGAAGGTGCAGATCATCTCCGACAAGCTGTGCCTGTCGCCCAAGACCGTCAATACCTACCGTTACCGTATCTTCGAGAAGCTTTCGATCAGCAGTGATGTCGAGTTGACGCTGCTGGCGGTGCGCCACGGCATGGTCGATGCCAGCGCCTGACAATGACCGAACTGTTTGATCCAAGCGCTTTCCTGTCTACCTGCAGCGGCCGCCCGGGCGTGTACCGCATGTTCGACAGCGACGCGCGCCTGCTCTATGTCGGCAAGGCCAAGAACCTCAAGAAACGCCTGGCGAGTTATTTCCGCAAGACTGGCCTGGCGCCGAAGACCGCTGCCCTGGTGGGACGCATCGCGCAGATCGAAACCACCATCACCGCCAACGAAACCGAAGCGCTGCTGCTTGAGCAGACGCTGATCAAGGAATGGCGGCCGCCGTACAACATCCTGTTGCGCGACGACAAATCCTACCCGTACGTGTTCCTGTCCGACGGGGCGTTTCCGCGCCTGAGCATCCATCGAGGGGCGAAGAAGGCCAAGGGCCGATACTTCGGACCTTATCCCAGCGCCGGGGCGATTCGTGAAAGCCTGAGCCTGTTGCAGAAGACCTTCTTTGTTCGCCAGTGTGAAGACAGCTACTACAAGAACCGTACCCGACCCTGCCTGCAATACCAGATCAAGCGGTGCAAGGCGCCTTGCGTGGGGCTGGTCGAGCCTGAAGTCTACGCCGAGGACGTGCGTCACTCGGTGATGTTCCTGGAAGGCCGTAGCAACGCATTGACCGACGAGCTGTCGGCGGCGATGGAAGACGCGGCGGTCAACCTGGAGTTCGAGCGGGCTGCCGAGTTGCGCGATCAGATCGGGTTGCTGCGCCGCGTGCAGGACCAGCAGAGCATGGAGGGCGGCAGCGGCGATGTCGACGTGATCGCGTCGTTCATCAACCCGGGTGGCGCTTGCGTCCACTTGATCAGCGTGCGCGGCGGTCGCGTGCTCGGCAGCAAGAACTTCTTTCCGCAGGTGGGTATCGAGGAAGACGTGTCCGAGGTGATGGCGGCTTTTCTGGGCCAGTATTACGTCAGCAGCCCGGAACGCGACCTGCCTGCCGAATTGATCGTCAACGTGGTCCATGAAGACTTCCCGGCGCTGATCGAAGCCATTGATACGCTTCGCGGTCGTGAACTGACCATCAGCCACCGCGTTCGCGGCACTCGCGCGCGCTGGCAACAACTGGCCGTAACCAACGCCGAACAGGCCCTGGGTGCGCGCTTGGCCAACCGCCAGCACGTGGCCGCGCGGTTCGATGCCCTCGCCGAGGTGCTCAATCTGGCGGAGCCACCGCAACGGTTGGAGTGCTACGACATCAGCCATTCCAGCGGCGAGGCGACGGTGGCCTCCTGCGTGGTGTTCGGCCCGGAAGGCCCGATCAAGTCCGATTACCGCCGCTACAACATCGAAGGCGTTACGCCGGGGGATGACTACGCGGCGATGCACCAGGCGCTGATGCGGCGCTTCGGCAAGCTGAAGGACGGGGAGGGCAAGCTGCCGGATATCCTGCTGGTGGACGGTGGCAAAGGCCAACTGTCCATGGCCCGCGACGTGCTCAATGAGCTGATGGTCCCCGACCTGATCCTGCTGGGCGTGGCCAAGGGCGCGACGCGCAAGGCCGGCTTCGAAACCCTGTACCTGAACGATGCGGCCCATGAATTCACCCTGAAAGGCGATTCTCCGGCGTTGCACCTGATCCAGCAGATCCGCGACGAAGCGCACCGTTTCGCCATCACCGGACACCGCGCCCGCCGTGGCAAGACCCGCCGTACCTCTACCCTGGAAGGCGTGGCGGGGGTCGGCCCGACGCGGCGTCGCGACCTGTTGAAACATTTTGGTGGATTGCAGGAGCTGTCTCGTGCCAGCATCGAAGAGATAGCCAAAGCACCCGGTATCAGTAAAAAGCTCGCTGAGTCGATTTATGCAAACCTGCACAGCGAGTAGAATGCCCGTTAACTTTGCAGCCAGTTGTGCCGATGAATATCCCAAATCTGATTACCGTCCTACGTGTCCTGCTGATCCCGATCTTCATATTGCTGTTCTATTTGCCGTACCACTGGAGCTACGCGGCTTCGGCCTCGGTCTTCGCCTTCGCCGCCGCAACCGACTGGCTGGACGGCTACCTGGCCCGACGCCTGGAGCAGAGCACGCCGTTCGGCGCGTTCCTCGATCCGGTGGCCGACAAGCTGATGGTCGCGGTGGCCCTGGTGCTGCTGGTGCAGGAACATGGCAACCTCTGGCTGACCTTGCCAGCGGCGGTGATCATCGGCCGCGAAATCGTCGTCTCGGCGCTGCGTGAGTGGATGGCCGAACTGGGCGCCCGCGCCCAGGTGGCGGTGTCCAACCTGGGCAAATGGAAAACCGCCGCGCAGATGATGGCGCTGGTGGTCCTGCTGGCCAACCCGTCGGACTTCAGCTTCTGGGTCCTGTTGGGCTATGCGTTGCTGCTGGTTTCGGCAGGCCTGACGTTGTGGTCGATGGTCCAGTACCTGCGCGCCGCCTGGCCGCATCTGCGGACGGACGTAGACCCCAAATAAACTTTTTTGAATCAAAGGGTTGACGGCGTAATCTGAATCTATAGAATGCGCCACACCAAGACGCGGGAATAGCTCAGTTGGTAGAGCACGACCTTGCCAAGGTCGGGGTCGCGAGTTCGAGTCTCGTTTCCCGCTCCAAGATTCACAAAAAAGCCACTCAGATGAGTGGCTTTTTTTTTGTGCTTAGGAATGCCTTCACTCATGGCGATGGGATATCGAAGCGAGTGGGTGCCTTGCCAGTACGTTGATATGCTTTTTCCTTCTTTCCGATTTTTGTGGTAAATACTCTCGCCTCAAGAAGCACCTCCCCCTGATGTGTCGCTTCGCGAAAACTCTGGCCAGACGGCTGGATCAATGGAGAAAAGAGGTCCGGCATGGAGCCACAGTCGACACAGTCGACACATTCGCTCATCGCCATGAGCGATGTCTGCCAGTCTTATCCTATGGCGGGGCAAAACATGCCCGTTCTGCGTGATGTGACGCTCAATATTCAGCGTGGGCAAACGTGCGCGATTCTCGGTACATCCGGTTCCGGCAAAAGCACGCTGCTGAACATCTTAGGACTCCTTGACCGTCCGGCATCTGGCCAGTTCTGGTTCGCTGGCCGCAACATGGTCGAGGCGACGGCTGACGAGCGTGCTCAGCTACGCAACCGTGAGATCGGTTTCGTGTTCCAGAGTTTCAATCTGCTTCCTCGCCTGACTGCGCTCGATAACGTTGCCCTGCCTCTTTTCTACCGGGGCTTTACGCGCAGCGAAGCGCGTGAATGCGCGCGGATCCAGATTGGGCGTGTGGGGTTGGGTGATCGAGCAGATCATCGGCCCGCCGACCTATCCGGTGGGCAACGTCAGCGTGTGGCGATTGCGCGAGCCTTAGTGGGAAATCCTTCATTGATTCTTGCCGACGAGCCGACAGGTAATTTGGACCGCTCAACGGCCCATGACGTGATAAAACTGCTGCTCGGTCTCAACGATGAGAAGGCGGTGACATTAGTCATGGTGACTCACGATGCGCAGTTGGCCGAACGCCTTGAGCGCTGTTTGCAGGTAGAGGGTGGGATTCTGAAAGAAACTGCAAACAGGCGAGCAATGACGGATGCTTGAAAGTTCGCCTCATCGTCAAGGTCCGGGTCTTCTGCACGCGTTGATTGAGTCCCTGGACAGCCTGCGTCTCTTGGGGCGGCGTTCGTGGTTGGCGATGCTGGGTATTGCAGTTGGCTGCGCGGCGATTGTTGCGCTGCTCAACATCGGTCAGAACGCCGCGAACGAAGCGATGACGGCTTTCAAGGGGATGGGGGCTCAGAGCATTGTGGCGTCGTTTCCATTCTCTCCGCTCAACAGTCAAACGATGCCGCCCACGCTTGATACTCAGTCGCTTCTAAAAAAACTTCCTGCCATCGCCCAAGTGGCCCCAACGACATTCCATTCAGGTCAAGTTCGTTACGCAGGGCGAACAGTCGACGCGGTGGTTTTGGGGACGACCGGAGGATTGGCCGAAACCCTGGATCTCAAACTTGCTCAAGGACGCTTTATCTCCGATTTCGATCACCAGACCACCTACATCGTCGCAGGGGCCAAGGTTGCTCATGAACTGGGAATCGGTGGATCGGGCAGGCCGCTGGTCGCGGGTATGCAGCTTCAGATCGAAGGGTATCTGTTTGAAGTGATAGGTATTGCACGACCTCAGGCTCCGAACCCCTTGATCCCGATTCAGGTAGATGAAGCACTGTTTATACCGATAGAGAGCATGAGACGACTTCAGCCTTCTCCACAAATCAGTAGTGTGATTGCCAAGGTGCACGATGGTGGACTGATCGCGAAAAGTGCACAGGACTTACGTGCTTATCTGGAAGGGGTGCTCAAGGGGCATGACGTTGAGGTTCTTGTGCCGCAACAGCTGATCGACAGCCTTACACATCAATCCAACACATTTTCCTATCTGTTGGCCGGCCTTGGGGGGATTTCCCTCCTGGTCGGAGGGGCTGGCGTGATGAATGTGATGCTCATGAATGTCTCTGAGCGTCGTCGCGAGATTGGCGTGCGAATGGCCCTCGGTGCTCGGGCACGCGACATTCGGATGTTGTTCCTTCTGGAGGCGGCCTGTTTGTCAGTGACGGGCTCACTGGCCGGGGCGGCCGTCGGACTGCTTTCAGCTTTTTTGTTCGTATGGTTTTCAGGGTGGCCATTTACCTTGGCCATTGAATCTCTGCCGCTGGGGGTGGGGAGCTCCCTATTGATCGGCCTATTCTTCGGCCTCTATCCCGCCGTGACTGCGTCTCGCCTGCAACCGGTTCAGGCCTTGCGAGATGATTGAGCACAAGCGATTTTCGTTTTTGCTGGGGCTGCTGTGGATGCTATCTGCGTCGACGGTGTTCGCCGCGCTCACGCCGTCTCAGGCGTCGATGCCAGGTGTCGCGGTGTCGTTGCGGGCCGAAACGATCAATCTGACGTTGGCCGATGCTGTCTATCTGGGGTTGCGAAGTAACCGCTCCATCCGTAGTGCCTACCTTGAGCGTGTCGCGCAGAAGTTCGATCTGCGCGTCGCTGAGGACCTGTTCACGCCCAAGTTGGTATTGAGGGGCGACTATCGGGGTGAGCGCAATGAAAGCGATGGTTCACGCTATCGGCAGCTATCGCCTACGACCACGCTGTTGGGGGAGTTCGGTACACGGCTCGGTCTCTCTTGGGCCAATCAGTTGACCGATAGCAATAATGACGGGCGTACCCGCAGCGATGGTGCGACGTTTACGCTCATACAGCCCTTGCTTCGGGGGGCTGGAGTGGAGATCACGACAGCGCCGATGCGTTCAGCAAGGCTTTCCGAGCTGACGAACCGTCTTGCCTTGAAAGCGACGGTGGCGCAAACCGTCACGCAAATCATCACCTCTTACCGTGATGTACTTCGCGCTCAAGAGCAGTTGCGTATCGCGACAGAGGCATTGAGTCGTTCGCAGCAGTTACTGAACGTCAACAAAGCCATGATTACTGCCGGCCGTATGGCTGAATTTGAGATTGTGCAAACCGAGGCCGATTACGCTACTCAGGAGCTGGGTGTACAAGAGGCCCAAAATCAATTGGATGCCTATCGTCTGGAGTTGCTTCAGCTTTTGGCATTAGATCTGGAGTCGCGTATTCAGGCGGTAGAAGCACTGGATGCAACGCCTGTTCAGCTCAGTCGAGTGCAGGCACTTGATACAGCATTGGAGCAGCAGCCTGCATACCTAGGACAGTTGATCGCGCATGAACAGGCCGGCATCAACCTGGCGGTTGCCCGCAATAACCAGTTATGGGATGTCTCATTGGTCGGCGGAGCAAGCCAGGTCAGTGATCGTTACCCTGATAGAGAGGGGCAGCGTTCGGATCGTCGCTGGGAGGGGTATGCGGGGATTCAGGTTGAAATTCCGATTGGCGATCTCAATCGTCGGCAGGAGGTGGTCCGTGCTCAGGTGAATCTGGAGAACCAAGGGATTGATGCAGTTGAGGCTCGACAGACCCTGGAGCGAGATGTCACGAACGCGGTTCGCACGGTCGACACGCGCTGGCGCCAGTATGAAATCTCGTTGCGTGCGCGGGATCTATCGCGCCGAAAGCTTGATATCGAACGACAGAAGTTACAGGTGGGTCGCTCCAGCAATTTTCAAGTTATCAGCTATGAGACTGATTTTCGTAACGCACAAAATACGAGCCTTGATGCGCTCATCGCCTACTTGAATGCAAGAACTCTGCTGGATCAGGCATTGGGCACCACATTGTCGAGCTGGGATATTGCCCTTAATGATTAAAGAAGTCGGATTGGCTTGTCGGCACAATATGCGATTGCTCCTGGTGGCGGCTTGTATGGCGGTTGTGGTCGTTGCGGTGTTGGTTGTAATACCTCTACTTCCTCGGGAGCAGGTCGCGGCGGCCAGTTGGTTCAAGGTGGGCTATCAGCCCTTGGAAAGTCGACTGGGGCTTGTCGGACGTATCGAGGCTGCGATGCAACAAATCATGTCGTCGCCTTTCGAGGGGATTGTCGCGGACGTTGCGGTAAAGGAAGGTCAGCGTGTTGAGCGTGGACAACGCTTGCTGAGCCTGGACACGACACAACTGGACATCCAGTTGCGTTCCGCCTTGACCGAGCAGTTGATCGCCAGGCGCAATGTGTTGGAAGTCGAGAGCTGGTCCCAGGGGCAGGATGTCGCTCGGGCAAAACGGACGCTTTCCAGCGTCCAGTCCACCTTGGCAGATAACGAACGCCGATTGGCAGAAACCAAAGTTCTTCTCGACCAAGGGATTGTGCCGCGGATGGAGTTGGAGGCAGTTGAGCAGCAGGTCAGGTCGCAACGGCTAGATCTGTCGGCTGCCCAGTCGGAACTCGGCGAAGTCTTGAAAAAAGGTGGCGAAGAACACCTTCAGATAGTCCGGATGCAATGGGCCAACGCCCAGTCACGTTATCAATCACTGCTTGAGCAGCAGGCACAGCGAGACGTGCTCGCACCATTCGCCGGCGTGGTGATTCGTTCTCGTACGCCTCAGGGAAGTGGCGCTAATCTACCATTTGTACAAAAAGGCCAGCGTGTTGGACAAGGCGTCCCCTTGTTCGAACTGATCAATCTCGAGCAGGTGCAGGTTGTTGCACGGGTTGAGGAAAGCGACGTTCACCAACTCCATGAGAGACTGCCGGTGGAAATCACTGGTGATGGTTTCGATGGCGTGGTGCTGCATGGTCAGATTGACAGCGTCGGTGTGCAGGGTGTCGACGCGCAGGCCGTGTCCGGTGGGGCATTTTATGAGGTGATTGCCTCTATTCAGAATATCGAGAGCGAGCAATTGCGGCGATTGCGACTTGGAATGAGTGCAAGGCTGCAGATTGTCACCTATCACCGTGATCGCGGTCTGGTGTTGCCGCTTGAGGCGCTGTCTAGCGACAATCATGGGCAGTCGGTTGTGAACTATCGCCCTACCTTGTCTGACAAAACAAGCCAGGTGGTGGTAACCACAGGGCGGGCCATGCCTGGCGGTGTTGAGGTAGACAATCTGGCGCCAGGATATGTTGAGTTGAGGCCCGCGCCGTTCTGACAAAGGTGCAGGAGTTGGTGGTTGAAGTGTAAAGGTTCATGGTACAGTCCAGCTGTTGATAGGGATATCGTAGTGTGTGTCACTTGGATTTGTCGTGTGTGCGGGATGCAATAAGCACGTCATACGCCTTAAGCATTATTCCTCTAATCAACTAGATGTCAGTGCTGATTTTTCGGTGGGAAGGGTGTGCCTGGACTTTCACGTTTTCATGACGTGTGAGGTCTGCTCTTTATCGAGTTGTTGTGGTGTGGAGAGGCTTCGCTGCTCCATGAAAAATGCAGGTATGGAATTTAAATCAAAAGGAATAAGTGCATGAAAATGTCGAAATCTGTTTTGTCGGTACTGACTGTTGGTATGTTGGCGGCAGGTTCAGCTCTGGCAGGTCCTCCGGTAGCTGTTACTTTCAAGAATCTTGGAACAGCCGATGCTACGTATACGATTATTACAAATAATGAAGCCACGACTAATGTAAATTCGATCCCGAAACCAGTGACTACTGTCAAGGCGGGTGGTGCTGATACCTATACCGTTCAGAGCAATCTTTCGCCTATTGCTAACTATGCGAACCTGCGCTACACCATTGGCGGGAAGACTTGCACGTTCCTGGCAACCTACGTTGGAACAGTTGGTCCAGGAGGTTCGACTATTCCAAAATGGAACAATACGGCAACACCTAGCGGTGGCGCAGTGTGTACGGCGAAAGTAACGTCGACCAATATCTCCACATACGCCTGGTCTGTTGAATTTACCATGAAGTAAGGCCCAAGCCGGGCCTAGCGGTGTGGCTGCTTGCGCAAAGACTGCCCGTGCCGCTGGGCCTGCACCGGTTTTGTTCGTCCATTCATCGTGAATCATTACAGTTTTTTTGAGTGCTGCCGATAATGAATTTACTAGCCACGTTTTCAGGAATGGCTAATAACAGGGAGGATATTATCTTGGTCGGTTCAATTAATTCAAATGGGTTTTCTGGTTCGCAGGTTTCCAATGTGACGGCGAGCCAAAATGAATCGCTAACGAAGACTCAGGTGGCAACTGAAAGCGCTGATGTCGGTAATCATAAGGATACCAGTCGCCTTTCTTCACTCTCTCTACAATTGAGTGAGAGTGCTGCGCGTGCGGCGGCTAGAGATTCAAGTTTGAGTAGGAAAGAGCTTGGCGCGAAAGCGAGTGAGCTTTTGAGCAAGATTTCCGGTGATGGTTATTTTATCAACAAAAAATCCAATGATGCTGAAGTGCCTGACACTCAGGATTCTGTGTTATTGGCTCGTGCGAAAAATGCAACGCAGTTTGTCAATGGCAGTGGTAGAAATCCATTTGCGGGTATGTCGAGCGATCAGCTCTCATTGATTATCTATGATGAGAGTGGAAGTTTTACGACTAACGAGCGTCGCGCGGCGTGGAGTGAATCGTCCGATCAGGAATATGCTTGGCGGCAGAAGGTTGTTGCTAATTCGATCGCGGAATACAATGAAACTGGAAAGCTGACGAAATTCTTTACTGCAGCACTTGAACAATATAAGGATTTGCCCGCTATTGAGCAGGCACAGTATCCTAATAGTTATGAGGCGAAGTTGCAGGGTTGGATAGCACTCGATTTCAACTACAAGACCCATACCGTTGAGGGTAAGGGCAGTCCTCAGGACGTAATGGACAAGGTCTTGAATCTCGACAAGCAACTGTTTGATGACGCTGGGGCAGATACAGCTTGAGTGCGGCGATCACCCAAGATTGAGCCTGTCCACAAAAAGCCCCGTATCGGTGTAATGCGGGTCACTTAAGCGGAGCAGCCTTATGATCCGCCGGAAACCGGGTCTTTGAAGTCTTCACCGTCCTTGGCCCTTAAGGCCTTGGACGGTGGCCCAGAAATATCCTTCCAATCCCCGCTCTTAACTCCGCCCAGCGTCTGCCCGTTGCTAATGTCGGGTCCGCCGCTGCCATCACGATTAACTGACGGCGATGTATCTTGATACCCTCAGAAAACAAGTCCAGAATTAAGTCTTTTCCTGCACGAGCAAGAAAAGAAACCCCTTAGATTTCAATGAGTCGGACGCCAGATGCGAGTCTCGTTTCCCGCTCCAAATATTGCGCTACAGAGTTCCACTGAGTTCTGTAAGTGATTGAAATAAGGGCCGAAAGGCTTTTTTTTCGTTCTGGTGGAAACCACTGAAATCCAGCAGTATCCGGTGCGTCTAAGTCCAGAATTGAGTCCAGGATTCTGACGAGCACTGAATCGGTTTAATGCTGGAGCAGTTTGCACAGCGGGATGAGTATCTGGCCCTGACTCTGTTCAGGAGCTCGCGATGGCACTCTCAGAAATGACAGTTCGGCATGCCCGAATTACCGGCAATGACTATACCCTCGGTGACAGCGACGGTCTCACGCTCAATGTGACGGCCTGCGGCGGAAAAATCTGGCTCTTCCGCTACTACTGGACAGGCAAGCAGAAGCGCATGTCCTTGGGTTGCTACCCACAAATCTCCCTCAAAGAAGCGCGTAACCGGCGTGACGAGGCGCGTGCCTTGGTGGCCCAAGGCATCAATCCCTACCAGCACCGTAAGCAGCAGCGCCGTGCTGTTCGTTTCGCCACAGAGCATACCTTCGAGGCTGTGTTCAATCAGTGGGTAGAGTTCCGCAAGCTGAGCCTGAAGGAGGGGCGCCAGAGTACGCTTTCACAAATCTTGCGGATCTTCGATAAAGACGTTTTGCCCATACTAACTGGGCGCTCAATCTACGACGTCACTCGTCACGATCTGCTGAATTTGTTGAGCAAAATCGAACAGCGCAAGGCTTTAACGACGGCCGAAAAATGTCGGACCTGGTTCAACCAATTGTTCCGCTATGCGCTGGTGAAGATCGAGGGGCTGGAACACAACCCGGCTTCAGACCTTGATGTTGTCGCGCTTCCCAAACCTCCTGTGACGCATAATCCGTTTCTCCGAATGGACGAGCTCCCGGCATTGATGGCTGCTCTTCGAAGCTACGGCGGCGCAGACCAAACGCGTCTTGGCCTTCGATTGTTGTTGCTGACCGGTGTCCGCACAGGCGAGCTGCGCTTGGCGACACCCGATCAGTTCGATCTGGAGCAGAGGTTATGGGGCATACCGGCGGAGGTGGTTAAGCAACTACAGTTAGCGATGCGAAAGCCAGGTAAACAGAACCAAAATGTACCGCCTTACATTGTCCCGCTGTCGGTTCAGGCGCTGGAGATTGTGCGTCACTTGCTCGACCAGGTTGTCCCGGCGCAACGCTACTTGTTTGCGCATCGAAGCGACCTGAGCAAGCGCATCAGTGAGAACACTCTAAATGGAGCGTTACGCCGGATGGGATATGTTGATCAGCTCACCGGCCATAATGCCCGGTGTCAGCATCGTCCGCGCGGCAGCTTCGCTTACACGTTTCACCATGGCACTGCGCAGCGCTTGTGCGCCTTGACGATCACGGTTGCGCCGGCGGCCAGTGCCGACGCGGTGGCACCACCGGCCACCGAGTAGGAAATCGGAAAGTTATTTGCGCCGAAAATTGCCACCGGGCCAATGGCGATTTTCTGCAGCCGATGGTCCATGCACGGGCGCGGCTGACGTTAAGGTTGCGCTGGGTCGATCGCCAGTTGCAGAAAGCGGCCTTGACGCACCACCTCGGCAAACTGGCGAAATCGGTGAGGTTCATCTGCCATTACTCCTGCGCTGTCAGCGCAGCAATCAGTTCTTGGGTGGTCACGATTGAATGAGCGAAAGTCGGGCCGTTCAAGTGGTGGGCGGCGTGCATCATTTCCGCACGGAAAGCGGCGGTCGCATCACGCACCAAGGTGACGTGGTAGCCCAATTCCGAGGCGTAGCGGGCGGTCGCTTCGATGCAGGTGTTGGCGAGCAGGCCGACGATGATGACGTGGGTGATGCCTTTCTGCTTCAGGCGAAAATCAAGATCGGTATTGGCAAAGCCGCTGGCGCCCCAATGTTCCTGCACAACAATGTCGCCGTCCTTTGGCGCGAAATCGGGATGCCATTCGCCGCCCCATTCACCGCGTGCGAAGTGCTGCATGTGCATGATTTTGCATTGGGTTGGTGTCGGATGATCCCAGCCTTCGTAGTCGCCGGGTTCCCAGCGGTGGTGCGGTACGATGACCACCGGAATGTGCTGCGCCCGAACGGCGCGATCGAGGGCCCGCAAGTTGTCGAGCAGCCCGACCTGCTCGGCAATCGGCTTGATCAAAGGGAAGACCTTACCGTTTTCCGAGAGGAAGTCGTTGTACGGATCAACCAGCAGATAAGCGGTGCGGTTCAGCGGACAGTGGGCGTTCGACATGACAATGTACTCCACACAAGTTGAGTGACCGGTGCCGTGGGGCTTGCCCGGGCATCGTGTTGGTAAGTCGCTTTGTCAGGCTGTGGCGCACTCTCGTGCTACTTGCCTGAGGATTTGTTCGTATTCCTTGACTGAAAGCGATCCGGAGACCAACTGACGACCGTTCAGCACCATGGCCGGGACCGAGTTTATTCCGCGTTCAAGGTAAAAACTTTCAAGTTCACGGACTTCGATAGCGAACGCGTCGCTAGCCAGAATTTCGCGGGCGCGGGTGGTTGAAAGTCCTGCTTCACCGGCCAGGCGTACCAGTGTTTCGTGGTCGCTGGGGTTCTCACCATTGGTGAAATATGCCTGGAGCTGGATTTTCTTCAGCGCGAGCTGACGGCCTTCTTGGACGGCCCAGAGCAATAGGCGATGGGCATCGAAGGTGTTGTAGAAATGGCTGCGCTTTTCCAGGTCGAACTGAAAACCGATGGCTTTGCCACGCGCGATGATCATTCCATTGCGGGAAGCGACTTCTTCGGCGCTGCGACCGTATTTGCGCATCATGTGCTTGATGGCGTGCTCGCCCTCGGCCGGCATGTCCGGGTTCAGTTCGAAAGGTTTGAAGGTCAGCTCCACGTCAACTTCGCCGGCAAGATTCGCGATGGCTTGTTCCAGCGCTGTGGCGCCGAGTGCGCACCAGGGGCACGCCACATCCGACACAAAATCGATACTGACGGGAAGAGTCATTTTTTAGACTCCGTCAGTTGATGGCGGTACTCAGTGGTGGTAATTCCGGCATAGCCCCAGTTATCGGTGTCGACCTCTTCAATGACGATATGAGTGAGGTGCGGGGTCTTGTTGAGCACTGTTTGCATGGTTTTGGTTATCTCGGCGATGACTTGAGATTTCTGTTCCTTAGTGACGCCATCGCGAGTGATACGAACGCTGATGAAAGGCATGGGAAAGTCTCCTGTTGGCGCCCCATCGACATGATGAGGTGAGCAGTGGGATGAACTTTAGAGTGTCGCGTTCAGTGGATAAATCAGGGGCGGAGAACATTACTTATAACGCTGTGTAATCAATCCGCATCTAACATGGGCGCTTCGCAGAAAGCAAATCGCCCTCCCTGGCTGCAGGCGCGGGGGAGGGCGAATGCTACGACGGGAGGAATCAGTTCTGCGCTTTGCTCATGCGGGTAAATAGCTCGGCTGGCACTTTTTTGCCGTTAGAGATGTACTGGTTGCTTCTGAACTTGTAAACCTCACCTTCCGAAAGAAAACCATCGTGGTTGGTGTCCATCGCTTTAAATTCTTCACCCCCCTGAGGCGCTACCGCCAGCAGTTCTTTAAGAGAGACGAGGCCATCATGGTCGGTATCTGTGCGGGCGAAAGAGTCGTCACCACACTTGCCTTCACCGCACTTGCCTTCGGCAGTAGCAGACTTGTCGCTGGCTTGGCTGGAACCGCATTTGCCTTCACCACACTTGCCTTCGCCGGCTTTATCTGCCGATGCCAGTTGATAGCCTTTGGGCAATGGCTCAACAGCAAAAGCCGCAGACGATGCCAGGCTCATGCCACCGGCCAAAGCAATAGCTGCCAGACCGAGACTTGTTTTGTTCGAAAATGATTTACGGTACATGGTGATTCTCCAGATGCTTTGCGCGGCCAGGCCGCGGTTCATGCTACAGGGCGAATAAACCCGAAAAGAAGCTCTAGGCGAAGTGGAAAAAGGCTGGAATTACAGGGCTTATGCGCGCAAGCGTCTTCCACTTCGAAAGGGCGACCTTATTCGGGTAAGGCTTATTTAGCCGCAGATATGTATCGACGATGTCCCCCGGTGTCAGGATA
>NZ_JAGGOF010000061.1 GCF_018614775.1 Pseudomonas fluorescens
AAGGTTTTGTTTGATAGGAGCAAAGCTTGCTCCCACAGCATCTCCGAGCCAAGAAGCGACTTAGTGTTCGATATGCTCATCCGGCCGCTTCACCCGGCGTCCGTCTTCGCGCGACAGCTGGGAAAAGATCGTCGCCGCCAGCATTGCCATGACGCCCACCGTCACGAACGTCAACTGGAATGCTCCCAACACGGTGTCCACCCCGTCGTTGCCCACCTGGGCGGTGAAGCCACCGAGCAGGGCACCGGCGCAGGCCACGCCAAGGCTCAGGGACAGTTGCGCCACCACGGACAGCAAACTGTTGCCGCTGCTGGCGCTGGCGTCGTCCAGGTCGATCAGGGTGACGGTGTTCATCGCGGTGAATTGCAGCGAGTTGATTGCCCCCAGCACCGCCAGTTGCGCCAGCAGCAGCCAGTACGGCGTCTGTTCGCTGACCAGGCCCATGCTCGCCAGCATCAGGCCCAAGGCCAGTGTGTTGCCGGTCAGGACGGTGCGATAGCCCAGGCGTTCGATCAGCGGCCGGGCCACGGATTTGGCAACCATGGCCGCGCCTGCCAGGGGCAACATGCTCATCCCGGCCTGGGACGGTGAATAGCCTAGGGCCACTTGCAGCAGCAACGGCACCAGGAACGGCAGGGCGCCGCTGCCCAGGCGCGCGAACAGGTTGCCGAGGATGCCCACGGCGAAGGTCCGGGTCTTGAACAGCGACGGCGCGAACAGCGGGTTTTCGATGTGCCCGGCCCGCAGCCAATACGCCGCCAGGCAGGCCATGCCGCCGAACAGCAGCAACATCACCCGCAGGTGCGGCAGGTGCAGTTCCCCGAGGCCTTCCATGGCAATGGTGATCAGCACCATCGCCGCGCCGAACAGCAGGAAGCCCACGCCATCGAAGCGGGTGCGTTCGCTGCCGCGCAGGTCGGGGATGAACTTCCACACGGCATAGCAACCGATCACACCCACCGGCAGGTTGATGATGAAGATCCAGTGCCAGGTCAGGTACTCCACCATCCAGCCGCCCATGGTCGGGCCGATCAACGGGCCGAGCAGGCCGGGAATGGTGATGAAGCCCATGATCCGCACCAGCTCCGAGCGTGGATAAGCCCGCAGTACCACGAGCCTGCCCACGGGCAGCATCAACGCACCGCCCAGGCCCTGGATCACCCGGGCGCCGATCAGCATGCTCAGCGAACTGGACAAGGCGCACAGCAGCGAGCCGAAGCTGAACAACAGGATCGCGCCGAAGAAAATCTTCTTGGTGCCGAAGCGGTCGGCGATCCAGCCCGAGGCCGGGATCAGCAGCGCCACCGTGAGCATGTAGGCGATGATCACGCCCTGCATGCGCAACGGGTTTTCCGCCAGGTCACTGGCCATGGCGGGGAGGGCGGTATTGAGGATGGTCCCGTCCAGGGATTGCATGAAGAAGGCAATCGCCACCACCCACGGAAGCCAGCGGGCGGTGATTGCATCGAGCGGTGCGCGGTTGGGCATGGGACCTCTTGTTTGTGTTCGGGTGTCTGTTGGCTTCATCGCGGGCAAGCCTTGCTCCCACAGGTACGGCGCACATCCTGTGGGAGCAAGGCTTGTCCGCGATGCGTCTTACAGGGTCAAGGTCAACCGCTTGACCAGCGCCCCCGGCAACAGCATCGACGCTGTGGCCCGCTGGCTGTAGGTGCTCGCCGAGAGCAGAAGTTCCCGCTCGCGGGTCAGGCCTTCGAGTTGCGAGCCGAGCAGGCTATAGGCGCTGTCGTCGAAGCGCATGGTGCTGACCGGCGCCTGGATCTGGCCATTCTCGACCCAGAACGTGGCGAAGCGGGTCATGCCGGTCAGGCGTGCGGCCGGTTGGTCCGAGTAATTGAGGTACCAGAGGTTGCTGATGTACAACCCGGTGCCGAGGCGTTCGAGGATCTCCTGGTGCTCCAGCTGACCCTCGTTCATGACCAGCGCCGTGGGGTACTCGTAGCTGCTTGCACCGTTGGCGGTGATGCCATGCTCGGCGGCGCTGCGGGAGTTGATCAACCGGGCGTTGGCCGTGCCCTTGGCAATCAGGGCCAGGTCATCGCGTGGATAGCCTTCGTCGGAAAATGCCGGGCTCAGGGAGCCGCTGACCTGTTCACGCAGCCCCACGGCGGGGCTGAAGCTGGCTTCGCCGGCGTAGAACTTCTGTAAGGGGCTCTGCTTGCTGGCCATTGCCCGGGCCGAGAACCCACCCCAACTGAGCATGCCCATGATCTCTTCCAGAGCGGCCGGTGCCAGGTAGGCGCGGTATTCACCGGGCGGCAACGTGCGCAGCGGTCGGCCGAGGAACGCCAATTGTTGGCGGGCCTGTTCGAAGCGCCGGACAAACCCTTCGCTGCTCCAGGCGTGGCCGGCGTAGGAGGCCTTCACCGCCTGGCCGTTTTCGTGGAACAGGCTGAAATCGAAATTGAAGCTGTTGGCCTGATGCCAGCCAAACGCCCCCGCAGAACTGGCAAAACCACGGCTGATGGGTCCGGCGGCGTAGAACCCGACCAGGTCCAGTCCTTCGGCGGCGCGGGCAATTTCAGCCACGGCCTGCTCGGTCTCCGGCAGCGGATGGTCCTGCACATCGTGGCTTTGCCAGTGGTTGTGGTTGAGCAGCAGGTACGGGTCGGGAGGCAGCAGCGGCAAGGTCTCGCGCAGCTGTTGCAGGCCTTCGCCCAGGCGCTGCAAGTCGGTCTCGGCCTCACCGGACAAGGTGATCTGCAGGTCGGCGTGGCGACCGTCGTCGATCAACTTGAAACTGACATTGGCCTGCTGCACCTGTCCGGCCTGGCGGACCTTGCCATGGTTGAAGCGCACGAAGGCCGAGGACTCGGCGGCGTAGCCAAGGGTGAACTGTTCGGATTCATGCAGTGCCGCGCGCAGCCAGTCGACCAACGCCTTGAACGCCTCGGCCTGATTATTGACAGTGCCCATCAGGCGTCTCCCCCAAACACATCAACGTTGCTGAACACACAGGCCGGCGATGCGTGGCCGACACGGATGACCTGGTTCGGTTCGCCCTTGCCGCAGTTCGGCGTACCCAGCACCTGGGAGGTACTGGCATCGCCGACGGCCCGCAGGCTTTTCCAGAACTGCGCGGAGATGCCCCGGTAGTTGGGGTTTTTCACCACGCCCTTGAGCTCGCCGTTCTCGATCAGTTGGCCCCATTCGCAGCCGAACTGGAATTTGTTGCGGGCATCGTCGATGGACCAGGAACGGTTGGTGCGCATCAGCACGCCGTGTTCGATGCCCTGGATCAGTTGCTCCAGTGGCTGGTCGCCGGGCTCGATGTTGAGGTTCGCCATGCGATCGATGGGCGGACGGTTCCAACCGCAGGCGCGGCTGTTGGCGACGCCATCCAGGCCGGCGCGAAACTGCGACAGCGCACCGCCCAGCGGCCGCAGCAGCAAGCCTCCACGAATCAGGAACTGCTTGCTGGCGGGGCTGCCGTCGTCGTCATGGCTGTAGCTGGCCAGTTCCTCGGGGATGTCCGGGTCGAAGGTCACGTTCAGCAGGCTGGAGCCGTACTGCAAATGGCCGAAGTCGCTGGTCTTGACGAAGCTGGTGCCGGCGTAATTGCGCTCGTCCCCCAGGATGCGGTCCAGCTCCAGCGGGTGGCCGATGGACTCGTGGATCTGCAACATCATCTGGTCGGGCATCAGCAGCAGGTCCCGCGGGCCTGGCGGCGTGTTCGGTGCCATCAGCAATTGCAGGGCCTGGTCGGCGATTTTCGGCCCGGCACCGATCAGGCCGCAGCGGTTGATCACGTCGAAGCCACCTTGCTGGCCGAAGTTCTCGCGGCCCAGGGTGCGGGTCTGGCTGTCGTGACCGTCGTAGGCGGTGACGTCCAGGGCCGGGTAGATGAACCGCTGGGCCTGGCGCAACTCGGCGCCGGCGCTGTTGAGGTAGATCTGCTCGACCTGGGTCAGGCCGATGCTGACTTGCCAGTTCACCAGGCGCTCGTCCTGGGGCACTGCCGCCGACTCGTCGCCGAGCAACTGGTAGCAATCGTTCAGGGAGGGGAATGCCTGGTCGAAATGCGGTGAGAAGTAATCGGCGCGATCACTGGCAACCGTCTGCTCGCGCAAGTCGAGCAGCGCGTGGGGCTTGAGCCGGCGAGCTTGTTGCTCGGCGCGTTCGAGCGCCGCTTGCAGGCCGGCCTGGGACAGGTCGTTGGTGGAGGCATAGGCCTCGACACCGTTGACCCGTGCCGTGAGCATCGCCCCTTCGTCACGGTTCAGGCTGGGCGGTTCGGCGACATTCTTGCGCACCGACAAATGCTGGCCGGACTCGCGCACGTAACGCAGGGAAAAGAATTCAGCGCCCGTGCGCAAGGCAGCGAAGCGCTGCTTGAGCTGGGGGTGGAAGTCGAACATGGAACCTCCTTGTCTGGAAGGGCGGTGCAACAAGGTGCGGCGCAGTGACGCGGCGGCTCTAGAGTAGGCCTGGGCGGGGGAGGGATCAAGGCACAAAGAAATGCTGGGTGTCAGGGTTGCCGTCATCGCGAGCAGGNNGCCTGCTCGCGATGGCGGTAGCGGTTACTGCGCGACAGGTCCGACGTCACGCACCGGCTTGCCACGCACCGGCGCATCGCCGGCCACGTAGTACGGCGCGGTGCTGCGCGGCAGTGGCTGGCGGCCACGGATCTTGTCGGCGATTTTCTCGGCGATCATGATCGTCGGCGCATTTAGGTTACCGGTGGTGATGATCGGCATGATCGAGGCATCGACCACGCGCAGGCCTTGCATGCCATGCACGCGGCCTTCGCCATCCACCACCGCCATGTCGTCATCGCCCATCTTGCACGAGCAGGACGGGTGGAAGGCGGTTTCGGCGTGTTCGCGAATGAACTGGTCCAATTGCTCGTCGGTCTGCACGTCGATGCCCGGGCTGATCTCGCGGCCACGGAACGGATCGAGCGCCGGCTGCTGCATGATCTCGCGGGTCAGGCGGATGCCGTCGCGAAATTCCTGCCAGTCCTGCTCGGTCGCCATGTAGTTGAACAGGATGCTCGGGTGCTGGCGTGGGTCCTTGGACTTGGCCTGGATCCGGCCACGGCTGGGCGAACGCATAGAGCCCATGTGGGCCTGGAAGCCGTGTTCCTTCACGCCGTTGCTGCCGTTGTAGTTAATCGCCACCGGCAGGAAGTGGTACTGGATGTTCGGCCAATCGAACTCCGGGCGAGTGCGGATGAAACCGCCGGCCTCGAACTGGTTGCTGGCGCCGATGCCGGTGCCGTTGAACAGCCACTCGGCACCGATGGCCGGCTGGTTGTACCAGAGCAGCGACGGGTACAGCGACACCGGCTGGGTGCAGGCGTACTGCAGGTACAGTTCCAGGTGGTCCTGAAGGTTTTCACCGACGCCCGGCAGGTCGTGGACCACCGGGATGTCGAGGCTCTCCAGCAATCTGGCCGGGCCGACGCCGGAACGCTGGAGGATCTGCGGCGAGGCGATGGCGCCGGAGCACAGCAGTACTTCCTTGCGGGCTCGGGCTTCGACACGCTCTTCAGCGGCGCCCACCAGATAACGCACGCCCACGGCACGCTTGCCTTCGAACAGGATCTTGTCGGTCAGGGCATGGGTGACGATGGTCAGCGTCGAGCGCTTCTTGGCAACGTCCAGGTAACCGCGAGCGGTGCTGGCACGACGGCCGTTCGGCGTGACGGTACGGTCCATCGGACCGAAGCCTTCCTGCTGGTAGCCGTTGAGGTCTTCGGTACGCGGGTAACCGGCCTGCACGCCGGCTTCGACCATGGCGTGGAACAGCGGGTTGTTACCGGGCTTGGGCGTGGTCACGCTGACCGGACCGTCGCCACCGTGGTAGTCGTTCGGGCCGATGTCCCGGGTTTCAGCTTTCCTGAAGTAGGGCAGGCAGTCCAGGTACGACCAATCCCCGAGGCCGGGCAGTTTTGCCCAATTGTCGTAGTCCAGGGCATTGCCGCGGATGTAGCACATGCCGTTGATCAGCGAAGAACCGCCCAGGCCCTTGCCGCGACCGCACTCCATGCGACGGCCGTTCATGTGCGGCTCGGGATCGGTCTCGTAGGCCCAGTTGTAGCGTCGGCCTTGCAGCGGGAACGCCAGGGCTGCCGGCATTTGCGTGCGGAAGTCCAGGCGATAGTCCGGGCCGCCAGCTTCCAGCAGCAGGACGGTGACGCCTTCGTCTTCGGTCAGGCGGGTCGCCAGGGTGTTACCGGCCGAGCCGGCACCGACGATGATGTAATCATATTCTATGGTCATGAGATCTCCGGGAGCTGCAAGCTCCAAGCTTCAAGCTGCAAGAAAAAGCAGCAAGCGGTGTCTGTGCGATTGAATCGGGCGGCAAGCACAAGCAGCTTTTGATCTTGCTTCTAACTTGAAGCTTGTAGCTCGCCGCTTACCGCTGCTCAGAACACTGAGGCGTAATCACCCAACTCGACCTGTACCGATTTGATGCGAGTGAAGTTGTTCAGCGAGCTGATCCCGTTCTCGCGGCCCACGCCCGATTGCTTGTAGCCGCCCACCGGCATTTCAGCGGCGGATTCGCCCCAGGCGTTGATCCAGCAGATGCCGGCTTCGAGCTGGTGGATCACACGGTGGGCGCGGTTCAGGTCGCGGGTCACGACGCCGGCGGCCAGGCCGAAGTCGGTGTCGTTGGCGCGGCGGATCACTTCTTCTTCGGTTTCGTAGGTGAGGATGCTCATCACCGGGCCGAAGATTTCCTCACGGACGATGGTCATCTCGTCGGTGCAGTCGGTGAACACGGTCGGGGCGACGAACGCGCCCTTGGCGAATTCGCCGTCGGTCAGTCGAGTGCCACCGCACAGCAGGCGCGCGCCTTCGGCCTTGCCCTTCTCGATGTAGCCCAGCACGCTTTCCATGTGGGCAAAGCTCACCAGCGGGCCGAAGTTGGTGTTCTCGTCTTCCGGGTTGCCGACGCGGATGCGCGCCACGCGCTCGGCGATCTTGGCTTCGAAGGCGGCCTTGAGGTGGCTCGGTACGAACACGCGGGTGCCGTTGGTGCAGACCTGGCCGGAGCTGTAGAAGTTGGCCATCATCGCAGTGTCGGCGGCGCGATCGAGGTCGGCGTCGTCAAAGATGATCAGCGGCGACTTGCCGCCCAGTTCCATGGTGACGTCCTTGAGCGAAGAGCTCGAAGCGCTGGCCATGACTTTTTTGCCGGTGTCGGTGCCACCGGTGAAGGAGATTTTCTCGATGCGTGGGTGCTCGGTCAGCCAGGTGCCGACTTCACGGCCGCTGCCGGTCAGGACGTTGAACACGCCCGCTGGAACACCGGCTTCGGTGTAGATCTCGGCCAGTTTCAGGGTGGTCAGCGACGTGACTTCGCTCGGCTTGAAAATCATCGCGTTGCCGGCGGCCAGGGCCGGCGCGGACTTCCACAGGGCGATCTGGATCGGGTAGTTCCACGCGCCGATACCGGCCACGACGCCCAGCGGCTCGCGACGGGTGTAGACGAACGAGGTGGTGCGCAGCGGCACCTGCTCGCCTTCGATGGCAGGCACGAGGCCGGCGTAGTACTCCAGCACGTCGGCGCCGGTAACGATGTCGACGTAACGGGTTTCGGAGTAGGCCTTGCCGGTGTCGAGGGTTTCCAGGGCAGCCAGCTCATCGTTGCGCTCGCGCAGGATTTCCACGGCGCGACGCAGGATGCGCGAACGCTGCATGGCGGTCATGGCGGCCCAGACTTTCTGGCCTTTTTCGGCGCTGACCACGGCGCGCTCGACGTCTTCTTTGGTCGCCCGCTGCACCTGGGCAAGCACTTCCCCGTTGGCAGGGTTGATGGCTTCGAAAGTGGCGTCGCCGCTGGCATCGCTGTACGCGCCGTCGATGTAGAGTTTTTGCAGTTCGAAACGGGCCATAAAGTCCTCGCAAGTGCATAAGTGGTTGGCTGGTCCACCGGGCGTGTCCTTTACAGCTGACTACGCGGGTCGGTGGCGGTTCAGGCGTCGAGCGGTTCTGTGTGCTCTGGCAACCCTGCCTTGGCCAATTGGAAATCCATGTATTCGTAAGCGATCCGGTGTGCCTGGTGGGTATCGAACGCGTCTCCCGACAGCGCCCCGCGCAGCCACAAGCCGTCAATCAGCGCGGCCAGGCCCCGTGCCGCACTGCGAGCCTCATCGAGGGGCAGCGCGCGACGGAACTGGCAACACAGGTTGGAATACAGGCGGTGATCGTTGATCCGCTGCAACCTGTGCAATGACGGGTGATGCATGCTGGTGGCCCAGAAGGCCAGCCAGGTTTTCATTGCCGGGCCATTGACCTGGCTGGCGTCGAAGTTGCCTTCGATGATCACCTTGAGGTGCGCCCGTGGGCTGCTGTCCTCCAGCGCCTGACGACGCGCGGTGACGTTCTCGCTCAGGACAGTCATCAGGTACTGGGCCGTAGCCGCAATCAGGCCATTCTTGTCCTGAAAATAGTGACTGATGATGCCGTTGGAGACACCGGCCAAACGGGCGATCAGCGCAATGCTGGCGTCCCCCATGCCGACCTGATCGACCGCCTGCAACGTGGCTTCGATCAATTGCTGGCGGCGGATGGGTTGCATACCGACCTTGGGCATCTAGCACATCTCCTTAGGCCATCCGACAGACGAAGCTCGCCTGACGGGACGAGGGCCAGTCTATTTTGTTTTGATTGAACGTTCAATCAACAAAGAATAAGCTCTGCGACAAATCGTCGCGATTTACCGAAATTTCCTACGCGTAAATGGCGCAAGAACCCGGCATCCAAGGCCCAACGCTCCCGTCTGGCGGGGCGAGGGCCGAACGGATGTCTTTATAACACCCGCCGGTCGGCTGCCCACTTACCGATTGGTCGGGTACCGCGTTGCCTTGTCCTTCTCTCGCACTGCCTGGAGCATCCGTGCAATGAGTTCTGCCTCTCTAATAAAGACCCCACCAGAAAAGGTGACGGTCAACGGTTGGGTGTTCTACACCTCCACCGCGCTGATCCTGCTACTGACGGCCATCCTGATCATCGCTCCGCAGGAGGCGGGGCGCTTGCTCGGCCTGGCCCAGGCGTGGTTGTCTCGCAGCTTTGGCTGGTATTACATGGTGGTGATCGCCGCCTACCTGGTGTTTGTGGTCGGCCTGGCGTTTTCCTCTTACGGCAAGCTCAAGCTGGGCAGCAAGGACGATACGCCCGACTTCAGCTACGGCGCCTGGGCCGGGATGCTGTTCTCCTCCGGTATCGGTATTTCACTGCTGTACTTCGGCGCCTCCGAGCCGCTGGACCACTACTTCAACCCGCCCGAAGGCGTGGCCGGCAGCAGCCTGGCCGCGCGTCAGGCCGTGCAGCTGACGTTCTTGCACTGGGGTTTGCACGGCTGGGCGATCTACGCGTTGGTAGGCTTGGCCGTGGCGTACTTCGCCTACCGGCATAATCAACCCTTGGCGCTGCGCTCGGCGTTATACCCGTTGGTGGGGGAGCGCTGGGTCAAGGGCGCGGCGGGCCATGCGGTGGACGGCTTTGGCATGTTCGTGACCCTGCTGGGGCTGGTGACGAACCTGGGGATCGGTTCGCTGCAAGTTTCATCCGGGCTGGAAAACCTGTTCGGCATGGAGCACAGCAATACCAACCTGCTGATCGTGATCATCGTGATGAGCACCGTGGCGACCATCGCCGCGGTCTCCGGTGTAGAGAACGGCATCCGCCGGCTGTCCAACCTGAACATCGTGTTGTTCAGCGGCCTGCTGATTTTCGTCTTGCTGTTTGGACCGACGCTGCACCTGCTCAACGGCTTTGTGCAGAACATCGGCGATTACCTCAACGGCGCGGTGCTGAAAACCTTCGACCTGTATGTGTATGGGGGCGACACCGCCAAGTCTGACCGCTGGCTGGGCCTGTGGACGCTGTTCTATTGGGCCTGGTGGATCTCCTGGGCGCCGTTTGTCGGCATGTTCATCGCCCGTATTTCCCGGGGGCGCACGGTACGCGAGTTGGTGGCCGGCGTGCTGCTGATTCCCCTCGGTTTCACCCTGGCTTGGCTGTCGATTTTCGGCAACTCGGCCCTGGACCTGGTGATGAACCACGGGGCGGTGGAGCTGGGCAAGACGGCGCTGGAGCAGCCGTCGATGGCGATCTACCAGTTGCTGGAGCATTACCCGGCGTCGAAAGTGGTGATCGGCGTGTCGATCTTTGTCGGCTTCGTGCTGTTCCTGACCCCGGCGGACTCCGGTGCGGTGATGATGGCCAACCTTTCGTGCAAGGGCGGCACGGTCGATGAGGATGCGCCGCATTGGCTGCGGATCTTCTGGTCTGTAGTGATTACGCTGGTGACCATCGGCCTGCTGTTCGCCGGTAACTTCGAAGCCATGCAAACCATGGTGGTGCTGGCTGGATTGCCGTTTTCAGTGGTCCTGGTGTTCTTCATGTTCGGCCTGCACAAGGCGATGCGCCAGGATGTGCAGATCGAGCAGGAGCAGGCGGCGCTGGAGATCCGTGATTGGCAGCGGTTTCGTGAGCGGCTGATGCAGCCGGATCAGCTGTGAACACCCTCACCAGCGAAACACCCCGCCAGCTCGTTCCTTAAGCTCGGCGTGGGAATGCATCTCGGGACGCTCCGCGTTCCTGCTGCACCGCACCGGCAGGCATTGGGACGCAGAGCGTCCCTGGCGGCATTCCCACGCAGAGCGTGGGAACGATCAGCGGAACACCTGCCACCTCGTTCCCCACGCTCGGCGTGGGAATGCATCCCGGGACGCTCCGCGTTCCTGCTGCACCGCACCGGCAGGCATTGGGACGCGGAGCGTCCCTGGCGGCATTCCCACGCAGGAGCGTGGGAACGATCAGTGGAACAGCCCCCACCACCTCATTCCCACGCTCCGCGTGGGAATGCATCCCGGGACGCTCCGCGTTCCTGCTGCACCGCACCGGCAGGCATTGGGACGCAGAGCGTCCCTGGCGGCATTCCCACGCAGGAGCGT
>NZ_JAGGOF010000062.1 GCF_018614775.1 Pseudomonas fluorescens
CGGCAAGGAATGGGGCCGTGAAACCGAACTGGCCTACACCGTGCAGAGCGGCGCGCTGAAAAGCCTCAACGTGAAATGGCGCAACTCGACGATGCGCCGGGACTTCAATACCAATGAGTTCGATGAGAACCGCTTGATTGTCAGCTATCCGATCAGCTTGTTGTAAAGCGGCTGCGGTGGGTCTGCTGGTGTGGCGGCCGTGCCGCCGCTATCGCGAGCAGGCTCGCTCCCACAGGGGATTGTGCGGGTTCAGAATGCCAACTGAAGGGTTTGCTGGCCTTCGAGGCTGAGCAGGAACTGTTTGGCTGCAAGACCGCCGGCGAAGCCGGTGAGGCTGCCGGAGGTGCCGATGACGCGATGGCAAGGGGCAATGATCGAGATCGGGTTACGACCATTGGCCGCGCCAACCGCCCGCACCGCGGTCGGTTGGCCGATCTGGATGGCAATGTCGCGGTAGCTGCGGGTCTGGCCGAAGGGAATGGTCAGCAGCGCCTGCCAGACGCGGATCTGGAAGTCGGTGCCGACAAAATCCAGTTCCAGTTCGAAACGGCTGCGTTGGCCGACAAAGTATTCCGTGAGTTGGCGTTCGGTTTCCTTGAGGGTCGGGTGCTGGCTGTCTTCCTCCAACGGTCCCAGGCGTACCCGGTTGAGCCGTTCGTTCTCCCACAGGATGGCCGCCAGTTTGGTTTCCCGGGCGACGAGAATAAGTTGGCCGACGGGGGATGGGATGGTTGTGTAGAGGGGTAGCATTGGCGTCATTCCTGCTGACCTGTGACTGGCTTTTTGTGGCGTGGGGATTTATCCCCTCGCCACCAGTAGACCTCATTCAACCCAGCAACCCCAACGCCTTCGCTCGCGCTACGGCCTGGGTGCGGCGCTCCACGCCGAGCTTGCTGTTGATGTGGCTGGCGTGGGTCTTGACGGTGTGCAGCGAGATGAACAGTTGCTCGCTGATCTCCTGGTTCGAACAGCCTTGGGCGATCAATTGCAGCACCGCCCGTTCACGACTGCTGAGGGTTTCGACCGGAGCCGAGGGATCCGCCGCTTGAGCCGCCGCCAATGGCAAACGCTCAAGCAACTGCTCGCGTACATTGCTCGGCGCTGCTTGCAGCAGCTGTTCACGAAGCCATTCACGATGGTCCCCCAGCAGCCACTCGAACGGCTGCAACACACCGCCGCTGGCCGCTTCAAACGCCTGCGCCAGGGCGCGTCGCGCTTCGGGTTCGCGTCCAAGGCCCAGCAACAAGGCGACTTTCTGGTTCAACGCCATCACGCTGAGTATCTGCCGGCCCGTTTGCTGTCCATGTTCGAGCAAGGCATTGAGCCGTCCTTCAGCGAGCATCGGCTGGCCGCGGATGGACTCCAGCGACGCCTGTTGCAGTTCGACATGCAGCGGCAGTTGTGGGTGGAATTCCGGGGGGGCTGCGGCCCGTTCGCCCGTGTAGGTCTGCCCCAACCGCGCCAGCCAGGCCTCAGCCAGGTCGGTGCGGCCCTGGGCGAGCCAGAGCTCGCATTTGACCAGGGTGATCATCGCCAGGTAGTAGATCGGTGGCACATCCCAGATGTGCATCAGGCGCTCGGCTTCGGCCAGTTCGGCAAACGCCCGGGCGAATTCGCCGTTGTAACCTTCGATACGCGCGATCACGCAGTGGCCGAGCAACACGCTGATGTCGCGACAGGCGCGGGCCTCGGTGAGGCCGGCCTGCAAGCGCGTCAACCCGGCCTGGGGTTGCATGCGCAAGGTCAACAGGAAACCTTCATAGAGGATCAGCCGCGCCCGCACCGCGTAAAGCCGCTGGGGCGACAATTTTTGCAGACGTTGCAAGCCCTGGTGCACTTCATCCAGTGCCCGCTGGATCTCACCGCGGGCTTGCAGGACCCTGGCGCGATCGTAATGGGCCAGGGCCTCGAACAGCGGGTTGCCGACCCGCTGCGCCAGTTCCAGGGAATCGCGGTTCAGGGCACGGGCGCGCCACAGGTCTCCGTCGGCAATCGCCAGGTTCGACAACGTGGACAAGCACATCAGGCGTTGGCCGTAGCGCTTTTGCGGCAGGCTTTCCAGGGCTTCGCTGCAGTAGCGCACCGTGGCTTCGCGATCACCGCGGCCACGGGCGACGATCCCGCTCAACGCCAACCATTGGGCGAGCATGGATTTTTGTGCGGTGGCCGACGGCGCCGGCAGGAAGCGACTCAGATGCGCCGCCAGTTCTTCGGCAGCGTCCAGTTGGCAGGCCAGCCCCAACGCCCAGCTGTAGAGCACGATCAGTCGCGGGGTACTGATGAGCAGGCTGTCGGGCAAGTCCATTTTCCAGCGCAGCAGCATACCGACGTTCTGTTCGGCCAGCAGTTGCTCCTCCGAGAGGTTCTGCACCAGGTTCGCCGCCACGTCCAGATGCCCGGCCCGCAGCGCCTGCTCCACGGCTTCGTCGATCAGGCCCTGGGCGTTGAACCAGCGGCAGGCGCGCAGGTGCAGGGTCGCGGCCGGCACCATGGCCGGTGCACTCGGACGACTGCGCAGCAGATCGGAAAACAAGTGGTGATAGCGATACCAGTGGCCGTGCTCGTCCAGTGGCACCAGGAACACCTGATGGGCCGCCAGGTAGCGCAGGATCTCGGCGCTGTCATGGGCTTCGCGCACGGCGTCGCACAGCGCGCTGCAAAAGCGTTCCTGGGGCGCGGTGTCGTAGAGAAAGGCCTGTACTTCGGCGGGTAGGCAGTCGATGACCTCTTCGAGCAGGTAATCGCGAATCAGCCCTTCCCCGCCGTGCAGCGCCTGGGGCAGCAGGCCTTCGGTGCCGGCTTCGGCGGCAGCCAGCAACCAGAAACGCAGCCCGGCCACCCAACCCTCGCTGCGCTGGATGAGGTTTTCCAGGGCCTCGCCGCGCAACGAGCTGCTGTGATGCTGGAGCAGGGTCTGAGCCTCGTCATGGGTCAGGCGCAGATCCTGCTCACTCAGTTCAAGCAGTTGCCGCGACAGGCGCAGGCGCGCCAGGTGCCAGTCCGGGCGCTGCCGACTGGTGACGAGTACCAGCAAGCCATCGGGCAGGTGATTGAGGAAAAATTGCAGGCAGCGATCCAGCACCGGGCTCTGGGCCAGATGGTAATCGTCGAGCACCAGCAGCAACGGATTGCCGGACGAAAGATGGCTGGACAGTTCATCCAGCAGGCCATCGAGCCATTCTTCAAAGGCAAAGGGTTGATGGCGCTGGCGCATCTTCAGCAACCCCAGCGCCCGGCGGCCCAATTGCGGGTAGAACGCCTGGAGCCCTTCGAGCAGCCGCTCCAGGAAACGACCCGGATCGTTATCCCTGGCGCTCAACCCCAGCCAGAGGCTTTGCCAATGGGCCGGCAGCCCCTGGCAGAACTCCACCGCCAGGGAGCTTTTACCAAACCCGGCAGGGGCACTCACCAACAGCAGCCGGCCGCCAAGCCCCGCACTCAAACGCTCGCACAACCGCGGCCGCAAGACGTGTCCGTCGGGCAAGGGCGGGCGGTAGAAGCGCCCATCCTGGACCGCGATGGCTGCGCGGGCAGTATCCGGAAGTGAAGACAAATCAGTCATGGCCGGCTCTTGTTGAAAGGCGGATGGCGGCGTTGCAGATGTCCGCAGACTAGCGGTAAACGAGGAGGTATTGAAGGGAGTGCTACAAATGGCTACAAAAAGACTACACGTCGAGTGGCGCCCCAAATGCCGTTGTTGTGGGAGCAAGGCTTGCCCGCGATGAAAACAACCCGGTCTTTGCTGCATCGAGGCGCCTGTATCGCGAGCAAGCTTAGCTCCCACAGATTCCTTGCCACAGGTTTTGGGCGCAGCAAAAAAACGCCCCGAACCAGGTCGGGGCGTTTCTTCGAGGATGCGGCCTCGGGTAAAGCGTTTAGCGGATGCCGTCCTGACGCAGTGCGTTCGGGGTAAAGTCGGCGGTGGTGGCGGTGAAGCCGAAGTCGTAGGCCGATTTCTCTTCGTTTTTCATGCCCAGCGCCAGGTAGCGGCCGGACTGCAGGTCGTAGAGGGTTTCCAGGGCGTACCACGGCACTTGCTTGTCGTAGTAGTTCTCGGCATGGGCCTCGGCAACGCGCCACAGCTGGCCGCGACCGTCGTAATGGTCAATCACCGAAGCTTGCCAGGTGTCTTCGTCGATGAAGAAATCACGCTTGGCGTAGATGTGGCGCTGGCCTTCCTTCAGGGTCGCGGTCACGTGCCAGACACGGCGCAGCTCGTAGCGGGTCAGGTCCTGGTTGATGTGGCCGGCCTTGAGGATGTCGGCGTACTTGAGCTGCGGCGAATCGATCTTGTAGCTGTTGGCAGCAATGTACAGTTCCTTCTTGCCTTCGAGCTTCCAGTCATAGCGGTCCGGCGCGCCGTTGTACATGTCCAGGTTATCGGAGGTACGCAGGCCGTCGGCGGCCGTACCCGGGCCGTCATAGGACACTTGTGGTGCGCGGCGCACCCGGCGCTGGCCGGCATTGTAGACCCAGGCCGAACGCGGTTCCTTCACCTGGTCGAGGGTTTCGTGCACCAGCAGCACGCCACCGGCCAGGCGTGCCGGCGCCGTCACTTGTTGCTTGAAGTAGAACAGGATGTTGCCAGGGTTGGCCGGATCGAAATCCTTCATCTTGTCGCGGAACACGAACTGGTCGCGGAAATACACCAGGCTGTAGGAGCCATTGGGTTGCGGCGTGGCCTGGGTGACCAGGCGCGTCACGCTGCCGCCGCGGTAGCGGGTGATGTGGTTCCAGATCACTTCCACGCCGCTCTGGGGGATCGGGAACGGCACGGCCGTCTCGAAGTTCTCCAGGCCGTTGCCGCCGGACACCAGCTTGGTGTTGACCGCATTTTTCTTGATGGAGGCATACACCTCATCCGGCACGGTGGCGCCACGATGGGTCGGGTAGACCGGCATCTTGAAGGTTTCCGGGTAGCGCTTGAACATCGCGTACTGGCCCGGCGCGAGCTTGTCCTTGTACTGGTCGACGTTCTGCGCGGTGATGATGAACAGCGGTTTTTCACTGGCATAAGGGTCGGACAGGAAACCCTTGCTGTCCACGCTACCAGCGTTCTTGGCCATGGGTTTCCAGGCCGAGATAGAGCCATCGGCATTGCCGGCCATTTCGGCGCCCATCGGCGTCAGGCTCTTGCCCAGTTTGTCGGCTTCGGCGGCAGGCACTGCCGCCATGACACTGGCGGCCAGCAGGGATAGCCCCAACACGCCGACCTGCAACAGACTCTTTGTTATTTTCATAATGTGTCGTCCTGAAATACGGTGCTTAGAAGGTCACGCCGACGCTGAGCGCCAGGAAGTCGCGATCGTCCACGGTGCTGAAGTCGCCACCAAAGAAGTTGGTGTAGGCCAGGCTCGCGTTGTAGGTGTTCTGGTATTCGGCATCCAGCCCGAGGCTGACGGCTTTGCGGCCTTCTTCAAAGTTGCCGCCAGGGCCTGGCGAGTAGCCCTTGACGTCGTGGGACCAGGCCACGTTGGGCTTGAGGTTCACCCCGGCGAAGACATCCGGGTATTCCCAGATGGCGCGTGCGCGGTAGCCCCAGGAGGTGGCGGTGGTGAAACCGTCGTTGTTGCAGTTGCTGTTCACGTTGCCGATAGTCTGGCCGCCCCCTGCGGCCGTCGAGGTGTTGAGCGAGTTGCAGAAACCATTAGGCAGTTCGCCCGGACCAAACACCGGGTCACGGCCGTAGCGCGCCTCGGATTTGCTTTCCAGGCCGCCCACGTGGGTGACACCGACTTCGCCCACCAGGGTCAGGCGGCTGGCGCCCATGACCTGATCGAGAAAGTGCGTGAAGGTGGTCTGGAACTGGGTGACTTCCTTACGGTTATAGCCATGCAGGTCCTGGCCCGGCGTGCCCTGGAGCACCGAGGCATTGCCAAACCCGGGAAGCGGCGTCACGCCGGCAAAGAGAATATCAGTGGTGCTCAATTGCACCGGCGCATTCGGACGGTAGCTGAGCTCACCGCTCCACGCGGTGCCGGTCGGCAGCGTGGTGGAGAAGCTCAGGCCATAGAGGCGGATGTCTTCCGGGTATTCAACGAAGTAGTTGGAGTTACCCGCCACGATCAGAGGTCGCAGCGCCGCAATGGGCCCTGCGGTGTAGAACTGCTGCGCAGCGCCCTGGGCGCTGAAAATCGGCGCACGGCTGTGGTAGTTCATGAAGTAGGCACCGAACTCGGTGTCCAGCGGCTCGAACATGTACTTCATGGACGCGCCCCATTGGCCGCTGTCACGGGCATCGCGATCCGGGCCGCGACGCACCAGCACGCCCTCTTCATTGATGTCGACACCCTGGCCTTGAAGTATCGGGAGCACGACACCCGGAAGCGGAACGCTCGAACGCTTGTTCAACACCCGCAGGTTATTGGTGCAGCCATCGGCGATCACATCCGGCTGGGAGAAGAACGTGCCGCAGTTGTCGACCACGGTCTGGTCCCACTCCAACTGGTAGAAGGCCTCGGCCGACAGGTTGTCGGTCAGGCTCTGGGACACATAGAACATGTTGACCGGGATCAGGCCTTCCTTGATCTCGGCACCGGGGCGACGGAACGCGGACACGTCGACCGGGTTGATGGAGTTGATGCCGCCCTGGATGAAGGTGCTCTCACCCCAGCTGACCACCTGCTTGCCCAGGCGGACAGAACCCGGCTGATCGGCAATGGCATAGTTGTGGTAGACGAACGCATCGAGGATCTGCCCGCCGGAAGATTTGGCGCCTTCCTTGCGATTGTTATCGCTGATGTCTTTGAACTCGCGGTTTTCGTCCTTCAGTTCAAAGTCGTACCAGTACTTGCCACGGACAAAGACACCGGTATCGCCGTACTTCAGCTCCAGGTCGTGGATGCCCTTGAAGATCTTCGAGAAGGTTTCCCCACGCTTGAAGTTCAGGTGGCCGTCATCGGAGGTCTGTGACAAGCCCTTGCCGCCGTTGTTGACACCGATCAGGTCTCTGTTGGGCTTGGCCGTGGACCAGCTCGCGCCGACCGACAGGGACGAGTCGAACTGGCCTTCGATTTCACCGATGTTGAAACTGACGCCGAAAGCTGGCCCGGCGAGCGAAGAGGCGAGACTGACCGCCAGAGGCAGTTTTGCCCGGCGCCAGAACGTGGTTGCTGAGGTCATCGACGCTACTCCATGTGCATTATTGTTATGGCAGTGGGTTATTCACGAACACCTCGACGGCTGGGAGCGACAGGGCTCCGGTATCCGATGAGGTCGCATCGCTCTTTCGTGCGTGCGCCCCGTTCCTGAAAATCCGTCAGCGGACTATAGCCAGCAGGTAGTACGGCTTGATCCCTCTAAAGTGTGATTTGCAGCCCTCGACCACTCTGGAACGGTCCTTTCGCCAGGCCGACAGGTGTCGGCACGGCAAGGATGGCTGAAATTTGCGGTTTGACAAGGCAAGCGCTTGCTTGGTGGGGCTGCCGCGCCCTTTCGGGCACGGTAGAAACGCTCAAAGCGTCGAGAGGAAGGCGCTGTTGTTGCTCTGCCATTCGGTGATGTCGACGCGAATGCGCTTCTTGTCGAGTTTGCCGACGCTGGTCTTGGGAATTTCAGTAACAAGGGCGATCTGGCTCGGAATCGCCCACTTGCTCAAGTGCCCCAGTTCGACGAACGGCTTGAGGTGCTCCTTGAGTTCGCGTGCCCCGATCTGATGCCCTTCGCGAATCACCAGCAAGGCAAACGGCCGCTCGCCCCACTGCGGATCGGGAATCCCGACCACTGCTACTTCGCGTACCGCCACGTGACGGCTGATGAGGTCTTCAAGGTCCAGGGACGAGATCCATTCGCCACCGGTCTTGATCACATCCTTGATGCGATCGCGGATGTCGATCACACCCATGCTGTCGAGGGTGGCGACGTCCCCGGTGTGCAGCCAGCCGCCGGCCCAGAGCTCGGCGCCCTTCTGCGGTTCATTGAAATAACCTTCGGTGAGCCACGGCGCACGCAGCACCAGCTCACCTTGGGTTTCGCCATCGGCGGGCAGGAATCGGCCCTCGGCGTCGACAATCGCCGCTTCCACCAACGGCCCCGGCACACCGGCCTTGATCCGGTACGTGGTGCGTTCGTCCTCGCTGCCGGCCATCAGTTCTTCGTTGAGGTGGGCACAGGAGACCAAGGGACCGGTTTCCGACATGCCATAGGCGGCGGTGAGCTGGATCCCCTTGGCCTTGGCCGCTTCGTACAGGCTGCGGTTCAACGCGCTGCCGCCGATGACGATTTTCCAGCCGCCGAAATCGGTATCCTGGGCGCCCTTGGCGCTGAGGAGCATCTGCAGGATGGTCGGCACGCAGTGGGAGAAGGTGACCTCTTCCTTGCGCCATAGCCGCACCATGAATTCAGGGTCATAACGGCCCGGATAAACCTGCTTCAAACCGAGCATGGTCGCCACGTACGGCAGGCCCCAGGCGTGTACATGGAACATCGGCGTGATCGGCATGTAGACGTCGTTGGTGCCCAGCAGCCGCACGCTGTCGATCGACCCCATGATGGTCGACACGCCCAGGGTGTGCAGCACCAGTTGCCGATGGGTGAAGTACACACCCTTGGGGTTGCCGGTGGTGCCGGTGGTGTAGAACGTGGTGGCGACGGAGTTTTCGTCGAAATCCTGGAAGTCGTACGCGGGGCTGGCGGCGACCAGCAACTGCTCGTACTCCCCCACCAGGTTCGGCAGGTCGGCGGTTTTCTCCGGAAGGTCGGTCAGCAGCAGGGTCTTCTCGACCGTGGTCAGGTGTCCGGCAATAGCCTGGTACAAGCCGACGAACTCGCTGTTGACCAGCACGAAGCGGTCCTCGGCATGGTTCATGGTGTAGAGGATCTGCTCCGGTGACAGGCGCACGTTGATGGTGTGGATCACCGCACCGATCATCGGGATGGCGAACATGCATTCAAGGTAGCGATGACTGTCCCAGTCCATCACCGCCACGGTGTCGCCCGCCTTGACGCCGGCCTCGGTCAGGACATTGGCCAGCCGCGCGACCCGTTCGATCAGCGTCGGATAGCTGTAGCGCAACTGGTCGCGGTAAATGATCTCGCGGGTTTTCTCGTAACGGGCGCCGGACATCAGCAGCCGTTTGATCAGCAGCGGGTATTGATAAGCGCCTTCGGCTGGAGGAATAACGCGAGTCTGCAACATGGGAATCCCTTTTCTGACGGCACGGTCTTGGCTGAAAGCAAGCACTTTAGAGCGCTTATACACGGATCAAATCAGCCAAAGGGATGATTTGATCCGTGCGTAAATACTAGCCTTGAGCCATCTACGCGTCCGGTTTCCGAGCCTTTTGTACTAAACCTTGTCAGAATGGCGCTCAAAGGCGAGCATATGGCCTCGGTTTCTTTACAAAACCCATGGATGAATAAAGATTGCCACTCGGCCATTACGGAGAACAATGAGCATTGAATCAGGGCCCCCCCAGGCCACCGCGTCGCAGATGCCACCGTTGGTTTCGATCGTGGCTCCTTGCTACAACGCCGAGAAGTACCTGGAAGAGGCCATGCACAGCATCTTCGCCCAGGATTATCCGAACTTTGAAGTTATCGTGGTCGACGACGGTTCCACCGACAACAGCCTCGCAATGCTCCGGCACTTGCAGCAGACCTATGACTTCCAGCTCTATTCCCAGGCGAACCAAGGGGTCAGCGCCGCGCTTAATCATGGCTTGAAGTATGCCAGGGGCACATACGTGTCGACGCCCGACCTGGATGACGTGATGTTGCCTCATTCCCTGCGGGTCCGAGCCGATTACCTTGATCATCATCCCGAAACGGGTTGTGTCGGCGCGCTGATCATCTACATGAACAGCAATGGTCAGACCATCAAGGAGCAGCGGCGCACCAGTACCCAGATCTACACCTTCGATGACATCCTGCGCGAGGCGGTGGTGATCGGCGCACCTACCGCGCTCTACCGCATGAGCGCACTGCACAGCGCCGGTTTCTATGACCCGCTGCTTCGGGTCCAGGATTTCCAGATCACCCTGCGGATTGCCCACCAGGGCTATGAAATTCATGAGTTGCCCGTCAAGGTCACGCGCTATCGACGCCACCCCAACAATCTGTCCAGGAAGTACAAGCTGATGCTTGAGGCGGATCTGATGGCTATCGAGCCTTACCGTGACCACCCCGAATACGAATCGGCTCGCACGGTACTGATTCATAAGGCATTGAAGTACGCGGTGGTAGAAGACAAGAAAGAGGCGTGGCAGTTGCTGCGCAGCATTCCATGGCGCCACTGGAACAAGACCAGCTTGAGGCGCTTCAAGCGGCTGCTGCTGTCGCGCTCGACCGTGAGGTCCGGTTCGTGAAGTTTTTGCAGAAGCTCAAGGACCGCAGGACCCGAAAACACCTCAAACGTCTGGAAAAACTCGAGAGGGCCCCTGAAAAAATTCGCCTGCGCTATCCACGGTACGAGGTGGGCGTCGGAACCTATGGCATTCCGGAGGTGACCGAGTTCGGCGACGATACGCGGCTCAAGATCGGGTCCTACACGTCCATCGCCAACGGGGTAAAAATCCTATTGGGGGGTGGGCATCGCATGGACTGGGTCAGCACGTTTCCATTCCCGCTGATGATCGACGAGGCCAGGCATATCCCTGGCAGCCATCCGACCAAGGGCGACGTGGTGATTGGCAGCGACTGCTGGATCTGCGCCGAAGTGATGATTCTCTCCGGCGTCACCATCGGCCACGGTGCCGTCGTCGCCGCCGGCGCGGTGGTGACCCGCAATGTCGAGCCCTACGCCGTTGTCGGTGGCAACCCCTGCCGGTTCATCCGGTGGCGCTTCGAGGAGCCGGTGCGTCAGGCACTGCTCGCATCAGCCTGGTGGGAGTGGCCAATGGAGGAGGTCAAGGCTGTCGCGCCCTTGCTGTGCAGCGACGACATCGCGGCTTTCCTGGACTATGCCCGTCACCGCCAGGTCTGATCTGGGGCGGTCGCCCACTACACAAACGAGGGCAATCGGCGGCTTCAGTGCATCTCGGTGAACGCCAGCTTGACGCCAATGGCGATGAGCACCGCGCCCATGGTCCGGTCGAACCAGTGGCCCATGCGGGCGAAACCGGCACGCACCCGTTGCTGGCTGAACAACAGGGCCACCAGGCAGAACCAGACTGCAGTCGCGACCGCCAGGTACACGCCATAACCGGCCTGGACCGCCAACGGCGTGTGCGGGTTGATCACCACGGTGAACAGTGACAGGAAAAACAGTGTCGCCTTGGGGTTCAGGCCATTGGTGACGAAGCCTGCGGTGAACGCGCCGCGAGCGGTCCGCTCGCCGACTTCCTTGTGCAGGCTTTCCGAGGCCGGCTTGGCCGGTTGCGCCCGCAGTGCCTTGAAGCCGATGTACAGCAGGTACGCGGCGGCGGCCCACTTCAGCGCGTTGAACAGCACGATCGATTGCGACACGATCAGGCCGATGCCCAGCAGCGAATACCCCACATGCAGGAAAATCGCCGTGCCCACGCCCAGCGCCGTCCAGGTCCCGGCGCGTCGGCCATGGGTCACGCTTTCGCGCACCACCACGGCAAAGTCCGGCCCGGGACTTGCCACGGCCAGCAGGTGGATCAGGGCTACGGTGAGGAATTCGGCGAGGTACATGGGGGCTCCTTGTTGTTGAAATACCGTGGCGGGGAAGCTTGCTCCGCTCGAGTGCGCAGCGCTCCGTTGTTCTCAGGGCCGCTGCGCAGCCCAGCGCAAGCAAGCTCCCTCGCCACGGCTCGGCGTCATGCAACAGCTCATCTGATAGGCTCGCCACATTACGCCTTCAAGCCTCTTCATAACAGGTACAGCTGATGACAAACACCGCCCGCGCCGTTTTCCTCGACCACCCGTCTCTGGACCTCGGCGACCTGGACCTGAAACCGCTGCGTGATTGCTTCGACGACCTGCAATTGTTCGCCCGTACCACCTCGGACCAGGTAAGCGAGCGACTCAAGGGCGCCAGCGTGGCGATCACCAACAAGGCGGTGATCGATGCGGCCGCGATGGCCGCCAACCCTGGACTGAAGCTGATCCTGATCAGCGCCACCGGCACCAACAATGTCGACCTGGAGGCCGCCCGACGCCACGGCATCACCGTTTGCAATTGCCAGGGCTACGGCACGCCATCGGTGGCCCAGCACACGATCATGTTATTACTCAATCTGGCGACGCGCCTGGCCGATTATCAGAAAGCGGTGGGCAACGGTCGCTGGCAGCAGGCCTCGCAGTTCTGCCTGCTGGACTATCCGATTGTCGAATTGCAAGGCAAGACCCTGGGCCTGCTGGGCCACGGAGAACTGGGCAGCGCCGTCGGGCGATTGGCCGAAGCCTTCGGCATGCACGTGCTGCTGGGGCAGATTCCCGGACGCCCTGCCCGCTCCGACCGACTGCCACTGGACGAGCTGTTGTCGCAAGTCGACGCGCTGACCCTGCATTGCCCGCTCAACGAGCACACCCGCCACTTCATCGGCGCCCGGGAACTGGCCCGACTCAAACCCGGCGCCTTCGTGGTCAATACCGCTCGTGGCGGCCTGATCGACGAACAGGCCCTGGCCGAAGCGCTTCGCAACGGCCACCTGGGTGGGGCCGCCACCGACGTGCTGAGCGTGGAACCGCCGACCCAGGGCAACCCACTACTGGCTGGCGACATTCCCCGGCTGATTGTCACCCCCCACAACGCCTGGGGCAGCCGCGAAGCACGGCAACGGATCGTCGGGCAAATGACCGAAAACGCCTTGGGCTTTTTCAGCGGTACAGCGCGACGGGTCGTCAGTTGATAAACTGCTGCACTTTTTTTCAAGGAGAGACCATGGACCCGCGCAGTGAAGTACTGCTTCGTCAGGCCGAGTTATTCCAAGGCCCGGTGCTGCTGGCCGGCTTGCCCGCCGACGATCTGCTTGGCCGCCTGCCCGACGCCCATGGCTGGTGCTGGCACGCCGGCGACCAGGCTGCGCTGGACGCACGCTTTCCCGAGCGCAGTCACTTCGGCGTCAACGTGCCTGAACGCGCGTTCGACACCGCCGTGGTGTTTTTGCCCAAGGCCAAGGACCTCACCGATTACATTCTCAACGCCGTGGCGGCGCGCCTGGCCGGGCGCGAGGTGTACCTGGTGGGGGAAAAACGCAGCGGCATAGAAGGCGCGTCCAAGCAGCTCAACCCGTTCGGCAAGCCACGCAAGCTCGACAGCGCGCGGCATTGCCAGCTGTGGCAGGTCACCATCGCCAACGCCCCCGAGGCCAAGCCACTGGAGAGCCTGGCCCAGACCTACGAATTGTCTATGGCCGAAGGCCCGTTGACCGTCATCAGCCTGCCCGGCGTGTTCAGCCACGGTCGCCTGGATCGCGGCAGTGCACTGCTGCTCGAACACCTGGACAAGTTGCCCAGCGGTCATTTGCTCGACTTCGGTTGCGGCGCCGGTGTGCTCGGGGCGGTAGTCAAGCGTCGCTACCCGCACAACACCGTCACGCTGCTGGACGTGGATGCGTTCGCCGCCGCCAGCAGTCGCCTGACCCTGGCCGCCAACGGCCTGGACGCCGAAGTAGTGACCGGTGACGGAATTGACGCCGCGCCCATGGGTTTGAGCGCAATCCTGAGCAATCCGCCGTTCCATGTCGGCGTGCATACCGACTACTTCGCGACGGAAAATCTGCTGCGAAAAGCGGCAAAACATCTGAAAAACGGCGGCGAACTGCGCCTGGTTGCCAACAGCTTCCTCAAATACCAACCGCTGATCGAGGAACACTTGAGCATTTGCGCAATCAAGGCCGAAGGCCATGGTTTTCGCATCTACCGGGCCAAGCGCGGCTGAAACTTTTTTGGCAAACAGCACTTGCCCAATAGGATTTGCCTAGGCAGAATCCGCTCCGTCCTAGGGGAGTAGTCTCCCGCGAGCGCCCTGCTCGCCCGGCATACGTCAACATACTTGGTCAGCAGACCATGGCGTATGCGGCCCAAGCGTCCACGCAAATGGTCGTTGGGTTTGACAAGACCTATGACACGCACACCTTACCCGGGGCGGGAAGGCTGTACGTGTCATAGCCGTGTCGACCCGCCCCTTAGGAATCACCTGATGCTGGACTCTTTCCTCGTACCTACCGCCATCGTTGCGCTGGCCGAAATCGGCGACAAGACGCAATTGCTTGCGCTCATCCTGGCGGCGCGCTTTCGCAAACCCTGGCCAATCATCGCAGGCATCGTTGCGGCTACGCTCGCCAACCATGCGGCCGCCGGCGCGGTGGGGGCCTGGGTCGGGAATATTTTCTCGGATGCGGTGTTGCACTGGATCCTGGCGGCGAGCTTTGCAGCCACGGCGCTGTGGACCCTGGTCCCGGACAAGCTGGACGATGAAGAAGCCAACACCGGCCGCAAGTTCGGACCGTTCCTGACCACGCTGATTGCGTTCTTCCTGGCGGAAATCGGTGACAAGACGCAAATCGCCACGGTGATGCTTGCCGCGCAATACCCGGAGCTGTGGCTGGTGATCATCGGCACCACCCTGGGCATGCTGATTGCCAACGTGCCGGTGGTGCTGGCGGGCAATTTCGCCGCCGACAAACTGCCCCTGAACCTGATCCGCCGCCTGGCCGCCTCGGCCTTCTTCGTCCTGGCGGTCGTGGCGGTGTACAAGGCGATGCAGAGCAGCGGGTGGGTTTGAAGAGGTAGGCAAGCAGTTCCGTGTCATCGTTCATCGCGAGCAGGCTCGCTCTCACATTGGCCGCTAGTGCTCACACAACATGTGGTCACTGCCAATCTTCTGTGGGAGCGAGCCTGCTCGCGATGAGGCCAGTAGCCTCAATGCATGACGATGCTTACTTCTTGGCCTGCTGATAAAGCGGCATCACCTTCGGGATTGCCGCCTGCAGCGAGGCGATCCGGCTGCTTGATGCCGGGTGGGTGCTCATGAACTCCGGTGGCGACCCTTCCGATGCCTTGCTCATCTTGTTCCACAAGGTAATCGCGGCGTTCGGGTTGTAGCCGGCACGTGCGGCCAGTTCGAGGCCGATCAGGTCGGCTTCGTTCTCGTTGGCACGGCTGTTGGGCAAGGTCATGCCATAGTTGGCCACGGTGTCGGCCAGCGCCAGGCTGTCCTGGCCCAGGCCGAACAACGCACCGGCGCCCTGCTTGGCCATCTCGATGCCGTAGGCCTTGGACATCGCCTCACGTCCGTGTTCGCGCAGGGCATGGGCGATTTCATGGCCCATGACCGCAGCGATTTCATCGTCGGTCAACTTCAACGAGTCGATCAGTCCAGTGTAGAAAATGATCTTGCCGCCAGGACCACAGTTGGCGTTGAGCTCGTCGCTCTTGATCAGGTTCACTTCCCACTTCCATTGCGCCGAGTCCGGGCGGAACACCGGCGCCTGGGCGATCAATCGGTCGGCAATGGCCTGGACGCGCCTGGCTTCGCTGCTGGTCTTGTCCAGTACGCCCTGGGTGCTCGCCTCGCCCACGGTCTTCTGATAGGACTGGGCATACATCTGGTTGACCTCATCGGTCGACAACATGCTGAACATATACTGCTTGCGCTCCACGCCCACGGCCCCGCCGCTGGTGGTATTCACCGATTGGCAACCGGCGAGCAGCAGGCCCGCGCCCAGTACACTCACCATCAATGTCTTGTGCATATAAAAAGCTCCCTGGAAACGTGGGCGTATCCTAGGCGGTGATTTGTATCGGCGCCAGATACAGAGCGACGGATTACTGTTTTTTCGGAAAGGTCGCACTCCGTCCATTTGCGACATCCACGCAGCCAAAACAGTCATCCGACGAACTGTGTCTCATGTCCGAGCGCCGAAACGCCGATACAGCTTTCAGACGTCATCCCGCGTCCGGAGCCTTTATGAAATTCAAATCGATCCAGTTTTCCGTGGCCGCCCTGGCCGGCGCCATCGTTCTCAGCGTGGTCGCCGCCTTGGTGTTGTACGCGCTGTTTGCCGGCGCCCGCACCCAGGAGATGGTGCAACAACGGACCAAGGCGCAGTTCGAGCAACTCATCGAGCAGCGTCTCAGCGCCCTGGCCCGTACCCAGGCCAGCCTGATCCAACGGGAACTGGAAGCGCCGCTGCAACTCGCCAAGGGGCTTGCCACCACCAATGCGTTGATGGGCATGAAAGGCACGGACGGCAACCCGTCACTGAAGATGCCGCGCGAACAGATGATCAGCCTGTTGCGCGAAACCGTGGTACGCAATCCGAAAGTCCTCGGCGCCTACATCGCCTGGGAACCGAACGCCATCGACCATGATGACGCCAATTATGTGAACAGCCAGGTGCTGGGCATGGAAACCAATGGGCGTTTTCTGCCGTGGTGGTTTCGCAATCAGGACGGCACCTTGGGCCTGGAAAAACTCGCCGACGTAACCGACCAGAAACTGCTCTCCACCGGCATCCGCGCCAGTGAGTACTACCTGTGCTCCCAGGACAGCAGGAAAGCCTGCGTGATCGATCCGGCGCCCTACCGCGTCGGCGACACCATGACCATGCTCGCCTCGTTCATCGAGCCGATCATGATCGATGGCAAGTTCCAGGGCATTGTCGGCGCCGACCTGTCGGTGAACTTCATCCAGGACATGCTCGTCGCCGCCGACGGCAAGCTCTACAACGGTGCCGGGGAAATGGCACTGCTCTCCAGCAACAACCGCTTCGTGGCCTTCACCAAGGACCCGAGCAAACTCGGCGAAAAGGCCAGCGACCTGCTCGACGCCAGTGAACTGGATAACCTGGGCAAACTCGGCGCTGGCGAAGTGCGTTACAGCATCGATGAAGAACACGGGCATATCGAGGTGTACATGCCGTTCGGGATCGGTGAGACCAACGCCCGCTGGACGCTGATGTTGCAGCTGCCACTGGATGCAGTCATGGCCGACCTGCAAGCGTTGCAGAAAGACCTCGATCACCAGCGCCAGGCCGACATCTTCGGCATGGCGATGGTGGGCCTGGTGATTGCCGGGATCGGCTTGCTGGTGATCTGGCTGGTGGGCCACGGCATTGCCCGGCCGCTGAAGCAGATGGTGGCGATGCTCGACGATATTGCCCAGGGCGAAGGCGACCTGACCCGTCGCCTGGTGAGCGATCGCGCCGACGAACTGGGTTCGATTGCCCGGGGTTTCAACACCTTTCTGGGCAAGTTGCAGGGGATGATCACGCAAGTGGTGACTTCGGTGCAAAGCGTCAGCGATTCGTCGGAGCACACCGCCGATATCGCCATTCGTACCAACCAGGGCGTGCACAAGCAGATGTCGGAGATCGATCAGGTCGCCACCGCCGTGCAAGAAATGACCGCCACCGCCCAGGACGTGGCCCGCAATGCGACCCAGGCCGCGCAAGCCGCCAGTCACGCCGACCAGGCCGCCAGCCAGGGCATGCAGATTGTGCGGGACACTTCGACCTCCATCGGCGCCCTCGCCGTGGAAATCGGCAAGGCCGTGGGTGTGGTGCAGACCCTGGCCAAGGACAGCGAGAACATCAACGCGATCCTTACCGCCATCCGCGGGATCGCCGAACAGACCAACCTGCTGGCGCTCAACGCCGCCATCGAAGCCGCCCGCGCGGGTGAACAGGGTCGTGGTTTCGCCGTGGTGGCCGACGAGGTGCGCAACCTGGCGCAGAAGACGCAGCAGGCCACGGAGGAAATCCAGTCGATGATCCAACAGCTGCAACAAGGCACGCGGGATGTGGTGCGGGTAATGGAAGACAGCCAGCACCGCACCGATGAAAGCGTGCAGCACGCGGCAAAAGCGGCCCAGGCCCTGGAGACCATCACCCAGGCCGTGTCGGTGATCAATGACATGAACACCCAGATCGCCAGCGCCGCCGAGGAACAGAGCGCGGTGGCCGACGACATCAACCGCAACGTGATCAACATCGGCCAGGTGGCGAACGAAGTCGCAAGCGGCGCGGACGAGTCCAGCGCGGCCAGCGCCGGGCTGACCAAGCTGGCGGAACAGCAGCGGCGGCTAATCAATCAGTTCAGAGTCTGATCCGCAGCCGCCATCGCGAGCAGGCTCGCTCCCACAGGGGATTTGCACGGAACACACTTGCTGCAAACACCCGCAGCCAGTGTGGGAGCGGGCTTGCTCGCGAAGGCGGTGTGTCAGGCAATGCGATTCTGTCTGGGCTATTGCTTTCGCGAGCAAGCCCGCTCCCACAGGGGATTTGCACGGAACACACTTGCTGCAAACACCCGCAGCCAGTGTGGGAGCGGGCTTGCTCGCGAAGGCGGCAGTGGACGCACCACAGGCTTCAAGCCGGCGTCAGGCACTCCGGCCCATTGAGTTTCGGGTCGTTGACCATGTTCGCCAGCACCCGCTCGCGCAGTGTCGCCGGTTCGCTGGCGAGCAGGCCTTGCAAGACGTGCAGCGGCGTCTCGGGGTCGAGCCACAGGCGTTGGCCCTCTTCGTCCAGGATCAACGGCCGGCGCTGACCCGCTGCCGGCTGGGTGATCACCGCCGTGCTCAGCCACACCTGCTCCTGCACCGGATACGCTTCCCAAATCGCCGCAAAAAACAGCGACGAACCCTCGCCCGGCGTCAGCCAGTAAGGGCGCTTGCGCGTACCGCCGCGCCACTCGTAGAAGCCGTTGGCTGGCAACAGGCAGCGGCGCAGGCGCAAGGCCTCGCGGAACATCGGCTGCTCAGCCACGGTTTCGGCCCGGGCATGGGCCGGAGTGCGAGACAAATCGGTCAGCCACGGCGGCGTCAGCCCCCAGCGCGCCCGGGCCAGTTCGCGCTGGCCCTCGGCGCCGGCGCGCAACATCAGCACCGAATCGTTAGGCGAAATATTCCATTGGGCCTTCTGGTCGGCGGGAAAGCCGGGCAAGGCCGCGAAAGCGGGGTTCCAGCGAAACAGGGCATAACGTCCACACATGGGAGCAGCACGACTCTTGATAAAACGGCCGCCAGCCTAACAGACCAGCGTGCCGGGGTAGATCTGCGGTTCATCACCGGGCACTGGCATCGCGGCATTGTACGCAACGATCAGCTCGCGGGCGTATTGCGCCTGGTCATTCTCGACCGCCAGCCCCAGCAGGCCGTGCATCGGTAATTCCCCGGCGGCACCCACCAGGTCGCGGCCCAACACGTGCGCGGTGATGCCTTCGCTGGCGAGCATGCCTTGCAGCAACTCGCCTTCCATCAGGTTTTCCAGCTCGTAGATTCGTTGCATGGGCGCCCCCCATCAATCGTTTTCGCTAAAGACCTCGAGAAACCAATCCTCGTCATGCACTTGCAACTTAAACTTGATCGGTCGGCAACACACCTGACAGTCCTCAACATACTCTTGGTCCCCACCGGACAGATCCACGGACGTCTCGACCTCTTCGCCACAATAGGGGCAATCATAAAGTGCGGTTTCCAGCATCGCGGTCTCCCAGGTGACTTGTGCGTATAATCGCCGGTCTATTTGCAGGGCTATTTTCGTCTGGCTTATCTTCCAGGCCGTGCCCCGTCGTTTTTAGCGAACCTTTACTTACCCTAGCCGTTTCCAACAAGAGAGCATGATGGGCGAATTCGATGCCATCCGACCTTACGACGACAGCGAAGTCCCAGCGGTGCTGGCACGGCTGCTCGGCGACAAGGCGTTTCTAGATATCCTCACCCACTTCCGCTTCCCGCGCCTGGCCGGTGCTTTCGGCTGGATGCTCAAACCTCTTATAGCGCAAAGATTGCGTCGTGAGTTCGCCGGTGTGACCTCCGTTGCCACTTTGCAGGACAAGGTGGAGTTCTACGTCGACCACACCATCGAGCGCGCCACCGATGGCGTGACCTATACCGGAGTGGAGCAATTCAAGTCCGGCAGTGCGTACCTGTTCATCGCCAATCACCGTGACATCGTGATGGACCCGGCCTTCGTCAACTACGCCGTCTACCACGCCGGCCTGCCGACGCCGCGCATCGCCATTGGCGACAATCTGCTGCAAAAGCCTTTCGTCAGCGACCTGATGCGCCTGAACAAAAGCTTCATCGTGCACCGTTCCCTCACCGGGCGCCGGGAGAAACTGGCGGCGTATCAATTGCTGTCGGCCTACATCAACCACTCGATCCGCAACGACTGCGCTTCGATCTGGATCGCCCAGGCCGAGGGCCGGGCCAAGGACGGCGACGACCGTACCGAGTCGGCGATCCTCAAGATGTTCCACATGAGTCGCAAGGATGAACCGTTCGGCGAGGTGATCCAGTCCCTGAACCTCACGCCGGTGTCCATCAGCTACGAATACGACCCGTGCGATCAGGCCAAGGCCCGCGAGCTGTACATCCGCGCCACCACCGGTACCTACACCAAGGCACCCGGCGAGGACGATGTGAGCATTGCCACGGGCATTACTGGCTACAAGGGCCGGGTCCACGTGAACTTCGCCGCGCCGATCACCGAGCTGTTCGAGGACACCAAGCAATTGGCCCTGGAGATGGACCGGCAGATTCTCGGCGGCTATCGGTTGTTCCCGGTGCATTACCTGGCGTACGCCCAATGGGCGGAGGCCGACCCGCAATTGCAAGTGCCGACGGCGGCCGAGGTATTTGGCGCCGACGAACTGGCCAAGGCCGAAGAGGAATGGAAACGCCGGCTGGACGCTTGCCCGGTGGAACACCGACCGTACCTGGTGCTGCAATATGCGACGCCGGTGCGTAATCAGTATCGGGTCAAGGCAGGGTTGGCGCTGTAACGCCGCACACCTGGCGACGCAAAAGGAACGGAGCCCGGTGAACCTGTGGAGCAAGGCTTGCCCGCGATGAAAGCGACGCGGTCTTCTTCGGAAATCGAGGAGCCTGTTTCGCGAGCAAGCTTTGCTCCCACAGGTTCCGGCACCACAAGAGTATCCTCGCCGCCGGAAGTCTCAACTGATCTGCGTGCTGACCCACGACACCAGCAACGCCAGCGCCAGGCAGCCAAAACCGAACCGGTAGAAAAACCGGTTCATGCGCTGGGTCGCCAGGTCCAGCAGCGCTTCGAAACGTTCCTCGCCATCGCCGCTGCGCGTTTGCAGGCAGGCGCGGGCCCGCTGCTCACGGCGGCGCGTCGCATGCAGCACCCAGCCGCCCGGGCAGGCAAACAGCAGCGCGAGCAGGTTGATCAGTTTGGCGGGGTGGGCGGCGAACAACGAGAACAGATGCAGCGACATCACAACCTCAAGCGAGAAACGGACAGGACGCGCCCGGGACCTACGAACAGGGCGCGGATTCTACCGAAAGCGTGCCGGCCTGCACCGTTTTTTCCGACCTGTGGGGCAAGGCTTGCTCGCGCGCCGCTGCTGAGTATCAGATTAATGTCCCCCGTCACGGTTTCGTCATCTGGATAGGCCACCCTGTCGCCCTTCAAACCCGCGCGGACCCCATCATGCTTCACGCCGAAAACCAGGATCGTCTCTACCTCATCAGCCCGAGCGACGAACAGCAGAACCTCGTCGACAGCCTGTCCTTCAATGTGCAGGACCGACACTGGTTGGTGTATTGCGCCCTCGGCGGCCATCAACATGCCGACCTGCCCGAGGCCGATCTGCTGACGGGGATCAGTGTGCTGGAGTTGTATTCGCAGGCTGCATAAAACTGTGGGAGCGAGCCTGCTCGCGATGGCGGCGGCACATTCGACATCAATGTGACAGACAAACCGCTATCGCGAGCAGGCTCGCTCCCACAGGGTGTACTTCCTGAATGAGTTGAAATTTTACTCAGCCAGCACCTGACCAATCGTCGGGTCCTTGAACAGCCGGGTCAGGGCATCGCTCAACACGTCGCTGACCAGCTTGGTGTTGGTGTCCTGGTTCGGCGCCATGCCGAAGCGCTGGTCCAGCGAGGCACCGTAGCGACCGCTGTAGCGGCGGTTGGCGTTCTGCACGTCGGAGCGGAAGGTCGCGCCGATGGTGGCTTCGGTCACGTACATGCCTTCCTTGGGCGATTGGTACTTGAGTTCGGCCAGGGTCACGGTCAGTTGCGGTGCGTTCAATGCATTCGAGGTGGGAGTGAAGCCGAGCAGACGTACGGCAGCTTCAGCCTGGGCCTGCAACTTGGGCAGGATCTGCGCGCCCTGCACCGTGATCACGCTGGTTTCCGGGTACAGCCCGCCACGGGTGCCGAGCGTCGGCGACGGACGACCGTCCACGACCCGCACCACCACCGGCTGGCCACGCCCCACAGGCGCCAGCTGGGCATTGAGCTTGGGCTCCGGGCTAAGTTGTTGCGGGCTGTGGGCGCAGCCGACGAGGGTCAGACTGGTCACAGCGATCAAACCGAACAACAGGCGTTGCAACATGCTTCTCTCTCCAGAATCGGGCACACACAGGCCGGCAGTATAGCGGTGCGCTCCGCCTCGGAACCAGCACCGGACGATGAATACTGAAATGTCTGACACGAGCCAGGAATAGCGGTTCCTGTCACCCCTTTGTCACGGTCCTTACACCGGCATGTCATGGCTCGCTGTCAGGCTTGTTCCAAGCTCCCTGACCCGGTATCCGATCATGCGCTTTCTTATTTCCCTGTTTACCCCACGTCCTCACCACCGCAGCTTCGCCCTGCTGGACGGCAATGGTCGCTGCCAGGCATTCAAGCAGTGCAGCCTGCAACCGATGGGGGAAGGCTGGGTGGAAATCGAAGAGATCCGTCTCAACTGGCTGCACCAGCCACTGCCCGCCAGTGCCCGCGTGCAACCGGTTCGGGCTCGCGCACGCAGCCGGCAACTGTTGACCATCTGACCGGACGGCTAATAAAAGTCATTAAACACGACCATTTCCCTGCGTTTCTTCGATACAATCTCCCCCCGATTATAAGGACGTCTCCTGATCGGGCCTCGCAACACCGCTGATGCGCTGGTATTGGCACCCCGCACCGCCCACAGAGAGCCGCCCACACAGATCGAGTGAAGCTGGCGCGCTTGCTGTTTCTCAAGCCATTCCCCACTTTTCGCGAATCTGCAGAGCTGTCATTACGCTCGGTCACTGAGCTGTCTGCCCGTTTTGCCTGTCATGTATTACATGGGGGCGACCAAACCGGGCACGGTGCCAGGCTGGGACAGCCCTTTTTTGAGGTTCACGTCTTCAAAAGAGCGTGAAAAAACGGGTTTTCACAACTTCACGAGAGTGTGGCGAGCAAATGAAGAGTTTTGCGTCTGAACAAGCACCATTGGCGTCTGAAACAGCCCAACGACACAGGACCGGATATCGCTCAAGAACCGGCGCCTGAAGCCTGTCCGCTACGGATTTGGTTGCACGAACGGATGTCTCGGCCATAAGTCGAATTGCCTGCCCGGCGCTTAAATGAGTTCATGTGACTCTTGAGGCCAGGCTGCATGCATCCGCAGTAGTTGCGAAAAATTGCGAAGATTCGGACATGGCGATCCTGGCCATGGGTACCTGGGGCACAACCAACCGGCCCCGCCACTCCTGGCCGCTATGCCGACAATTTGGTGCTGCAGATTTTGGAGACGCGTTAAATGGCGCATAACGAAGCAGTCGATGTAGTTCTGGTAGGGGCCGGCATCATGAGTGCCACCCTGGCCGTGCTGCTCAAGGAGCTCGACCCCGCGATCTCGCTGGAAGTCGTCGAGCTGATGGATTCCGGTGCCGCCGAGAGTTCCAACCCGTGGAACAACGCCGGCACCGGTCATGCCGGGCTGTGTGAGCTCAACTACACGCCCCAGGCCGCCGACGGCAGTGTCGACATCAAGAAAGCCGTACACATCAACACCCAGTTCGAGGTGTCGAAGCAGTTCTGGACGTACCTGACCAAAAAGGGCACGTTCGGCTCGTCCAGGTCCTTCATCGCCCCGGTGCCGCACCTGAGCTTCGTCCAGGGTGAAAAGGGCGTGTCGTTCCTGAAGAAACGCTTCGAACTGCTGAGCAGGCATCATGCCTTCGCGGATATGGAATACACCGAAGACAAGGCCCAGATGGCCGAGTGGATGCCGCTGATGATGCCGGGGCGTCCGGCCGACGAAGTCATCGCCGCCACCCGCGTCATGAACGGCACCGACGTCAACTTCGGCGCCCTGACCAATCAACTGCTCAAGCACCTGACCAGCGCTCCCGACACCCAGGTCAAGTACTGCAAGCGCGTCACCGGCCTCAAGCGCAACGGCAGTGGCTGGACCGTGAGCATCAAGGACGTCAATTCGGGCAGCAGCCGCGAAGTCGAGGCGAAGTTCGTCTTCCTTGGCGCCGGCGGCGCGGCGTTGCCACTGCTGCAAGCGTCGGGCATCGAGGAAAGCAAAGGCTTCGGCGGCTTCCCGGTCAGCGGCCAGTGGCTGCGTTGCGACAACCCGGACGTGGTCAAGCATCACCAGGCCAAGGTCTATAGCCAGGCCGCGGTGGGTTCGCCGCCGATGTCGGTGCCGCACCTGGACACCCGCGTGGTCGATGGCAAGAAATCCCTGCTGTTCGGCCCCTACGCCGGTTTCACCACCAAGTTCCTCAAGCATGGCTCGATCATGGACCTGCCGCTGTCGGTACGCGCCGGCAACATTGGCCCGATGCTGGCCGTGGCCCGCGACAACATGGACCTGACCAAGTACCTGATCAGCGAAGTGATGCAGTCCATGGAGCAACGGCTGGAATCCCTGCGCCGCTTCTACCCCGAGGCGAAAGCCGAGGACTGGCGCCTGGAAGTGGCCGGCCAACGGGTGCAGATCATCAAGAAAGACCCGAAGAAAGGCGGCATCCTGCAGTTCGGCACCGAACTGGTGGCGGCCAAGGACGGCAGCCTCGCCGCCCTGCTCGGCGCATCGCCAGGCGCCTCGGTAACCGTTTCGATCATGCTGGAACTGATCGAGCGCTGCTTCCCGGACAAAGCCAAGGGCGAGTGGGCCAGCAAGCTCGCGGAGATCTTCCCGGCCCGGGAAAAAGTGCTGGAAACCGATGCGGCGCTGTATCGCAAGATCAACACGCAGAACAACATCGCGTTGGAGCTGGTTGAAGAAAGCAGCGAGACTCAAAGCTACGCTTGATGCTCGGCGCTAAAAAAAACGCCCCGTTCTTTTCCGAGAGCGGGGCGTTTTTTTTTATGAGCAGACTCTGCTGTGGCGAGGGCGCTTGCTCCCGTTGGCCTGCAAGGCAGGCCTCGGTTCAATCAACCACGCGCCTTGTTGATCAGCTCGATGTATTCCTCGGCATTGCGCTGGTCCTGGATCAACGCAACGAAATCGTTGCCGTGTTCGTCCCTGCCATTGAGGTCATGGCCGGCTTCGACGAAGAAGGTCAGGAAGCGCTCGAAATCGTCGACCCGCAGGCCACGGTAGGCCTTGATCAGTTTATGCAACGACGGTGAAGTGGCATCGACCGGTTCGAAATTGAGGAACAGTTTGATCTGCTCGTCGCCAATCTCGTCGCCAATCACTTGTTTCTTGTCTTTACGCATTGCCGGCTCCAACTCGCACAATTCACGGGGCGGGCAGTTTACCCCCGGCAGGCCCCGGGGCTCAACGCAGGCGTTCGGCCCCGGTGTGCAGGTCGGCCCAGATATGGCCATTGGCATAGGTGAGGAATTGCACGTATACGGTGTTGTTGCGCAACAGATCGATGACCACACGGTACTGGGCCTGTGGATAAGACAGAGTCAGGGTCTTGCTGGCTTCGTCGAACACCGGCTTCTTCAGACTTTTGCTTTCGCCGTCGAAATTGAGAATCACCTGGTTGATGCCAGCGCCCTTGTTCAGCGGTTTGCCCTTGAGGCGCACCAGCAAGGGCGACGTAACCGGGATCGGTTGCTGGTTGGACAAACGCTGATTACCCAACACCACCGAATACTCGGTGACTTGCAGCAGTTGCTGCTGCTCGGGCTGCTCCTGGCGCGCCACCAGGTCATCGGGCGGCAGGAATTGGCTGTGCATCGGCGCAGCCACGACCGCCAACGGCAGGCTGGATATCAACAGCGCAACGGTGCAACGGCGGATCGATACACGCATGACAAGCTCCGGGGTCGTGGCCGAGCACTCTAGCATGGGCGCGGGGCAAAACCGTGGGAGCAAGCACTGTGGGTCAGACGGTGGGAGCAAGGCTTGCCCGCGATGAAGGCGGCGCGGTCTCCGAGAAATCGAGGCGCCTGTTTCGCGAGCAAGCTTTGCTCCCACAGATGTGTTCTCACAGTTTTGTTCTCACAGGGCTTTGCGACCACAGTGCCAAGGCCTGCAGATCAGTCGAACTGCGCACGCATCCAGGCATGGTACTGCGCCACGCCGGTCTCGCCTTCGCGGGGTGCCCAGTGGGCCAGCTCGCCCTCGCCCACAGGCCGATAGGGGCCGGCCTTGCATTCGAACATCAGGCTATCGGCTTCCAGCACCACCAACCCGTGATACACGCCCGTTGGCAGGTCGACACCGAGGCAGTCGCCGCCGGCCTGCAGGATGCGTTTGTCCACCACCGCACCGCTTTCATCGAAGATCAACACCCCCAACCGGCCCTTGAGCACCAGCAGGGTTTCAGCCTTGTCGGCGCCCAGGTGACGGTGCGGCGGGATGTAGGTCGAAGGCTGCAAGCCCACCGCCATGCGATGGCAAGTTTCTTCCATTTGATGATAGTTGTGGTGCTGCCGGCCGCGAGGACTGGCCGCCGCTTTCCCGGCCAATTCGTCAAACAGCGCTTGATCCAGAAAGCTCGGCCCAGTCATGGCTTACATCCCTTTGACGGCGAAGATGCCGTTGGCGTTGCGCCAGTAGCCTTTGTAGTCCATGCCGTAGCCGAAGATGTAGCGGTCGACGCACGGCAGGCCGACGAAATCGGCTTTCAGGTCCGGACGCGCCTTGCGGTCGTGGTCCTTGTCGATCAGCACGGCGGTGTGCACGGCGCGGGCGCCGGCATGCCTGCAGAAGTCGATGATGGCGCCAAGGGTGTGACCTTCATCGAGGATGTCGTCGATGATCAGCACGTCACGGTCGATGAACGAGACTTCCGGCTTGGCTTTCCAGAACAGGTCGCCGCCGCTGGTTTCGTTGCGATAACGGGTGGCGTGCAGGTAGGACGCTTCAAGCGGGAAGTTCAGATACGTCAGCAGCTTGCCGGAGAAAATCAGCCCGCCGTTCATGACGCAGAAGACCACCGGATTGGAATCAGCCAGTTGCTCATTGATTTGCGCACCGACACGGGCGATGGCCGCTTCGACTTCGGCTTCGGTGTACAGGCAGTCAGCCTCTCGCATGATTTGACGGATATGCTCGAGATCAGCGGACATGGCGCTCTCCAAGGGAGGTTGAGGGGTGGGACGGGTTCGGAAAAGCGGGCAAAGGTACGCATCCCGCCCGGCCAGATCAAGCGTTTGTGGACTAACGTTCTGTATTGTCTATAGGACAACACCCTCGGATAGATTAATCTAGGCCGGTTTTTTTGCCCGCCGCCGGAGCCTTCCCCATGCCCATCCTCGAGATCCGCCATCCGCTGATCAGACATAAACTCGGCCTGATGCGCCGCGCCGACATCAGCACGAAGAACTTCCGTGAGCTCGCCCAGGAAGTCGGTGCCCTGCTCACCTACGAAGCCACCAAGGACCTGCCGCTGGAGTCTTATGACATCGACGGTTGGGCCGGCAAGGTCCAGGTCGAGAAAATCGCCGGCAAGAAGATCACCGTCGTGCCGATCCTGCGTGCCGGCATCGGCATGCTCGAAGGCGTGCTGAGCCTGATCCCAGGCGCCAAGGTCAGCGCCGTGGGCGTGGCACGCAACGAACAAACGCTGCAGGCCCACACCTACCTGGAAAAACTGGTGCCCGAAATCGACGAGCGCCTGGCCATGATCATCGACCCGATGCTCGCCACCGGCAGCTCCATGGTCGCCACCATCGACCTGCTGAAAAAAGCCGGTTGCCGGGACATCCGCGCCATGGTGCTGGTTGCCGCCCCCGAGGGTATCCAGGCCGTGCAGGACGCTCACCCTGACGTCACCATCTACACCGCGTCCATCGACCAGAAGCTCAACGAACACGGCTACATCATCCCAGGCCTGGGCGACGCCGGCGACAAGATCTTCGGCACCAAGCAGAAGGACGCTTGAGCATGCAGGATGAGTTCAACGATCCGCTCTGGCGCCAGGTACTGTCCGGCGCGCAGATGCTGTTCGTCGCCTTCGGCGCGCTGGTCCTGATGCCCTTGATCACCGGGCTGGACCCGAACGTGGCGCTGTTTACCGCCGGCCTGGGCACGATCCTGTTCCAGATCGTCACCGGGCGCCAGGTGCCGGTGTTCCTGGCGTCGAGCTTTGCCTTCATCACCCCGATCATCCTTGCCAAGGGCCAGTTCGGCCTGGCGGCGACCATGGGCGGTGTGATGGCGGCCGGTTTCGTCTACACCTTCCTCGGCCTGGCGGTGAAGATCAAGGGCACCGGCTTCATCGACCGCTTGTTGCCGCCTGTGGTCATCGGCCCGGTGATCATTTCCATTGGCCTGGCGATGGCGCCGATTGCCGCGAACATGGCAATGGGCAAGGCCGGCGACGGTACCGAGCTGATTCATTACCAGACGGCGATGATGATCTCGATGCCGGCCCTGCTCACCACACTGATCGTCGCGGTGTTCGGCAAAGGCATCTTCCGCCTGGTGCCGATCATTTCCGGCGTGCTGGTGGGGTTTGCCATGGCGTTTTTCTTCGGTGTCGTGGACACCGCGAAAATCGCCGCCGCCCCATGGTTCGCCCTGCCGAACTTCACCGCACCCGAGTTCAACTGGCAGGCGATCCTGTTCATCGTACCGGTGGCGTTGGCTCCAGCGATCGAGCACATCGGCGGCGTGATCGCGGTGGGCAGCGTGACCGGTCGCGACTACCTGAAGAAACCCGGCCTGCACCGCACCCTGCTCGGTGATGGCATTGCCACCACCGCCGCCGGCCTGTTCGGTGGCCCGCCCAACACTACCTACGCCGAAGTCACCGGCGCGGTGATGTTGACCAAGAACTACAACCCGAAAATCATGACCTGGGCAGCGATCTTCGCCATCAGCCTGGCGTTCATCGGCAAGTTCGGCGCGCTGCTGCAAAGCATCCCGGTGCCGGTGATGGGCGGGATCCTCTGCCTGTTGTTCGGTTCGATTGCGGCGGTGGGCATGAACACGCTGATCCGCCACAAGATCGATCTGGGCGAAGCACGCAACCTGGTGATCGTCTCGGTGACGCTGGTGTTCGGCATCGGTGGCGTGCTGGTGGGCACCGGCACTGGCCCGGATGACTTCGGTCTCAAGGGCATCGCGCTGTGCGCGGTGGTGGCGATTGGGCTGAACCTGTTACTGCCGGGCAATGATGGCTGGAAGCAGAGGAAGGCGGATGAGCCGCTGATTTAGCTGAAATGCTTGATCGTTCCCACGCTCCGCGTGGGAATGCAGCCAGGGACGCTCCGCGTCCCAAAGGCCGAACGCGGAGCGTCCGTAAAGACGTTCCCACGCAGAGCGTGGGAACGATCGAAGGGAACCTGCTCGCGATAAGGCCCTTGAACTTACAAAGCCAACGGCGCCCGCTCACACAGGCTGCTCAACGCCTTCGCCCACTGCGGCTCGTCGTTGAGACACGGCACCAGCACCAACTCCTCCCCGCCCGCCTCGCGGAACTGTTCGCGCCCGCGATCGCCGATCTCTTCCAGGGTCTCGATGCAGTCGGCAACGAACGCCGGGCACATCACCAGGACTTTCTTCACGCCACGCTTGGCCAATTCCTCCAGGCGCGCTTCGGTGTAGGGTTCGATCCACTTGGCGCGGCCGAGTCGGGACTGGAACGACACCGACCATTGCCCTTCCTTGAGCCCCATCTGCTGGGCGAACAGTTCGGCCGTGCGAATGCACTGGGCGCGGTAGCACGTCGCGATGACCTCCGGCGGTGCGTTCTTGCAGCAGTCGGCGTCCTTGAAGCAATGAAACCCCGTCGGGTCGAGCTTGGTCAGGTGCCGCTCCGGCAAACCGTGGAAACTCAGCAGCAGATGATCGTAATCCTGCATCAGGTAGGGCTTGGCGCTGGCAACCAGGGCGTCGAGGTATTCCGGCTGATCGTAGAAGGGCTGGAGAATCGAGAATTGCACGTCGAGTTTCTTTTCCCGCACGACCCGCTTGGCTTCCTCGATAACGGTGGTGACGGTGCTGTCGGCGAACTGCGGGTACAACGGCGCCAACGTGATCTTCTTGTGGCCCTGGCTCGCCAGACGCACCAGCTCCGATTCAATGGACGGCTCGCCATAACGCATCGCCAACGCCACCGGGCCCTGGGACCATTGGGCCGTCATGGCCTGTTGCAGTCGACGGCTGAGCACCACCAGCGGCGACCCCTCCTCCCACCAGATCGAGGCGTAGGCGTGGGCCGATTGTTCGGGACGCTTGATCAGGATCAGCGACACCAGCAACCGCCGCACCGGCCATGGCAGGTCGATGACGTAGGGATCCATCAGGAATTGATTGAGGTAACGGCGCACATCGGCCACCGAGGTGGAAGCAGGCGAACCCAGATTAACCAGAAGCAACGCGTGATCGGTCATGCAACGTCCTATTTCAAAGTCGGCTGGACAAGTCGTCCAGGGCCGCAGGTAAATCGGTGAAGCGGAATGTAAAACCTGCCGCCTGCAATCGGGCCGGCATGGCGCGCTGGCCGCCCAGCAAGAGCAATGACAATTCGCCCAGCATGAGTTTCAGCGCAAGCTCAGGCATCGGCACCACGGCGGGCCGATGCAACACGTGGCCCAGGGCCTTGGCGAAATCGCTATTGCGCACCGGGTTCGGCGCGCAGGCATTATAAGGACCGCTCGCCTCGTCCTGGTGCAGAAGAAAATCAATCAGGGCGATTTGATCGTCCACATGAATCCACGGCATCCACTGCCGACCATTACCGATACGCCCGCCCAGCGCCAGCTTGAACGGCAGCAACAGCCGCGACAAAAGGCCGCCCTCAGCGGACAGGACCAGGCCGGTGCGCACCAGCACCACGCGCAAACCCATGGCTTCGGCGCGCTGCGCGGTTTCTTCCCAGGCGATGCACAACTGGCTGGCGAAATCCTCGCTGACCGGTCCAGACGCCTCGGTCAACTCGCGTTCGCCGCCGTCGCCATACCAGCCCACCGCAGAACCGGAAATCAACACCCGCGGCTTTTGCTCGCAGCGCTCCAGCCACGCCAGTAATACCTCCGTGAGGGTGATGCGGCTGCTCCACAACAACATCTTGCGCTTGTGCGTCCAGGGCCGGTCGCCAATCGGTGCACCGGCGAGGTTCACCACCGCGTCCACCGGCTCGCGAATGTCGTCGAGCCTGGCGACTCCGCGCACCTGCGCCCCACAAATATTCGCCACCTCTTCGGGGCGACGACTCCAGACCGTCAAGCGATGTCCCTGCGCCAACCAGAGGCGGCAGAGTTGACGTCCGATCAAACCAGTACCGCCGGTCAGCAATATGTGCATGAGTTGTTCCTCTCATCGCGTTTTACCCAGCCCGCTAGTCTATTTTTATAAGCAGGGATTTTCCGTATCGGACAGGGTCTGTGTTTAACAATAGGACACCCTGTCCAAACGCGAACGGTAAAACTTATACCAAAAACCCGAATTGTACAGGTTTAAACGACGGCGTAGTCTGTACAGAAAAGGTAAACGAGGCCCTCATGACTGTACCTATCGCAATCATCGGCACCGGCATCGCCGGACTTTCAGCCGCCCAGGCCCTGACGGAGGCCGGGCACATCGTGCAACTCTTCGATAAAAGCCATGGCAGCGGCGGACGCATGTCCAGCAAACGCAGCGACGCGGGCGCGCTGGACATGGGCGCGCAATATTTCACCGCCCGCGATCGCCGCTTCGTTACGGAAGTCCAGCGCTGGCAAGCCAACGGCTGGGCCCAGGAATGGAATCCGCAACTGTATAACTTCCAGGGCGGGCAACTGAGTCCTTCGCCGGACGAGCAGACCCGCTGGGTCGGCACGCCACGCATGAGCGCCATCACCCGGGCCTTGCTAGGCAAGCTGCAAGTGCAGTTTTCCTGCCGGATCACCGAGGTGTTTCGCGGCCAGGAACACTGGCATCTGCAAGACGCGGAAGGTTTCACCCACGGTCCGTTCGGCCAAGTGGTGATTGCCACCCCGGCGCCCCAGGCCACGACGCTGCTGGCGGCTGTGCCGAAGCTGGCCGGTGTGGCGGCAGGGGTTAAGATGGACCCGACCTGGGCGGTGGCCCTGGCCTTCGAAACACCCCTGGACACACCCATGGAAGGCTGCTTCGTGCAGGACAGCCCGCTCGACTGGCTGGCCCGTAATCGCAGCAAACCAGGACGAGACAGCAAGCTCGACACCTGGGTGCTGCACGCTACCAGTGACTGGAGCCGGCAGCACATCGACCTGTCCAAGGAAGCGGTGATCGAGCACCTGCACGGAGCCTTCGCCGAACTGCTGCACAGCGCGATGCCTGCGCCGAGCTTCAGCGTCGCCCACCGCTGGCTCTACGCCCGCCCCGCCGGTAGCCACGAATGGGGCGCCCTGGCCGATGCCGACCTGGGTCTGTATGTGTGTGGTGACTGGTGCCTGTCTGGCCGGGTCGAAGGTGCCTGGCTCAGCGGCCAGGAAGCTGCACGTCGGTTGCACGACAGTCTGCAATAAATCGCGTCACCCTGCATGGCCCGCTGCTGTCGGAAAAGACAGCAGCTCCCCTCTTTGTAAAAAATCATCCCCCGCAATGCCAACCAGTTTGGGAAACCCTTGTGGGAGCGAGCCTGCTCGCGATGAAGACGGCACAGTCAGAAGAGACGCCAACTGATCCACCGCTATCGCGAGCAGGCTCGCTCCCACAGGACGTATGGCGCTTGACTTGTACAACTTCGCACCTATGATGAAATATATTGTACAAAAATATCGTCCTGTACAAGATTATGTCATCCGAGGTCGTCCATGCCCAACGAAGCCATCGCCAAGCCAAAAATTGCCATCAGCGCCTGCCTCATGGGTGCCGAAGTACGCTTCAACGGCGGCCACAAACAATCGCCGTTGTGCAGTCGTACCCTGATCGATTACTTCGATTTCGTACCGGTATGTCCCGAAGTCGCCATCGGCCTGGGCATCCCACGAGAACCCATCCGGCTGGTGGGCGACCCCGATCAGCCCGAGGCAATGGGTACGGTGGATCGTGAACTCAACGTGACACGGCAGCTGGCCGACTACGGGCAACAGATGGCCACGGAACTGGATGACATCTGCGGCTACATCTTCATGCAGAAATCACCGTCATGCGGCCTGGAACGGGTCAAGGTCTACGGCCACAACGGCGTCCCCCAGGACGGTGGCGGCCGGGGTATCTATGCCCAGGCCTTCTGCGAGGGGCACCCTGACCTGCCGGTGGAAGAAGACGGGCGCCTCAACGACCCGGTGTTGCGGGAGAACTTCCTCACCCGGGTGTTCGCCTACGCCCAATGGCAGTCCTTGCGTCGCCAGGGCCTGACCCGCCGCAGCCTTATCGACTTCCACTCGCGCTACAAATATTTGCTGATGGCCCACAACCCGGTGCAATACAAAGCCTTGGGCAATTGGCTGGGCAACATGGCCAAGGCCGACCCCGAGGAGCTGGGCCGACATTACTTCAGCGCTCTGATGGCCGCCCTGAAAAAATGCGCCACCCGCCGCACCCACACCAATGTACTGCAGCACCTGAGCGGTTACCTCAAGCGCGCCATTGACGCGCAGGACAAACAGGAAGTGCAACACCTCATCGGGCAGTACCGCCTCGGCATCGTGCCGCTGGTGGTGCCGTTGACCTTGCTCAAGCATCACTTGCGCCTGCACCCCGATCCGTACCTGGCGCAGCAGGTCTACCTGCAACCGCATCCGGAAAACCTCAGCCTGCGAAATGCCATCTGATGAAACCTGAAACCGATTCCAGTGCCCGCGAAGACCTCGGCGCCGATTTCGCCGAGGCCTTGGCCCAGGGCTGGCTGCCGATCCGTGAAGTCGCCCGGCAAACCGGCGTCAACGCGGTCACGCTGCGCGCGTGGGAGCGCCGCTACGGCTTGATCGTGCCGCATCGCACGCCCAAGGGGCATCGACTGTTCAATGCCGAGCATGTGCAAAGGATCCAGGCCATCCTCACCTGGATCAATCGCGGGATGGCGGTGAGCAAGATCAAGCCATTGCTCGACACACCGCGCCCGCCTGCCGAACCGGTGGAAAACGACTGGCAGCGTCAGCGCCGTGCCCTGGTGCTGGCGGTGACGCAACTGGCCGAACGGCAGATCGATGACCTGATCAACCAGGCCATGGCCCTCTACCCGCCCTGGACCGTGTGCGAGCAACTGTTGTTGCCGTTGCTGGCCGAGTTGCAATTGCGCTGGCAAGGCCAGTTCGGTGCGCAACTGGAGCGGGTCTTCCTGTGTTCCTGGCTGCGCAGCAAATTCGGCAGCCGGGTCTATCACAACAACCGCCAGTTGCGCGGCGCGCCGTTGCTGCTGGTCAACCATTCGGACCAGGCCCTGGAACCGCAACTGTGGCTCACCGCCTGGCTCGCCAGCAGCGCCGACTGCCCGGTGGAAGTGTTCGACGGGCCAATACCCGCAGGCGAACTGGCCCTGGCAGTCGAGCGCCTCCAGGCGCGCGGCATGCTGCTGTACTCCAGCAACGCGATCAACCTGTCTCAACTGCCCCGACTGCTGGGCGGCATCGACTGCCCGATCATCATTGCCGGCCCGGCCGCGTCGATTCACCACGCCCGGTTATCCACAGGCGTGGCGATGATCGACGTGTCCTGGGCCGAAGACCCGCTATCGGCCTACCGCGAACTGGGCCGCAGAGAACTTCTTTAGATGGACAACAGCATGCAACTGATCTGGCTGCGCAGCGACCTGCGCCTGCACGACAATACTGCCCTGGCGGCAGCCGCAGCCCAAGGGCCCTGCGTGGCGGTGTACCTGATGAGCCCGGAACAATGGCGCGCCCATGACGACGCACCGTGCAAGGTCGACTTCTGGCTGCGCAACCTCGCCTCGTTGAGTGCGGACCTGGAAAAACTGAATATCCCGTTGCTGATTCGCACCGCGCCCCACTGGGATCAGGCAGCTCAGGTATTGCTGACGCTGTGCCGGGAACTCAAGGTCGGCGTCGTTCACGTCAACGAGGAATATGGCCTGAATGAAACCCGGCGCGACGCCGAAGTCGCGCGAACCCTGGGGGACCGAGGTATCGAGTTCCACAGCCACCTCGATCAACTGCTGTTCAAGCCCGGCAGCGTGCTGACCAAGACCGGCAATTACTTCCAGGTGTTCAGCCAGTTCCGCAAGGCTTGCTATAACCGCCTGCACGTTTCACTGCCAGGCCTGGTCGCCACGCCGGGCGAGCAAGCACCCACTGGCATCGCCAGCGACCCGGTGCCGTCCCACGTCGAAGGTTTTGCCCCACCCGCCCAAGCCCTACGCAGCCTGTGGCCGGCCGGAGAAAACGAAGCCCGACGGCGCCTGGACACATTTGTCGATCAACAGATCGACTATTACCAAAGCGAACGGGATTTCCCGGCCAAATCCGGTACCAGCCAACTGTCGCCTTACCTGGCGGCCGGCGTGGTTTCGCCGCGCCAGTGCCTGCACGCTGCGCTGCAAGCCAACCAGGGCGAGTTCGAAAGTGGCAGCGTTGGCGCAGTCACCTGGATCAATGAACTGCTGTGGCGCGAATTCTATAAACACATTCTGGTGGGTTTTCCACGTGTGTCCCGGCATCGTGCGTTCCGCCCGGAAACCGAAGCGCTGGCCTGGCGCAACGCCCCGGAAGAACTGGCGGCCTGGAAGCAGGCTCGCACCGGCCTGCCAATTATCGACGCGGCCATGCGCCAACTGCTGGAGACCGGCTGGATGCACAACCGCTTGAGAATGGTGGTTGCCATGTTCCTGACCAAGAACCTGCTGATCGACTGGCGCGAAGGCGAACGTTTTTTCATGCAGCACCTGATCGACGGCGACCTGGCAGCCAACAACGGTGGCTGGCAGTGGAGCGCCTCCACCGGCACGGACGCCTCGCCCTGGTTCCGGATCTTCAACCCGCTGAGCCAATCGGAGAAATTCGATCGTGAGGGCCTGTTCATCAAACGCTGGCTACCGCAACTGAACGATCTCGACAAGCAACAGGTCCATAATCCAAACCCCCAGGGCGGGCTGTTTGACGCAGTAGACTACCCCGCGCCGATGGTTGACCTTGGCCAATCCCGCGCGCGGGCCCTGGCGGCGTTCAGGGATCTGCCGAAAAGACCGGACGCTGCCGCAGAGCCCTTGGACGATCAGCGAACATTAAATTATTGATAAAGTCGGTGCCGTTTTAAGCCTTGGGCTTATAGTCTTAAAATTTTCACGGACTTCCGCGCCATGGCACCTGGCACGCCGCCCTTCAAAGGAGTATGGAATGGGTCGAAAATCGCCCCTTCGTTATTGGTTGACCGGTGCCGGCAACGGCGTTGGCGCGGCGCTGGCGCAAGCGTTACTCGAAACCGGCGCCTGGGTGGCGGTAAGCACCTGTTCGGCTCAAACGTGCGAAGCGCTTTCGACGCGTTATCCGGGACAAGTGCTGCCAGCGCCTGGCAACCTGAGCGACAGCCAGACCGTGCGCGAGATCGGCGAGTTCATCGCCCAACGGTGGGGCGGCCTCGATCGGGTGATCCTCAACGCGGGAACCGCTGAGTACGTCTGCGGGCAGCCGCCGGAAGAGGCCATGATCGAGCACATCGTGCGCAGCAATCTGCTCGCCGCCAGTTTCTGTATCGAAACGGCCCGCCCATTGCTGGGTGCTGGCACCGACGCGCACCTGGTGGGTATCGCCAGCCCGGTGACTTACCTGACATCCCTGCAAGCCACCGGCGGCAGATCGTTGCGCGAGCTGTTCGACGCCGCTCGCCATGAGCTGGCAGCCGAAGGCATCGACGTAACGTTGGTCACCCCCGGCATCGACAGCACCTCACTGAACCTGGACGATTGCTTCCCCAAACCCGCTCATTGGTCGGCAGACGACGCAGCGGCCTACATCCTCGGGCAATTGACCGAACGTCCTGATGCAGTGACCCTTTCAGTCTCTTGCGTGACGGCGCTATGGCCGCTATCGCAGGCCGAGGCGCAAGCGGCTCCAGGCGACCCGACGAACCGTACCGATCAGGGGTAAACCCTGAACCGCCCCGTTGCTTTACACTAGGCGCCATGAAAACCATCCCCCTCCATGACATCGCCACGCCCGCCGTCACTTGCTCGACGTGCGCGGCATGCTGTTGCCAATTGGAAGTGATGCTGATTACCGACACCGGCGTTCCGGAGCGCTTTATCGACACCGACGATTGGGGCGGGGAAGTCATGCTGCGGCTCGACGACGGTTGGTGCGCAGCCCTGGATCGCGACAGCATGATGTGCACGATCTACGAAAAACGCCCGCTGATCTGTCGCGAGTTCGAGATGGGGGCACCGGAATGCATTGAAGAGCGCAAGGGGATTGCGACGGCGTATCGGTAGAACACTTCACTGTGGGAGCGAGCCTGCTCGCGAAAGCGGTGCATCAGGCACTGCGATGCCGGTTGATACATTGCTTCGCGAGCAGGCTCGCTCCCACAGGTTTACAGGTATTACAGCGGCATCGTGTAGTGCAGCGCGTAGCTTTCCACACCGTCGTTGGTCGACTTGATACCGGCGTTGGAGTAATGCGTGGCGCGGATGCCCACTTCATGTCCGCCATTGAAGCGCAGGCCGAAACCGATGCGGTCTTCGAACTGGAACGCCGTGCCCAGCTTGTTGGTTTCCACTTCGGTGTTGGCAAACAACGCCACGCCCACACCCGCCTCAACGTAAGGCTTCACGTTCTGGCCGGCGAATTCATACACGAAGACTGGCGAAAACGACAGGCTGTGGTTGCTCGATTTCTCGTCCCCGTCCCAGTAGGTGTAGGCACCGCTCCAGTAGCCGGTCAGGCGGCCGACGTCGCTCTGCAACCAACTCTTGTCCCAATCAAACTGCATGCCCAGGCGATAGGTCATGGTCGAGTCGCTGGTCTGGCCGATCCCAAACTCCACGCCCGCCGCCTGTGCGGTGTAAGTATGCCCCAGTAATGCAGCCGCAAAGGCGGCAAAGCAGAATAAGCGCTTCATGAGAAACATCCTTTTCCGAACAGATTTAGTTAGTTTTTTGTTACACACAGACAGGGCTATAGAAATCCGCGTTGAATCAGAAGTTCAGCGCAATTCACAAAATTTTCACGTTTTCCTACAGACCGAAGCTTCGCACAACGCCAGACGATTGCCATAGCGTTGGTAGGATTTTTCCTAAATGTATCGGGTCAGCGCTACTCCAGAATTGGGTTTCGCTGGCGGGGCCCTCGGCCAGCAACGCCCGTTCGGCTAATAGACGCTGGAGCTGCCGGGCGACGGCGGCGCCGGTATCGATCAGGCTGATGTGCGCCGGAATCATCGGGTGGAGCAGCGGCTTGAGGAAGGGATAGTGCGTGCAGCCCAGGATCAACGTGTCGCAACCGGCGGCAAGCAAGGGTTCGACGTAGTGCTGCAGCAACTGGCGCAAGGCCGGGCTGTGCAGGTCGCCGGCCTCGATCATTTCCACCAGCCCCGGGCATGGCTGGGTGATTACCCGCACGTCGGTGGCAAAACGGTCGAGCAAGGCGGCGAACTTGGCGCTTTGCAAGGTGCCGGTGGTGGCCAACACACCGACAATGCCGCTGCGGGTGGCAGCGGCCGCCGGCTTGACCGCCGGTTCCATGCCGACGATGGGCCAGAGCGGAAAATCGCGGCGCAGGTCGGCCACGGCGGCGACCGTTGCGGTATTGCATGCGACCACCAAGGCCTTGGCACCTTGCCCCTGGAGAAAGTCAGCAATGATCGCGCAGCGCTGTCGGATGTATTCCGGGGTTTTCTCCCCGTAGGGAATATGCCCACAGTCGCCGACGTACAACAGCGACTCATTGGGCAGCAGCCGACGGATTTCTCCCAGCACCGAGAGCCCGCCGACACCGGAGTCGAGCACACCGATCGGCGCTTCACTCATGGCGGTTACCGCAGACGCTGCACCCCGGGTCGCGCTTGACTCGCAACTCTCGGAAACGCGAGCCCAGGGCATCGATCAACAGCAGTCGCCCCACCAGCGGCTCACCAAAACCCACCAACAGTTTCAAGGCTTCGAGGGCTTGCAGGCTGCCCACCAGCCCTACCAGCGGGCCCAGCACGCCGGCTTCGCTGCAGGTCAGCTCGGCTTCGCTGCCATGACCGTAGAGGCAGTGATAGCAAGGGCTCTCGGCTCGTCGTGGATCGAACACCGACAACTGCCCTTCCAGGCGAATCGCTGCACCGCTCACCAGCGGTTTGCCTGCCGCGATACAGGCGGCGTTCACCGCCTCGCGGGTGGAAAAATTGTCGGAGCAATCCAACACCACGTCCGCATTCGCGACCGCAGCGGTCAGGCTGTCCTCGTCCATGGCCGTCGGGTACGGCACCAACAGGACCTCGGGGTTGATCGCGGTCAGGCGACGCATCGCCGAATCGACCTTGCTCAGACCAACGCTGTCGGTGTCGTGAATGACCTGGCGTTGCAGGTTGGTCAGGTCAACCGTGTCGAAGTCCGCCAGGTGCAACTCGCCGACGCCTGCGGCCGCCAGGTACAACGCCACCGGGGCGCCGAGACCGCCAAGGCCGACGATCAGCACGCGGCTTTGCTTGAGGCGCAACTGGCCGTCGATGTCGACGTGTTGCAGCAGAATCTGCCGGCTGTAGCGCAACAGCTCCTCGTCGTTCAGCACGGCAGGCACCCCAGGCTGATGCGTTCATGGCCGCCCAGGTCCTTGCGGCTGTGGACCTCGACGAAGCCTCGGGCCTGCAACAGATCCCGCACCGCCTCGGCCTGATCGTAACCGTGCTCGAGCATCAGCCAGCCGCCCGCTTCAAGATGAGCGGGAGCCTGGGCAATGATTTCGCGCAAGTCATCGAGCCCGTCCTGGCCGGCAATCAACGCACTGGCCGGTTCGAACCGCACGTCACCTTCGGCCAGGTGCGGATCGGTCGCGGCGATGTACGGCGGGTTGCTGATGATCAATTCGAAGCGCTCACCGTCCAGGGCGCTGAACCAATGGCTGCTCAACACCGTGACGTTGCGCAAACCCAGGCGCTGGCGATTGCGTTCGGCCAGGGCCACGGCCTCCAGCACACGGTCGACCGCCGTGGTCTTCCAGGCCGGACGCTCGCTGGCCAATGCCAGGGCAATCGCACCGCTGCCGGTGCCGAGATCGAGGACCCGGGCCGGCGTGGCCGGCAACAGGGCCAGCGCGGTTTCTACCAGCAGCTCGGTGTCGGGACGCGGAATCAGCGTATGGGGTGCGACTTCCAGGTCGAGTTTCCAGAAGCCCTGCTGCCCCAGGATATAGGCCACCGGCTCGCCGGAACGACGGCGCCGCAGGTATTCGGAGAATAGCAATGCCGCTTCGCTCGGCACGATCCGCTCGGGCCAGGTGTGCAGGAAGCTGCGGGGTTTGCCCAGCGCAGCCGCCAGCAGCAACTCGACGTCCAGGCGTGGCGTGGGCGAATCCGGCAGCTCGGCGGCGCGTAACAGGCTGGCGATGATGGTCATTTGGTCACCTGTGCTTACTCGCCAATCGCCGCCAACTGGTCGGCCTGGTACTCGGCCAGCAACGGCTCGATGACCGCATCGACACCGCCGGCAAGAATCTCATCAAGGGAATACAGGGTCAGGTTGACGCGGTGGTCGGTGACCCGGCCCTGGGCGAAGTTGTAGGTACGGATCCGCTCGGAACGGTCGCCCGAACCCACCAGCAGCTTTCGCTCGCTGGCGATGGCGTTGGCGGCGGCGCTGGTTTGCTGGTCGTTGAGCTTGGCCGATAACCAGGCCATGGCCCGCGCGCGGTTCTTGTGCTGGGAACGCTCTTCCTGGCATTCGACCACGATGCCCGAGGGCAAGTGGGTGATACGGATCGCCGAGTCGGTCTTGTTCACGTGCTGGCCGCCCGCGCCGGAGGAGCGGTAGGTGTCGACCCGCAAATCGGCCGGGTTGATTTCGATGGCCTCCTGCTCGTCCGGCTCGGGCAATACCGCCACGGTGCAGGCCGAGGTGTGGATGCGACCCTGGGATTCGGTGGCCGGCACGCGCTGCACACGGTGGGCGCCGGACTCGAATTTCAGCTTGCCATAGACGTTGTCGCCTTCGACCCGGGCGATGACCTCCTTGTAGCCGCCGTGTTCGCCTTCGTTCTCCGACAGGATCTCCACGCGCCAGCCGCGTCGCTCGGCGTAGCGCGAATACATGCGGAACAGGTCGCCGGAAAAAATAGCCGCTTCGTCACCGCCGGTGCCGGCGCGGATTTCCAGGAAGACGTTACGCCCGTCGTTGGGGTCCTTGGGCAGCAACATGCGTTGCAGGCTGCTTTCCAGTTCGACCAATTGCTCCTTGGCCTCGCGGACTTCCTCCACGGCCATTTCGCGCATGTCCGGGTCGCTGTCCTTGAGCAGCGCCTGGGCCCCTTCGAGATCGTCCTGCACTTTGAGCAACTGTTTATAAGTGGCGACAATCGGCTCGACCTCCGCGTACTCCTTGGAATAGGTGCGGAATTTGTTCTGGTCGCTAATGACTTCGCCATCGCCGAGCAAGGCGGTCAATTCTTCGAAACGGTCCTGGAGGATGTCCAGCTTATTGAGCAGTGACGCTTTCATTGCGGTTTTTTATCCGAAAAGCTATCCGGTGAACCCTCACCGAGGGCAAAGAGTTCCTGGGCCATGGCCAGCGCATCGAGACGGCCCTCGGCGGTCAGCTTCTTGAGCTGGACACTGGGGGCGTGGAGCAATTTGTTGGTCAGGCCCCGTGCCAGCTGCACCAGCACTTCTTCAGCGCTGCCGCCGTTGGCCAGCAGGCGCTGGGCCTTTTGCAGTTCTTCGTCGCGCAGGCGTTCGCTCTGCTGACGATAGGCCTTGAGCACATCCACCGCCGCCAGCTCGCGCAGGCGCACCATGAAGTCGTCGGCGCCGACGGTGATCATTTCTTCCGCCGCCTGGGCCGCGCCCTGCCGGCTCTTGAGGTTCTCGGCGACCACTTCGTGCAGGTCATCGACGCTGTAGAGATAGACGTCGTCCAGCTCGCCGACTTCCGCCTCGATGTCCCGGGGAACGGCAATGTCCACCATGAAGATCGGCTTGTGCTTGCGCAGCTTCAGGGCGCTTTCCACCGCGCCCTTGCCCAGGATCGGCAACTGGCTGGCGGTGGAACTGATGACGATGTCGCTGTGCACCAGCTCGGCCGGAATATCCGACAGCAGCACCGCGTGGGCGCCGAACTGTTCGGCCAGGGTACTGGCGCGCTCCAGGGTCCGGTTGGCAACGACGATGCGTTTGACACCCAGGTCGTGCAGATGGCGAGCGACCAGGGTGATGGTCTCGCCCGCGCCGATCAGCAGCGCCTGGCTGCGTTGCAAATCACTGAAAATCTGTTTCGCCAGGCTGACGGCGGCAAATGCCACCGACACCGGGTTCTCGCCGATGGCCGTGTCGGTGCGCACCTGTTTGGCGGCGTTGAAGGTGGCCTGGAACAGCCGGCCCAGCAGCGGCCCGACCGTGCCGGCCTCGCGGGCCACGGCGTAGGCCGACTTCATCTGGCCGAGGATCTGCGGCTCGCCCAGCACCAGCGAATCGAGGCCCGAGGCCACGCGCATCATGTGACGAACGGCCGCATCGTCTTCATGCACATAGGCACTGGCGCGCAGTTCTTCAAGGCTCAACTGGTGATAGTCGGCCAGCCAGCGCAGCACGGAATCGGCCGAAACGTGATCCCGTTCTATATAGAGCTCGCTGCGATTGCAGGTGGAGAGGATCGCAGCTTCGCGGCTGTCGGTGAGCCGGCAGAGCTGCTGCAGGGCCTCAACCAGTTGCTCAGGCGTAAAGGCCACGCGCTCGCGGACGTCTACTGAAGCAGTCTTGTGGTTGATACCAAGTGCAAGGAAGGCCATTCAAGGTCGCTGATGGTGACGTGAAGCCGGCAATTGTCCTACTTCGCCAGATCCAGAACAACCACTCGATCTCTATCGCCCGATGCTGGCGCGTAAATCGACGGGGCGGTTATGTTTGATCGAAGGCTTGTGTCATGATGATCCGACCGCAGGTTAGTCGTCCTCTTCCTATATGAATAGATCTTCCGCGTTGCTCCTCGCTCTTGCCCTGCTCAGTGGCTGCCAGTCCATGGCTCCCGTTTCGACAGACGGTACGCCGCCGGTCGAAGACAGCACGCAAGCCCCAGAAAAGCCCAAGGTCTACGGCTCGTTCAGCGAAGAAACCATCTTCAGCCTGTTGAGTGCCGAATTGGCAGGCCAGCGCAATCGCTTCGACATTGCGCTGGATAACTACGTGACCCAGGCCATCAATACCCAGGATCCCGGCATCTCCGAGCGGGCCTTCCGCATCGCCGAGTACCTGGGCGCCGACCAGCCCGCGCTGGACACCGCGCTGATCTGGGCCAGGAACGCCCCGGACGACCTGGAAGCGCAGCGCGCCGCCGCCGTGCAGCTGGCACGGGCCGGGCGCTACGACGACTCCATGATGTACATGGAGAAAGTCTTGCTGGGCAAGGGCGACACCCATTTCGACTTCCTGGCGCTGTCGGCGGCCGACACCGATCAGGAAACCCGCAATGGCCTGATGAAAAGTTTTGATCGCCTGCTGCAGCGTCACCCGAACAACAGCCAGCTGATTTTCGGCAAGGCCCTGCTGATGCAACAGGATGGCGACACCCAGGGCGCCCTCTCCCTGTTGGAAGACAACCCGCCGGAAGCCGGTGAAGTGGCGCCGATCCTGCTGCGCGCACGCCTGCTGCAAGGCTTGAACCGTGGCGACGAAGCCCTGCCGCTGCTGGAAAAAAGCATCAGGAAATACCCGGACGACAAACGCCTGCGCCTCACCTACGCCCGCATGCTGGTGGAGAACAACCGCATGGACGACGCCAAGGTGGAGTTCTCCAGCCTGGTCCAGCAGTACCCGGAAGACGACGACTTGCGTTATTCCCTGGCGCTGGTGTGCCTGGAAGCCAAGGCCTGGGATGAGGCCCGGGGCTACCTGGAAGACCTGATTGCCCGGGAAAGCCACGTCGACTCGGCCCACCTGAACCTGGGGCGCATCGCCGAGGAGCGCAACGACCCCGAAAGCGCCCTGATCGAGTATGCCCAGGTCGGCCCCGGCAACGACTACCTGCCGGCGCAGTTGCGCCAGGCCGACATCCTGATGGGCAACGGCAAGACCGCCGAGGCCCAGAGTCGCCTCGCCGTGCAGCGCGACAGCCAACCGGACTATGGCATCCAGCTGTACCTGATCGAAGCTGAAACCCTGTCGGCCAACCATCAGGGCGACAAGGCCTGGAATGTGCTGCAACAAGCCTTGAAGCAATACCCGGACGACCTGAACCTGCTGTACACCCGTGCAATGCAGGCGGAAAAACGCAATGACCTGGCCCAGATGGAGAAAGACCTGCGCCTGATCATCCAGCGCGATCCGGACAACGCCATGGCCCTCAACGCCCTCGGCTACACCTTGTCGGACCGCACCACCCGCTACGACGAAGCCAAGGTGCTGATCGAGCAGGCCCACCAGATCAACCCGGAAGACCCGGCAGTGCTCGACAGCCTTGGCTGGGTGAACTTCCGCCTGGGCCATCTCGACGAAGCCGAACGCCTGCTGCGCCAGGCCCTGGAGCGTTTTCCCGACCAGGAAGTCGCCGCGCACCTGGGCGAAGTCCTGTGGGCCAATGGCAAACAACGCGAGGCCCGGCAGATCTGGAGTCGCTTCCTCAAGGATCAGCCCGACAGCCCGATTCTGCGCGGCACCATCAAACGCCTGACCGGATCAGAGACCCTTTAAGATTATGTTTTTGCGCCATTTCATCGTCTTCAGCTTCATTGCCTTGCTCGCCGGCTGCGCGGGCTTCGGCGCCCGCGAATCCGTCCAGGGCCATGGCAACCCGGCCCAGTGGCGGGAGCACAAGGCACAACTGACCGGCCTGGACGGTTGGCAGATCGACGGCAAGATCGGCATACGCGCGCCGAAAGATTCGGGCAGTGGCACGCTGTTCTGGCTGCAACGCCAGGACTACTACGACATTCGCCTGTCGGGGCCGTTGGGCCGTGGTGCTGCACGCCTGACCGGCCGACCCGGCCAGGTTGCGCTGGAAGTTGCCAACCAGGGACGCTACGAGGCGTCCACCCCCGAAGCCTTGCTGGAAGAGCAATTGGGCTGGAAATTGCCCGTCTCCCACCTGACCTGGTGGGTCCGCGGGCTGCCCGCACCAGACAGCAAGAGCCGCCTGACCCTTGACGCCGACAGTCGCCTGTCCAACCTGGAACAGGACGACTGGCAGATCGAATACCTCAGCTACGCCCAGCAGAACGGCTACTGGTTGCCCGAGCGGATCAAACTGCACGGCAGCAATCTGGACGTCACGCTGGTGATCAAGCAATGGCAGCCGCGCAAGCTGGGGCAATGACATGACCGCTGCACGCCTGACCTTGCCCTCGCCGGCCAAGCTCAACCTGATGCTGCACATTCTGGGTCGTCGCCCCGACGGTTATCACGAATTGCAGACGATCTTTCAGTTCCTCGACTACGGCGATGAAATCACCTTTGCCGTGCGCGACGACGGCGTGATTCACCTGCACACCGAATTCGAGGGTGTTCCCCACGACAGCAACCTGATCGTCAAGGCCGCGAAAAAACTCCAGGCGCAATCCGGTTGCGCGCTGGGCATCGACATCTGGATCGAAAAAATCCTGCCCATGGGCGGCGGTATCGGCGGTGGCAGTTCGAACGCGGCGACAACGTTGCTCGGGCTCAATCACCTCTGGCAGCTGGGTTGGGACACCGACCAACTGGCGGCGCTGGGCCTGACGCTGGGGGCCGACGTACCGGTTTTCGTGCGTGGCCACGCCGCTTTTGCCGAGGGCGTCGGGGAAAAACTCACGCCGGTGGAACCCGAGGAATCCTGGTACTTGGTGCTGGTGCCGCAAGTATCTGTAAGTACAGCAGAAATTTTTTCAGATCCGCTGTTGACACGTAACTCTCCTCCCATTAAAGTGCGCCCCGTTCCCAAGGGAAACAGTCGAAATGACTGCTTACCGGTGGTAGCAAGGCGTTACCCAGATGTTCGTAACGCTTTGAATTTGCTAGGTAAATTTACCGAAGCAAAACTCACTGGAACTGGAAGTTGTGTGTTTGGGGGCTTCCCAAGCAAAGCTGAAGCTGATAAAGTCTCGGCCCTTCTGACAGAGACCCTTACAGGGTTTGTAGCAAAAGGAAGCAACGTTTCGATGTTGCATCGCAAGCTGCAAAATCTGCTCTAACAGGAATCGAGTGCTGGGCACTCGCAGCAACAGATACAGGGGCGTCGCCAAGCGGTAAGGCAGCAGGTTTTGATCCTGCCATGCGTTGGTTCGAATCCAGCCGCCCCTGCCATTTTCCTATACTCATCCAGGTATACCCTCAGCCTTCAGGTACTGCGCGTGTCCAAGATGATGGTCTTTACGGGGAACGCTAACCCCGATCTGGCTCGGCGTGTCGTACGTCAGCTGCATATCCCGCTCGGTGACATTTCTGTCGGTAAGTTCTCCGACGGCGAAATCACTGCCGAGATCAATGAAAACGTTCGCGGTAAAGACGTCTTCATTATTCAGCCGACCTGCGCTCCGACCAACGATAACCTGATGGAACTCGTCGTGATGGCTGATGCCTTCCGCCGCTCCTCGGCTACTCGTATCACTGCTGTTATTCCTTACTTTGGTTATGCCCGCCAGGATCGCCGTCCGCGTTCCGCACGTGTGGCGATCAGCGCGAAAGTCGTGGCTGATATGCTCACCGTCGTTGGCATCGACCGTGTTCTCACGGTTGACCTGCATGCTGACCAGATCCAGGGCTTCTTCGATATTCCCGTGGACAACATCTACGGCTCCCCGGTCCTGGTGGATGACATTGAAGATCAGCGCTTCGAAAACCTGATGATCGTGTCCCCGGACATCGGCGGCGTCGTGCGTGCACGGGCGGTGGCCAAATCCCTGGGCGTTGATCTGGGCATCATCGACAAGCGTCGTGAGAAAGCCAATCACTCCGAAGTGATGCATATCATCGGCGACGTCGAAGGGCGTACCTGTATTCTGGTTGACGACATGGTCGACACCGCCGGCACCCTGTGCCACGCGGCCAAGGCCTTGAAAGAGCATGGCGCTGCCAAGGTCTTCGCCTACTGCACACACCCTGTGCTGTCGGGTCGGGCAATCGAAAACATTGAGAATTCCGTGCTGGACGAACTGGTGGTGACCAACACCATCCCGTTGTCCGCTGCAGCACAAGCCTGTGCGCGTATCCGTCAACTGGATATCGCACCGGTGGTTGCCGAGGCGGTTCGCCGCATCAGCAATGAAGAATCGATCAGCGCGATGTTCCGCTAAGGGCCCTGCCCTGGCCATGACATCTCGTTGACGAAAAGCGCCCCGCCCCGGCATTCACTGTCGGGGCGGGGCTTTTTTGCCCATATCGCCTTTAGCGCTGGTCGCAAACGCTGGGGCGAATGTGGTTATTTTGGAGATACAACATGAACGATTTTACCCTGAATGCTGAAGTGCGTTCCGACCTGGGGAAAGGTGCGAGCCGCCGCCTGCGTCGTCTCGCAAGCCTGGTTCCAGCTGTAGTCTACGGTGGCGACAAAGCCCCTGAGTCCATCAGCATGCTGGCCAAAGAAGTCACCAAACTGCTCGAAAACGAAGCGGCCTACAGCCACATCATCGAGCTGAACGTAGGTGGCACCAAGCAGAACGTCGTGATCAAGGCCCTGCAACGTCACCCGGCCAAAGGCCACGTGATGCACGCTGACTTCGTTCGCGTGGTTGCCGGTCAGAAGCTGACTGCTGTTGTGCCAGTGCACTTCATCAACGAAGCAGCTCCGATCAAGAAAGGCGGCGAGATCTCGCACGTGACTTCGGAAATCGAAGTGTCCTGCCTGCCGAAAGACCTGCCTGAATTCATCGAAGTCGACCTGGCTAACGCCGAAATCGGCACGATCATTCACCTGTCCGACCTCAAGGCGCCTAAAGGCGTTGAGTTTGTTGCCCTGGCACACGGTGATGACAAGGCTGTTGCCAACGTCCACGCTCCACGTGTTGCTCCAGAAGCTACTGAAGAAGGCGCAGCAGAGTAATTTCACTCTGTTGCCGGAGTGACCGGAAACATCGCGGACTGGAACGTAGCGAGACAGCGGGCGAGAACGCGAAGTTTACTTAACGGTAGATCCGCACTGTTCATCCACTGTCGCTGCAGTCTGACCGCGACGTTACCCACACTCCAGGAAGGGCCCCTATCGTGACTGCCATCAAACTGATCGTTGGCTTGGGAAATCCAGGCGCTGAATACGAACAGACCCGGCATAACGCAGGGGCCCTTTTTGTTGAGCGCATCGCGCACGCACAAGGTGTCAACCTGGCGGCCGATCGCAAATATTTCGGCCTGACCGGGCGCTTCTCGCACCAGGGTCAGGATGTTCGCCTGTTGATCCCCACCACCTACATGAACCGCAGCGGCCAGGCCGTGGCGGCATTGGCCGGTTTCTTCCGCATCACGCCTGAAGAAATCCTGGTGGCCCACGACGAACTCGACCTGCCCCCGGGCGTTGCCAAGCTCAAGCAGGGCGGCGGCCATGGCGGTCACAACGGGTTGCGCGACATCATCGCGCAACTGGGTAACCAGAATACCTTTCACCGCCTGCGGCTCGGCATCGGCCACCCGGGCGTTGCCAGTATGGTTTCAAATTTTGTCCTGGGTCGTGCGCCTCGCGCCGAACAGGAAAAACTCGATGCCAGCATCGATTTTGCCCTCGGCGTGCTGCCGGATATCCTCGCCGGTGAATGGAACCGCGCGATGAAAAACCTGCACAGCCAGAAGGCCTGACACTTATCCGAGGGGAAACACCATGGGATTCAATTGCGGCATCGTCGGCCTGCCTAACGTCGGCAAGTCCACCCTGTTCAACGCCCTGACCAAATCCGGTATCGCGGCCGAGAACTTCCCCTTCTGCACCATCGAGCCGAACAGCGGCATCGTGCCGATGCCCGATCCGCGCCTGGAAGCACTGGCGGCGATCGTCAATCCCAAGCGCATCCTGCCGACCACCATGGAATTCGTCGACATCGCAGGCCTGGTGGCCGGCGCCTCGAAAGGCGAAGGCCTGGGCAACAAGTTCCTGGCCAACATCCGTGAGACCGACGCCATCGCCCACGTGGTGCGCTGCTTCGAAGACGAGAACGTGATTCACGTTTCCAACAGCGTCGACCCGAAACGCGACATCGAGATCATCGACCTGGAACTGATCTTCGCCGACCTCGACAGCTGCGAGAAGCAACTGCAGAAAGTCGCGCGCAATGCCAAGGGTGGCGACAAGGACGCCGTCGTCCAGAAAGGCCTGCTGGAGCAGTTGATCAGCCACTTCACCGAAGGCAAGCCGGCGCGCAGCCTGATGAAGAACATGAGCACCGACGAGAATCTGGTGATCAAGGGCTTCCACCTGCTGACCACCAAGCCGGTGATGTACATCGCCAACGTTGCCGAAGACGGTTTCGAGAACAACCCGCACCTGGACGTGGTCCGGGCCATCGCCGAAGAAGAAGGCGCCATGGTCGTGCCGGTCTGCAACAAGATCGAAGCGGAAATCGCCGAGCTGGACGACGGCGAAGAGAAAGACATGTTCCTCGAGGCCCTGGGCCTGGAAGAGCCTGGCCTGAACCGCGTGATCCGCGCCGGTTACGAGATGCTCCACCTGCAGACCTACTTCACCGCCGGTGTCGAAGAAGTCCGCGCCTGGACCGTACGCGTCGGCGCCACCGCCCCGCAAGCCGCCGGCGTGATCCACACCGACTTCGAAAAAGGCTTCATCCGCGCCGAAGTCATCGCCTACAACGACTTTATCCAGTTCAAGGGTGAAGCCGGTGCCAAGGAAGCCGGCAAATGGCGCCTGGAAGGCAAGGAATACATCGTCAAGGACGGCGACGTGATGCACTTCCGCTTCAACGTCTGAAGTAGGGGCATTAAAAAAGCCGCGTTGATTCGCGGCTTTTTTGTGGGCGCTTTCCCGTGCCATAAACTCCGCTGCGCGGGTTCCAAGCATGCATCAGGTCAGCAGGTGCCCCGGATCGACCTCCGGTGCCACCCCAACCAGCCCTATCCCGGCGTCGGGGGCAAAGATCATGTCTTCTTCGTCAAGGCTCTCCCGCCAATCACCGGCAATCGCGATCTGGAACCAGTGGCCTTGCGCGTCTGCTTCCATATTGGTCAGATACGTGCGGTCCAGTTCCTTGTTGTAAGCCATCTTCAGCGTCGTGTCCGTACCGTCTCCGAAGCCGGTATAGCCCAGGGCCGAGACATCGATCCTGTCGTCAACCGTGAAGCCTTCGATAAGATCGGCAAAGCTCTGGCTGTCAGTACGGTAGCTGTCCTCGGTAGAGGTATAGCGGAACACGTCATCGTTTTGATGATGATCGGTCCACAACGATAGGTCGGTTCTGTCCCCGCCGTTAAGGCGGTCAGCGCCCCGGCCGCCGATGATGACGTCGGCTCCAGCGCCGCCGTTGATACGGTCGTTGCCGTCCAGGCCGTAGATGATCTCAGACAAGGCAGAGCCGGTAATCGTATCCCTGGCAGACGTACCTTCGACCGTGGGCGCGGTGAACACCAGGTTGGTGCTGTTCAACTGCCCCACCAGATTGCCATCAAACGCCAGTTCAAACCGGTGCCCTGCCGCATCGACGTCATAGCTCTTGAGGTAGGTGCGAGTCCCGTCTGCGCTGGCCTGGACGGCCAAGGTGCCGTCATGGCCGTTGCCGAGGCCGGTGAAGCCGAGGGCGATCAGGTCGACGCGGTCCCGGGTGGCGTCGAAGTCCTGGATTCGGTCGCTGCTGTTTTGCGTATCGGTGCGGAAACTGTCGCTCAGCTCGGTGAAGCGGAAGATGTCGGCGCCAGCGCCACCTTGCAGAACGTCGCGCCCACCGTTGCCTTGGAGCACGTCATCACCCGCCAGGCCGTGGATGATTTCGGCGGCATCAGTACCCTGCAGGATTTCCTCGCCGGCGTATCCGTCTATATGGTGCTTGCCGTCCTGGCTGCCGAAGCGGGTATCTACACTGCCATCCGCGTTCAAGCGGATGAGGCTGAAATCCCCGTCGTTCGTGCCGGCCGCCACGATCTTGCCATCGGCTTGTACCGTCAACGCTACGGGCGTGTCGGCCTCGAAGGTCACCGTGCCATTGGCACCAAAGCGGGTGTCGAAGGAACCGTCAGCGTTAAGCCGCACCACAGTGGTCAAGGCGTCGCCTTCACCATGCCCCATGACGATGATCTTGCCATCCGCTTGCAGGGCCACCACCGAGTCTTCGCCAAACCCCATGGCAGGGCTCAGGTGAAGGACACCGTTGTTGCCGAAATGGGTGTCCAACTGTCCATCGGGGCTGAAGCGCTGCAAGGCGTATGTCGGATCACCCGCGCCGGCAGCATTGTACGCAGCCCCGACCACGACACTGCCATCGGCCTGCACCGCAGTCGAGATCCCGCCATTGTAATAGGCGTCTGCGGGAATGCTGACGGTCAGCACGCCGTTGTCGCCAAAGCCATCGACTAAAGTGCCGTCATTGCCGATCTTGGTCACCGTGGCCTGGTCAAACCCGCGGGCGCTGACCTGGAATGTGCCATCGGTATTGGCCGTCAGGTCGATGTCTTTGAAGTCGTGGCTGATACCGATGGTCATGGCGCCGTTTTGACCGAAGCTAGCATCGCGTGTCCCGTCGCTGTTGAAGCGTTCCACCTGTACGCTGGTGTTCTGGGCGATGGCGATAAGCACTTTGCCATCGGGCTGCACCGCCGTCAGTTCATAGCGCGACGCCGGGGCTATCGCGGCCGGTATCAGGTCGATACCGCCGTCATGGAAGCTGGTATCCAGGCTGCCATCGGCATTCAGGCGGATGACGGAATGGTTCTGTTCGTAGCCGTAGCTTTCCTCGCCGGGCGCCCCGGGGTACCCCCACGCAAGGTACTCGGTATAGCCACCCACCAGTATCTTGCCGTCCGGCTGGATAACGATGCTCTGGTTATCATCGAACTGGCCGGTGAGGTCGACCTGGACAGTGCCAGGGCCTGTCCTCACCGTATGGGTACTTGCCGTCGTGCTATCGATAGTTGCCATGAGTTTAATCCTTTAAAGGGGTGGGATTCGTCACGCTAGTAGAGCAATTAGGATTTGCCCCCTGCCCCAATCGTTCCCACGAGCTGCGTTCGATCCATGGTTTTTCGTAGCCGGCTGGCTTCGCTAACGGGCCGGGAAAGCCATGATTTCCTGGGCGATACCCGATGCAGGGGTGTGAAAAAGCCGCGGTAATACGCGGCTTTTTTGTGGGTATCAACCTGTCCCGAGCGAGCCCCCCCTCAGACGGGCGGTTAGAACAGGTAGCCCATGTAGACCGCCGTGCCGCCACCGGCCTGCACGCCGGCGTTCATGCCGGCCATGACCACCGCGCCCTTGGCCGACTGCAGCAACTGCCGGTTGACGGTGCTGGCAGCAATGATCGAAGTCGCCGGGCTGGCGTTCAAGGCCACTGACAACGCCAGCAGCTTCGGATCAAGCCCGAACAACAGCGCTGTAGCCGAACCACCAACCACCAGGCCTCCTCCCACTTCGGTGTACATGCAGGGGCCGGTGATGTCGTCTTCGGTCAAGTCACGGGCGGCCAGCGCGTCGCTGACAAACACCTTGCCGAAGCTGGGGAAAGCTTCTGCCGCGCCGGCCGCCCCCACGCTCTTGCCCTTGATCTGGATGTTGACCTTGCCGAAGCGCGGCAGCCGCGCGCCAAATCCGGCCCCTACCCCGACGCCGCCATAGCGATAGCTGACGTCCTTGCCCTCGGGCGAACGGAGGATGATCGAACCGCCACTGCCCGCCACCAGGGCCACGGTCAGGCCGCCACCGCTGGCGGTCTGGTACGCCCAGCGACTGGCATTGACCGGGATCGGAATGTTGTAGCTCATGCTTCAAAGTCCTTTATGTGAATGAACTGCACGGCGGCCGCGCTGGCGGGTGACGTTTGCCAGACCTGCGCAGGCGAACATGAGACCCAGCGCCCCCAGTAACCCGGAAGGCCCCCATAATGCACCCGAATCATCAATGACAGCGCTGCCGGCTGGCTGCTCGGGCAGGTAATGGACGCGGACCGGCTGCCCCGGTTGGTAGCCGAATATCAGGCCGCCCTGGGGATAAGAGACTTTTTCACCCTTGTCGCTGGTGAAGGTGATTTCAGGGTGCGAACCGCCCGCATTGAGGCGGCTGACGATGCCGTCGGCGGTCTGCGCGTGGGCGAGGAATTCGCGGCGGTCAAGCAAGAGATTGACGGCGATAACCAGCAGGACGACACCGATCAGGGCGAACAGCAGGCTCAGCAATGTCTTCCCGAGGGATGAAGGGATGTCGTTAGCCATGGCTTGTCTCGATATCGTCCATGAAAGAGGGGCATCAGGATAACAAGAAGTGTCGCTCTGTGGGAGCGGGCTCGCTCCCACATCAGGTTTGACCTTGCCTTATTCCTACCTGTGCTTACGCAACAACACCCTCGTCACGCGGCGCTCCTGCACCTGCGTTACCGTCATGCTCCACGCCTGCCAATCGAGCTTATCGCCAATCATTGGCAAACGATCCAGCAGGCTCATGACCAACCCCGCGAGCGTCTGGTAATCCTCCGTCGCGTGCGCCTGGAAACCGATGTGTTCGCGGATCTGGCTGAGGTTCAGCGCACCGCTGACCAAGTAAGCGCCCTCCTCCTGCGCGAGGATGTTCGGGCCGTCGATTTCACTGGCATCGGGCAACTCACCGGCGATCGATTCCAGGATGTCAGTCATGGTCACCAGCCCGATGAAATCACCAAACTCGTTCACCACGAACGCGATATGCGTCGAGGCTGTGCGCATCTGCTCCAACGCGTTGAGGATCGTGAAGCTGTCGAGCAGGTTGATGGCTTTACGGGCAATGACTTCCAGGTTGGGTTCGTTACCGGCCAACAATTCCTTGAACAGTTCCTTTTTATGGACGAACCCCAGGGGTTCATCCACCCGCCCGTCGCGGATCAACGGCAGCCTTGAGTAGGACGAATGCATCAGCTTCGTGCGAATTTCCTCCGGCGCGTCGGCCAAGTCAATGTGGTCGACCTCCGCACGCGGCGTCATCACCGCACGGATCGGACGCTCCGCCAGCTGCAGCACCCCGCTGATCATCACGCGTTCGCGCCGATCGAACACCTGCTCGACCTCATCGCTGGCGAGCATGTCGGCGATTTCCTCACCCACTTCTTCGGCACTCAACTTTTGCCCACCGAGCAAACGCAACACCGCATGAGCGGTCCGCTCGCGCATGGGCCGCCGCCCTTGCAGGCTCTTCTTGCGCCGCGAGCGGGCCAATTGGTTGAACACCTCGATCAGGATCGAGAAGCCAATCGCGGCATAGAGGTAGCCTTTTGGAATGTGAAAGCCCAGGCCCTCCGCCGTCAGGCTGAAACCGATCATCATCAGAAAGCCCAGGCAGAGCATGATGACCGTGGGGTGCGAGTTGACGAATCGGGTCAGCGGCTTGCTCGCGATGATCATCAGGCCGATGGAGAAGATCACCGCGATCATCATGACCGACAGGTGTTCCACCATGCCCACGGCGGTGATCACAGCGTCCAGCGAGAAGACCGCATCGAGCACCACGATCTGCGCCACGATCGGCCAGAACAACGCATAGGCGGCGTTGCCGGAACGTTGCGCCACATGGCCTTCCAGCCGCTCATGCAACTCCATGGTCGCCTTGAACAGCAGGAAAACGCCACCGAACAGCATGATCAGGTCCCGGCCCGAGAAGGTCTTGGCGAAAACTTCGAACAACGGCTCGGTCAGGGTCACCATCCAGGAAATACTGGCCAGCAGGCCCAGGCGCATCAACAACGCGAGGGACAGGCCGATCACCCTGGCACGATCGCGCTGCTCTGGCGGTAACTTGTCCGCCAGGATGGCAATGAATACGAGGTTATCGATGCCGAGCACCAGCTCCAGCACGATCAGGGTCAGCAGGCCAAGCCATGCCGTGGGGTCTGCGATCCATTCCATGGGATTACTCGCTCCCTCGCAATGGCTTTAGATTGATGCAGGGTGTGGGATGAGAAAAGCGACTGGGAGGCTCCACGAGGGTGTTCATATCGACCTGAAAGAAATTAGGGATAAAAATCCTACAGTCTTTCGGGACACTTCATACGCGACGAATCATTACAGAATCTGACAAGCAGACTCGAAGCCGAATCGGTGCGGCCGCCAAAAAGATCAGGGCAAAACTGCCGACGCCTGAATATCGGGCAGATGGGCAATGTGCCATTTTTTAGTGCAGCGAGGCCATCGCTTGGCCTGCTATCGATTTGGAAAGAAAACCCTCACTGGGCAAGGTGATAGCGCAACGCCATGGTCTGAATCTTGCCTTGTAAATGCCCTACGACGCGGCTCCTTACAAAGGGGACCGAGAATGGGAAGTTTCGCTACAGAGCTGGCCCACAGAGCCGATTTGGACAAACTTTCGAAGCCTTTTAAAAGGGCACCCGTTTCAGCACTTGTGTAGAAACGCACAATTAGAGTGCAAGGGTGTTCAGGGGAGTATGGGCATGCAGGCGTTTCTATCACCGGGCATCAGACTCTTGGGACATTTCGGCTTCGCCCGAAAATTCCAGCTGTTGTTCCTGCTTTTCATCCTGCCACTCATGGGCAGCCTGTGGCTTATCGGCCAGGACTATCGCGACAAACTCAGCCTGATTTCCGGGGAGCGCGCCGGGGTACGTCAACTGCTGGCCCTGGATAACCTGGACAATCTGCTCACCGCCCAGCGCAACCGTGCGGCGCGCTGGCGAGCCACGGAAACCAATCGACAACCGACCCCCGCAACCTTGGCCGCCATGGCGGCTTTCGATGCCGTGCAGCCGGCCCTCAACCAGGCCGCCAGCGACCTGGGCAACACGTTGCAAGGCGAAGGCGCCGAAGCCGACACCCTGGCTCGCTTTCAAGCGTTGCAGAACAGCCTCAACGGCCTGGATTCGAAAAGCCTGGGCGCGGTGGGTTGGTGGCCGGACGGCTATGACCGATTCACCACCTCCCTCAGCGCCTTGCAAGCCTTGCGCGAACAAATGGTGATGGACAACCGACTGACCCTCGCCTCCTGGCTGGAAACGTATCTGCTGACCCAGATCTCCACCCAACAGACGCCGGACCTGATCGAACGGGTCGGCCGCCTGACCAGTGTCGGCCAGGCGTCGGTGGTATCAGGTCAGTTCTCTTTGCAAAGCCGCCTGCAACTGCGGGACCTGCGCAGCCGCATCGGCGACGCCCGGGATCAGTTGGTCAAGACCGGTGGGCTGCTGGAAGCGCACCTGCCCAGCGACCTGCAAACCTGGGCCGGACAATACCAGGGCAGCCTGAAAAACCTGGATGCCGGCCTGAAAGTGCTGGATGACGGCGTGTTCGGTGGCTCCATCTCGCTCAAGCCGGAAGCCTTCGAGAAACACATGGATGCGCTCCTGGCCGACCTGGCGACCCTGCGCCAACAGTCCCTGGTGGCCCTGGATACCCGGCTGGACCACTACCATGGCTCGGCCATCCGCCAGTTCACCCTGGTAGCGACAGTGTTGGGCTGCCTGCTGCTGGCGGCGCTCTACCTGTTTGTTTGCCTGCAAGCGTCGATCCGGCGCAGCGCCAGCGGTATCACCCTGCTGGCCGAAGCCCTGCGTGACGGCAATCTCAGCCTGCAAGTGTCGGTGCAGGGGCGCGATGAGTTGGCGGCCATCAGCACCGCCCTCAACGTCGCCGTGGTGCAGTTGCGCAACAGCCTGCTGGGGGTGGATCACGAAACGTTGCAACTGAGCAATGCCGTGCGCACCCTCAATACCCATTCGAGCGGCGCCCTGGGCGAAGTCGAAGCCCAACAGATGCAGATCAGCCAGATAGCTGCCGCGGCGACCCAACTGGCCGCCACCTCCCAGGGCGTGGCGAAAAGCTGTGAGCAAGCGTCCGATAGCGCCCAGCAGACCCGGCGCATCGCCACCGACAGCAGCCGCGACAGCCAGCGCACCACGACCAGCATCCAACAGCTCAACCAGCGCCTCAACGAGACCGCCGCCGCATTGGGCCGGGTCAGCGAACAGGGGCAACAGATCCAACTGGTGGTCGATACCATTCGTGGCGTGGCCGAGCAAACCAACCTGCTGGCCCTCAATGCCGCCATCGAAGCCGCCCGCGCCGGGGAACAGGGCCGTGGTTTTGCCGTCGTGGCCGATGAAGTCCGCAGCCTGTCGCAACGCACCCAGTCCTCCACGCAACAGATTGCTGCCACCGTTGACAGCCTGCGCGCCACGGTCAACGAAGCGGTCAGCCTGATGGAAGCGGCCTGCGGCCAAGCCCAGACTGATGCCCAAGCCGTCACCGGCCTGGGCGAGCGCCTGGGAGAAATCGCCAGCGCCGTGCAAAGCGTCACCGATACCCTGGCGCAAATCGCCACCGCCGTGGATGAACAAGCCAGCACCGCCGACGAGGTCAGCAGCAATATCCAGCAGGTCGACCAGGCCGCAATGCGCTTGCTGGAGGGCGCGCGGGCAGTGAACCTGGCGGCGGACACCCTGAGCCAGGGAAGCCAGGCCTTGAGCGCCAACACGGGGAGATTTCAACTCGGTTGACCGGCATTTGCAGCGAGGATGGATAAGCGGTTGAAAGCGCAGAGAAATATTTCAGATTTACGCTTGACACATCTTCGTTACCGGCGAATAATGCGCGCCACTTGGCTACATAGCTCAGTTGGTTAGAGCATAGCATTCATAATGCTGGGGTCCGGGGTTCAAGTCCCTGTGTAGCCACCAAGTACTAAAAACGGCTTATCGAAAGATAGGCCGTTTTTTTATGCCTCGGGAAAAGCAACCTGGCAAAGCTTGACTCCTTGCCACGGGGTTCTTCAGATGCCGGTTGATTTGCGCCAATCGCCTCGCATCGCTACAGTCGGCCCTACCCCACGCCACGGATGGAGCGACACGTGCCTACACATCACCCGTCGAACCTTCAACGCCGGGCAGCCGTTTCGCTGCTGGCTGTCGCCCTTGCACTCGTCGCTTGTAAGGCTCCGCCCTCTTCCACCGCCGCGCCTGCATTGCCCACCGCACCGGAAATCGCCTCCGGCTACCGCACCGACCTGCAGACCCGCCACGCCGACAAGCACATGGCCGCCGCTGCCAATCCGCTGGCGGCTGAGGCCGGGCGGGAGATGCTGCGGCGCGGCGGCTCGGCCATCGACGCGGCGATTGCCATGCAAGCGGTGCTGACCCTGGTGGAGCCGCAATCCTCCGGCATCGGCGGCGGTGCATTCATTGTGCTGTGGGACGGCAAGGCCGTGCGCACTTATGACGGTCGCGAAACAGCACCGGCTGGCGCCACTGAAAAGCTTTTCCTGCAAGCTGACGGCAAACCCATGGCGTTCACCGCCGCGCAGATCGGCGGCCGCTCCGTGGGCACGCCGGGGGTGTTGCGCGCGCTGGAACTGGCCCACCGCAAACATGGCCGCCTGAAATGGGCGTCGCTGTTCGAACCGGCCATCGCGCTGGCGGAACAGGGGTTCGCGATCTCGCCCCGGCTGCATTCGATGATCGCGGCCGACCCGTCCCTGCCGGGCTCGCCCGACATGGCCGAGTATTTCCTCAACGCCGACGGCAGTCCGAAAGCCGTCGGTACGCTGCTGAAAAACCCGGCATTGGCCGGTGTGCTCAAGCGCATCGCCAACGAAGGCGCCGATGCGTTGTACCGAGGCACCGTGGCTCAGGAGATCGTCGCCAAGGTGCAAGGCCATGCCAATCCTGGCAGCCTTTCGCTGGATGATCTCAAAGGCTACGCCGCCCGTGAGCGAGCGCCGCTGTGCACCGACTATAAGCGCTGGCAAATCTGTGGCATGGCGCCGCCGTCCTCCGGCGGGATCGCCGTGGCGCAAATTCTCGGAACACTACAGGCCCTTGAGCGACGCGACAGCCAGATGGCCCTTGCGCCCCTGAAACCGCTCAAGACCGATAAGCCCGCGGGCATCGAGCCTGTGCCCGAAGCCGTGCACCTGATCGCCGAAGCTGAGCGCCTGGCCTACGCCGACCGTGCCCAATACGTCGCCGATCCGGATGTTGTCCCTGTGCCGGTCAAAGGGCTGGTCGACCCCGGTTACCTGGCCAGTCGCGCCAGCCTGATCGGGCCACGCAGCATGGGCGTCGCCAAGCCCGGTACACCGCCGGGCATTCAAGTGGCCTATGCGCCGGACCGCTCACCGCTGCGCATTTCCACCTCGCAGGTGGTCGCAGTGGATGACCAGGGCGGCGCCGTGTCCATGACCACCACCGTGGAGTCGGCCTTTGGCTCGCACCTGATGGTTCAGGGATTCATGCTCAATAACCAGATGACCGACTTCTCCTTCATCCCCGAGGAGAACGGGCAAAAAGTCGCCAACCGCGTCGAGCCTGGCAAACGCCCGCGTTCATCCATGGCACCGACCCTGATCTTCGACCGCCAGAGCGGTGAGTGGCTGGCCGCCGTCGGTTCACCGGGGGGCTCGCAGATCATCGAATACGTCGCCAAGTCCGTGATCGGCTTGCTGGACTGGAACCTGGACCCGCAAACCGCCATCAACCTCCCCAACTTCGGCAGCCGCAATGGCGCCACCGAACTGGAACAGGGACAGTTCAGCCCGACGCTGATCCAGGCGTTGAAAGACAAGGGCCATGTCGTCAGCGAAATCGACATGACCAGTGGCACCCAGGCGATCGTCCGAGTGCGTGATGCGCACGGGAAAGCGTCACTGGCCGGCGGCGCCGACCCGCGGCGCGAAGGTCAAGCGCTGGGCGACTGATCGGCATTGCCCTGCGGCTGATAGACCAGCAGGTCAGCAGGCTGACAGTGCAGGTAGCTGCAGATGGCTTCGAGGGTCGCCAGGCGTATGCCCTTGACCTTTCCTTGTTTGAGCAAGGAAAGGTTGGCTTCCGTAATGCCAATGGCGGCGGCCAGGTCCTTGGACTTGACTTTGCGCAGCGCCAGCATCACATCAAGTTGAATCACGATAGGCATGGGTATCTCAAACGAAGGTCCGGTTTTCTGAATCGACTTCACTGGCCTGGGACAGTATCCGGGCAATGATCGCAATACAGGCCGCAAGAAACAAAGCGACGAAGGATGGCGCGGTAATGCTGAGGGTCAGCAGGCGCTGGCCGACCGGTGCATGGATCGTCATCAGCAGGCTGAGAAACGGCTCACAGATGAAATCCAGCAATACCCACAAGGCGACGGCACGACCAGCCTTTCCCAGATAAGTCGCGGCTTCGCTGGAAAAATACAGGCCCTGGGCATACCGCTTGAACAACTGTCGCAAGTTCGCCAGCCCGACCGCCAGGGCCAGCAACGGAATGCTCGACAGCAGGATCGCGCCCAGGCATTGCCAGCCGCTCAAGCGCATCGCCTCTTCAGACAGGCTCGACAGCTGTCGCTCGGTCAGGGCAAAACTCAGGCCGTAGCGTGACACCACATCGGGGAGCAGCCACGCTGCAGTGTTGACCACCATCATCATCACAATGAAGACAAGCGTAAGGGCGGCCATGCGCTGGCTGTACGAGGCAAGACGATTCGAGGACATGTGGGACTCCGGTACAAAGGGAGCCCAAAACATAGCCATAAAATTATCGTATAACAATAATTAACATGTAAAAAACGATAACATTTTTCTTGTGTGGGTGGTTTGCGAACCTCGCCCCTCTTCCACGGTCATTGGATTGTTCTACCGTTGTCGGGGCGCGCCGCTCCGGACCGTAGCCCCGAAAACCAATCATAAAAAATCGAGGTAACTCCCGTGACCACCGACATCGAAGACAGCCGTTCCGCCCGCTTCGCCTTGCGCTGTTCCAGTTTCGCCGAACGTTGGTTCCCCGACTCCTGGGTCTTCGCCGCGCTGGCAGTGCTGTTGGTCGCCGTGGCGACGCAGTTCATCGGCGCCACGCCCACCGCCGCCGCCATGGCCTTCGGCGACGGCTTCTGGAGCCTGATTCCGTTCACCATGCAAATGGCCTTCGTGGTCATCGGCGGGTACGTGGTCGCCAGCTCGCCTCCGGCCGTCAAGCTGATCGATCGTCTGGCGCGTATCCCGAAGAACGGCCGCTCCGCCGTGGCCTGGGTGGCGTTGATTTCGATGGTCGCGTCGCTGCTCAACTGGGGCCTGTCACTGGTATTTGGCGGCTTGTTGGTGCGAGCCCTCGCCCGTCGTACCGATCTGAAGATGGACTACCGCGCCGCCGGTGCCGCCGCCTATCTGGGCCTGGGCGCGGTATGGGCTCTGGGGCTGTCCTCATCGGCGGCGCAACTGCAGGCCAACCCGGCGAGCCTGCCGCCGTCAATCCTGTCGATTACCGGTGTCATTCCATTCACCCAGACCATTTTTCTCTGGCAATCGGGGGTGATGTTGCTGGCGCTGATCGTGGTCTCCCTGATCGTTGCCTACGCCACCGCCCCGGGGCCAAACAGCGCCCGCGATGCCGCCGCCTGCGGGATCGACCCGAGCTTCAGCATGCCGACGTTGCAGCCGCGCACCCGTCCTGGCGAATGGCTGGAGCACAGCCCACTGCTGACCATCGCCTTGGTGCTGCTGGCCGCCGGCTGGCTGTTCCATGAGTTTTCGACCAAACCGGCGATCAGCGCCATCTCCGGGCTCAACACCTACAACTTCCTGTTCCTGATGCTCGGCGCATTGCTGCACTGGCGGCCGCGCAGTTTCCTGGATGCCGTGGCCCGCGCAGTGCCGACCACCACCGGCGTGTTGATCCAGTTTCCGTTGTACGGCTCGATTGCGGCACTGCTGACCACCGTCAAGGGCAGCGACGCCCAGACGCTGGCCCACCACATCTCGACCTTTTTCGTACAGGTCGCGTCCCATGACACTTACGCCCTGCTGATGGGCGTCTACTCGGCGGTGCTGGGCTTCTTCATTCCCTCGGGCGGTGGCAAATGGATCATTGAAGCGCCCTACGTCATGCAGGTGGCGAACGACCTGAACTATCACCTGGGCTGGGCGGTGCAGATCTACAACGCGGCCGAAGCCCTGCCGAACCTCATCAACCCGTTCTACATGCTGCCGCTGCTGGGTGTGCTGGGACTCAAGGCCAGGGATTTGATCGGGTTTTCCTTCGTGCAACTGCTGGTGCATACGCCGCTGGTGCTGGCGCTGTTGTGGGCATTGGGCACGACATTGTCTTATTTGCCGCCCGTGATGCCATAAAGCCATAAAAAAGGGCCGATATTTACGTCGGCCCACTTTTTCTTCGGCCCGGTCTGTTTCAGTATGGAGACACCCCGCTTCGAGGGGTCCACACGCTGAAAAGGATCTGAGCATGTCCAAACTCGCCGTACTGTCTCTTGCCGCCCTGGCCTTCAGTGCCGCCACCCACGCAGCCGATATCGATGTACAACTGGGCAGCACCGAACGCGTCACCCGCCTCTTCGCCTATCCCAACAACTGCAACGTCATTTGCTTTCGCAACTGGACGCTGGAGCAGACCGTCGAGCACTACCTGACCCAGAGCGTGCAGCGCGACGGCTACGGTACGGCCAAGGTCAGCGTCAAACGCGACAAGGATAAAGTCTATGCCCACATCAGCGGCGTGCCGAAAAGCTACGGTCAGCCGCTGACCGCGCTACTCAATGCCGGTGACCTGGCCTACAACGGCGCGACGAAACTCAACAGCGACAAGAAATGGGCCTACAACTGGTACCTGTTCCTGCCACTGGGCATGGCCCTGGAAAACCGCAAGAGTGTCGAGCTGCTGCACTTCCCGCCGGATTACTCGCTGACCCAGGCCCAGGATTACCTGGAGTCGGCCACTACCGACCGCTGGGCCACCTTGCTGACAGTCAATGGGATCGCCGCTGACCAGACGCCGGGCTACCAGACCATCATCGACATCGCGCCAATCGCGGCCCCGTCCAATGCCGGCCAGACCCTGGAAGGGCTCTACGATTACTTCAACGCTTACCAGACCACCATGGTCAAGCAACTCACCCAGAACGCCAGCGGCGCCGCGTTGCCGATGGTGGCCTTCGGCGCCCCGGTGCGCAACTGGATCAAGACCCAATACGGGCAGACCGTGGGTGTGCTTGGCCTGGCGATCATCACCCCGGCGGGCGGTGCCAAGGTTCCAGTGCTGGGTTCCAACCACCCAAGCTATATCTGGTACGCCGCGGACAAGGATAACTATGGCGGTGACGAGGCCAAGGCCGATGCTGCGGGCTTGAAAGTGATGGGTCAGGACCTGAGCGCGGCCTGCTGGCAGGCCGGCATGGGCAGCAAGCCGGGCACCGATCCGACCACCCAACTGAACCAGTGCACGCAAACCTGGCAGGTCACGCAAAAAGAGCAGACCTGTGAGCTGTTCTACACCTCGATCCGTAAGCTGACGCCGCAAGAAGCGGCGAAAACCTGCGATACCCCGGCAATCAAGGCGCAACTTCCGCAATTGAAAGTGCCGATGCCGTTGCCCGCCGAAGCCATGTAGAACCTCAAGGCGCTGCCCATGTCAGTCTGCACCGACATGGGAAAGCGCCTCAGGCTCCTGTCAGAGTCGACAGTAGAAGTGACGCTGGGGTTGGGGGAAACTGTGGAGGTCCAACGCGTGTTGGCAGGATCGCCGGCACTGAAGATTCCCCTACCGACAGGGACCGTCATGACCACCTCCAGTCCATATCAAGCCCGCTCGCGACTCGGGGATTGTATCTATCCCCAAAAAGCCCTCAGTACGCGGTCGCAATACCCCTCGACCCGGGACTTCCAGGTCCGCCGAACCGCCGACGGACGCGGACAAACCGTCATCACCCGACGAAACTTCGCGCCCATGGAGCGCATTTGCAGGGTTTCGGGGCTGCTGGTCGGCCGACGCGGCCTGCATACATTGCAGGTGCTGCCGGACGTCCATATGTACGACCCGTACTTCGCCGGCCTGTTGGGGCATTCCTGTAACCCGAATGTCTTTCTCGACATGAGCGAACTGTGGCTGTGGGCCCTGACTCACATCGCCAGCGGCGACAGCCTGACCCTCGATCACGCCAGCACCGAACAGAAGCTGTATCGCCAGTTTGCCTGTCAGTGCGGTTCGTCCAACTGTCACGGCTGGATTACCGGTTATGACGAACCGCCCAACGAGCAGGGAATGGAATTCCTACGGTGCTGGCGCCATCGATGTCATCGCGATTGACCCGCGGAGGTCACTCACCCAAGGGACGCAACCGATACTGCGGCGGCAATTGCTCGAAACCGCTGATCGTGGTGTCCAGGCTTTTCCAGCGGCCGTCCTTGATGCCGTAGATGCAGCCATGAATCGACAGCTTCTGGCCGCGATGCCAGGCGTTCTGCACGATGCTGGTGTGACCGACATTAGCCACTTGCTGAATCACGTTGAGCTCGCACAGGCGGTCTACACGCTCTTCCTCGGTCGGCAACTGAGCCAAAGCCTCACGATGCTCGTAGTACAGATCGCGAATCGTGCGCAGCCAACCGTCGATCAGGCCAAACTGGCGGTCCTGCATCGAGGCACGCACACCGCCGCAGCCATAGTGGCCAGTGACCAGGATGTGCTTGACCTTGAGCACGTCCACCGCGTACTGGATCACCGACAGGCAGTTGAGGTCGGTGTGTAGCACCACGTTGGCTACGTTACGGTGGACGAACAGATCACCCGGTAGCATGCCGACGATTTCGTTGGCCGGCACCCGTGCATCGGAACAGCCGATCCACAGGTACTCGGGGGTCTGCTGACGAGCCAGCTTGGCGAAGAAGTCAGGATCCTCCTGCTTGATCGCATCGGCCCAGCGCGCGTTGTTATCAATCAGATCTTGTAATTCGTTCATGCTGTCTTGCCCTCGAGAATAGTGCGCAACTTTGACAACGGACCGCCCGTCGAGGTCACTTCGATTACGTCGTTGGAATTCCTGGCACCGCTACGGGTCCACCCAGTAAGGCCCACAGTATGAGGAATTACCATGAATGATTCACGACGTCCCTTCGATGCCACGCAACCGGAACCCATCGACGACAACGAAGACCGCATGGGCTCGATGCGCGAGCTTGAATTCGATGACGAACAGCACAGTGCGAAGATCGGAGACGAGCTACCGGAAAACGAACGGGAACAGTTGATGCCCCGTGAACGCGTGCGAGAAGCCGGCCTGACGGGCGCCTCGACGGACGACCATCAACCGACCGACGACGACATGAGCCCCGAAACCCTCATCCACGAAGACGGCGCCCGAGACGCCCATGAAGCCGGTGACGAGGGTCAGGCCGATTGGGACCTGAGCGTGGTCGACGAGGATGAAATCGGTGGAGGCGATGGATTGGACGAGGCGGAAATGGCGGATCTCGACCCGCTGGATGGCAAGCGCTGAAGCGAGCCTGGTCTCACTGCTGATCCCTGTGGGAGCGGGCTTGCTAGCGAAGGCGTCGGTCCATTTGACGTCGATGCAAACTGATCCATCGCTTTCGCGAGCAAGCCCGCTCCCACAGGGGCATGCGCTATGCCCGCTGGAACATCAATCCACCAGCGTACACGCCATCACCACCGCATCTTCGCGCCCACCCACCGCCGGGTAGTAATCCCGGCGCCGGCCGATCTCGTTGAAGCCATAGCGCTCGTACAACCGGAACGCCGTACGGTTGCTGTCGCGCACCTCCAGGAAGCATTCCCGGGCCTTGGCCTCGTAGGCAATGGACATGAGCTGTTCGAGCAGGCGCAACCCCAGGCCACGGCCCTGGTTTTCCGGCTTGACGGTGATATTGAGCAGGTGCGCTTCATCCAGGATGATCTGCACCACGCCATGGCCCACTTGCTGCTGGCCTTCGAACATCAGCCAGATCTGGTACTTGCCCAGCCCATCGAGAAAGATCCCACGGGTCCAGGGGTGGCTGTAGGCCGCGTATTCGATTTTCAGCACAGCGTCGAGGTCCGCCTCGGTCATCGGGCGGAACGATACGGCGTCACTCATTCGATTCTTTCCAACGCGCCATCAGCCGGCGCATGGCTTGCCAGGCATCAGCCTTGTGATGTGGCGTTTCCATTAACAGTTCCAGCCCGGGCAGCGCCCAGACCGAGCCCAGACCGTCTACCTGCAGTTCGCGATTGAACGCATCAGCGTCCGCCTCGCCGGCAAACCGCACCGCCGGCAGACCGATCAGCCACAGGCAGACACAAGGCTCGTCTTCGAGCCGGGCCGAGACAAAACCCTGGACAAAATCCCGCGCAGCCTCCGGCCCCTGGTCCATGGTGCCGCGCGACAACAACGGCCAGCGCACCGGCTCGCCGATAATCTGCGGGCTGTCCGGCAGCCCGGCGGCGCGCAGCATGTCCTTGAGCAGCAAATAGGCCGGATCGCGGCTCTGGAACGGCTCGCCGGTGGGCAACTCCACCAACAACAGGCAACGTCCGGCGCGCAACAGTTGCAGGGCGAAACGCGGTGGGGCGACCGGGGCAATCCTGGCCGGAGCCGGGGCCTCGTCGGCATCTGCCACGGGCTTGGCGTTGGTACGCGTCGAGGCAAGGCTTGGGCGCGGCACCTCGATTTTCGGCCGCTCGGGCGCAGGTGTCGGCGCCGACGGCTCGGCGGGCGCCTTGACCGCTGGCGCGGCCGGAGCCGGCGTCATGTCCAGTGGCTCAGGCATTTCCAGCAGCTCGGGCCGCGACGGGGCGGCGAACGGCAATTCGGTACGCGGCAGCCAGTTGACCACCTGCATGGCGGTCAGATAGGCGCGGCGACGAGACTCGATAAGCAAGGGTCGGCCACTTGTGGATAACTGAAAGTGGGAGGGATTCTACCGCCCTTCGACGCGGATCGCTTCCCTGTTGAATCAATAGTTGACCAAGACCGACGACAGTCCGTCTCAGGGGTGAATCGCAACCGGCGCGATGCAGTACAATCGCCGCTTTTAATTGCCAACCCGACGGCCATTGCGATGATCGAACCCAAGCGCGTCTTGCGCGCCCTCGCTGAACACTGGGCATTGCTGGAACCTTTGTGCGAGCACTTCGACCAGGGCACCCTGAGCCTCAACGAACTGCGTTCACAACTGGCCGCCCAACAACTGGACAGCACGCCCCAGGACATCACCAGCCTGCTGGACGTGTGGATCCGCCTGGACATCCTGGTGCCGGTGGCGAAAAGCCCGAACCGCTTCGAGCTGAACGCCCAGATCCATGACTTCCTCGCCTACCTGCGCCGCGAACACCGCCTGGGCCTGTGCCTGGAGATCGAAGCCTACCTGCGTCACCTGGAACGCCTGGCCGGCTACATCCAGGATGCGTTTGACGTGCGCGACGGCAACGACCTGGCCCGCCAGTTGCGCCTGCTGGACATGCGCGTGCGGGACGTCCTGAAGAAACTCGCCAACGACGAGCAGGCCCTGGTGGCCGTGGCCGAACGGGCCAAGACCAGCGACCGGCAGATCCCGCTGCGTCAGCGCTACGCCGAAGTGCTGGCGACCTGGGACGAATACGTCGAACCGATGATCCAGTTGGTGAACGCCGACGGTGCGTTCGAGCAAGGCGTGCGCAAGGTCGAGAACGTGCTGTTGCGCATGCTCACCGAGCAGCAGCGTCTCGGTCACCTGGTGGACGACGACATGCTGTTGCGCACCCACGCCCGCATCCTCGAAATGCAGACCAGTGCCCAGTTGACCCTGCGCCATGCCCGGGAACTGCTGTTGCCGTTGCGCGAAGAAGCCCGCCGCCATAACGCCGTGACCCGCGGTGCGGCGCTGGCCCTGGCGGCCATTCGCCGTAAAGGCATCGATGCCGTGCCGCAGGCGGCCATGCCGTTGTTCACTCGGCCGCAAAGCACCTTCCTCGGCAGCGCCAGCCAGGTGGAAGCCTACGTCTACGCCCTGGCCCGTTTCGAACCGAAACCGGCGCGCTTCCCCAAGTCCCACAAGACCCACAAGGGCGGCGAGGCCCCACGTGCGCCGCGCACCGTGCGCGAGATGGTCGAGCGCTGCGAAGACGCGTTGCCGATGCCCGACCTGATGACCTGGCTGCTGGAGCAGGAACCGGACGGCGCCACCGACGAATTGCTGTACTGGTTCTCGCGCCTGTCGCGGGAAAAACGTTTCAAGCGCGAGCGCCTGGAACGCCGCGACTACCACACTCACGAGCATCAGGTCAGCCTGCGCTCCTTCGCCCTGCTCTCGGCCCGCGACAACGCTACCGAGGATTCTGCGAGCATCCCCCATGCATCTTGATCTATCCGAACTGTCCCAGCTGGCGCCGATCTTTCGCGAGCTGTTCAAGGGCTACCACGTCAGCCGCCGCGACCCGGAGCTGTATGCGCAGCTGTCCAACTTCCAGGACCAGTACCGCACGCTGTTCAAGGCCCTGGGCTTCGAACTGGTGTGCGATACCCGGGGCTTCTACTACTTCGTGCCGGACCTCGCCGCCGCAGCGGTGAACAAGACCGCCCAACGCCTGGCCCTGTTCACCTTCATCCTGGTCGAGCACCTGGCCGACCAGGGCCGCGACCCGATCGCCGTGCTCGACGGCGGCAGCCTGGGCCGCGATGAACTGCCTTCGCTGCTGGAGAAGTACCGCGACCTGTTCATCCAGGCCGAAGTGCAGACCCAGGAAGAGCTGGAAGAAAAGATCATGCGCCGCATGACCCAACTGGGTTTCGCCAGCGAGGACAACGGCGTGTACCGCTTCCTGCCGCCGATGCATCGCTTCCTCGACGTCTGCCTGTCGGTCCAGCAGGACCGCGACCTGGCCGCCAGCCTGCACAGTGTGCTGCCGCTGCCGGCGCCGGTATTGATCGATGAAGACAGCGACGAGAAGCTGCTGCAAACCGACGACCCGCTCGACCTGGCACCGTTTGCCGACGAAAGTGAAGAAGACGCACTGGCCCGAGCCATTGCCGAAGAACAGGAGACCGACGCATGAGCAAGGAACGCTACGGCATCCGCCGCTTTGCCCTTTTGAATACCGCCGGCTACAGCCTCGGCCTGTTCCCGCTGGAAGAACCGCTGTCGGTGTACGGCGCGAACAACCTCGGTAAATCCGCTTCGATCAACGCCTTGCAGTTCCCGATTCTGGCGCGCATGTCGGACATGAGTTTCGGCAAGTACAGCCTGGAACAATCCCGGCGGTTCTACTTCGCTTCGGACACCAGCTACATCCTCGTCGAGGTCGCCCTGCCCCACGGCCCGCACGTCATCGGCGTGGTCGGTCGCGGCCCGGGTGGCGGTTTCGGCCACCAGTTCTTTGCCTACGCCGGCAAACTCGACCTGGCCCACTACCAGAAGGATGACACCTGCCTGCGCCAGAAAGAGCTGTTCACCAACCTTGAGCGCGAAGGCCTGAAAGCCTATGAACTCAAGCCTGATGAACTGCGCCGCCTGCTGGTGGGTGGACACACCTCGATTCCCCTGGACCTGACGCTGATCCCGCTGCGGTCCACCAGCGAGCAAAGCCTCAAGACCTTCCGCGCACTGTTCATCAACCTGCTGCACATGCGCGAGATCACTGCGGCCAAGCTCAAGCAACTGTTCCTCGATGCGTTCGAACACAGCCTGCGTTCCGGGAGCGTGGACTACATCGCCGCGTGCGAAGAAGCGTTCCGTGATGTACGACGCATGGAGCAGGATTACAACGCCTTGGTGGCCGCCGGCCCGCTGGTGGAAGCCCTGGCCAATGGCGTGAAGCAGCGCGATATCCTGCGCGGCAAACTGCATCGCCTGTCGCCGCTGCTCGACTCGCTGCTGGGTACATGGTCGGACTACGCCGGCGCGCGCAAGGAAGAGCTGACCATCCAGGCCGAACACTACCGCGCCGAACAGGACTCGCTGCAGAACGACCAGCGCGGTGGCACCCAGGAGCTGATGCGCCTGGAGCGGGAAATCACCGGCATCCAGCGTTGGCTCGGCGAACTGTCGGTGCTCAAGCATCGCTTCGCCCTGGTCGATGACGTGAAAGTGCTGGAGCAACAATTACTTGCCGCCAAGGACGCCCACGACGAACTGGCCGGCGCCCTGGCCCAGTCCCGGCAGTTCAGCGCCGAAGACCTGGAAGAGCGCCTGCGGGATCTGGAAAAACGCCTGAAGTCGGTGAAGCAGCAACTCGATCACGCCGACAACAACAGCTACGCCCGCCTGCGCGAAGAGTTCTCGCAGCAGGACGTCGAACGCCTGATGCGCCTGTTCAACAGCGCCTTGTTCAGCCTGCCGCTGGGCGAACACGGCATCGCGCTGGACGAGAACGGCGAGTGGGTCAAATCCCTGGAGCTGATCCTCGACGGCTTCAAGGGTGAGCGTTTCGAAGTGCCGGGCCTGTCCATCGACCTGTCCCACATCGAGCCGCCCGCCCTGCAAGCCCTGGCCGACCGTGCCGCGCTGCGGGACCAGAAGGAGCGCCTGGAAAAAGAACTCAAGCAACTCAAGACCCAGCAAGCCGTGGCGGCCGACCGTGCGGCGAGCAAGACCCAGACCGAAGCGCTGTACCAGCAGGTGCTGGACGCACAGAAAGCCCTGGAAGACTTCCGCCGCGCCCAGACCCTGAGCGCCGAAGAAGGCGAGAAGCTTGAGCAACTGGCGCAGATGGAAGCGGCCCAGGACGAACTCAAGCGCTCCAGCGATGCCTTCACCGAACGCGTCCAGCAGCTGTCCGCCAAGCTGCAATTGGTGGGCCGTCAGATCGCCGACATGGAAGCCAAGCAACGCACCCTCGACGACGCCCTGCGCCGTCGTCAATTGCTGCCAGCGGACCTGCCGTTCGGTACGCCGTTCATGGACCCGGTCGACGACTCCATGGACAACCTGTTGCCGCTGCTCAATGACTATCAGGACAGCTGGCAAGGCCTGTTGCGGGTCGACGGCCAGATCGAAGCGCTGTACGCCCAGGTACGGCTCAAGGGCGTGGCCAAGTTCGACAGCGAAGACGATATGGAGCGACGCCTGCAACTGCTGATCAACGCCTACGCCCACCGCACCGATGAGGCCCTGACCCTGGGCAAGGCACGGCGGGCGGCGGTGACCGACATCGCCCGGACCCTGCGTAACATCCGCAGCGACTACGACAGCCTCGAGCACCAACTGGCGCTGTTCAACCGCGAGATCAACAAACGCCAGGTGTCCAACCTGCAGAGCTTCCGTATCGTCCTGGCGCCGAACAAGGAAGCGCTCAAGCACATCGACCAGATCATCCACAGCGCTGGCCAGTACGAGGAAGGCGAGACCCTGTCGGTGTTCGACCTCAGCCAGAGCGCCGAGCAGGACAACAAGAACGAAGAAGCCAAGGAGTACCTGGCGCGCCTGGTGGCGGCGAACCACAACCAGCTCGGCCTCAAGGACCTGTTCGAACTGGCGTTCGAGATCACCAAGGTCAACGGTCAGCCGGTGATCCACACCGACATCGACGGCGCGGCGTCCAACGGCACCACCATGACCATCAAGGCGCTGACCAACATGTACTTGTTGTTGCACTTGATGGACCGCGAACAGGCCGGTCGCGTGCGCCTGCCGTACTACCTGGACGAAGCGGCAGACATCGACGAGAAAAACCAGGCGGCGCTGCTGGAAACCAGCCTGCAACTGGGCTTCGTGCCGATCCTGGCGAGCGTGAAGCCGCAAGTCTGCGCCAGTGTCGCCATCGACCTGGAAGGCGGCAGCGGCCCGAACGGCATCTACATCGACGAGGCGGACTGGAAGTACATCCGTCGTCACGACGCGGTGAAAGCCACGGTAAATGTCCAGGCCGACGAGCCGGAGCTGAACCCGGTGTGAGGTGAATCGTCGGACATGAAAAAGGCCGCAATCCGATTGGATCGCGGCCTTTTTCATGTTCATGCGCTCCCTGTGGAACCTACTTGTCCAACTTGATCTTCGGCGCCCAGGTCAGCCATTCGTCTTCGAATTTATCGAACAGGGCGAAGGTCTGTTCCGGACGTGCCGGATTACCCATCCGATCGCCATCCGGGGTGGCGAAAGCGATACCGCCCTGGATCAGCGTCTCCAGTGATTCGGTGCGTACCGTCGCGCCTTTGAACAAACCGAAGTCCAGGCCAAAGCCACTGCTGTTCCAGAATCGCGTGCCGCTGCGCACCAACGGCGCATATTTGGGTTCGATCAGGATATGGATCAGCACCCGATCCGCAGTCTGGCCCAATTCATACCCCGTGACTTTGCCTACGGTAATTTCCCTATAGGTTACCGGCACGCCTATCTTCAACGAACCGCGGCGAGCTGCGCTCAACACCAGGCTCAGACCGGCTTCGGGCACGACGGTCTCCGGCGGGTTGGCCAGGGCCACGAAGCTTTTCTGCGGCCCGAGGTTTTTCGCCGAAGGCTGCACCTCGATGTATTGGCCGGTCACCAGCGTCTCCAGGTTGGAGGTCTTCATCAACCCCAACTCAGGCTTGACCACCCAGAACTGTGAACCGACCCGGGCAATGCGCTCTGGCACTTCGGTGATACGTGCGCTGACCAGCACCGACTGCATATCGGCGCTGAGATCCACGTCCTCGATCTTGCCCACATCCAGCCCTTTGAAACGGATCGGCGTACCGCGGCGCAAGCCATCGGCGCGATCGACCCTGATCGTCACCAGCGTCCCCCGCTGTTGCGCGGCTTCACGGTCTTCAAACAAACGGAACCGTGGAATGCGCCGTTTCAGCGGCACATTCGGTTCCGGCGTTTCGAAGGAAATGCCCCCGGCCATCAAGCTTTGCAAGGACTCGCTCTTGACTTGGATCCCGCCCGTGAAACCGCCGGTGAGGGTGATGCCGCTGGCGTTCCAGAAGCGTGTCGAGCCGTTGACCAGCCCTTCGTATTCCTTCTCGATGTGCACACCGATGATCAATTGCTTTTTCTTGCGGGAGAACTGGTAGCTCTGCACCGAGCCGACCTTGACCTGCTTGTAGAGGATCGGGCTGCCGACCTCCAGCGAACCCAGGTTATCGGTGAGCAGGACCAAGTGCAGCCCCGGCGAACGCAAGTCCAGCGGCGGCGCCTTCGCCCTGGCTTCGAACTCGCGCTGCGGTGCACCGCCCTTGTCGCCCGGGCGCACGGCAATGTAGTTACCCTTGACCAACGCTTCGAGGCCGGTAATACCTGCCAGGGAAATAGACGGCTTGACGACCCAGAACTGGGTACCGCTTACCAGGTAATCTTCCGCCAGTGGGTCCATGGTCAATTCAGCCGTGGCGCTGGACAGGTCCGGGTCAACCTTGAGGTTCTTCAGGCTGCCGACCTGGATGCCCTTGTACATTACCGGGGTGCGGCCGGCCTGCAGACCTTCGAAGTCGCTGAGCTTGACCTTCACGCGGATGCCGGCAGCGGCCGCATCGAAGTCTTCGTAAAGACGAAACGGCAGGCTTGGGTCAGTCGGCGGGCTGTCTTTACGGCTTTCCGGCGTGGCGAACGCGATGCCACCGGCCACAATGCTGGCAAGGGACTCGCTGCGCACTTTGACACCCGACAGGTTGGCATCGATGCTGATGCCGCTAGCGTTCCAGAAACGCGTGTGTTTACGCACCAGGCTGGCGTAAGTCGGTTCGATGAACACTTTGATCTCGACGGTGCTCTGGTCCTCGGACAGCAGGTAGCTTTTCACCTGCCCGACCTGGATCTGCTTGTAGAACACCGGGCTGCCACGGTTCAGCGAACCGAGCCGGTCAGCCTTGATGGTCAGGTGCAAACCCGGCTTGGAATCCGACAGCGGCGGCTCCTCGGCCAGGGCTTTGAACTTGCGGGTCGACTCCCCCTCCCCCGGGCTGATCGCCACGTAGTTGCCCGACACCAGGGTTTCCAGGCCGGTAATTCCCGCCAGGGTGACGCTCGGCTTGACCAGCCAGAAACGCGTTCCGGTCTTGAGGTATTGCTCGACGTCCTTGTCCATCTCGATGGTCGCGACCACGCCTTTGGAGCTGCCCTCATCATCGAGCGTAAGGCTCTTCACCTTGCCCACCGACATGCCTTTATAGACGATTTCGGTTTTGTTGGCCTGGATGCCTTCGCCGCTTTCGAAGCGTACGCTGATTTCGATTCCGGTGTCGTTGTAAGCCCGCCAGCCGAGCCAGCCGCCGATGATCAAGGCAATCAACGGCAAGACCCAGATGGCCGACCAGTTCGAAGCCGGTCGGGTTTTAGCGGTAGGCAAATCAGTCATGGTCGTTATCCGACTCCGTGTTATCCCAAATCAGCCGGGGATCGAAGGTTACTGCGGCAATCATTGTCAAAATCACTACGCTGGCAAAAGCGATAGCGCCGAGTCCGGCTTCGACACTGGCGAGGCGGCCGAAATTCACCACTGCCACCAGAATCGCAATCACAAAAATATCCAGCATCGACCAACGGCCAATAAATTCAATGAAACGGTACATAAAGATGCGTTGCCGTGCGGACATGGGCTGGCGCCGTTGCACGGAAACCAGCAACAAGGCGATGCCCACCAACTTGAAGGTTGGCACAACGATACTGGCGATGAATACCACGCCAGCGATAGGAATCATGCCGTGCTGCACCAACTCGATGACACCGGCCATGATGGTGCTTGGAGCTCCCTGGCCCAGCGAATTGATGGTCATGATCGGCAGCAGGTTGGCCGGAATATAAAGAATCGCGGCAGTGATCAACAATGCCCAGGTCCGCATGAGGCTGTTCGGGCGGCGCGGATGGACTCGCGCGCCGCAACGGCTGCAGGTCTGGCCGTGAGCCTCGGGATCCTGCCGATTCAACTCATGGCATTCCGTACAGATCAGAATGCCTGCATCAATCGCCCTCATGGGCATCCTCTCCTGATAACGCTTGCCAGATCTGGTGCGGTGACATCACCACCTCCAACCAGACCTGGACCAGCAACAAACTGATGAAACACACCAGGCCAAGGCCTACGGTGATGGCCGCCATGTCTGCCAGCTTGACGATGGCCACCAGGACGCCCATGAGGTAGACCTCAAGCATCCCCCAGTCGCGCAGATGGTGATAAATGCGATACAGCAGCAAGCCGTAACTACGCCCAACATTCAGGCGGATGGTCAGTAGCACCAGTAACTGACACAGCAGCTTGAGAAGCGGGATACCCATGCTGCACAGGAACACCACGACCGATATGCCCTGCATGCCGGTATCGAACAGCCCCACCACGCCACTCCAAACGGTGTCCTGGGAGGACTGCCCGAGCAGGTTGAGTTGCATGATGGGTAAAAAATTGGCCGGTACATACAACAGCAGGGCGGCGATCACCAAGGCAAGGCTGCGTTCGACGACATTGTGCCGGTGAGCGTAAAGCTCATATCCGCAGCGGGGACACTCGGCTTTTTCGCCTTGGGCCAACCGAGGCTTGCGCATCAACAGGTCACACTCATGGCATGCCACCAGATCATTCAGGGGTAGATCTGACAACCTCTCAGTGTCTGACGGATCGGGCATAAAGCGCTCTGGCTCGGCTAAGGTGGGGCTATTCTAGTGCTCCCGCTCGTAAATAACTGTGCAAATTTATTAACGAACTCAGCGGACTTTCCTGCGGGCAAAACA
>NZ_JAGGOF010000063.1 GCF_018614775.1 Pseudomonas fluorescens
CTTGCTCGCGAAGGGGCCAGCCGCCTCAACCTCTCTTCCGCCGACACCCCGCATCCCAAGCTGAAACGCATCAGTAACCCCGGTAACACCCGCCGGTAACACATCCAATTGACTTCCCGGGTGCTCCTCACGACTATAGGCGTCCCATTGCCGTCAACGCGGCGTTTAAGGGCGCAATCCAGGCCTTACAAGCACCACACATAGAGGGTGCGCCTGTATAAATGACGAATCATGCGCGTTACTCGCAGTAGTTCACGAGCGCCTGAAGAGGACTTTTTCATGCCAGCTATAACCCTGACCACGCTGCAAGGTCTCAAGCAGAAAGGCGAAAAAATCGCCATGCTGACCTGCTATGACGCAACCTTCGCCCACGCCTGCAACGAGGCCGGTGTCGAAGTGCTGCTGGTGGGCGATTCCCTCGGCATGGTGCTGCAAGGTCATGACAGCACGCTGCCGGTGACCACCGCCGACATGGCCTATCACGTGGCCTGCGTCAAACGCGGTAACACCGATGCGCTGATCCTCGCCGACCTGCCATTCATGGCCTACGCCACCCTCGAACAGACCATGACCAACAGCGCCCTGCTGATGCAGGCCGGTGCCCACATGGTCAAAGTCGAAGGGGCGTTGTGGCTGGCCGACTCGATCCGGCTGCTGGCCGAGCGTGGCATCCCGGTCTGTGCGCACCTGGGCCTGACGCCACAAGCGGTGAATATCCTCGGCGGCTACAAGGTCCAGGGTCGCAATGAGAACCAGGCGCGGCAGATGCGGGCCGATGCCATTGCCCTGGAACAAGCCGGCGCGGCGATGCTACTGCTCGAGTGCGTGCCCAGCGAACTGGCGGAAGAAATCACCCAAGCGGTCAAGATCCCAGTTATCGGGATTGGTGCCGGTAGCGCCACCGACGGCCAGGTGCTGGTACTGCATGACATGCTCGGGTTGTCGCTCACCGGACGTGCGCCCAAGTTCGTGAAGAACTTCATGGCCGGGCAAACCACCCTCCAAGCGGCCCTGGGCGCTTACGTTGCCGAGGTCAAGGCTGCCACCTTCCCTGGCGTCGAACACGGATTCTCTGCATGAACACCGTCAAAACCGTACGTGAACTGCGAGCCGCCGTGGCCCGTGCCCGGGGCGAAGGCAAACGCATCGCCTTCGTGCCAACCATGGGCAACCTGCACAGCGGCCATGTAGCACTGGTGACCAAGGCGACGCAACGGGCCGACTTCGTCGTGACGAGCATTTTCGTCAACCCGCTGCAGTTCGGTGCCGGCGAAGACCTGGACAAATACCCCCGCACCCTGGCGGCCGACCAGGAGAAATTGCTCCAGGCCGGCTGCCACCTGCTGTTCGCCCCCAGCGTCGAAGAGATGTACCCCGACGGCATGGCCGGACAGACCCGGGTCAGCGTGCCGCAATTATCCGAAGGCCTGTGTGGCGCCAGCCGCCCAGGGCATTTCGAGGGTGTGGCGACGGTGGTCAGCAAGCTGTTCAACATGGTCCAGCCAGACATCGCCGTGTTTGGTCAGAAAGACTTCCAGCAACTGGCGGTGATCCGCGCGCTGGTCCATGACCTGAACATGCCGATCCAGATCATCGGCGAACCCACCGTCCGCGCCGACGACGGCCTGGCGCTGTCATCGCGCAACGGCTTCCTCAGCCCCGAGCAACGCGCCATCGCCCCCGTGGTTTATCGTGGCTTGAGCCAGATTGCCGAGGCCATCCGGCAGGGCCAGTGCGATTACCCGGCATTGGTCGCCGGGCAGCTCCAGCAACTCGAAGCCGCCGGCCTGCGCCCCGACTACCTGGAAATCCGCCACGCCCGAACCCTGCGCCCGGCCGCGCCGGAAGATCGCGACCTGGTGATCCTGGTCGCGGCCTTCCTGGGGACCACGCGGTTGATCGACAACCTCCACCTGGACCTCGACGCGCCCGTCTAAATCACCCTCAACGCCCGTGGGAGCGGGCTTGCTCGCGAAAGTGGTGGGTCAATCGACATCAACATTGACCGACACACCGCCTTCGCGAGCAAGCTCGCTGCCACAGTGGAACTGCGGTGTGGATGATATCTATGCACGACACCGGACCTATGGGAGCCGAGCTTGCTCGCGATGGCGGTGGCACTTCAACAGGGATGCAAGCTGACAGGACGCTATCGCGAGCAGGCTCAAGGCCTCAATTTCCGCTCGTCGCCCCCTCCCCAACCCCGCTGTATAAAAAAGTACCGCCCTGCGGTCAGACAAAGCCGAGACAGATCGCAACGCGAGGTTTACTGTAGTCGCCCTGCGTCCGGCGATCGTGTCGACGCAGTAACCGGACGCCTGCCCCGATGCCGCGCCGGAACATCCAGTGTAAAAAGGTCGTTCAAGTAAAAAGGAAACCCGCAGCGATGGCGTATTACCGAACCCCTCATGACGTGACCGCTCTGCCCGCCTGGCAAGCGTTGAATGACCACCGCAAAGCCATGCAGGATTTCAGCATGCGCGAAGCGTTCAATGCCGACCCGCAGCGTTTCAGCCAATTCACCCTGTCGAGCTGTGGCCTGTTTCTCGACTACTCGAAAAACCTGATCAACGCCCAGACCCGCGACCTGCTGGTAAGCCTGGCCAACGAGGTTGACCTCAAGGGGGCGATCAAGGCGCTGTTCGAAGGCGAAATTGTCAATTCGTCCGAAGGGCGTCCGGCCCTGCACACCGCCTTGCGTCGACCAGTGGGCGACAAGCTGTCGGTCAATGGCGTCAACGTGATGCCGGAAGTCCACAAGGTGCTGAACCAGATCACCGACCTGGTGGGCCGCATTCACGACGGCCTGTGGCGTGGCTATACCGAGAAGCCGATCACCGACGTGGTGAACATCGGCATCGGTGGCTCCTTCCTCGGCCCGCAGTTGGTGTCCGAAGCGCTGCTGTCCTACACCCACAAGGGCGTGCGCTGTCATTACCTGGCGAACATCGACGGCAGCGAGTTCCACGAGCTGACCATGAAGCTGCGTGCCGAGACGACGCTGTTCATCGTCTCGTCGAAATCCTTCAACACCCTCGAAACCCTGAAGAACGCCCAGGCCGCCCGCGCCTGGTACCTGGCCCAGGGCGGCTCCGAGGCCGAGCTTTACCGCCACTTCATCGCGGTTTCGAGCAACAACGCCGCCGCCGTGGCCTTCGGCATCCGCGAAGAAAACATCTTCCCGATGTGGGACTGGGTCGGCGGGCGCTACTCGCTGTGGTCGGCCATCGGCTTGCCGATCGCCCTGGCCATTGGCATGTCGAACTTCAAGGAACTGCTCTCCGGGGCCTATTCCATGGACCAGCATTTCCAGAGCGCGCCGTTCGAACAGAACATGCCGGTGCTGCTGGCGCTGCTGGGCGTTTGGTACGGCAACTTCTGGGGCGCGCAGAGCCATGCGATCCTGCCGTACGACCACTACCTGCGCAACATCACCAAGCATTTGCAACAACTGGACATGGAGTCCAACGGCAAGAGCGTGCGCCAGGACGGTACGCCGGTCTCCACCGACACCGGTCCGGTGATCTGGGGCGGCGTCGGCTGCAACGGCCAGCACGCCTACCACCAATTGCTGCACCAGGGTACGCAACTGATTCCGGCCGACTTCATCGTGCCGATCGTCAGCTTCAACCCGGTCGCCGATCACCACCAGTGGCTGTACGCCAACTGCCTGTCCCAGAGCCAGGCACTGATGCTGGGCAAGACCCGCGCCGAGGCCGAAGCCGAATTGCGGGACAAAGGTGCGAGCGAAGAAGAGGTGCAAAAACTGGCGTCCCACAAGGTGATCCCGGGCAACCGTCCGAGCAACACCCTGGTGGTCGAACGCATCAGCCCACGGCGCCTTGGCGCATTGGTGGCGTTGTATGAGCACAAAGTGTTCGTGCAAAGCGTGGTCTGGGGCATCAACGCCTTCGACCAATGGGGCGTGGAGCTGGGCAAAGAGCTGGGCAAGGGCGTCTACAACCGCCTGGTGGGCAGCGAAGAAACCCCGGCCGAAGATGCTTCGACCCAGGGCCTGATCAACTACTTCCGCGGGCGCCATCGCGGCTGATCGCGTCAATCTCAAGGCCTGCGGCCCCTTGTGGGAGCGGGCTTGCTCGCGAAGGCGGCGTGTCAGTGACTGTAAATGTTTCTGGCACACCGCTTTCGCGAGCAAGCCCGCTCCCACAGTTGCTTTGTGCATGACTTGAACCCACCGAATACTCGGCGCATCTTTATGCTTGTCGCAAAAACAAGAATAAGGATCCGTCATGTTCGAGATCAGCCAGTACCCCCAAGCCGATGCGGTCCGCCGGACTGCGCAACTGAGTCAGGACGAGTACCAGCGGCTCTACAAGGAATCCATCGAACACCCCAGCGCCTTCTGGGCCGGTCAGGCCACGCGTTTTCTTGACTGGATGACGCCCTGGCAAACCGTCCAGCGCTATGACCTCAAGAGCGGCGACGCGACCTGGTTCGCCGGCGGCAAGCTGAATGTCAGCGTCAATTGCATCGACCGTCACCTGGATACCCGTGGCGATCAGGTGGCAATCATCTGGGAAGGCGACAACCCTGCCGACTCGGCGCAAATCACCTACAAGAAACTGCATCACCATGTCTGCCGTCTGGCCAACGTGCTGAAAAGCCGTGGCGTGAAGAAAGGCGATCGGGTCTGCATCTACATGCCGATGATTCCGGAAGCGGCCTACGCCATGCTCGCCTGCACCCGCATCGGCGCGGTGCACTCGGTGGTGTTTGGCGGCTTCTCGCCGGACTCCCTGCGCGACCGGATTCTCGACGCCGATTGCCGCACCGTGATCACGGCGGACGAAGGCGTGCGCGGCGGGCGCTTCGTCCCGCTCAAGCGCAACGTCGACAAGGCGCTGGAAAGCTGCCCGAATGTCAGCACCGTGCTGGTGGTCGAACGCACCCAGGGCGACGTGAATTGGGTCGAAGGCCGCGACCTGTGGTACCACAAGGCCACGCACGAGACGGGCGACGACTGCCCGGCCGAACCGATGGACGCCGAAGACCCACTGTTCATCCTCTACACCTCCGGCAGTACCGGCAAACCCAAGGGAGTGCTGCACACCACGGGCGGCTACCTGCTGCAAGCGGCGATGACGTTCAAGTACGTGCTGGACTACCGCGACAACGAAGTGTTCTGGTGCACCGCCGATGTCGGCTGGGTCACGGGCCACAGCTATATCGTCTATGGGCCGCTGGCCAATGGCGCGACCACGCTGATCTTCGAGGGCGTGCCGAGCCACCCCAGCAGCTCGCGCTTCTGGCAGGTGATCGACAAGCATCAGGTCAACATTTTCTACACCGCGCCGACCGCCCTGCGTGCACTGATGCGTGAAGGCGCCGGCCCATTGCAGGAAACGTCTCGCAAGAGCCTGCGATTACTCGGCAGTGTCGGTGAGCCGATCAACCCCGAGGCGTGGGAATGGTATTTCAACACGGTCGGTGAACAACGCTGCCCGATTGTCGATACCTGGTGGCAGACCGAAACCGGCGGCATCATGCTCAGCCCGCTGGTGAGCGCCCCACGGCTCAAGCCGGGCTGCGCCACCCGGCCGATGTTCGGCGTACAACCGGTGCTGCTGGATGAGACGGGCAAGGAAATCCATGGAGCAGGCAGCGGCGTGCTGGCGATCAAATCCAGCTGGCCGGGGCAGATCCGCAGCGTCTACGGCGATCACCAACGCATGATCGACACTTACTTCAAACCCTACCCCGGCTATTACTTCACCGGCGACGGCGCTCGGCGCGACGAGGATGGCGACTACTGGATCACCGGGCGCATCGACGACGTGATCAACGTCTCCGGCCATCGCATCGGCACGGCCGAGGTGGAGAGCGCGCTGGTGCTGCATGACAACATCGCCGAAGCGGCCGTGGTCGGCTATCCCCACGATCTCAAGGGCCAGGGCATCTATGCCTTTGTCACGCCGATGAATGGGGTGGAGGCCAACGACGAACTGAAGAAGGAGTTGCTGGCCCATGTCAGTAAGGAAATCGGCAGCTTCGCGAAGCCGGACCTGATCCAGTGGGCACCGGCGCTGCCCAAGACCCGTTCGGGCAAGATCATGCGGCGCATCCTGCGCAAGATCGCCTGTAACGAACTCGATAGCCTCGGCGACACCTCGACCCTGGCCGATCCAAGCGTGGTGGAGGGGCTGATCGACAAGCGCCTGAATCGCTAGGCGACCACCGCATTGATCGTTCCCACGCTCTGCGTGGGAATGCAGCCCCCCGAACTGCTAAACTCCCGCGCCTCATTTCTCTAAGGCGCGCCCGGCATGTCTTCCTTGAATCAGGCGCTGCGCGCCGCCCTCGACCAGCGTCGGGATTTGCTCGGCCAACTGCACCTGCAAGGCACCGACTGCTATCGGCTGTTCCATGGCAGCCAGGAAGGTGCGCCCGGCCTGACCATCGACCGCTACGGCCCGCAACTGCTGGTGCAGAGCTTCCATCAATCGCTGGAGCGCGATGCCCTGCTGCAACTGCATGATACCGTCAACGAGTGCCTGGGCCTGGACACCCTGCTGGTCTACAACGACCGAGCCCGAGGCAATTCACGCATCGACCGGCAAGATACCGTCTACCAGGCTGACGAAGCCGCCCTGCAAGACCTGGTGGGCCATGAGTGGGGCTTGAACTATCGCGTTCGCGGGCGTCATGCCGGGCAGGACCCGCTGCTGTTTCTCGACCTGCGCAACGCCCGGGGCTGGGTCAAGGAACACAGCCGCAACAAAAGCGTGCTGAACCTGTTCGCCTACACCTGTGGCGTCGGCCTGAGCGCAGCGGCCGGTGGGGCAAGGGAAGTCTGCAATCTGGATTTTGCCGAGGGCAACCTGGCGGTGGGGCGCGAAAACGGCCTGCTTAACCCGACATTGCCACCCATGGAATTCGTGCAGTCCGATTATTTCCCGGCGATCCGTCAGCTGGCCGGCCTGCCCATCAGCCAGCGCCGCGGGCAAAAACTGCCCAGCTATGTGCGCCTGGAGCAACGCCAGTACGACCTGGTGTTGCTCGACCCGCCCGCCTGGGCCAAGAGTGCGTTCGGCACCGTCGACCTGTTGCGCGACTACCAGAGCCTGCTGAAACCGGCGCTGCTGACCACCGCCGAAAATGGCGTGCTGATCTGCTGCAACAACCTGGCAAAAGTGCCCATGGATGACTGGCGCGAGCAGGTGTTGCGCTGCGCTGAAAAGGCCGGTCGGCCGGTCAGGGAGTGGAGCGTGCTGACGCCCGGCAGCGACTTCCCCTCGTTGGACCAGCAGCCGCCACTCAAGACTCTGATTTTGCAGCTATGAATCTGTCAGGGGATCCTGACGGGAAAACAGGACAAATCTCATAAAACACAGTGGTTTCGGAACCGTAAACGCATGCCATACTCCAAGACACTCCGAATTCACATCAGATGAAGCCGCACATGCCCAAAGGATTGATCCGCGCTTTCGGCGCCCTATTGACCGCACTGGCCCTCTACAGCCTGTTGGGGTTTTTGATCCTGCCGGGCATCGCCTTGCGAATCGCCAATCAGCAGTTGGCCGAACGGGCCACGGTGCCGGCCCAGATCCAGCGCATCGAACTCAATCCGTTCAGCCTTGAAGTGACCCTCTGGGGCCTGAACATCGGCGAACCGGGCAAGGAGCAGGTCGGCTTCGAACGGCTGTACGCCAACCTACAACTCGACAGTCTGTGGTCCGGCGCCCTGCACCTGGCCGACATCGAGCTGGACAAGCCCAAGACCGAGTTGATATTCGCCAAGGATGGCCAGTTGAACCTGCTGGGCCTGTTCAAGCTGCCAACCCGCGAGCCGACCCCGGCCGACCCCGAGGCCAAGCCATTTCCACTGCGCGTTGAACGGATCAAGCTGGCAAGCGGTTACGTCCACTTCCAGGATCTGCGCCCCAGCGAGCCGATCGAGTTTCTCTACGACACCCTCGATTTCGAGCTAAACAACCTCAGCACCCTGCCCGACGACAGCGCCGACATGACCCTGGTCGCCGTCGGCCCCGGCGGGGGCCGTGTCGACTGGACCGGCAATTTCAGCCTCTCGCCGATCGCTTCCGAAGGCAAACTGAAAATCACCGATGGCCAGATGAAAGCCTTTTGGCCCTACGTGCGTGACGCAGTACCGCTGGTGCTGGAAAACGGCGTCCTGAACCTCAGCACCGACTACACACTCAACCTGGCCAAGGGCACCGAGCTGCTGCTCAGGAATGTCGCCGTCAGCGTCGCACCGCTCGCCATCAAGGCGCCCGATGGCCGCCCATTGGCCAGGCTCGAGCGACTGGACGTGAGCGAAACCACGGTGGACCTGGCCAAGCAGCAAGTGGTGGTGGGCAAGATCCGCAGCCAGAAGCTGGAAACCTGGGCCGCTCGCGAGGCGGATGGGCAACTCGACTGGCAAAAACTCTTCGCCAGCCAGCCGACCAAGCCGAAGGTCAAGGCCGAGCCGGTATCAGCCCCGGCCGCCGCCGACTCGCCGAAGCCTGAACCCGGAGCCCCCGGCAAACCCTGGCAGGTGTTGCTGAAAGACGTGCAACTGCGTAACTACCAGGTCCACCTGGCCGACCGCCAGGCCCAGCCCGCCGTGGCACTGGAACTCGGCCCGCTGAACCTCGACCTGCAGAACTACGACACGCTCAACGGCTCGCCCTTCAGTCTCAAGCTGGACACCGGGCTGGGCAAACAAGGCAAGCTCCTTGCCGATGGCGAAGTCAACCTGAACCCCATCAGCGCTCGGCTCAAGGTCAAGACCCAGGACATCGACCTGCGGGTGGCCCAGTCTTACATCAACCCGTTCATTCGCCTGGAACTGCGCTCCGGGATGCTCGGCAGCGACCTGGCGGTAAACCTCAAGAGCACCGAGCCGCTGGCATTTTCCGTCACCGGCCGCGCCCAGGTCGATCAGTTGCACACCCTCGACACCCTCAAGACCCGGGATTTTCTCAAGTGGCAGAGACTGGTCCTCGAAGGCCTCGATTATCAGCACGGCGATAGCCTGTCCATCGACAAGGTCAACCTGTTCCAGCCTTACGCGCGCTTCATGATCAATGACGACCGCACCACCAACGTCGATGACCTGCTGATCCCGCAACCGGCCGACGGTGCAACGAAACCCGCGGCGGCCAAACCGGCCTCCCAGGGTAAACCGCTGGGTATCCACATCGGTGGCATCGCCATCAATGACGGCTCGGCCAACTTTGCCGACTTCAGCCTGACGCCAAACTTCGCCACGGCCATCCAGCAGCTCAACGGCCAGATTGGCGTCATTGACAGCCGCCTGGGCAAGCCGGCCAGCGTGAACGTCACGGGCAAGGTCGACCGCTATGCGCCTGTCACCATCAAGGGCGCGGTCAACCCCTTCGACCCGATGGCCAGCCTCGACATTGCCACCAGCTTCAAACGGGTCGAGCTGACCACCTTGACGCCCTATTCCGGCAAGTTCGCTGGTTATCGCATCCGCAAGGGCCGGCTCAATCTGGACCTGCATTACCGGATTACCAAGGGCCAGCTCCAGGCCGAAAACAAAGTGGTGGTCGAGCAATTGCAGCTGGGGGAAAAAGTCGACAGCCCGGATGCCGTGAGCCTGCCGCTGAAACTGGCGATTGCGCTGCTAAAGGATTCCGACGGCAAGATTTCCATCGAGCTGCCGGTCACCGGCAACCTCAACGACCCGCAATTCAGCGTCATGCCGATTGTCTGGCAGACCCTGCGTAACCTGGTGGTACGCGCCGCCCAGGCGCCGTTCAAGCTGATCGGCGGGCTGGTCTCCGGTGGCGGCTCGGAAGACCTCGGTAGCGTGGCGTTCGCCCCGGGCTCCAGCGACTTGAGCAAGGATAACGAGGGCGTGCTGCTCAAGCTGTCCGAGGCCTTGGGCAAACGTCCGGAACTGCGCCTGGAGATCGAAGGCACCGCCGCCGAAAGCAGCGACGGCCCGCTGCTCGCCGCTCAGCGCCTGGAGCGTGAATACCAGTACAACTACTACAAGATGCTGCAACGCCGGGGCGAAAAAGTCCCGGCCCAGGCTTCGCTGTTGCAGGTGCCCGAGGATGAGAAAGCACCATTGCTCGAAGGCATCTATCGCACGCGCCTCAAGACCCAGCCGCCAGCCGAGTGGGCACAGCTGGATAAACAGGCTCGCACCGACAAACTGCGCGAAAGTGTGATCACGTTCTGGAGCGGCAGCGACGTGCTGTTGCGCCAACTGGGACAGGAACGCGCCAGTAGCATCAAGGATTTCCTGGTGGACAAGGGCCGTTTGGCCGACGACCGCGTGTACTTCATCGACGCCAACCTCGGCCAGGCCGAAAGCGACGGGCGCGTCATCACGCCCCTACACCTGGATGCTGAATAACATGAAGTGCCTTTACCTGCTCAGCCTAGGTTTGCTGCTGGTCGCAGGCCCAGCGTCTGCGGCCGATACACTGCGTTGCGGCAGCCAGTTGATCAGCGTCGGTGACCGCTCCAGCGAAGTGATGCAGAAGTGTGGCGAGCCTGTGGCGCGGGATGACCTGGGCTATAAACGCAGCGTCAATCGCCGGGAAGAATACCCGGTGGAGGAATGGACCTACGGCCCCAACAGTGGCATGTACCAGTACCTGCGCTTCGAGGGCAACCGGCTGGTGCAGATCACCAGCAAGCGTGGGCGTTGAGCTGTCCCTGCATTCAGTTGGGTTGATGTTGAATGCACCGCCGCCTTCGCGAGCAGGCTCGCTCCCACACCCAGTCCACTGTGGGAGCGAGCCTGCTCGCGATAGGAGCCACTCGGTTCCCGACCTGCCCCACAAACCCCACTGAGATTTCACCTCCCAAATAGAACAAGCCCCCGGCACGTATGCCGAGGGCTTGTAATGGCCACGTCCGTGTGGCCTTTCGCATGAACTCCAAAAGCAACGGCAAACGTATGACTCAGCCCGCTTGCCGCGCCTTCTCCCAGTCCAGGCGAGAAGTCTTTAGCCTTACTCGGCTTTCAGGCCGTCAGCCGACACGGCTTTGACGCCTTTGATTTTCTTGGCGATTGCCACAGCAGTGGTTTTCTGGGCTTCAGTGACGGCAACAGTCGAAGACAGGGACACAACACCTTTATTGGTTTCAACTTTGATGTCGGTGCCTGGGATGCCTTTTTCGGTGACCAGGTCAGCTTTGACCTTGGTGGTGATCCAGGTATCCGAAGTGGATTCCTTGGCTTTGGTGACTTCGCCAGCAGCCAGCGTTATTGGAGCCTGAGTTGTTTGAGTGGTCTCGGCGAATGCGCTAGCCATGGTCAGGGTGAGTGCGGTAGCAGCAGCGGCAGTGATAGCGAACTTCTTCATACGAGTAACTCCTGTTTTTCTCAGAAACTGCCGGAGGTGCATCCCGGCAGGGTTATCAGGAGTAGTGCGAAGGCTGTGCCAGTTTTGAGAAATGAAATAATATGTTTTAAATCAAAAGGTTAAGCGAAGCGGCGATTTTCATAATCTTGCAAAATGCATGACCCGAGACTTTTCAACATGCAACTTGCCGATTCTGGCCTTCCGCTAAGCTGATGAATTAAGGAGGATTTCCGCAGCGAGGGAGCCAGCTCCCTCGCTTGGTACGTTATCAGACACCCGGGCAACCGGCCGGCAAGTATTCCTTGGGTGCATTGGAGGCACAGGTCCAGGCGCCGTTCGCGTCACGAGTGAGCGTGATCGTCTTGCCTGCCACAGCGGCAGGAGCGTTCAGAAGAGTGCAAACAAGCGTGCCTCCGGCTGCCGCCGAACCTGTTACCGAAATAGTGCAGTTACTGGTGGTGGTAGGTGCGTTCATGAGCGCCAATGTCGGAGTGACCCCCTGATTCATCTGGTCCTCGTACGCCACCTTGTAGGCAGAAATTTCCCCCAGACCAGCCGTGGCCTTCGCCCGCGCCTGATACCTGGAATATTGCGGCAATGCAAACGTCGCCAGGATGCCGATGATCGCCACGACGATCAGCAACTCGATCAGGGTAAAACCTTTTTGCCTGCTCATAGACATCTCCATAGCATGAGTCGAAATCTCATGTCTTGAGGCGGCCGTTGCAGGGCACGTGCCAAGCGACCGCGACCCGGCTGGCAAGGGGTTTGAACGTTTCGGCATCCCACGTCCTACCCCAACAACCACACTATCTGACACTTTTTGTCACTCCGTGCCGCTGGTTTGGCGTGGATGCTTGACTAGGCTATAAGTCATGAACTGTCCGCGTCCGGTATTCCCATGAATGACATCGTCCTCAGCGGCCTGACCAAGCAATTGGTGCTGGCCGAACTGATCACCGAGCAGAATGCGCAACAGGCGTACCAGCAAGCCCAGCTCAATCGCATGCCCCTGGTCAGTTATCTGGTACAGAACAAACTGGTCAAGAGTCGCCAGGTCGCGGAAATTGCCTCCGAGCATTTTGGCGTCGCCCTGATGGACCTCAACAGCCTCGACAAGGAAAGCCAGCCCACCGGACTGGTCAGCGAGAAACTGGTGCGCCAGCATCACGTCCTGCCGCTCTGGCGGCGGGGCAACAAGCTGTATGTGGGCATTTCCGACCCGACGAACCACCAGGCCATCAATGACATCCAGTTCAGCACCGGCCTGACCACCGAAGCCATCCTGGTGGAAGACGACAAGCTCAGCGATGCCATCGAGAAATTCTTCGAGTCGAGCAGTTCCGGCCTGGAGGGCATGGGCGACGTCGACCTTGACGGCCTCGACATCGAGACGGATGACGACCGCAAGCAGGACGCCATGGCCAGCCAGGACGCCGATGATGCGCCAGTGGTGCGGTTCGTCAACAAGATGCTGCTGGATGCGATCAAGGGCGGCTCTTCCGACCTGCACTTCGAGCCTTATGAAAAATCCTACCGGGTGCGGGTGCGCACCGATGGCATGTTGCGCGAAGTGGCCAAGCCGCCGATCCAACTGGCCACTCGGATCTCCGCACGGCTGAAGGTCATGGCCAGCCTCGATATTTCCGAGCGGCGCAAGCCCCAGGACGGGCGCCTGAAAATGCGCCTGTCGAAAAACAAATCCATCGACTTCCGGGTCAACACCCTGCCCACGCTCTGGGGTGAAAAAGTGGTGATCCGGATCCTCGACCCCTCCAGCGCGCAAATGGGCATTGATGCCCTGGGTTACGAACCGGACCAGAAAGCGCTGTACATGGCCGCCCTCAAGCAACCGCAAGGGCTGATTCTGGTCACCGGGCCAACCGGCTCGGGCAAGACCGTTTCGCTTTACACCGGGCTGAATATCCTCAACACCGTGGACATCAATATTTCCACTGCCGAGGATCCGGTGGAGATCAACATGGAGGGCATCAACCAGGTCAACGTGAACCCGCGCCAGGGGCTGGATTTCGCCCAGGCCTTGCGTTCGTTCCTGCGCCAGGACCCGGACGTGATCATGGTCGGTGAAATCCGCGACCTGGAGACCGCCGAAATCGCCATCAAGGCCGCCCAGACCGGTCACCTGGTGCTCTCCACGCTGCACACCAACAGCGCGGCTGAAACCCTGATCCGTCTGCAGAACATGGGCATTCCGGGCTTCAACATCGCCACCGCCGTGCACCTGATCATCGCCCAACGGTTGGCACGCAAGCTGTGCAGCCATTGCAAGAAAGCCATCGAGGTTCCCGACGAAACCCTGCTCAAGGAAGGTTTCCCCCGGGAACGCATCGGCTCGTTCACGATCTATGAGCCGGTCGGTTGCGAGCAGTGCAACAACGGCTACAAAGGGCGCGTGGGAGTTTATGAGGTGGTCAGGAACACACCCGAGCTGCAACGGTTGATCATGGCCGAAGGCAATTCGCTGGAAATCGACCTGCAAATGCGCAAGGACGGTTTCGATGACCTGCGCACGTCGGGGCTGCTCAAGGTCATGCAGGGCGTCACCAGTCTCGAAGAAATCAACCGGGTCACCAAGGATTGAGCATGGCGGTCAAGGCAGTCAAAACCGATGTGTACACTTGGGAAGGCAAGGACCGCAAAGGCACGAAAATGACCGGTGAGCTGACGGGCCAGAGCCCGGCGCTGGTCAAGGCCCAACTGCGTAAGCAAGGCATCAACCCGCAGAAGGTGCGCAAGAAGTCCACCTCGATATTCAGCAAGGGCAAACGCATCAAGCCGCTGGATATCGCCCTCTTCACCCGCCAGATGGCGACAATGCTCAAGGCTGGCGTGCCGCTGTTGCAAGCGTTCGACATCATTGGCGAAGGCTTCGACAACCCCAATATGCGCAAGCTGGTGGACGAGGTGAAACAGGAAGTCGCCGCCGGCAACAGCTTCGCCGCAGCGCTGCGCAAGTGCCCGCAATATTTCGACGAGTTGTACTGCAACCTGGTGGATGCCGGTGAACAGGCCGGCGCCCTCGACACGCTGCTGGACCGGATTGCGACCTACAAGGAAAAGACCGAGGCGCTCAAGGCCAAGATCAAGAAAGCCATGACCTATCCGATTGCCGTGCTCCTCGTCGCGGCCGTGGTCACCGGTATCCTGCTGGTCAAGGTCGTGCCGCAGTTCGAGTCGGTGTTCTCCGGCTTCGGCGCTGAATTGCCGGCGTTCACGCGGATGGTCATCGGCCTGTCGGAATTCATGCAGCATTGGTGGTGGCTGATCCTGACCAAGTTCGTGAGTATTTTCTTTGGGGTGAAGTACGCGCTCAAGCGCTCTCAGCCGCTGCGTGACTGGCGCGACAAATGGCTGCTCAAGCTGCCGCTGATAGGCACGCTGATGTACAAATCCGCCGTGGCCCGTTACGCCCGTACGTTGTCCACCACCTTCGCCGCCGGCGTACCGTTGGTGGAAGCCCTGGATTCGGTGTCGGGCGCCACCGGCAACGTGGTCTTCAAGCAAGCGGTGCAACGGATCAAGCAGGATGTCTCGACCGGCATGCAATTGAATTTTTCCATGCGCGCTTCCGGCATCTTTCCGAACCTGGCGATCCAGATGACGGCCATCGGTGAAGAATCCGGTGCGCTGGACGACATGCTCGACAAGGTGGCGAGCTTTTACGAAGCCGAAGTGGACAATCTGGTGGACAACCTCACCAGCCTGATGGAACCCTTCATCATGGTGATCCTGGGGATAGTGGTCGGCGGCCTGGTGGTTGCCATGTACCTGCCCATCTTCCAACTCGGCTCTGCGATCTGACATGCCCCTGAGCGAATTCTTCGTGCTTTATCCCCTGGCCTTCGTGCTCAGTGCGCTGCTGCTCGGGCTGGTCATCGGCAGCTTCCTCAATGTGCTGGTGTGGCGCCTGCCGAAGATGCTCACCCGCGAGTGGCGCGTGCAAGCCCACGACCTGCTGGGCTTGCCGGCCGAAGCCCCCGGCCCGGTCTACAACCTGATGTTGCCCCACTCCCAATGCCCCCACTGCGGCCATCGCATCCGAGCCTGGGAAAACATCCCGTTGCTCAGCTACCTGATGTTGCGTGGCCGCTGTTCGAACTGCGCCGCGCCTATCGGCAGGCGTTATCCCCTGACCGAACTGGCCTGTGGCGCCTTGTCGGCGTTCGTCGCCTGGCATTTCGGCTTTGGCTGGCAGGCCATCTGGGTGATGGTATTGAGCTGGGGCCTGTTGGCCATGAGCCTGATCGACGCCGAGCATCAATTGCTCCCCGATACGCTGGTGCTGCCGCTGTTGTGGCTCGGCTTGATCGTCAACAGCTTCGGGTTGTTCGTCGCCCTGGACCAGGCAATGTGGGGCGCGGTGGCCGGCTACCTGGCCCTGTGGTCGGTCTACTGGGTGTTCAAATTGCTCACCGGCAAGGAGGGCATGGGCTACGGGGATTTCAAGCTGCTGGCGATGCTGGGCGCCTGGGGTGGCTGGCAGATCCTGCCGTTGACCTTGCTGCTGTCGTCGCTGGTAGGCGCCGTCATCGGGATCATAGTGCTGCGCCTGCGCAATGCGCCGGGGTCGACGCAAGTCCCCTTCGGCCCCTACCTGGCGATTGCCGGCTGGATTGCGTTGCTCTGGGGTGGTCAAATAACCGACTTCTATTGGCAGTCTGTCGGTTTCTAATGAATAGCCCTGTGGAAAAACCCTGGATTCTCGGCCTGACCGGTGGCATCGGCAGCGGCAAGAGCGCGGCCGCCCAGCACTTCATCGACTTGGGCGTGCATGTCATCGACGCCGATCACGCCGCGCGCTGGGTCGTCGAACCCGGGCGCCCGGCCCTGGCGGAAATCGCCGGACACTTCGGCCCTGGCGTGTTGCAGGACGATGGCGCCCTGGATCGGGCGGTACTGCGCAAGCTGATCTTTGAAAATGCCGATGAACGTCGTTGGCTCGAAGCGCTATTGCATCCGCTGATCGCGGAGGAAATCGCCCACCACCTGGCCCAGGCACAATCGTCCTACGCGATCCTGGTATCGCCACTGTTGATCGAATCAGGACAGTACGCCATGACCCGGCGAATCCTGGTGATCGATGCGCCGGAACAACTGCAGATCGAGCGGACGTTGCAGCGCGACCAGACCAGCGAGCAACAGGTCCAGGCCATCCTCAAGGCTCAAGCCAGTCGCCAGGATCGCCTGAGCCAGGCCGACGATGTGCTGGTCAACGATCGCGACCTGGCCTGGCTGCACAGCGAGGTCGAGCGCCTGCATCACTTTTACCTTACTTTGCGTGGAGGCCAGTCATGAGCCAAACCCCAACCGTTGATTGCCCGACCTGTGGCGCCCCCGTCGAATGGAGCCCGCAGAGCACATTCCGGCCGTTCTGTTCCGATCGCTGCAAATTGATCGACCTCGGCGCCTGGGCGTCGGAAGAACACAAGATTCCGGTCAGCCCGGATGCCGAGGATGAGCTGTTCAGCGAAGACTTCACTCCCCGCTCGCACCACTAAGGCCGCATGAACCCATAGTCCTGTTCATCGTCGAGATTTTCCGCGAGGAAACTCAGCTCATCGGCCAGATCCTCGACGCTGCGCACTGCCTTGCTCTGTTGCACGATTGCACTGAGCAAGGCACGCAGGCTCAAGCCCGGGTCGAAGCCGATCTCCATGGCCGTGTCGTGGCTACGCCGGACCTCTTGTCTCGCCCACTCATAAACACTCATCGTTGTACTCCTGGAAGTTTTCCAGAGCATGAGCGGCGGCTGTTGGCGCGACCTTGATGCATCAAGACTTGTCGTCATCGTTCCAGGGCGCCGACAGATAGCGCGTGCGGTTGAAGGTTTCCAGCCACTCGGGACTGAACACCACCAGCGCACTGACCACCATGCCGTTGATGAATGCTTCGGGAAAGATGATCAGCCAGAGGTAGCCGATGAAATCCTCCAGCCAGTAAGGCATGGCGAATATCCCGTCATACCACAGCAGCGCGAGCCCCAGCAGCAGACACAACAACGCCGACAGCGCGGCGGCGAGGAACCCCGAGCAGAAAATGTACACGAACAGATTGCGCGGCTGGGCGCGCTCCACCAGGATCGCGCAACACTCGGTGACCAGCACCGGCAACAGGATCAGCAGCGCACCGTTGACGCCCATCGCCGCCATGTCCTGGCGGCCCAACAGCACCAGCGCAAGCTGGGCAAAGAGACCACCGAGAAGAGCCAGCGGCCAGTCCAGCAGCAGGGTCACGGCGGTCATGCCGATGAAATGGTACGAAACGCCCGTGTCGAAATCCCGTCGCACCAGCCACAACATGAACAGCGCCAGCACGGTGCCGAACAGCAGGTGCTGGCGCCGACTGTCGGTGAACAGCTCCACCCACGGCGCCCGCCACACGGCCCAGGCGAGGACCGGGACATAAATCAGCCAGCCCACCGCCAGGGTCTGCGGGGAAAGCAGTTCGGCACCGATCATGGGATTACACCTTTCACTGACCCTCGCCACCGTCGTTTCATGTCGGCAGTCTACACCTCTTGAGAACTGCCATTAATCAACTCAACGCTTCCAGCTAGTCGCCATTGAACGCTAAGCTTGGGTGCATGGATGATTCCGATTATTTACGCCTGCTGACCATCGCGGCCGAGCAAGCCAACGCCTTCCTCTCCAATGCCCGCAAATGGGAGCGTGAGCGTTGGGTCTGCCAACGTCTGCTGCAAGGCCTGAACGTGCCTTACCGTGCCGATGAATTTACCCCCGCCGGGGAACCGCCGGACGTGTTGTTTCGGGATGCCAATTTCGAGGTGTTCTTTGTGCTCGACGAGGGCCGCCGTCTCAATGATGAATGGCGCGACGAACTGCAACGCCGCCGCAGTGCGTTTTCCCTGAGCCAATTGGTGCGCCGCGAAGCCAAGCCCCGGCGGATCCCGGCCAACGAGTTCCTGCTCAGACTGGCCCCGACCCTGCGCAAGAAAGCCCACAACTACACCGAACGCGGCATGGACCTGGGCGACCTGGACATCATCGCCTTCGCCAGCCTCAAGCGTGAGGTGCTCGATCTCAACAGCCACTTCCCGCCACCCACCGAGTACCTGCGCCAGGGCTGGCGCTCGTTGTCGCTGGTGGGCCCGACGTTTGCCCGGGTGCTGTTTGCCCATCCCGACGCACCGGACTTCCTGCGGGGCAACCTGGGTCGCAGCATCGTCTTCGATGTCGGGATCAGCCTGTGAACGCGCGGCAGACCGCGCAACGTGTACGCTCATCTGACGAGCGGCTACGCTGCATTGAATGCCGGATAGCCGGACGCTGTAGCGCCAACACCTTTCGCAACGTCTACCTGACGAGGCCTTTATGACCAGCCGCCTGAACCCAGATGACCAGAAGCATGTCGAAGAGTACCTGCAACTGTCCCAGCACCGAGTCGAGCGCCGGCCTTTCCGGCCGTGGATGCTCCTGGTGGTGGTACTGGCCGTGACTATCGGCCTGGGCCTGTTGAGCCGACTGATCAGTTACCTGACGCTATGAGCCTTGGACTCGCGCGGGTAACGGCACCGATTTCCTTTAGCCTTGCGAGATATCCCTATGACTCATCGTATTGTCATCGTTGGCGGCGGCGCCGGCGGTCTGGAGTTGGCTACCCGTCTGGGTAAGACTCTGGGCAAGCGCGGCACGGCCAGTGTGATGCTGGTCGACGCGAACCTGACCCACATCTGGAAACCCTTGCTGCACGAAGTGGCCGCCGGTTCCCTGAACTCCTCCGAAGACGAACTCAACTATGTCGCCCAGGCCAAATGGAACCACTTCGAGTTCCAGCTGGGGCGCATGAGCGGCCTTGACCGCGAACTGAAGAAGATCCAGCTGGCCGCCACCTACGACGAAGCGGGCGTGGAACTGTTACCGGCCCGGGAGCTGGGTTACGACAGCCTGGTGATTGCCGTCGGCAGCACCACCAACGACTTCGGCACCGAGGGCGCGGCCCAGCATTGCCTGTTCCTCGACACCCGCAAGCAGGCCGAGCGCTTCCATCAGCAATTGCTCAATCATTACCTGCGCGCCCATGCCGGCCAGACCGATGCCGTGGAGCGCATCAGCGTCGCCATCGTCGGCGCTGGTGCGACCGGCGTCGAACTGGCCGCCGAGCTGCACAACGCGGCCCATGAACTGGCGGCCTACGGCCTGGACCGGATCAAGCCGGAAAACATGCACATCACCCTGATCGAAGCCGGGCCGCGAGTCCTGCCGGCACTGCCCGAGCGCATCGGTGGACCGGTGCACAAGACCCTGGAAAAACTCGGGGTCAACGTGATGACCAACGCTGCCGTCAGCCAGGTGACCGCCGACAGCCTGATCACCGTCGATGGCAAAGTGATCGACGCGAGCCTGAAGGTCTGGGCCGCCGGGATCCGCGCGCCGGACTTCCTCAAGGAGATCGACGGGCTGGAGACCAATCGAATCAACCAGCTTCAAGTGCTGCCGACCTTGCAGACCACCCGCGACGAAAACATCTTCGCCTTCGGCGACTGCGCCGCCTGCCCGCAGCCGGACAGCGACCGCAACGTGCCACCACGCGCCCAGGCGGCGCACCAGCAAGCGTCAATGCTGGCAAAATCCTTGAAGCTGAGGATCGAAGGCAAGGCCCTGCCGCATTACAAATACACTGACTACGGCTCGTTAATCTCGCTGTCGCGCTTTTCGGCGGTAGGCAACCTGATGGGCAACCTCACCGGCAGTGTGATGCTCGAAGGCTGGCTGGCGCGGATGTTCTACGTGTCGCTTTATCGCATGCACCAGATGGCGCTGTACGGCATGTTCCGTACGGCGATGCTGATGTTGGGCAGCCGGATTGGGCGTGGGACAGAGCCGAGGCTCAAGTTGCACTGAAACACTACTGACGATCGTTCCCACGCTCTGCGTGGGAATGCAGCCCGGGACGCTCCGCGTCCCTTCAATGCCCCTTCAACCATCAAACCTGAAACCGCTGCACCATCGTGCGCAACGAATTCGCCAGTTGCGACAACTCATGGCTGGACGCGCTGGTCTGGTCCGCCCCCGTGGCCGAACGCACGGACAAATCCCGAATGTTCACCAGGTTGCGATCCACCTCACGGGCCACCTGTGCCTGTTCTTCGGCAGCGCTGGCGATCACCAGGTTGCGTTCGTGGATTTCGCTGACCGAGGCGGTGATGGTCTGTAGCGCGTCCCCCGCTCGCTCGGCCATCGCCAGGGTGCTGGCGGCGCGGCTGGAGCTGGCCTGCATGGAATCCAGCGCCTGGCTGGCGCCGCTGCGCATGCCTTGGACCATCTGTTCGATTTCCTGGGTCGATTGCTGCGTGCGATAGGCCAGCGCCCGGACTTCGTCAGCCACCACCGCAAAGCCGCGACCGCTTTCGCCGGCCCGGGCCGCTTCGATGGCCGCGTTGAGGGCCAACAGGTTGGTTTGTTCGGCGATCGCCCGGATCACGTCCAGCACCTTGCCAATGTCCTGCGATTGGTTGGCCAGGGACTGTACCAGGCCACCGGTCACCTCCACATCGTTGGCGAGGGCGCCAATGGCATCGACCGTGTCACTGACCCGCTGCTGTCCAAGGGACGCCGACTCACTGGATTGACGAGTCGCATCAGAGGTCGACACGGCGTTGCGAGCGACTTCCTCTACAGCGGTGGTCATTTCGGTGACGGCCGTGGCTGCCTGTTCGATTTCGTTGTTCTGCTGTTGCAGGCTCTGGGTGCTGCCGAGGGTCACCGCGTTCAGCTCATCGGCGGCGGTCGCCAGTTGCGTCGCCGAGCCACTGATGTTCTGCAACGTTTCACGCAGGTTCTGCTGCATGGTCGCCAGCGCCTTGAGCAGCCGGCTTACTTCGTCGTTGCCATGGGTTTCGATGGGCCGGGTCAGGTCACCGCGCGCCACGTTCTCCGCAGCGTTCAGCGCCTCGCCCAACGGCTTGACGATACTGCGGGTGAGCAGCATCGCCAGGGCCACCGTGGCCAGGGCGGCGAGCACGATGAACAGGCTGACGATCATGCGCGAATTGGCGTAGTGCTCCTGGGATTTCTGGCTCTCGATGGACACCTGTTTGGAGAACAACTCCGCCAGGTCGTTGAGCTGCTTGCCGGAACCGTCCACCACCGTCTTCATGTCCACCAGCAACAGTTTGATCAGGTCGTCACGACGGCCCTGCTCCGCCAGGGTGAAGGACTGGGCGATGCCCGCACGATAGGCGGCAAAGGTCTGCTTGAACTGGTCGTAGAGCGCCTTGCCTTCCGGGGTCACGACAAGCTTGTCGTACGTGGCAATTTTTTCGCTCAGCTCCTTGTCACGGGTGTCCATTTGCCCGCGATACACCGAGATGTTCTTCGGGTCCTGATCCAGGGCCATGCGCAGGGAAATCGTGCGGATGCGCAACATCAGTTCACGAATCTCATCGCCGCCGCGAATACTGGGCAGCCACTGACTCTCTACCGCGACTTCGCTGTCACGGATGCTCGACATCTGGCCCAGCGCAAACACCCCGAGCAATGCCACCAGCACGGCGATCAAGGCAAATCCCAATGCGGCGCGGGGGGCAATATTCAGCTGACGAAGAAACATAAACGGATGCCTTTTTTGTTATTGGCCTGAAATGGGGCGATCAGTCCAACCCCTGTCGGCGGGTTATCGGCATGTTGTACGACAACTTAAGACTTTCCACCTTTGCACAGGCAAAAAAAAATCCCCGTATCTGTCGATACGAGGATTTTCAATATGGTCGGGGTAAGGGGATTCGAACTCCTGACATCCTGCTCCCAAAGCAGGCGCGCTACCGGACTGCGCTATACCCCGGTAAAAAAAAGGCGACCCTTGCAAGTCGCCTTCCTCGATCAGCGCTTTTGGCCTCTGATCTTAAGATTCGATTCCAGCGAACTGGTCTCAAAAATGGTGGGTCGTGTGGGATTCGAACCTACGACCAATTGGTTAAAAGCCAACTGCTCTACCAACTGAGCTAACGACCCAAATATGGTCGGGGTAAGGGGATTCGAACTCCTGACATCCTGCTCCCAAAGCAGGCGCGCTACCGGACTGCGCTATACCCCGATTGAAATGGCTCCGTGACCAGGACTCGAACCTGGGACCCAATGATTAACAGTCATTTGCTCTACCGACTGAGCTATCACGGAACTGATATTTCAAGTTGCAACGTTGAAGCTAGCTTCAACCTCTTCTACCTGCCCGCATCGCTGCGTTCGTGTGTCTGAGGCGCGCTATTCTACAATCTTCAAAACCTCTGTCAACCCCTTAAATTGCTTTCAAGACAATGATTTGCAACTTGTTTCGGATTCCTTCTCAGCGAGAAGTAACCCCGGGGGGTGACGTACTGCGGGGCGCACTTTACAAGCCTTTTCCTTTGAGTTCAACGGCCTGATGAAAAAAATGGCCTCGCAAAGCGAGGCCATTCCGGTTGCAGGCAGTGCCAGCTTTTAGTGGAAGACGATTTCGTCGTTTTCCACCACGCCGGTCACGGTTTCGCCAGGCATGAAGCGACCCGACAGGATCAACTGCGCCAGCGGGTTTTCGATCCAGCGCTGGATAGCCCGCTTCAGCGGCCGCGCGCCATAGACCGGGTCGTAACCCACCGCAATCAGCTTGTCCAAGGCCTCGTCGCTCAATTGCAGCTTCAGCTCGCGCTCGGTGAGGCGACTGCGCAGGCGACCCAATTGGATCTCGGTAATGCCAGCAATCTGGTCCCGGGCCAACGGCTCGAAAATCACCACTTCGTCCACCCGGTTGATGAACTCGGGGCGGAAGTGGGTGGAAATCGCGTCCATCACCGCTGCGCGCTGTGCCTCACGGTCCCCTACCAGCTCTTGGATCTGCGCCGAGCCCAGGTTCGAGGTCATCACGATCACCGTGTTACGGAAGTCCACCGTGCGCCCGTGGCTGTCGGTCAGGCGACCATCCTCCAGCACTTGCAACAGGATGTTGAACACATCCGGATGGGCCTTCTCGACCTCATCGAGGAGGATCACCGAGTACGGTTTGCGCCGCACGGCCTCGGTCAGGTAACCGCCTTCCTCGTAGCCGACATACCCCGGTGGGGCACCGATCAGTCGCGCCACGGAATGTTTCTCCATGAACTCGGACATGTCGATACGCACCATGGCCTCTTCGGTATCGAACAGGAACTCCGCCAGCGCCTTGCACAGCTCGGTTTTACCGACACCGGTCGGGCCGAGGAACATGAATGAACCGCTCGGACGGTTCGGGTCCGACAACCCGGCACGGGACCGGCGCACGGCGTTGGCAACCGCCACCACCGCTTCCTCCTGGCCGATCACACGCTGGTGCAACAGACTTTCCATCTTCAGCAGCTTGTCGCGCTCGCCTTCGAGCATCTTCGACACCGGAATACCGGTCCACTTGGAAACCACTTCAGCGATTTCTTCTTCGGTGACCTTGCTGCGCAGCAACTGGTTTTCGCTCTTGCCGTGCTGGTCGACCATTTGCAGGCTGCGCTCCAGGTCCGGGATCACCCCGTACTGCAACTCGGCCATGCGGTTGAGATCGCCCTTGCGACGAGCCGCTTCCAATTCCTGGCGAGACTGTTCGATCTTTTGCTGGATCTGCGCAGAGCCCTGGACTTCGGCTTTTTCCGAATTCCAGATTTCCTCAAGATCGGAATACTCCCGCTCATGACGGACGATTTCTTCCTGCAACCTTTCCAGACGTTTCTTCGCCGCTTCGTCGCTTTCTTTCTTCAGCGCCTGGGACTCGACCTTGAGCTGAATCAAGCGCCGCTCCAGGCGATCCAGCACTTCGGGCTTGGAATCGATTTCCATGCGGATGCGGCTGGCGGCTTCGTCGATCAGATCGATGGCCTTGTCCGGCAATTGCCGGTCAGTGATGTAGCGATGGCTGAGCTTGGCCGCCGCGATAATCGCGCCATCGGTGATCGCCACCTTGTGGTGAACCTCGTAGCGCTCCTTGAGGCCGCGCAGGATGGCGATGGTGTCTTCTTCGCTCGGCTCCTCCACCAGCACTTTCTGGAAACGCCGCTCAAGGGCCGCGTCCTTCTCTATGTATTGGCGGTACTCATTGAGCGTGGTCGCACCGACGCAATGCAACTCGCCACGGGCCAGCGCCGGCTTGAGCATGTTACCGGCGTCCATGGAGCCTTCGCCCTTGCCGGCGCCGACCATGGTGTGCAATTCGTCGATGAAAAGGATGATCTGCCCTTCCTGCTTCGACAGTTCGTTGAGCAAGGCTTTGAGGCGTTCTTCGAACTCGCCACGGTACTTGGCACCCGCGATCAGCGCGCCCATGTCCAAAGACAGCAACCGCTTGCCCTTCAGGCCGTCCGGCACTTCACCGTTGATGATGCGCTGGGCCAGGCCCTCGGCAATGGCGGTCTTACCCACGCCGGGCTCACCGATCAACACCGGGTTGTTCTTCGTGCGGCGTTGCAGCACCTGAATCGTGCGACGGATTTCATCGTCGCGGCCAATCACCGGGTCGAGCTTGCCTTCCTCGGCACGCTTGGTCAGGTCGACGGTGTATTTATCCAACGCCTGACGAGACTCCTCGTGGTTGGCATCGTTGACCGCTTCGCCGCCCCGCAGGTTGTTGATGGCATTCTCCAGGGCCTTCTTGCTCACGCCCTGGCCGAGCAGCAATTTGCCCAGCTTGCTGTTCTCGTCCATGGCGGCGAGCAGCACCAGCTCGCTGGAAATGAACTGGTCGCCCTTCTGCTGGGCCAGGCGGTCGGCCTGGTTCAGCAGCCGCGCCAGGTCCTGGGACATGTTCACGTCGCCCGTCGGGTTCTGGATCTTGGGCAACTGGTCGAGTTCTTTCGCCAACTCCTTGCGCAGGCTGTTGACGTCAAAGCCCACCTGCATCAACAGAGGCTTGATGGAGCCGCCTTGCTGCTCGAGCATCGCCTGCATCAAATGCGCCGGCTCGATACCGGGATGGTCCAGCCCGACGGCCAGGGACTGGGCATCGGACAGGGCCAATTGTAATTTGCTGGTTAAACGATCAATTCGCATGGGTCACCTTCCTTTTGAGCAGGCCGGACCAAAAAACATCCTGAATGAAGAAACCTGCCAGATACCGCTATAGATGTGGACGATTCTGCAAGATTCAAGCGGGTTTCGTTGATGCAGATCAGCCAGATGACGCCGGCAGAAGCGGGCTCGCTCGCGAAAAGCGGTGTGTCAGCCGATTGAAGGTTAGCTGAGAGACTGCCATCGCGAGCAGGCTCGCTCCCACAGGAGGAGCAGCCAAACAACCTTCTATTGTTCGAGCCAGACCAGCGAAGCAAAACGACCGGTGCGCGGATTGCGGCGGTAGGAGAAGAAGCGTGGATCCGTCACGGTACACAGGCCACCACCGTACACCGCCGTAACACCCCGCGCCGCCAGTCGCAAACGCGCCAGTTCATAGATGTCAGCGAAAAACTTGCCGGCATTGTGTCCAGGTACGAAGGCTCGTGCCGCCTGGGGCAATTGCGCGACGAACGCTTCACGCACTTCCGCCCCAACCTCGAAGGCTTGCGGGCCAATGGCCGGCCCAAGCCAGACAAGGACCTCACCGGCAGGCGCCTGAAGACTGTCGAGGGTCGCTTCCAACACCCCGTTCGCCAACCCGCGCCAACCGGCATGAGCTGCCGCGACACGCGTGCCGGCATGGTTACAGAACAATACAGGCAAACAGTCCGCCGTCATCGCTGTGCAAGCGATGCCCGGCGTAGCGGTCCAACTGGCGTCGGCGGTCGCCACCTGGGCCGGGTCAGCCTCGACCACGTCTATTCCATGGACCTGCTGCAGCCAGGCCGGACGAATGGCGAAGCGTTCGGTAAGACGACGACGGTTTTCGGCGACGGCCGCAGGGTCGTCATCGACATGGTTGCCCAGGTTGAGGCTGTCGAACGGCGCCTGGCTGACGCCGCCCGCACGGGTGGTGACGCAGGCCTTGACCCGGTCCGGCGCGGGCCAGTCGGGTGTCAGCCAGTCACTCATCCGATGAACGCCTCGCGGTCCTGCTTGAGCAGCGTCAGCAGCCAGACGAAGTCATCCGGCAGCGGCGACTCCCAGCTCATGCGCTTACCGGTGGTCGGATGATCCAGTTCCAGGAAGCGCGCGTGCAGCGCCTGGCGCGGGAAATTTTTCAACGATTCGACCATGGTCACGCTGGCGGCCGGCGGAATGCGGAAACGACCGCCATAGGCCGGGTCGCCCACCAACGGGAAGTTGATGTGGGCCATGTGCACGCGGATCTGGTGGGTACGGCCGGTTTCCAGCTTGACCCGCACGTGGGTGTGGGAGCGGAAGCGCTCGAGCACGCGGTAATGACTGACCGCCTGCTTGCCGCCTTCCATCACCGCCATGCGCTGGCGCTGCTGGCCATGACGGCCGATGGGTGCGTTGATCTTGCCACCGGCGGTGACCACGCCGATCACGATGCACTCATAGATGCGGCTGACACTGCGGCTTTGCAGCTGTGTCACCAGCTGCGTCTGCGCCTGGATGGTCTTGGCCACCACCATCAGGCCGGTGGTGTCCTTGTCCAGGCGGTGCACGATACCGGCACGGGGCACATTGATGATATCCGGGACGTGGTGCAGCAGGGCGTTGAGCAGCGTGCCATCGGCATGGCCAGCCGCCGGGTGCACCACCAGGCCCGCGGGCTTGTTGATCACCAGGATGTCGTCGTCTTCATAGACGATGTCCAGGGCAATGTCCTGGGCAACCCATTCTCCCTGGGCCTCCTGTTCGGCAGTCAGTTGGAGGATGGCACCGCCATGGACGATGTCGCGCGGGCGAATGACCGCCCCATCCACAGTCAGGCGGCCGTCCTTGATCCAGGCGGAAAGGCGCGAGCGCGAGTGCTCGGCGAAGAGTTGGGCGGCGACTTGATCGAGGCGTTGGCCGCCCAATTCGGACGGCACCTCTGCGCGAAGTTCTATTTTATCGGACATGCTCGGACTAGGCGTCGGCACAGCCTTTGGTTTCGGCTGCGCGCTTGTGGTTAAATACGGCGTCTTTTGCCCCGAGGCTTTCAACGGGGCGCTCATCATAACAGGACGGCCCCGCCCAAGACAGCGGCCGTCATAGGGACGCAAGCCGCCATGCAAGTGAAACACCTGCTGCTGATCGCCATCCTCGCATTGACTGCTGCTTGCTCGTCGAAGGAAGTCGTAGACGAAAACCTGAGCGAAGTCGAACTGTACCAACAGGCGCAGAACGACCTGGACAACAACAGCTACGCCAGTGCCACAGCCAAGCTCAAGGCCCTGGAGTCGCGGTATCCGTTCGGTCGCTACGCCGATCAGGCCCAGTTGGAGCTGATCTACGCCAACTACAAGAACGCCGAACCGGAAGCGGCGAAGTCCGCCGCCGAGCGTTTCATTCGCCTGCATCCGCAGCACCCGAATGTCGACTACGCCTATTACCTCAAGGGCCTGACCTCCTTCGACCAGGACGTCGGCCTGCTGGCGCGCTTCCTGCCGCTGGACATGACCAAGCGTGACCCGGGTGCCGCGCGCGACTCCTACAACGAGTTCGCCCAGCTGACCAGCCGCTTCCCCAACAGCCGCTACTCGCCGGACGCCAAGCAGCGCATGATCTACCTGCGCAACCTGCTGGCTTCCTACGAGATCCACGTGGCCGACTATTACCTGACCCGTCAGGCCTACGTCGCCGCCGCCAACCGTGGCCGCTACGTGGTGGAAAATTTCCAGGAAACCCCTTCGGTGGGTGACGGCCTGGCCGTGATGACCGAAGCCTACCAGCGCCTGCACCTGGACGACCTGGCGGCCACCAGCTTGGAAACCCTGAAGCTGAACTACCCGGATCACCCTTCCCTGGTCGACGGCCAGTTCACGCCACGGGTCGCCGAAGCGGACAACCGTTCGTGGCTGAGCAAGGCGACCCTTGGCCTGATCGAGTCCCGCCCGCCCCTGCCGCCGGGTGAAACCCGCGCCAACCAGGACGTGCAGCGCCAGTTCCAGGACGCCAAGGAAGCCATTCCGAACGAGCTCAAGCCCAAGGACGAAAACGGCGACGTGATCGAGGAAGAAGAACCAGAAAGCGAGTCCAGCGACCGCTCCTGGTTCAGCCACCTGACCTTCGGCCTGTTCGACTAAGCCAAGGCGCCAGCAAAAAAGGGAGACCCGACGGTCTCCCTTTTTTGTGCCTGGTGTCCCGTCCTGAATAAGGT
>NZ_JAGGOF010000064.1 GCF_018614775.1 Pseudomonas fluorescens
AGCGGGCTTGCTCGCGAAGGCTGCCTCACAGCCCGCCCATCTCTCCCGGCGGTACCTCACTCCACATGTGGGAGCGAGCCTGCTCGCGATGGCGGTGGCTCAGCTTGCATGAGGTTGGATGTGAGACTGCCTTCGCGAGCAAGCCCCACACAAGCTGAAGGCGATCACTTCACCATCAGGGATTTCAGCCCCAGGCCCATGACTCGCTCGTCTCCTCCCAACCCCAGCGCTTTCGGGCTGACGGCATCGGGCAAATGGAAATGCACGCGCACCTGCCCATCAGCACCCATCGCTTTCCGAACGGTTGGTGTCAGGGGCAGTTCAAGGGTGTTGTCCTGCAGGCGATTGAACTGGGTCGACAACGCCGCAATACCATTGATCGAAACCTCGACCCGCTGGCTCGGGTGCACCGTCTGCACAAATGCTGCCGCTTCGATGGTGATGGATCGGGCCTCTGTCGGCACACGCAGCACCATCTCAGCCTCCGTGCCTTCGGACCAAATGCCCCAATCCTCGACACGTCCCCAGCCACTGACCAACATGGCATTGGGGCGGTTGAAGACCTGGCGTTCGCCTGCCTTGACCTGCACGTCGAGGTTTTCGTCTTCGACCGGTCGGCATTGGGCGCAAGACTTCCAGCCCGGCGCCAGCACCACGAAGCCATCGATGCGGGACAACAGGTCGGTCTGGCGATTGATGGTTTTGGCCGCCTGGAGCGTGGCGCGGCTGTCGAGGATGTACAACGAGTCCGCTTCATATTGGCCGGTGGCAAGCATCTGATCAGCATGCTGTTGGGCCCGTTCGATCTCACGGGTACCCATTCGTCCCAGGTACACGCTATCGGTTTTCAAGCGGTGATTCAGCGCGTATTGGCTGGTCAGGAGCCAGTTGTCCGGCTGATTCCCGGGCATCAATGCGCGGACTTTCGAATAATGATTGGCCGCGCTGGCCCAGAACGGGTCCTTCATCGGTGTGGGCCAACTTGAGGCGACGGGCACCATCCGGCTCATGCGCAGACCCGCCCATCCAGCGCGGGTGTCCAGGATCTGGACAAACAGGGCCATGACCAACAAACACCCGACAGTTCGCGGTTTGTTGCCCCGGACGACCAGAAAGATGATGGTAAACACGAGGATATAGAACACCGGCCAGAACATCCGTCCGGCCGCGCGAAAGACGTTCGCGGCCTTCTCCAGGGGTCCCGGCAACCAATAATGCAGATTTACCATGCCGATGCCTGGGGAATTGGTCAGCGAAAACAGCGTCAGCCCGATCAACGCCAGTAGCAACCACCGCCTGTGGCGCACGGTTTTCGTGAAACCGGTGTTGCCTTGCAGCCATGCCACGCCGGCGCAGATCGCCAACATCAACACGCCCAATCCCAGGTAGTTGAAACCTTCGTAGTCTCCCGGCCCTTGAGGCATGTCCCGCAAGATGTGCGACCAGCCGCTGGGGTTCACCAGCGACATGACATTCAGGCGATACAAGCCATAACCCCCCGCCACGGTCCCGCCGCCCACACTGAAATAACCGGCCTGCCAACAGCAGAACGCGACCAGCAGAAACACACCGATCAGCTCGATCCAGGCACTGCGCCTGGGCAAACAGCCCTTACGGCTTCGGTCGGCAAGGTCCGCCAGCCAGATCAATGCCACCATGGCCAACAGATAGGCATGCACCAGCGCCGTCGCGGCCAATAACGCCCCCCAGGCCAGCCGGCGCTTCTCCAGGCCAGGCCGCAACCCCAGGTACAAGGCCGCCAGGATCAGGAAGTGCCCGGACAGCGAAAGGTGCCCCCCCATCCGCAGAAACATGGGCGGTGAAAACACAAACAGGCCGGTTCCCAACAGCCGGATCCACACCGAGGGCGACAGCAGCCCCATCAATTTCCAGGCGAACCAGGCTTGCAGGACAAAGCAGGCCAGCAGCCAGAAACCGAAGTACTGGAACGTCTCCGGGAGCCAGGCGTTGAAAGGCTTGAACATGAGCGCCAGCAGCGGGTTGGAATCGGAAAAGATGATCCCGTTGCCCAACTCCAGCCCATAGGACGGGTTCATCCCCAGCGGAAACGTCCAGGGTGAGTGGCGGAAAAATGCCCAGCCCATGTAGTGGGTTGCCGCGTCGCCCTCCCCCAGCCAGGCGATGTTCGTCGGGTCCAACACCCGAGGGCCAATCACCAGGAAAAAAGCCAGCACGCCCAACAGCACGGGCAACAGGAAAACCGGATAACGCACACCACGAACGGTCATCGATACGTCCAGAAATTATGCAGGATGAAGGTAAACAGCGGGATGACCAGGGCCACCGCCGCGATGCCCGCCAGGTAATCCAGGCCGACCTGCTGGGCCACCCAGGCCACCAGCATCGCCAACCAGAACCCGCCAATCGACACCACCACGAAACGGACGAGGGTGCGGCCCTGCAACTGGCTGGAAAAACTCCACAGCGTGTTGATCAGGTAGGAAACGAATGTGGCAACCACAAAGGCAAAGCCATTGGCCAGTGGCGGGTTCGCCAGCACCAGATGCATGAACGCCACGGCGGCGGCCACGTGTATCCCGGTGACGAACAGGCCCGTCATGGCAAAGCGCAGGGCGCGTCGCAACAACGGCGAGTGCCTCCAGGTCACGGCTTCTGTGCCAGGCAAAACACCGTCAGGCCGGCGACACGGTTGGCGCCCATGAATGGCCGCTCCAGGCTGCACAAGGCCTTCAATACACCGTTGATCAGCGGATGATGCCGGGAAAGCTGAGACTTGGCGGCCTCGCCGCGAGTGTTGCGTTGCAACAGGCGCAGGCCGGCAGCAATCGGGAACACCAGGCCGAAATAATAGGCCCCCTGCTGGACTTGCAAACCCGCCTGCGCCACGACACTTTCCAGCTGTTTGAGGGTGTAGCGGCGCTTGTGCTCGAGAAAGTCGTCATGACCGCTCCAGAGAAACTGGAACGCCGGCACAGTGATCAGGAAGCGGCTGCCAGACGGCACTTTATCGACATAGGCCTTGAGCAGCCCGACGTCATCATCGACGTGCTCCAGCACATCCATCAGCAGCACCAGGTCGGCGTCCAGCGTGTCGATGGCCCGCCGATAATGAACGGGCTTGCCGGCTGTGAGGGCGTCGGAGTCGTCCGGGTAACTGATGTCCACGCACCACGCCTGGGCCGTCCCGGTGTGGGTCAACAGGTGATGGGAGAAAAAGCCCGACCCGGCGCCCACGTCCAGCAATGTGTGAGCCGATGTGCCCTTGAGCAGGTGACGCATGGCGAGCGCCTTGGAGCGGTAATACCAATGCTGCCCGATGTCGGGCCCCAGGATGTCGGTTTCCTTGAGATCCACGGTTCAGTCCTTAGCGTCATAGATGCGCCGCACCAGGAAAACCGGACGACGCTTGGATTCGATATAGGTGCGGCCCAGGTACTCACCCAGCACGCCGATGCCGATCAGTTGCAAACCGCCCAGGAACGTCACCGCCACCATCAGCGAGGCATAACCCGGCAGGTCGATCCCGGAAATCAGCGTTCGCAGGATGATGAACACCGCAAAGGCAAAAGACACCAGCGAGACGCACAGCCCCAGGTATGTCCAGACGCGCAGCGGCTCGGTGCTGAAACTGGTGATGCCTTCCAGGGCAAAATTCCACAGCCGCCAGCCGTTGAACTTGCTTTCGCCGGCCGCGCGCTCGGGCCTGACGTAATCCACATAAGTAGTGCGAAAGCCTACCCAGGCAAACAGGCCTTTCATGAACCGTCGGGATTCGGGCAGTGTCTGCAGGGCATCGACCACGCAGCGATCCATCAAGCGGAAGTCACCAACGTTCTCCGGCAGCTTGTGGTCGGCGATTTTATTGTGCAGTCGGTAGAAGCTGTTGGCCGAAACCTGCTTGGCCCAGGAATCGGAGTCGCGGTTGACCCGGTGCCCCAGCACTACCTCGGCGCCGTTGCGCCAGTGGGCGATCATCTCGAGGATGACTTCGGGAGGGTCCTGCAAGTCGACATCGATCGGCACCACGGCCTGGCCGCGAGCGGCTTGCAGGCCCGCACTCAGCGCCGCTTCCTTGCCGAAGTTGCGACTCAGGTCGACGATGCGGATGCGTGGGTCGCTCTTCTGCCTTTCCAGCAGCAACGCCAGGGTGTCGTCAACGCTGCCGTCATTGACGAACACCAGTTCCAGGCCCACCCGTGATTCATGGGCAAAGACCTGATCGATCCTGGCGATGAACAGGTCGATGCTCTGGGCTTCGTTGTAAACCGGGATAACAAGCGAAAGCGCTAGACGACCTTGCAAATCCGTTTCTGGATATTCAGTCACTGGATGGCTCTTTTTCTTATTGGTGTTGCGGGCCCCTGACGCCTTTGAGGACGTCCGCGTCGAACCGTATTAAGCAGGACCGGACAAGGCAACGCAAGGATGAAACCGGAACTTGACCCGGACCAACGGGCCGCAAGGTGACCGGTTCCCCGCCAATGGTCGAGCGACCGTTTCAAACCCGCGCCGGTGATATCCGATAACCATTGGAAATGATTTTTCCATGGCCAAAACCATCGGCTTGGCTAGGCTTTGAGCCACATGTGCAACACATGTCTTGACTGAATAATCGCAGGGAGCGAATCGATGTATTTTGAAATCTACCGACAGACCCGCGGCACCCGTGGTACCGGAAAAGGCCAATGGCGCTGGCGCCTGCGAGCCGGCAACCATGAAACGATCGCCAGCGGCGAATCCTATGTGAACAAGGCTGACTGCCTGCACGTCATCGGGCTGATCAAGAACGCCCAGGGCGAGACACCCGTAAAGGAGATCTGACCCGCGTCGTGCTGTTTCGCCTGAGAGGCTGCTCGGCACCCGGGCAGCCTCAACCTGAACAGGCTTTTTTACTGTGGCAAGGCATAACAGGGAGGTATCGTGTGCAAACAACAGCGAGAGGCCGGTCTCCATGACGCAAACCACCCACCGTCGCGATTGGCTGATGCGTGCTCCCGGGGCACGAAACATGGAGCGCATCGAGGCCTATTTCAGCGGTCATGGCTACAACGCCCATCGGCATGACACTTACGCCATCGGCGTCACGCTGTCCGGCGTCCAGAGCTTCAACTACCGGCACAGCAAGCGCCACAGCAAGCCCGGCGGTACCATCGTCCTGCACCCGGACGAGGTCCATGATGGCGAAGCGGGCACGAGCGACGGTTTTCGTTACCGGATGTTCTACATCGAGCCCTCGATGATCCAGCAAGTGCTTGGCGGTAAACCGTTGCCCTTCATTGAGGGTGGCTTGACCGGTGACCCGCGCCTTAACGCCGCGACCCGCCGACTTTTGAGCAGCCTGGATCAGCCCCTCGATCCACTGGAGGAAGAGGACGCCATCTACGATATCGCCCAGGCCCTCGATAGCGCCGCAGGTAACAGACGTGGACGTCGGTTGCTCGACTACCCGGCAGCGGAGCGGGCACGGCTGTTCATTCATGATGCCCTTGACCAGGTGATCACCCTGGACGACCTGGTGCAGGCCAGCGGCCGGGATCGATGGAGCCTGTCCCGGGACTTTCGTGCGCTGTACGGCACCAGCCCCTACCGCTACATCACCCAGCGTCGCTTGAACGAAGCCCGTCGCCTGGCCTTCCACGGCATGCCATTGAGCGAAGCCGCCCTGGCCTGTGGTTTTTTCGACCAGAGTCACATGACCCGGCTGCACACCCAGGCCTTCGGCATTTCACCGGCACGCTGGATGAACATGCTTCGGTGAAGGTGAATGTCGGGCGCCGAAAAAGCTGCACAATCGTGCAATACCGCTTCCGGCCCGAGCAGTAGGGTTGCGCCTACCACTCCTCACAGCACGAGCCCGCCGTCATGATGACTCACTATTTCCCCATCAACTTCGCTCAGAAATACGCCTTGTTCCAGGACCAGTGGGCGCCGAAAGTCGTGGCCGAAATGAACGACTACCAATTCAAGATCGTCAGGCTGGAAGGTGACTTCGTCTGGCACAGCCACGCCGATACGGACGAAACATTCATTGTCCTGGAAGGCGAGCTTCGCCTCGACTTTCGCGACGGCGCGGTGTTGATCGGCGCCGGCGAGATGTATGTGGTCAAAAAGGGCATCGAGCACAAGCCCAGCGCTGCACAGGAGGTGAAACTGCTGCTGATCGAGCCGCGCGGCGTTCTCAACACCGGCGAAGAAACCAACGAGCGAACAGCGGTCAACGACGTCTGGATCTGAGGGTCTCGGGCCGCTACTACGGCAAGCTAGACGCCTTGGAGAAGTTTCCAGGCGATGCGTACGGTTTGGCAAAACCGTAACGCGCATCAGGCACACTGGCCGCAAGCTTGCTAAGCTGCCTTGCGCCCAACTGGCCTGCTTGCGAGGAGTACGTTATGGAGTTGGTGGTTCATAGCTATTGCCTGAAAGGCGCACGTCAGGAGCCTTTGCTTCCCCCTGTCACCGTGACACCGACCTCACCGACCCTCACGGTCGCCGAGCTTATTCGCCTAACAGTTGCTGAACAGATCGCCGCGCTGTCGGTCCAGCACTGGCTCGAACAGGCGTCCATGCGCGAGGTGCTTGATCGCCAGTACCTGAGCGAGCGGGACATCCGTCGGCAAGCCAGTGAAGGCGCAATCGTCATGCCGCAGGCCAGCGAAGCTCCCAGACTGGATGTCGACGCCGAGATCGAGCGAGCCTTGAAGGGCTTTGAAACCCGCGCATTCCGCGTGTTGCACAATGGCGTCATGCTGCAGAGCCTGGATGACCTCATCGATCTAAGCCCCCCTTCCACGCTTGCGTTTATCCGCCTGATGCCGCTGATGGGCGGTTGATGCCTGTCGTTCATTTCTTCGGACCTCCTCATGCAATCACGCCGTCCCGTACCCGACCAAGCCAGACGCCTCGCTGCACTGAAAGCTTTTTGTGACAGAGCGCTGGATACCTATCCCGAATTCAGCTGCGATGAGCTATTCGAGCTCGATTTCTGGGATGGCTTCGACTTCCTGCGCGTTGCCGATGACTGGGTCAGACAGCATCCACAGGAAGGCACCCGGGCATTGGCTGACGGTTTTGTGTTTCCGACCGTCTGGGAAGACCTGGAAGACCGCCGCGACCAACAGCGCTACGGCTTACAGTACCGCCTCTGCGATGCGTGGATCACGGCTCACCCCGATGCCTACGCACTGGAGCAGATCGGTGCGCGATTGCAGCATATGCTGCAATTTGCTTTCGAGGACAGCGACTATCCACTGCCCACGGAGGACGACAGCCCTGCCTATTACCGCAGACGTCCAGAACACGCCTGGGCCTTCCCCGATGTGCCGACGTGCATCAACCGCCTGAGCAACTACCCGCCCACTCCCGCCTGGCAGACCTTTGCCGAATGGTTGCTGGACGGCAGCTGGAACCGTGTGCAGCCCCCTTCCCCGCCTGATGAAGAGCAACGGAAAGTCGCTGACGCGTTTCTCTACGTGCACAAGGACATCGAGCGCATTGCTTTGGCCCTGATGGAGGCTGGCCGGCTCGATTACCCTCGCTTCGTCCGGGCGGCCAATACCTGGGGTCGCGCCATGATGTTCTACACGGACGACACCGGGCTTGCCAGCGATGACATAGACCTGAGTCGGTACGCCGATGAAGCGTTCGACGAGGACGCTCCGGATGACGAAGCCCCTGACGACGAGGGACTCGAGGCAGAGCAACTTCAGGGTGAAGATCCCCTATTTGAAGAACCGGCCGAGGTGCCACCTGAACTGGCGAACTTCACCGTTCGTTATGTCGAAGATGCCCTGGCCGGATTACCCGACAATGCCGCGAAGCTGGCTGACACCTTTCGTTCGGTAGAGGTCTATCAGACCCGCTGGATGCTGCAGGCACTGGCGGTTATCGAACGACTGGGCATGACCCCTGACACCTTCTATGACAGCTTTGGCAATACCGCCGCCGTGCTCGAACGTTTCCTATTGCTCCAGGAATTGCCCGGGGACGCATCGCCGGAGCTGCTCGCGGCGCTGACCGGCTTTTCAAGAAATACCCTGCTGACTGCCCTGCCCTACGCCGGGCAGGCCAGCCGAGTGATACTCGACGCGCTCGGCTGGCATGACCTGCAAGCCTTTCAGCGTGAGTACCTGAACATCGCCCTCGCCCCTCGGTCCGGCTGGGGCAGCGACCTGCCCAATTCATTGGATGAAACCGTAGGTGTGGTGGACCGCTACCTGCTGGACAAGGCGCTGGCCGAGGCCGACCCGCAGCACTTGCGCGAATACCTCGCCGCACTCGCCCAGTCGCACTGGGCGTTTCCCGAAACGCGCGTGCTGCTCGACGCCTATCAGGGCATCGGTCGACCGGCACTGGAAAAGAAGTTGACCCGCCATGCACAGTCGGCGATGCGCATCTATGGGGTATTCCCCGTCACGCATCCGGACGACGTACGCCAGCGCTATCTGACGCTGAAGAAACTGCACAAGGAGGTGCGCAAGTACGGTGCTCAACGGCAGGCCAACTCCCACTCAGCGGTGCAGGCAGGGTTGGAAAACCTGGCGCGTGTTGCCGGTTATCCCTCGGCGATTCGCCTGGAATGGGCGATGGAATCGGAGATCGCCGAATCCGCCCTGACGGCCGCCACCATCGATGGCTATGACGTCACGGTGGTGATCGACGGCCTGTCGCCCACGTTACGCATCTGCAAAGGCGCAAAGACGCTCAAGACCGCACCGCCGGCGATTCGCAAACACGCAGACTTCGTCGCCCTCAAAACCCAGCAGACCCAACTCCAGGAACAGATCGCCCGCTTCTGCCGCACCCTGGAAGCAATGATGAGCAGCGGCGAGACCCTGGTCCTGGATGTTCTGAAGACCCTGTTGAAAATGCCCGCAGTCCGCCTGCTGCTGGAGCAACTGATCGTACAAGCCGATGATGCTGCGCTGGGCTGGCTCGACAGCGCAAGGCTGACGGTGACCGACCTTGAAGGCCGCCAATACGCCATCGAACAGAACCTGCGCATTGCTCACCCTTATCATCTGTTCACGGCAGGACAACTGTCGGCCTGGCAGAAAGAAGTCGTCAGCCATCGCCGCGTGCAGCCGTTCAAGCAGGCCTTTCGCGAACTGTACTTGCTGACACCCGCCGAGCGGGATACGCGCTTGTGGTCCAATCGATTTGCCGGCCACCGCCTGAAAGGCAAAGTCGCCGCCCGGTTGCTGCAGGTGCGCAACTGGTCGACCTCAAGCGTCGAGGACATCTATTACGAGAGCAAGGAGCACGGCATCTACGCCACCTTCAACTTTCTGGAGACCGGTCATTACCTGTCTGAAACCGAACACTTCACCTTCGATACGATAGCGTTCCACCGCGACCAGAAAGCCCTGCCGCTGGAACAGGTACCGCCCCTGCTGTTTTCGGAAGTCATGCGTGATGCCGACCTGCTGGTTTCCGTGGCCCACGCCGCGGACGGCTACAGCACCAGTCACGAAACCCTGCAGCGACGCACCGAACTGGTCGGCGAACTGATCGAGGGGTTGGGACTGCAAAACGTCAGATGTGAGGGGCATTTTCTGCACATTACCGGCCAACGAGCGAACTACCGCATTCATCTGGGCAGCGCAGCCATCCATATCGAACCCGGCAACTACCTGTGCATCGTGCCGGTTGGCGGCAGCGCCCCCGACTTCTATCTGCCGTTCGCCGACACCGACAGGAAAATGGCCGAAGTGCTGAGCAAAATGTTTTTGTTGCTGGACGACATGGACATCACCGACAGCCAGATACTGGAGCAGATAGAGCGGGCGGGTTGATGTTGGGCTTGTTGGCGACTTCGTGTTCTAAGGCGGCTTGGCCTGTTTGACGTGGGGCCCGCAGCCAAACATACCCAGAAACATCAGGCCCATGGAACGAGGCTACGTAACCTTGCGCCTTTGCCTACAACTAAGCCAGAATCCGCCCGCTTGTGCGCCTTGGCCTGCACCGGTAGCTTGGTTCCCGTCACTGATCATCAGTGATCGGGTTTAGCGACCCGAAGGGTATGGACGCATCAGCACTCCTGATCTCGTTGCAGGTATTCATGTCTGCAATGGTTGTAATGGTGGCTGTGCGCGGGAGATCTTCGGGTCTGCCGGGCTCCTGTACCCCCGGTTCGCTAACCTGCGTGCAGCCGCCACCCTTACTTGCTTAGCGACAAGTCATGGTGGCTCAATCAGGTTCAGGAGATTCACCATGTTCAAGGTCACACCCAATCCTCCGGAAACAAACCCCACCGCCACCGGCCTCGACCCGAAAAAAGTCCAGGAAGCTACCGACCGCGCGCTGGATTTCTACTTGAAACCCAAGGATACCGACACCAAAAGCGAACCCGCACCGGGCCAGCTCTTCACGGTCGTCGACGGCATCGACACTGAAAGCCTGCTCGCCAACCTCAGCGAAAACCTCGCCTCGGCCAACGCCATGATCAACGACCTGGCATTCGACCTTGAAGGATCACGCCGACATGTGGCGCTGGGAATTCAGCAAGTGATTAAGCTCAGCGAACTGCTGGCGAATCGGGCGTTGGATAACGTCGATCCGCGCTAGTCCCAAGTCCGTGGCGTTGTAGCGAAATCACCACCTGAAAATCAAACGCCAGAAACGAAAAAGCCCCTGAAATGTTCATTTCAGGGGCTTGGCTCTATCAATTATGTCGAAATGAAAGCTTAGTCAAACTCGACTGGTGGCGACTTCATAAACTTCGTCGTCGCGTCTTGCACCTACACACAGGACCAAGACAATTTCGGTGCCGTTGATGCGGTAGACGATGCGTACATCACCCGTCCGAATTCGACGATAACCGGCAAGCGCTCCACGAAGGGCCTTACCGATCTTATCTGGCTCTCCTTCTGAAATACGCTCGCGTATCACCTTCAGGATCTGCCTTGCCTTGGCATTGCCCAGCTGTTTCAGGTCGTGTTCAACATCGGGGTGAAACCGGACACTCCATTTCATTAGCTGTTGCCTACCTGAAGCAAGCCTCCATATCCTCGAGGCTCACTGTGTTCTGTTCGTCTAGAGTTGTCAGACGCTCGATGGCCAGGCGCTCGGCGCGCAGATCTTCAAGCTCATCCTGCAGGGCTTGATAGGCGTCTACACCTACCAACACCGCAGCCGGCTCGTTGTCTTTGAAAATCACCAGGTGTGTGACCTCTCCACTGGTGACTTCCTTCAATTTCGCACTGAAGCTGCGAACCATCGCTGTTGCGGAGACTGCCTGCTCAGCTCGGTCTAGGAGTGCACTCATGCGCTGGTTGCCTCATTTGTTTGTTAACGACGCTGTTTAGGCGCGCACCCTGAGTATACGTAAAATGATGCGCAAAACAATGCGCATCAAGATCATCCAAATCCCGAAAACGAAAAAACCCCTGAAATGTTCAACCATTTCAGGGGCTTAGTCGTATTCAATAATGGCGGAGAGATAGGGATTTGAACCCTAGGTACTGTCGCCAGTACAACGGATTTCGAATCCGTCCCGTTCGGCCACTCCGGCATCTCTCCAGTGGCGCGCATCATACCAGCACATTCGCCGGAAGCGAACCCCCGAGCGAATTTTTTTCCGTGCTATCAGATGCTTGCGTCGATTACAGCGGCACACCCAGGCGCTGGGCGACTTCTTCATAGGCTTCGATGACGTCACCGAGGCCCTGGCGGAAGCGGTCCTTGTCCATCTTCTTCTTGGTGGCCTTGTCCCAGAGGCGGCAGCCGTCCGGGCTGAATTCGTCACCCAGGACGATGGAGCCGTCGCTGAATACGCCGAATTCAAGCTTGAAGTCCACCAGCAGCAGGCCGGCGTCGTCGAACAGCTTGCTCAGCACGTCGTTGACCTTGAGGGACAACTCCTTCATGCGAACCAGTTGCTCGGCGGTGCCCCAGCCGAAGGCCACGACGTGGGATTCGTTGATGAACGGATCGCCCTTGGCGTCGTCCTTCAGGAACAGTTCGAAGGTGTAGGGGTTGAGTTTCATGCCCTCTTCCACACCCAGGCGCTTGACCAGGCTGCCGGCAGCGTAGTTACGCACGACGCATTCGACCGGGATCATGTCCAGTTTCTTGACCAGGCACTCGTTGTCGCCCAGCAGCTTGTCGAACTGGGTCGGCACGCCGGCGGCTTCGAGTTTCTGCATGATGAAGGCGTTGAACTTGTTGTTCACCATGCCTTTGCGGTCCAGCTGTTCGATGCGCTTGCCGTCGAACGCCGAGGTGTCGTTGCGAAACAGCAGGATCAAGCGGTCGGCGTCATCGGTCTTGTAAACCGACTTGGCTTTGCCGCGGTAGAGTTCTTCACGTTTTTCCATGATGGGCTCCGCTTGCTAAGTAGTGGGCTAGGCGATATGTCGCCAGTCGAGCCCTGAATCTTGATCGGCCAGTTGCAGCCAGTCCGGGTCGCACCCGAGGGTGTCGACAAAACATTGCCGGGCCAGCTGCGGCAGGTTGTTCTTGCTGCTCAGATGGGCCAGGACCAGGTGTTGCAGGCCTTGCCAGCCCAACTCGGCCACCAGGTACGCCGCCTGGTGGTTGTTCAAATGTCCGTGTTCCCCGCCGACCCGCTGCTTGAGGAAGTACGGGTAGTACCCGCGCGCCAGCATGTCGCGGCAGTGGTTGGACTCGATCATCAAGGCATCGAGGTCCCGGTAACTGTCCATCACCCTGTCGCAATACGAACCCAGGTCGGTCAGCAAGCCGAAACGCCGCTCTCCGTCACTGAACACATACTGCGTCGGCTCACGGGCGTCATGCGCCACGCTGACCACGTTGATGTCCAGGCAACCGATACGCAATTGCTCGCCACCGGCGACAAAACCCGCCGGCTCGATGGGCTTGCGCAGGCCGCCGAAGGTTCCACGGCTCAAATACACCGGCAGATTGTAGCGCCGAGACAGCAAACCCACGCCATGCACGTGGTCGGCATGTTCGTGGGTCACGAGTATCGCGCTCAGTTGCGCCGGATGCACACCCAGGCGCAACAGGCGTTTCTCGGTTTCCCGCAGGGAGAAACCACAATCGACCAGCACGTACGTACCGGCGCTGGCTATCAGCGTGCCGTTCCCTTGGCTACCGCTGCCGAGAACGGCAAAACGCATCGGATCAGCCCAGGTTGTCCTGAATCACGCCCAACACTTTGCGCGCCACTTCAGCCGGCGCCACGGTGTTGATGTTCTTCTCGACGGTGACCTGGACGTTGTCGCCCACCTTGCTCAGGCGAACCTGATAACGCTCGGCGCGGGCTTCAACTTCTTCCTTGTCCGGCTTGCTGCCGAACAGGCCACTGAAGAAGCCAGGCTTCTCGTCTTTCTTCTCGGCCTTTTCGGCGAGGTTGATGTAGTACAGGCCCAGGCTGCGGTTGATGTCTTCAACCCGCCACTCACCCTGCTCCAGCGCACGGCCGACGCTCGCCCAGGCACGGTCCAGGTCGGAACCGACGTTGAGCACCGGGTTACCGCTGCCGTCTTCGGTCAGGCTGACGCGGCTCGGCGTGTCGTAGTCCCGGGAAGCCAGCATCGAGACGGAACCGCCCTGCTGTGCAGTACGGCTCATGCTGGCAAGCATGTCGTCTACCAGTGCAGCGTCGAGGCCGGTGTTGACCGAACGGTTGGTGAAGGCCACGTCGGCGGTGCTGCCGGCAGGACGCTCGGCGCTGACCACGTAGATTTCGCTGGTGTTGCGCTGCACGCCCGGCTCGATGCGCACCCGCACGCGGGTTTCGGCATCGGATGCGACGCCGGCGGCGGTCAGGCGCTTGCCCATGGCGGCGGACAATTCGTCAGCACGCTGCCAGGTGGTGGTGAACTCGCCGGTCTGCGGGCGTTGTTCGTCCAGGCGGAAACCGTTGTCCTGGAAGAACTGGATCGCCACGGGCCAGACTTCGGCCGGTGGATGCTGGCCCATGACCCAGCTGGAATCGCCACTCTTCTGCAAGGTGTAGTCGCTGGCATCGGCCACGGCCGACAGCGGCTGTGGACGCGGGACGATGTATTCGCCCTTGGCGGTGTCGTCGGCGACGTTGCGCGGGATCGGCAGCAGCGGATCCAGGCGCTTGGCGATGTTGACGTCTTGTGGCAATTGCATCGGTGCAGTCTGTTGCGCTTGCAGGTAATCGCTACCACGGTCGCGGAAGTAACCTTCCGGCCCCCAGATCCATCCGCAGCCGCTGGTGCTGGAGATAATCAAGGCAAGTGCGGAAAGTCCGGCCATTCGCTTCATGCGTTGTACTTCCTCAATTAAACCAGGACGCCGGACTGGCGCAGGGCCTGCCGCAGCGGTTCGTGACAGGTGTTGCTCAGCCAGGTGAGTGGCAAGCGGATACCTTCGTGCATCAGGCCCATTTCGACCAAAGCCCACTTCACCGGAATCGGGTTGGCTTCGATGAACAGGTCCTTGTGCAGCGGCATCAGTTTTTCGTTGATGGCCCGCGCGGTCTCGGCGTCGCCCTTGAGCGCGGCCTCGCACAGGTCGGCCATTTCGCGCGGGGCGACGTTGGCGGTGACGGAGATGTTGCCCTTGCCACCCAGCAGGATCAGCTCCACGGCGGTCGGATCATCACCGGACATCACGATGAAATCCTTGCTCACGCCATCGAGAATGGCCTTGGCGCGCTTCATGTCGCCGGTGGCTTCCTTGATGCCAATGATATTCGGCACGGTGGACAGGCGGATCACAGTCTCGGCCTGCATGTCGCAGGAGGTGCGGCCAGGAACGTTATAGAGGATCTGCGGGATGTCGACGGCTTCGGCGATGTGCTTGAAGTGCTGGTACAAGCCTTCCTGGGTCGGCTTGTTGTAGTAGGGAACGACCAGCAGGCAGGCGTCGGCACCGGCTTCCTTGGCGTTGCGGGTCAGCTCGACGGCTTCGCGGGTCGAGTTGGCGCCGGTACCGGCGATGACCGGGATGCGACCGTTGACCTGCTTGACCACGGCACGGATGACTTCGATGTGCTCGTTGACGTCGAGGGTGGCCGACTCGCCGGTGGTACCGACGGCGACGATGGCATGGGTGCCGTTTTCAAGGTGGAAGTCCACGAGTTTGCTGAGGCTGGCCCAGTCAAGATGCCCTTGTGCATCCATGGGTGTGACCAGTGCCACCATACTGCCCGCAATCATGAAACCGCTCCTGCCGGAAAAAGAGAGCGGTAATGGTACTGGCGCCAAGATGCTTGTACAAGCGAACTACCATTCCCCTTGGCGATGGTTTTCGCTACCCTTCAGGCTTTGATCGGTACCGATAAGCTCATACGCCGGTTTCCAGCCTCCGATTTCGTCGCCATAAGCCCCGATCCTGCGTTGTCCTAGCCCGTTCCTGGCATTGCGGAACACGGCGCAACCCCGGACACCGGGCTTTTGAATCGTTCATTTCGCCAGGCTTGGCACCGTCCCGAGCGGCCCCGGCACCGACCGCTCATCGCTTTAGGAATGCTGCATGTCCACCCCCACAGTCCGCGAACAATTCCTTGTTATCAGTGCCCTTGGCGCCAACCCCATGGAGCTGACTAACGTCCTGTGCCGCGCCAGCCATGAAAATCGCTGCGCCGTCGTGACCTCACGCCTGACCCGTCACGGCGAATGCAGCGCCCTGGTGCTCGAGATCTCCGGCAGCTGGGACGCCCTCGCTCGCCTGGAAGGCAGCCTGCCGGTGTTGGCGAAGAAGCACGCCTTCACCGTCAACGTGGTGCGCAGCGCCGCCCTGGAGAACCGTCCCCAGGCCCTGCCCTACGTGGCCTACGTCAGCTCGGCCTACCGCCCGGACATCATCAACGAGCTGTGCCAGTTCTTCATGGACCACCACGTCGAGCTGGAAAACCTGACCTGCGATACCTATCAGGCTCCGCAGACCGGCGGCACCATGCTCAACGCCACGTTCACCGTGACACTGCCGGCCGGCACCCAGATCAGTTGGCTGCGCGATCAGTTCCTGGACTTCGCCGACGCGATGAACCTGGACGCACTGATCGAACCGTGGCGCCCACAAAACCCAATGTAAGGAAGCGTTCATGGCCGTTGCCATCGACCAGCCGGTTACCGATTTCCAGGCACCCGCCACCAGTGGGCAGACCGTCGGCCTCGCCGCCCTGAAAGGCAAGCAGGTGGTGATCTACTTCTATCCGAAGGACAGCACCCCGGGCTGCACCACTGAAGGCCAGGGTTTTCGTGACCAGTACGCGCAGTTCCAGGCCGCCAACACCGAAGTGTTCGGCGTGTCCCGGGACAGCCTCAAGTCCCACGAGAACTTCAAGTGCAAGCAGGAATTTCCATTCGAGCTGATCAGTGACCAGGACGAGGCCGTCTGCCAGCTGTTCGACGTGATCAAGCTGAAGAAGCTCTATGGCAAGGAATACCTGGGCGTGGATCGCAGCACATTCCTGATCGACAAGGACGGTGTCCTGCGCCAGGAATGGCGTGGCGTGAAGGTGCCAGGACATGTGGATGCGGTATTGGCGGCGGCTCAGGCGCTCAACAAGGCCTGAGGCTTTCCATTGTCAGTACTGGCGCTATCGCGAGCAGGCTCGCTCCCACAGGGTTCAACGCAATCCTTGTGGGAGCGAGCCTGCTCGCGATGAGGCCATCCGCCTCACCGGATAAATCAGCTACTCAGCTACAACAACGGCGCCACCACCGGTTCCTTGCTCGGCCAGGCATCCAGCACCGCCTTGAACAGGGTCGCCAGCGGGATCGCAAAGAACACCCCCCAGAAGCCCCACAACCCGCCAAACAACAACACCGCGCAGATGATCGCCACCGGATGCAGGTTCACCGCCTCGGAGAACAGCAGCGGCACCAGCACGTTGCCGTCCAGCGTCTGGATGATCCCGTAGACCGCCATCAGGTAGATGAACTGATCGCTCCAGCCCCACTGGAACAGCGCAATCAAGGCCACCGGCACGGTTACCACCACGGTGCCGACGTAAGGCACCACCACGGAAATGCCCACCAATAGCGCCAGCAACGCGGCGTAGTTGAGCCCCATGGTCACGAAACCGATGTAGGTGACCCCGCCACAGATGAAAATCTCGATGACCTTGCCGCGAATGTAATTGGCGATCTGGCGATTCATCTCCTGGGCCACCCGGGTAATCAGCGCGCGTTCACGCGGCAGGTAACCCCGGACCCAGCGCCCGATCATCTCCCGGTCCTTGAGGAAGAAAAACACCAGGATCGGCACCAGCACCAGGTAGATCATGATGTTGACCAGAAGCGGCAAGCTCGACAGCGAAAACGTCAGCGCCCACTGGCCGAACTTGCCAATCTGCCCGCGTGCCACTTCGATGGTCTGCAGCACCTGTTCATCGGACACCAGGTGCGGATAGCGCTCGGGCAACAGCAAGAGCAGCGATTGCCATTTGGCGAGCATCCCTGGCAACTCATTGAAGAGTGTCACCAACTGGTGCCAGAGCAACGGCACGATCACCACCATGAAGAGCACGAGCAGCCCCATGAACAAGGCAAACACCAGCCCGACCGCCACGGCCCCCGGCAGCCGCAGGCGCTCCAGCGTGGTGACCAGGCCTTGCATCAGGTACGCCAGCACCATTCCCGCCAATACCGGCGCCAGCATGCCGCCCAGGGTGAGCACGGCGGTAAACGCCAGGAACAGCAGCACAGCCAGGACCACCGCCTCTTCATCGGAAAAGTAGCGTTGAATCCAGTCGCGTAACACTTTGAACATTAAAAATCCTTAAGGCGGGCCATCGGTTTCTCAGGCTTTTTGCAGCCAATAACGATAAACACCGTTGTCGTCTTCTTCACGCAGCAGCGTATGACCGGCCAACCGGGCGAAGGTGCGAAAATCACGCTGGGAGCCCGCATCCGTGGCGGTGACCTTGAGCACGGCACCACTGGCCAGGCGATTGAGTTCCAACTTGGCTTTGAGCAACGGCAACGGACAGTTCAGGCCGCTGGCGTCCAGTTCGGCATCGTGGGCTACAGCATCGGTCATCGGTTCACTCCGCAGCAGGTCGTCGGGCGGCCTAGAATATCTGGTCCCGGGCCTGGTGTCCGGCTACAGTAGGGTCTTTGTCGACTAAGGCTCCGTGCATGACATTTCTGCGCCCCACCCTGCTGACGCTCGCTTGCCTGCTTGCCTCACCGGGCTTCGCCGACGACCTGCCGTCACTTGGCGATGCCAGTTCTGCCATTGTCTCGCCGGAGCAGGAGCACCAGCTCGGGCGCGCCTGGCTGGCGCTGCTGCGCAGCCAGGTTTCACAGCTCAACGATCCACAACTCAAGGACTACGTTGAAACCAGTGTCTACAAGCTGGTGGAAACCAGCCAGGTCAATGACCGGCGCCTGGAGTTCATCCTGATCAACAGTCCGCAGCTCAACGCCTTTGCCGCACCTGGCGGCATCGTCGGGGTCAACGGCGGCCTGTTCCTCAATGCCCAGACGGAAGGCGAATACGCCTCGGTCATGGCCCACGAACTGGCGCATTTGTCGCAACGTCACTTCGCCCGTGGCGTCGAGGCCCAGCAGCGCATGCAGGTGCCGATGATGGCCGCGCTGCTGACCGGCATCGTGATTGCCGCCGCCGGTGGCGGTGACGCCGGCATCGCGGCCATTGCCGGGACCCAGGCGGCCGCCATCCAGGAACAGCGGCGCTTCTCTCGCCAGAACGAGCAGGAAGCCGACCGTATCGGCATCCTCAACCTGGAGAAGGCTGGTTATGATCCACGGTCCATGCCGACGATGTTCGAGCGCCTGATGCGCCAGTACCGTTTCGACGCGCGGCCACCGGAATTCCTGCTGACTCACCCGGTCACCGAATCCCGGATTGCCGACACCCGCAACCGCGCCGAACAGGCCAAGCCGGGCGGCATCGAGGACAGTGTGCGCTATCAACTGATCCGCGCACGGGTCCAACTGACCTATGAAGAAACCCCGGGCTTGGGCGCCAAGCGCTTCCGGGCGCAACTGGATGAGAACCCGAGCAACGACGTGGCGCGCTACGGCCTGGCGATCGCGCAAATCAAGGGCGGCCAGCTTAACGAGGCCCGGGAGAACCTCAAGCCGCTGCTGGGCAAATCACCCAACGAGATCATCTACAACCTGGCCCAGGTGGATCTGGATATCACCAGCAACAAGCTGCCCGACGCTCAATCGCGCGTTGACCGGATGTTGGCGCAATACCCGGGCAACTATCCCCTCAACCAGGTACGCGTCGACTTGCTGCTCAAGCAGAATCGCCCCGCCGACGCCGAGAAGGCCCTTGAGAACCTGCTCAAGACTCGCCCGGACGATCCGGACGTCTGGTACATGGTGGCCGAGACCCGTGGGCTGTCGGGCAATATCATCGGCTTGCATCAGGCGCGCGCCGAGTATTTCGCGCTGGTCGGCGATTACCGCCAGGCCATCCAGCAATTGGACTTCGCCAAACGGCGCGCCGGTACCAACTTCCCGCTGTCGTCACGCATCGATGCCCGGCAGCGCGAACTCATGGAACAGGAGCGCATGGTCAAGGACATGATGGGGTGATGGGGAACAGTGAATTCGCGGCTTGGCACCGAGCCCCTTGTGGGAGCGAGCCTGCTCGCGATAGCGGTGAGTCAGTCACCATTTTTGCTAGCTGATCTGCCGCTATCGCGAGCAGGCTCGCTCCCACAGGAGGATTAGGGGCTCGTCAATTTGTCGGTAGTGGTCACCGCCATTCGCCACGCATAAAAAAACCGCCTCTCTCGAGGCGGTTTTTTATTGCAGCGCCAGCCGGTTATTCAGCCAGCTTGAAGGTGATGAAGCTCGCACGGCCCTGACGCAGAACCCGCATCGAGACCGAACGATTTTTCGGCAGTGCCTTGGCAATATCGGTGAACTCCTTCGCGGAGCCGATGGCCTGGTTGTTCAGGTGGGTGATGATGTCACCCGGTTGCAGGCCGATGAGGGCAGCAGGACCGTCCTGCACTTCCTTGATCACCACGCCGCCTTGAAGATCCAGGGCCTTCTTCTGCTCATCGGTCAACTCGGCCACGGCCACGCCCAGGCGGTTGCTGCTGCGCTCGGCCCCGGACTTGGCAAGCGAATCCAGCTCCTTGCCCTCTTCGGGAATGGCGCCAACGGTCAACTCGACATTCTTGCGCTTGCCTTCACGAATCACTTCCAGATTGGCCTTCGCGCCGGCCTTGAGCGCGCCAACCAGATGGGGCAGGTCGGCAGACATGATGATCGGCTGACCATTCATGCTCAGAATCACGTCGCCTACTTGCAGGCCACCCTTGGCAGCCGGACCACCTTCCTGGATCTGCGCCACCAGCGCACCGGCCGGCTTATCCAGCCCGAACGACTCGGCGAGGTCCTTGTTGACTTCCTGGATGACCACGCCCAACCAGCCGCGGCTGACCTTGCCTTCGCTTTTCAACTGGCTGGACACGTCCATGGCCACGTCGATCGGAATGGCGAAGGACACGCCCATGAAGCCGCCCGAACGGGTGTAGATCTGGGAGTTGATCCCCACCACTTCACCTGCCAGGTTGAACAGCGGGCCGCCGGAGTTGCCCGGGTTGATCGGCACGTCGGTCTGGATGAACGGCACGTAGTTTTCGTTCGGCAGGCTGCGACCGATGGCACTGACAATACCTTGGGTCACAGTATGGTCGAAGCCAAACGGCGAACCGATGGCAACGACCCACTGGCCGGCCTTCAGGTCCTGGGATTTGCCCAGCTTGAGCACAGGCAGGTCCTTGCCGTCGATTTTCAGCAGCGCCACGTCGGAGCGTGGATCGGTACCGACCAGCTTGGCCTTGAGTTCACTGCGATCGGCCAGACGCACCAGAATCTCGTCAGCGTCAGCGATCACATGGTTGTTGGTCAGGATGTAGCCGTCAGGCGAGATAATGAAACCCGAGCCCAGGGATTGCGCTTCACGCTGGCGACCGCCACCCGGCGAACGCGGTTGCTGCGGCATCCCCCGCTCAAAGAACTCGCGCAGCATCGGCGGCAAGCCTTCGAGGTCCGGCATCTGCTGATCCGATACACGGCGATCCGGCAGCTTCTGGGTCGTACTGATGTTCACCACCGCGGGCGACGCCTGCTCGACCAGCTGCGTAAAGTCAGGCAGTTCCGCCGCCCCGGCAGGAACGGCCTGGCCGAGCACCAGCACGGTGGCAAAGATGGACAAATAGGTTTTCAAGCGTGGTATCGACATACGGCTCCCGTTACGACGAGCAGGGTTAAGCGATATGGAGCAAGAAATACCAGGGAATGACGCGCCGGTATTTTTGTTCCGGGAACAGACAAGGCCAGGGCCGAGTGGCTCTGACCTATAGAAAAAAAACCGTGTTTTTGCAAATGAAAATGCTGACAGGAAGTTTCGGCATTTCGATCAAGCCTTGGCGCCATCAGCCCTCTGCGCAATCGAATCACCCCAGCGATACGCTACTGGGGCGCCACGACATCGGAACGCATGGACAGCGCGATCCTTTCCGCCGTACCGATGGGAATCTCACCCACCACCGTGACCATCATTTCGCCCTGAGGCGTAGTGAGCCTACGGGAGACGGCAGCCGTCGGGCCGAGCTGAGTCCGGGTATCAGTGGCGTTCGCGCCGTTCAACGGTTCAACGAATACCGAGACGCGAGCCAGGCCGTCATCGTACATCAGACTGTTGACCTGAATCCGGGTGTCCGGGTCCTTGCGCGCAGCGCTGCTGGTCAGTTCGAAGCCGGGCGGAAGCCAGTCCGAGTGCCAGGTGGTTTTCATCGCTGCGGCCCGGTCGGGATCCTGCGCGACATCCTTGCAATCGGCGCTGGCTTGCAGATCGGCGTCTGTTGGGACGGCAACGTTCAAACGGGTGAACTGAAACCGCTCAAGCAACTGCCCTTTGTCGTTGAGCAACAACGACTTGAGCGGCAAGCCGGTTTCTTTGTCCACATGCAGTTCGAAGCCATAACGGTGCTGGTCCTTGGGCGTCAACGCCACAATGACCGCTTGGCGTCCAGCGACGCGCGACTTGCCAACGACGACAAGGTCGTACCAATTCTTGAGTTTTTGCGGATCGAGCGTTCGTGTGGTGCTGTCAGGCGTATTGCCCAGCCCCGCGACCAAGGAGCCGCTGACGCATTGAGTGCGTCCATCAATGCGCAGGACTTCCTGTGCCGAACCGTCAAGCTGGAGTAACCGCTCGCGGACTTTGCCATCTTGGACGCGATGCCAGATGTTGTGGGTAGAAAAACTACCGCTGCGCTCGTAAACGAAAGTACCCTGGAAGCTTTGCTGTCGCTCGGCCTGGCCCAGGCGGTTCAACCAGTCCTGAGCCTCATCGGCATAGGCTGGAATCGCACACCAGCCACCCAGCAAAAGCGCGAATAAAGGTATGGCGCGCAATGGTCGTCCTTTTTAACGGTTTTCCAGACTGGCTGCACGGGCATAAGGCAGCGCACTTTCAGTACCTTTCAGGGCAGCCTGTTGGGCATGCTGGCGCAGGTAGTTGGGCAGACGCTGATCATGCCAGCCTGGCTGGCCTTGCAGCACACCGTTGGCCATTGGGCCTGCGGTTTCCGAACCTTCGCTGTAACCGGCCAGTACCGCTGGGCCCTTGACCTGTGGGGTGGCCAGGCCAGGCTGGTTGGACTGCTGCGCCATTTGCACGCCGGCAATCTCATCCTGGTTGTACAGGCGTACGCCGGCCAGTACGGCTACAGTGACCGAAGCGGCAACTGCCAGGCGACCCAGGCTGCGCCATGGTCCGCGGGAAGCTTTTGCCGGTACGGTTTCGTCAGCCAATGCAGCAGAAACAGCCGCAGCGATGTCCAGGCGCGGAAGCAGCAGATCCTTGTGCATGACAGCCCGGGCAATCTGGTACCGAGCCCAGGTCTCACGGGTTTCAACATCGTCGAAGGCATTCAATACCCGACGCAATTCCAGTTCGTCCGCTTCGTTATCCATCACTGCGGACAGCGATTCCTGCAGGGCTTCACGACTCATGGCGTTTCTCTCTTGGCTATCGCCGCTGTCTCTAGTTTTCCTGCAACAACGGCTGCAGGGCTTTATCAATGGCCTCCCGAGCGCGGAAGATTCGGGAGCGCACGGTACCCACCGGACATTGCATGACGCTCGCAATGTCTTCGTAACTCAGACCGTCGAACTCACGTAAAGTTAGAGCCGTACGCAAATCTTCAGGCAGTTGCTGGATAGTTCGATGGACAGTGCCTTCGATCTCATCCCGCAGCAAAGCGCGTTCCGGTGATTCGAGGTCCTTGAGGCCGTGATCGCCGTCGTAGAACTCCGCATCTTCGGAACTCACATCGCTATCCGGCGGCCGGCGGCCGCGTGAAACCAGATAGTTCTTCGCCGTGTTGATGGCGATGCGGTAAAGCCACGTGTAAAACGCGCTGTCCCCGCGAAAATTTCCCAGTGCCCGATAGGCCTTGATGAAGGCTTCCTGAGCAACATCCTGCGCTTCATGGGTGTCGTGCACAAACCGCACGATCAACCCGAGAATTTTGTGCTGATATTTCAGCACGAGCAGATCGAAAGCTCGCTTGTCGCCGCGTTGAACGCGCTCGACCAGCTGCTGATCCTCTTCCTGGGTTAGCATGAACACTCCTCGATAAGCTCGAAGGAGGCTTGCATTACTAATTGACCGGGCTTGCAAACATAGACTCGGGCTTTTCGCAAAAGTTCTCCCCCTTTCAAGCAAGTTTCCGGCGCGCTCTGATCTCGGCACGCACGAAAAACGCAGCACGAGATGCCCCGGCTGCGCGAATAATCTGTCGCCGGGCCTGTCGGCAAAGACTCCAATTGAAATCCTGCACCCACCCGACGCTGCTCCCTTTTGCAGACAACCGTCTATTGAACGTAGGCGCTTGGCAAAAGTTCCCTCTGTTTTACAGCGCCGTGAAGCGGACATTGAGCAACTGTGAGGCAATAAACAGTGTTCCATCCGCGAAACAGTCGCCTTGTTGCCTCCGCAGCCAACACCGCAATCCGACGAAGCGTGTCGCTTTTCTGTCACGCTGGTTTCACATTGCCATGAAGGCCCGGCTATTGTGCCGGTCCCCCCCTCTATATACTAGTGGGCTGCGTGGCTGCCTGACCCGTTGAAGCGGTGTCTGGCGCCAACCCCGACCCGGGTCGCCTTGAGCGGATACCAATCGAATGAGCCAACAGTTCCAACATGATGTCCTGGTAATCGGCAGCGGTGCCGCCGGATTGAGCCTTGCACTGACCTTGCCGGAGCATCTGCGCATTGCCGTGCTGAGCAAGGGCGACCTGGCCAACGGCTCGACATTCTGGGCCCAGGGCGGCGTTGCGGCCGTGCTGGATGATACCGACACCATTGAATCCCATGTCGATGACACCCTAAACGCCGGTGGTGGCCTGTGCAACCCAGAAGCCGTGCGCTTCACCGTCGAGCACAGCCGGGAAGCCATCCAGTGGCTGATCGATCAGGGCGTGCCGTTTACCCGTGACGAGCAATCCGGCACCGAAGACGGTGGCTTCGAGTTTCACTTGACCCGCGAGGGCGGCCACAGCCATCGACGGATCATTCATGCGGCCGATGCCACTGGCGCGGCGATCTTCAAGACGTTGCTCGCCCAAGCCCGACAGCGACCGAATATCGAATTGCTGGAACAGCGGGTCGCGGTCGACCTGATTACCGAAAAACGCCTGGGGCTGGACGGCGACCGCTGCCTCGGCGCCTACGTGCTCAATCGCGGCACCGGTGAGGTCGACACCTATGGCGCGCGCTTCGTCATCCTCGCCTCCGGTGGCGCCGCAAAAGTCTACCTTTACACCAGCAACCCCGACGGCGCCTGCGGTGACGGCATCGCCATGGCCTGGCGCTCGGGCTGCCGGGTGGCAAACCTGGAGTTCAACCAGTTCCACCCCACCTGCCTTTACCACCCGCTGGCCAAGAGTTTCCTGGTGACCGAGGCCCTGCGTGGCGAAGGTGCCCACTTGAAGCTGCCCAACGGTGAACGCTTCATGCAGCGTTTTGATCCGCGCGCCGAACTGGCGCCGCGGGACATCGTCGCCCGGGCCATCGACCATGAAATGAAGCGCCTGGGCATCGACTGCGTCTACCTGGACATCAGCCACAAGCCCGAAGCGTTCATCAAGAGCCACTTCCCGACGGTGTACGAGCGCTGCCTGGAGTTCTCCATCGACATCACCCGGCAGCCGATCCCGGTGGTGCCGGCGGCGCACTACACCTGCGGTGGCGTGATGGTCGACCAGCACGGCCGCACCGACGTTCCTGGGCTGTACGCTATTGGCGAAACCAGCTTCACCGGCCTGCACGGCGCCAACCGCATGGCCAGCAACTCGCTGCTGGAGTGCTTCGTCTACGCCCGCTCGGCCGCGGCCGACATCCTGCAGCAGTTGCCGCAGATCGCCATCCCGGCCGCGCTGCGCTCTTGGGACGCCAGCCAAGTCACCGACTCGGACGAAGACGTGATCATCGCCCACAACTGGGACGAATTACGGCGCTTCATGTGGGACTACGTAGGCATCGTGCGAACCAACAAGCGCCTGCAACGGGCACAGCACCGGGTGCGCTTGCTGCTGGATGAGATCGACGAGTTCTACAGCAACTATAAAGTCAGCCGCGACCTGATCGAGCTGCGCAACCTGGCCCAGGTGGCCGAACTGATGATTCGCTCGGCCATGGAGCGCAAGGAAAGCCGAGGACTGCATTACACCCTCGACTATCCGAACCTGCTGCCCGAGGCACTGGACACTATCCTGGTGCCGCCCACCTACGCCGGCTGAACTTGAGCCGCACGCGCAGGCGCCGATGGACATCCGGCGCCAACGCGTCGCGGGGTACGCACAGCGACCGGACCCACCACTCACCAGGCAAGCGAAAACGCAGCACCACGATCATCGGCAGTGCCAGGCTGTCGGGGCGCAACTGCACGGCCCGCCAACCCTCGGCCTTGCTCCAGAGAGACCAGCCGACGGCATCGCGACGCAAGCCACTGAACGCCCTGCAATGGGTCAGCAACAGGTGTCGTGGTAGTACCCAGGCGCCATGGGCCAGGCACAACACGATGCCAAGCGCTGTGGACCAGAACGGCACAGACAGGAGAAACAACGAACCCAGGGCGAACGCCTGGGCCAGCAGATAGGCCGCCAGCAATTGCCCGGAGGCCTGCCAGCGGCATTCGAAACGATTACTTCGGCTGGACACGGTCCAGAATCATCCGGACCATGCGTTGCAGCTCTGGGTCTTCGGATTCGCTACGCTCCATGAACCAGCCGAACATGTCCTGATCCTCGCACTCGAGCAGTCGGACATAGCAGGCACGGTCCACTTCATTGAGATGGGGATAAACCTCTTTCACGAACGGCACCAGCAACACGTCCAGCTCAAGCATGCCGCGACGGCTGTGCCAGTAGAGGCGATTCAGTTCAACATCTTCGACCATGGAGCGCTCCTCAAATAGAGCGCAAGTATACAGGCCCCGCCGTGGCGGAACAGACGGCTTTGGCCGGTCACCACCGATCCTTTGTAAACTACCCATTTCAAGGGCGCCCCCTTATGATGTCCACCAGACTTTTTACCCTGCGATGACCCATGGCTGATTCCGCTTTTTTCTGCACCCTGTCCCACGAAGGCGTTCTCGCGGTCCGCGGCGTGGATGCCGACAAATTCCTGCAAGGCCAATTGACCTGCAACCTTAATTACCTGAGCGACAGCCGGTCCAGCCTCGGCGCCCGCTGTACCCAGAAAGGCCGGATGCAATCGAGTTTCCGCATCCTGCTCGAAGGCGACGGCGTGTTGATGGCGATGGCCGTTCAATTGCTCGAGCCGCAATTGGCGGACCTGAAGAAATACGCCGTGTTCTCCAAATCCAAGCTCACCGACGAAAGCACGGCCTGGGTTCGCTTCGGCCTGGAAAACGCCGATGACGTGCTGACCAACCTGGGCCTTGAGCTGCCGGGCGACACCGACAGCGTGGTTCGCCATGAATCGCTGATCGCCGTCCGTGTGTCTCCGGGGCGCGCTGAACTGTGGACCCGCGCGGAGCAGGCGCAAGCGTTGAAGAACCGGCTGGGTGCAAACCTGGCCGAAGCGGACCTGAATCATTGGCTGCTGGGCCAGATCCGCGCCGGAATCGGCCAGGTCATGCCGGCCACCCGCGAATTGTTCATCCCGCAGATGCTCAACCTGCAAGCGGTCGGCGGCGTGAGTTTCAAGAAAGGCTGCTACACCGGCCAGGAAATCGTCGCGCGCATGCAGTACCTGGGCAAGCTCAAGCGGCGCCTGTATCGCTTGCAACTCGATGCAAGCGAACTGCCGGAGCCGGGCACTGCGTTGTTCTCGCCGACCCACGGCAGTTCCATCGGCGAAGTGGTACTTGCCGCGCGAGCCGAGCACAACATTGAACTACTGGCGGTATTGCAGGCCGAAGCAGCAGAAGATGGCAACTTGCACCTCGGTGCCCTCGAGGGCCCGGCCTTGCAGTTGCTGGACCTGCCTTACGAACTGGACCGCGACCGCGAAATCCAGCGCTGATCGCAGCATTTTGTCGCAACGCCCCTAGAGAACCTAAATGAGCGATTTGGCGGAGAAGGTCCAACGGGATTTGGTGCAGGCCATCGATAACGATGACCTGGTGTTGCCAACATTACCGGAAGTGGCCCTGCAGATTCGCCGGGCCGCCGAAGACCCGGAAATCAGCGTCAGCAACCTGAGCAAAGTGATCGGCCGCGACACGGCGCTGTCGGCTCGCCTGATAAAAGTGGTCAATAGCCCATTGTTGCGCGCCACCCAGGAAGTGACCGACCTGCATACAGCCATCACCCGGCTGGGGGTCAACTACAGCAGCAACCTGGCTATCGGCCTGGTCATGGAGCAGATTTTCCATGCCCGCTCCGAGGTAGTCGAACGAAAGATGCGCGACGTCTGGCTCAAAAGCCTGGAGATTGCCGGCGTCAGCTATGCGCTGTGCCGCAGTTACACGCAACTCAAGCCCGACCAGGCCGCCCTCGGTGGGTTGGTGCACCAGATCGGCGTGCTGCCGATCCTGACATACGCACAAGACAACAATGAATTGCTGTCCGACCCGGTCAGTCTCAACCACGTCATCGAGACGATACATCCGGTGCTGGGAGACAAATTGCTCAGCGTCTGGGAGTTTCCGGAACGATTGGTGAAGCTGCCGGGGCAGTACCTGGATTTCACCCGGGATACCAAGCACGTCGACTATGTCGACCTGGTGCAAGTCGCTGCCTTGTATTGCTACAAGGACACCGATCATCCCTTGAGCAAAATCGATGTGTTCGCGGTTCCGGCCTTCAGGAAACTGGGGATTGACCCGGACAACAAGGGCCGCTGCGCGGATATCGAAGAAGCGCGGTCGATGTTCTATTAAAAGCACCGCGGGCAAGCCTCGCTCCCGAAGGTGTATCGATACCTGTGGGAGCAAGGCTTGCTCGCGATAGCATTATCGGAAGCGAACGTCAGTCTGTGCCAGGAACAAAACTCACCCGCACCTTCAATCCCCGCTCCTGCCCATCGTGCAGGGTAATCTGCGCCAGGTGAGCGCGGCAGATTTCACCGACGATTGCCAATCCCAGGCCGGAACCGGCCACTTGCTGGTTACGTCGATAGAAGCGTTCGAACACCCGGTCGCGCTCGTGCAGCGGAATGCCGGGGCCGTCATCTTCGACCTCCAGCACCGCTGGCGCGGTAACGCGCAGGATCACGTTGCCGCCGGACGGTGTATGGGCCAGGGCGTTGTCCACCAGATTACTCAGCAACTCGTTCAGCAGGGTCGGCTCACCCCGCAGCCACACCGGTTGATCGGCCTCCAAGGCCAGCGCCACCCCTCGGGCGTGAGCCAGCGGTGCCATGGCCATGCCCAGCTCTCGGGCCAACTGGCTCAGATCCAGTAATTGCGCACCACCCTCGGCAATCGCACGGGCGCCGTTTTCAACACGGGCCATGGACAACAGCTGGTTAGCCAGATGAGTCAATCGATCGGTGCCCTGCGCCGCGGTTTCCAGGGTTTCACGCCAGGTCGTCGGCTCACTGGCGCGCAAGCCCAGTTCCAGGCGCGCCTTGAGCGCGGCCAACGGCGTGCGCAGTTCATGGGCGGCATCGGCGATGAACTGCGCCTGGCGCTCGAATTGCCCGCGCAGGCGCTCGGTGAAATGATTGAGCGCCCGCACCAGCGGCCAGAGTTCATGCTGGACCTCCACCAAAGGCAGCGGCCGCAGATCGTCCGGTTGGCGCTCTTCCACCGCCGTGCGCAAACGCTCCAACGGGCGCAGCGCGGCGCTGACCGCAAACCACACCAACAACAGCGCGCCCACGGCCAGCATACCGAGGCGCAACAGGGTGTCGGCCATGAGGCTGCGGGCCATGCTGACCCGCGCCTCTTCGGTTTCCGCCACGCGGATTTCCGCCATGCCGTTCATGTTCGGCTCGCTCACGGGCTTGAGCAGGCTCACCACCCGCACGTTCTGGCCCTGGTAACTGGCGTTGTAGAAGCGCGCCAGGGCCGGGTAATCGTCGGTGCGTGGCGTACCGGGCGGCGGGCCCGGGAGGTTTTCGTAACCGGAGATCAGTTGCTTGTTGATGTCATTGACCTGGTAATAGATGCGCCCGGCGCTGTCGTAGGCGAAGGTATCCAGAGCGACATACGGCACGTCCGCACTCAGGCTGCCGTCGCGTTGCGAAAGCCCGGCGGCGATGGTCCGTGCCGAGGCCAGCAGCGTTCGATCGTAGGCGGTATCCGCGGCTTCACGCCCATTCCAGTAGGCGCTCAAGCCACTGGCGAGCATCAGCACCACCAGCAGCAATGCAAGGTTCCACAGCAGCCGCCAGCGCAGGCTGTCGGGCTTACGCATCACGGTTTTCCAGCAAGTAACCCAGGCCCCGGAACGTCACGATGGCTACGGCATGCCCATCGAGTTTCTTGCGCAGGCGGTGGACGTAGATTTCGATGGCGTCGGGGCTGGCCTCTTCGTCGAGGCCGAACACCTGTGCCGCCAGTTGCTCCTTGCTCATTACCCGTCCTGGCCGGGCGATCAACGCCTCCAGCACGGCTTGTTCGCGGGACGTCAGGGTCAGCAATTCCTCATCGAGGGTGAAGCGGCGGGTGTCCAGGTCATAGATCAGCCCGCCACAGCGCTGCTGGCGTTCGCCGCCCAGGACGCTACGCCGCAACAGCGCCTTGACCCGGGCCTCCAGCTCAGTGAGTTCGAATGGCTTGGCCAAATAATCGTCGGCGCCAAGGTTCAGTCCGTGGACACGGTCCTTGACGTCGCTGCGGGCGGTCAGCATCAGCACCGGCAGGGTCTTGCCCCGGGCCCGCAGGCGCGCCAGCACTTCGAAACCGTCCATGCGCGGCAACCCCACATCAAGGACCGCCACGGCATATTCCTCGCTGCTCAAGGCCAGGTCCGCCGCCACCCCGTCGTGCAGCACATCCACGGTCAAACCGGTGCTCTTGAGCGCCTGGGCAACACTCTCGGCGAGCTGCAGATGGTCTTCGACGAGCAGAACACGCATTGGGTTATTCCTCGATTCAGGGATGGCCGACGCCATTCTTTGGCGCGGAGTTTACAGCCGCAGCGATCACTGTGAAGTCAAAAAACATCCTGAAAGCTTTTGAAAGGTTAGCGAAAGGTTGGGCCGTTAGAGTCCCGGGACGGACAGTTTCGACTGCCGGTCGCGATACCCGTCGCGAACGAAAAGCGCCTCGAAGCGTTTTCGCCGATAAGAACAATAAAAGCGGAGTGATTACCATGCTGTCCATACAGCGCCAGGCCCCAGTGCCTGTCCACCCTTCCCGCTTCCTGCAGACCGTCCTGGCCAGCACCACCGCTGCCCGGCCTGACGTCGCTCCATGCCTTCAATTCCTGCCCCGACTTGCGCCGGCCATCAATGATGATCATGGCAGCCATCGGGCAACGCTCCATTCGCACCACACACAACAACAACTCCTGTGGAGACAATAATGAACCTATCACTGCGTAAAGTAGCCCTTGCCGCCGGTTGCCTGATGTTCGCCGGGCAATTGCTCGCCGAACCGAAGCGCCCGGAGTGCATCGCCCCCGCCGCTCCCGGCGGCGGTTTTGACCTGACCTGCAAGCTGGCACAAAGCGCGCTGGTGAACCAGAAGCTGCTGACCAAACCGATGCGTGTCACCTACATGCCCGGCGGTGTCGGCGCGGTGGCCTACAACGCAGTGGTCGCCCAGCGCCCGGCCGACGCCGGCACGCTGGTAGCCTGGTCCAGTGGCTCGTTGCTAAACCTGGCGCAAGGCAAGTTCGGTCGTTTCGATGAAACCAACGTGCGCTGGCTGGCAGCCGTGGGCACCAGCTACGGCGCCATCGCGGTGAAAAGCGATTCGCCCTACAAGAACCTCGACGATCTGGTACAGGCCCTGAAGAAAGACCCTGGTTCCGTAGTCATCGGCTCCGGCGGCACCGTGGGCAGCCAGGACTGGATGCAAACCGCACTCATCGCCAAGGCGGCGGGTATCGACCCACGCAAATTGCGCTATGTGGCGCTCGAAGGCGGCGGTGAAATCGCCACCGCCCTGCTTGGCGGCCACATCCAGGTGGGCAGTACGGACATTTCCGACTCCATGCCACATATCCTGAGCGGCGACATGCGCCTGCTGGCGGTGTTCGCCGAGAAGCGCCTGGACGAGCCGGAAATGAAGGACATCCCCACCGCTCGCGAGCAAGGTTACGACATCCTGTGGCCGGTGGTGCGCGGCTTCTACCTCGGGCCAAAAGTCAGCGACGAAGACTACGCCTGGTGGAAAGACGCCTTCGACAAACTGCTGGCTTCCGAAGAATTCGCCAAGCTGCGTGACCAGCGCGAACTGTTCCCGTTCGCCATGACCGGCCCGGAACTGGACACGTATGTGAAGAAGCAAGTGGCCGATTACAAGGTGCTGGCCAAAGAGTTCGGCCTGATTCAGTAACCGTCTCTGTTCTCGCGGCGGCGTCGGCTCCCCCGGCGCTGCCCAGGAGTAAGTCATGCTCACCCTTCAACGTATTTTTGCCGCGTTGCTGTTGCTGGTCTGTATCGGCCTGGCACTGATGGCCTGGCCCTACCAGGCCGCGTTTTCCTACGAACCGGTGGGCCCACGGGCCTTTCCCCTGCTGATGCTCGGGCTGATGGGCCTGGCGCTGCTGTATATGGTCTTTCGTCCCGCCCCGATCGTACACAGCGACGATGACCCGCAACTGGACCGCGACACCTTGCAGAAGATTGCCATCTGCGTGGCGCTGCTGCTGGTGTTCGCCGGGACCTTCGAACCCTTGGGCTTCATCCTTTCCAGCATCCTGACCGGGGTGCCGATGGCGCGCCTGTATGGCGGCCGTTGGGTGCCGAGCGTGGTGATCATCAGCCTGATGGCCATCGGTCTCTATCTGTTGTTCGACAAGGTGATGGACGTGCCGCTGCCCCTGGGCCTGCTCGACGTCCTGGAGAATTGATATGGATACCCTGAATTATCTCGGCCAGGGTTTTGGCGTTGCCCTGACGCCTTACAACCTCGTCACCGCGTTGAGTGGCACCCTGATCGGTACCGTGGTCGGCCTGTTGCCGGGCCTGGGCCCGATCAACGGCGTGGCGCTGCTGATCCCGATTGCGTTCGCCCTCGGCCTGCCACCGGAATCGGCACTGATCCTGCTGGCCGCCGTGTACCTGGGTTGCGAATACGGCGGACGCATCAGCTCGATCCTGCTCAACATCCCCGGCGAAGCTTCCACGGTGATGACCACCCTCGACGGTTACCCGATGGCCCGGCAAGGTCTGGCCGGCGTGGCGTTATCGCTGTCGGCATGGAGTTCCTTCATCGGAGCGTTCATCGCCACCTGCGGCATGGTGCTGTTTGCCCCGTTGCTGGCGAAATGGGCGATCGCCTTCGGACCGGCGGAATATTTCGTGCTGATGGTGTTCGCCATCGTCTGCCTCGGTGGCATGGCCGGCGACCGACCGCTCAAGACATTCATTGCAGCGTTGATCGGTCTGTTCCTGTCCAGCGTCGGGATCGACGCCAACAGCGGTGTGTACCGCTTCACCGGTGACAACATCCACCTGACCGACGGCATTCAGTTCGTCGTGCTGGTGCTGGGCCTGTTTTCCATCAGCGAGATCCTGTTGCTGCTGGAGAAAACCCATCGCGGCCAGGAAGCGGTGAAAGCCACCGGGCGAATGATGTTCAACTTCAAGGAAGCGGCGTCGGTGTTCGCCGTGAACCTGCGTTGCGGCGTGCTGGGTTTCATCATGGGCGTGTTGCCAGGCGCTGGCGCGACCCTGGCCAGCGCAGTGGCGTACATGACCGAGAAGCGCATTGCCGGTGCCAGTGGTACGTTCGGCCAGGGCGACAAGCGCGGCCTTGCCGCCCCGGAAACCGCCATCGGTGGCGCGGCTTGCGGTGCGCTGGTGCCAATGCTGACCTTGGGCGTTCCCGGCTCGGGCACCACGGCGGTGATGATCGGCGCGCTGTCGCTGTACAACATCACCCCCGGCCCGTTGCTGTTCCAGCAACAGCCGGACATCGTCTGGGGCCTGATCGCGTCGTTGTTCGTCGCCAACATCATGCTGGTGATCCTCAACATCCCGATGATTCGCGTGTTCACGCGCATTCTGGCGGTGCCGAACTGGGCGCTGGTACCGGTCATCGCAATCATCACCGGCATTGGTGTCTACGCGGTGCATGCCACCACGTTCGACCTGTTCCTGATGATCGGCATCGGCATCTTCGGCTACATCCTGCGCAAGCTCGACTTCCCGTTGTCGCCGGTGCTGCTGGGCTTCATCCTCGGCGGCCTGATGGAACAGAACCTGCGCCGCGCGTTGTCGATTTCCAACGGTGCACTGGAGATCCTCTGGTCGAGCCCGATCACCTTCGGCTGCTGGGTTCTGACGGCGATCATGCTGTTGATGCCGCTGCTGCGGATCTGGCGTCGCCGCAGTGCCCAACGCCGTGCTGTGGCCGATGTCTGAGGCAACCTTCAGACACTGGTGGGGAACCCCGCTGGTCGGTCTGGCCGGCGGTTACCTGGCCAGCCTGATCGGCTGGCCACTGCCCTGGATGGTCGGCTCGTTGCTGGCGATCATCCTGGTGCGCTGCCTGACCCCGTGGCAGTTGACGGAAATCCCCGGCGGCCGCAAATGCGGCCAATGGGTGGTGGGCATCGGTATTGGCCTGCACTTCACCCCGGTGGTGATGGAACAAGTCCTGAGCCACTTCGGCCTGATCTTTTTTGGCGCGCTGATCACCAGCGTGTCCAGCGTGGTGAGCGTGTGGCTGATGCGCCGCACCGGTGAGGACCGCGCCACCGCTTTCTTCTCCAGCATGCCGGGCGGTTCCGGCGAAATGGTCAACCTCGGCGCCCGTAACGGCGCGGACCTCAGCCGTGTCGCCGCAGGCCAGAGCCTGCGGGTGCTGGTGGTCGTGCTGTGCGTGCCGGCGGCATTCAAATACCTGCTGGGTGAAGGTGCCCCGGTGCAGCACGCCACGACGGTGGACTGGCAATGGCTGGCCCTGCTGTTTCCGGCGGGCGCCCTGCTCGCCTGGGTCTGGGAACGCTTGCGCCAACCCAATCCGTGGCTGTTCGGGCCGCTGCTGGTGAGCGCGGCGGTGAGTATCGGTTGGGACCTGCACATCGGCTTGCCCCAGGGCGGCAGCCAGATTGGCCAGTGGCTGATCGGCAGCGGCCTGGGCTGTCATTTCAATCGGCAGTTCTTCCGGCGGGCGCCGTCGTTCATGGGGCGTACCCTGATCGGTACGGTGTTGACGATGTTGATTGCTACCCTCGCGGCTCTGGGCTTGAGCACCTTGACCCACCTGGACCTGCGCTCGCTGACCCTCGGCATGATGCCCGGCGGCATCGCCGAAATGAGCCTGACGGCGGAGACGCTGCAATTGTCGGTGCCGTTGGTGACGGCGTTGCAGGTGATGCGGCTGTTGTTTGTGTTGTTTCTGGCGGAGCCGTTGTTTCGGTGTTGGATGCGAAGACCGGGGGCCGTCTGAGCGTCCGTGGCGCGTTCATCGCGAGCAGGCTCGCTCCCACACTTTGATCTTCAGTTCCCTGCAAATCCTCTGATTGGGTGGAGGCAACAAGCTTGTGCTCGCTGCCCCTCCCACACCACCGGACGTGCGGTTTTCCGCATCCGGCGGTTGAACAGCTCAGCTAGCTGCTGAGGCGAAGTCCTGTGGCGTCCACAGTCCCCAGCGTTGCATTACCTTC
>NZ_JAGGOF010000065.1 GCF_018614775.1 Pseudomonas fluorescens
TCAGGTTGGCCTCACGGCGTCCCCCTTGCGTTTCACTACAGTTCTTGTCACTCATTCTGGTCACCACTTTTCAGATGACTGGCTTTAGCCCATGCCGGGCACACTGGGAGCGAGCCTGCTCGCGATGCGGTCCATCAGTCAATCTTGCAATGACTGAACCACCGCTTCGCGAGCAGGCTCGCTCCCACAAAAAACAAACAGCGAGAGGAAGACATGAACATGCAAACCAAACTACTGATCAACGGCCATCTGGTCGATGGTGAAGGCCCCGGCCAGGCCGTGTTCAACCCCGCGCTGGGTCGGGTGCTGGTGGAAATCAACGAGGCCAGCGAAGCCCAGGTCGATGCCGCCGTGCGCGCGGCCGACAGCGCTTTCGACAACTGGTCGCAGGTGGCGCCCAAGGACCGTTCGTTGCTGCTGCTTAAGCTGGCCGACGCCATCGAAGCCCACGCAGAGGAACTGGCGAAGCTGGAATCCGACAACTGCGGCAAACCCTTGAGCGCGGCACTGAACGACGAGATCCCGGCGATTGCCGATGTGTTCCGCTTCTTTGCCGGCGCCAGCCGCTGCATGAACGGTTCGGCGGGCGGCGAATACCTGCCAGGGCACACGTCAATGATCCGCCGCGATCCGGTGGGCGTCATAGCCTCTATCGCACCGTGGAATTACCCGCTGATGATGGTCGCCTGGAAAATCGCCCCGGCCCTGGCCGCCGGTAATACCGTGGTGCTCAAGCCGTCGGAGCAGACCCCGTTGACGGCGTTGCGCCTGGCGGAGATGGCGTCGGAGATTTTCCCGGCCGGGGTGCTCAATGTGGTGTTCGGTCGTGGGCAAACCGTTGGCCAGCCGCTGGTGACTCATCCGAAGGTGCGCATGGTGTCGCTGACCGGCTCCATCGCCACCGGTTCGAACATCATCTCCAGCACCGCCGACACCGTCAAACGCACGCACATGGAGCTGGGCGGCAAGGCCCCGGTGATCATCTTCGACGACGCCGACATGGAGGCGGCGGTGGAAGGCATCCGGACCTTCGGTTTCTATAACGCCGGCCAGGACTGCACCGCCGCTTGCCGTATCTATGTCCAGCGAGGCATCTACGATGCATTTGTCGAAAAACTCGGCGCAGCGGTGGGCAGCATCAAATACGGTCTGCAAACCGCGCCGGATACCGAAATGGGCCCGCTGATCACCGCCCAGCATCGTGACCGCGTGGCCGGTTTCGTCGAGCGCGCCGTTGCTCAACCGCATATTCGCCTGGTCACTGGCGGCAAGGCCGTGGACGGCAACGGTTTTTTCTTCGAACCGACAGTGCTGGCCGACGCCCAGCAGGATGACGAAATCGTCCGCCGGGAAGTCTTCGGGCCGGTGGTGTCCGTCACCTCATTCCTGGACGAAGCGCAGGTGCTAGCCTGGGCCAACGATTCGGACTACGGCCTGGCCTCCTCAGTCTGGACCGCGGACATCGGCCGCGCCCATCGTCTGGCGGCACGCCTGCAATACGGCTGCACCTGGGTGAACACCCACTTCATGCTCGTCAGTGAAATGCCCCATGGCGGTCAGAAACGTTCCGGGTACGGCAAGGACATGTCGATGTATGGGCTGGAGAACTACACGGTGGTGCGGCATGTGATGTTCAAGCATTGAGAGCGATACAACCCTGGCAACACATGCCCGCGGCTGACTTATCGGGGTCCTGCTAAGGTTTTCGTCGATCAGTGCACGCTCGCCGGTTGACGAAAGTCTTGGCAGAACCTAGGGTGTCTACAACGTATACACCCAGGAGATCAGCCATGGCCTCGCCCGTTTTATCCTTTCGCGTGGAAGAAGGTCTGGCCCAACAGCTGGACTTGTTGGCCGCCGCAACCGACCGCGACCGTCAATATCACCTCAAGCGTGCACTGGTTCGATATGTGGAAGCCGAGTCCTGGCATCTGCAAGCCATCAGGGGCGGCATAGCCGATGCCGACGCTGGAAACCTGACCGACCTGGATGCCGTGAAGGCTAAGTGGGCAAAGCGTGCCGAGCATCGTACTGACCGACAAAGCACAAAGTGACCTTGACTCGATTCACGAACACTACCAAGGCGCCCTCGGCACGGACGCTGCCGACGATGTCATCGCCTCGATCCTGGAGACGCTTCGACAACTGCAGCGCTTCCCCGGCTCGGGCCGCCCTTCAGTCGCACCCGATATTCGGGAGCTGGTACTGACACGCTATCCATTCGTGGCGCCTTATCGGCTAATCCATGGGCAATTGCAGATCCTGCGGATCTTGCACCAACGCACCGAGCGTCCCCAGGACTGGTCGCCAACCTGAGCGGCCGGTGTGTACCGGCTCCGGCCGCTCATCAAGTGCGGTCAAAACCGCGAAACACTCCTCATCGCATCCACCAGGTAACGCATGGCGATCCGGTCGTTTTCCGACAGTTCCCGATAGCGCTCCACCAGCTTCAATTCTTCCAGGCTCAAGCGTCGTGACCTGCGACCATTGGTCAGGCCTGGAAAGATCCCCAGCATTTGCGCGATGCCCTGTATTTTCGTCATGAGCGTTGTCCTTCCGTACGTCTGATTTGACCTGATAGCGCCGTGTGGATCCTGGGTTGGATCGCCTGTCACCTAAAGAATAGGGAGGAATCCAACCGTGAGAAGGGATTTTTAGAGTAATTAGTCAAAAAATGCCGGAATCCTCATAAAAACAGAAATAACTGTAAGAAATTTTGACTGGAGAACGCTTTCCATTCTCTCGAAACCAGCTCATCCCCTATGATTTTGCGCCTCGGTGAACCGATCCAGCTCTCAGGCATCTGTTCTAACGTGCGTCGCGTTTGGCCAAAGGCATGTCCGAACCCATATACCAATCTCTGTTGCCAGGACGGGCACGGAATTGTTCGAGAAAGGTTGTACTTATGCACCGCAGGAATCTGCTCAAGGCTTCCATGGCCTTCGCCGCCTACACCGGGTTATCGGCCTCCGGGCTCATGGCCGCACGCGCCTGGGCTGCTGATCAGACCGTCGACGGCGTAGCCCGTCCCTTCGATTTCAATGCCCTGAAAGACCAGGCGCGCCAATTGGCCGCGCAGCGCTATGTCGACACCAAGCAGGTCTTGCCGCCCACCCTGGCCCAGATGTCGCCCCTACAGTTCAATGCGATTCAGTACGACGCCAACCACTCCTTGTGGAAACCGTTGGACGGCCAGCTGGACGTGCAGTTTTTCCATGTCGGTATGGGCTTCAAGCAACCGGTGCGCATGTACAGCGTCGACGCAAAGACCCGTCTGGCCCGCGAGGTGCACTTTCGCCCGGAGCTCTTCAACTACGAGAAAACCACGGTGAACACGTCGCAGCTGACCGGTGACCTGGGGTTCTCCGGCTTTCGGGTGTTCAAGGCCCCGGAACTGGCCCGGCACGACATCGTGTCGTTCCTAGGGGCCAGCTACTTCCGCGCGGTAGACGCCAGCGGCCAGTACGGGCTGTCGGCCCGTGGCCTGGCCATCGATACGTACGCCAAGCAGCGTGAGGAATTCCCGGACTTCACCAAGTTCTGGTTCGAAACCCCGGAAAAGAACAGCACCCGCTTCGTGGTCTACGCCCTGCTCGACTCCCCCAGCGCCACCGGTGCGTACCGTTTTGACATCGATTGCCAGCCGACCCGGGTGGTCATGGAGGTCGATGCCCACATCAATGCCCGGACCGCGATCCAGCAACTGGGCATCGCGCCGATGACCAGCATGTTCAGTTGTGGCACGGTCGAGCGGCGCATGTGCGACACCATCCACCCGCAAATCCACGATTCCGACCGGCTTGCCATGTGGCGCGGCAACGGCGAGTGGGTCTGCCGCCCGCTGAACAACCCCGCCACCCTGCAATTCAACGCCTTTGCCGACCACAACCCGAAAGGCTTTGGCCTGGTGCAGACCGACCATGACTTTGCCAGCTACCAAGACACCGTGGATTGGTACAGCAAGCGCCCAAGCCTGTGGGTCGAACCGACGACGGCGTGGGGCGAGGGCTCCGTCGACCTGCTGGAAATCCCTACGACCGGCGAAACCCTGGATAACATCGTCGCATTCTGGACACCGAAAAAACCGGTCGTGGCCGGGGATTCACTGAACTATGGCTACAAGCTCTACTGGAGCGCCCTGCCCCCGGTCAGCACGGACCTGGCGCATGTCGATGCGACCCGTTCCGGCATGGGCGGCTTCATCGAAGGCTGGGCGCCGGGCGAGCATTACCCGACCGTCTGGGCACGCCGTTTCGCCGTGGACTTCAGCGGCGGCGGCCTCGACCAACTGCCGCCGGGCACCGGCATCGAACCCGTGGTGACCTGTTCCCACGGCGAAGTGAAGGATTTCAACGTGCTGGTGCTGGATGCGATCAAGGGCTACCGCATCACCTTCGACTGGTACCCGACCGACGACCGCGTGGACCCGGTGCAGATGCGCCTGTTCATCCGCACCAAGGACCGGACCTTGAGCGAGACCTGGTTGTACCAGTATTTTCCGCCGGCGCCGGATAAGCGTAAGTATCCCTGATAGTCGTCGGGTGTCAGGGATGGCCCCTTCGCGAGCAGGCTCGCTCCCACAGTAGATTGATGTTGTTCACACCTACCCTGTGGGAGCGAGCCTGCTCGCGATGAGGCCAGTCCTGCCACCCAATAATCCAGCCGACAAACAAAAAGCCCCGATCTAAGAGACCGAGGCTTTGCGTTTTCACAGACCCTCTCAATCCCGCAGATCCGACTCATGGATCGGCTGGTCCCGATGCGTCGCCCGCTGGTACTGCGCCGGCCATACCGCCTTGCGCCCCCCCAGGTCGTCATCGGCATGCAGCGCCCAATAGGGATCGCGCAACAGTTCGCGGGCAAGGAAAATGATGTCCGCCTGGCAGGTCCGCAGAATGTGCTCGGCCTGGGCCGGTTCGGTGATCATGCCGACCGTACCGGTGGCGATTTCCGACTCCTTGCGCACCCGCTCGGCAAAACGCGTCTGGTAACCGGGGCCGGTCGGAATTTCAGCATTCGCCGCGGTGCCGCCCGAGGACACATCGATCAGGTCCACCCCCAACGCCCTGAAGCGCCGCGCCAGCTCAACGGTCTCATCCGGGTTCCAACCGTCCTCGACCCAATCGGTGGCGGAAACGCGCACGAACACCGGCAACTCTTCCGGCCATACGGCCCTGACCGCTTCGGTGACTTGCAGCACCAGGCGGATGCGGTTCTCGAACGAGCCGCCGTATTGGTCGCGGCGCTGATTGCTCAAGGGCGACAGGAATTGATGCAACAGGTAACCGTGAGCGGCGTGGACCTCGACCACTTTGAAACCGGCGGTCAGGGCGCGCTGGGCCGACGCCACGAACGCCTGGATCAGGTCGGCGATCTGCCCTTCGTCCAACTGGACCGGCTGGGTGTGTTGGGGGTCGAAGGCTATCGGCGACGGACCGACCGGCACCCAACCGCCGTCCGCCGGCTTGACGCTGCCGTGCTTGCCCAGCCAGGGTCGCCAAGTACTGGCCTTGCGCCCGGCGTGGGCCAATTGAATGGCCGGCACGGCCCCTTGGGCGGTGATGAAACGGGTGATGCGTTGCAACGGTTCGATCTGTTCATCGTTCCACAACCCAAGGTCCTGGGCGGTAATGCGGCCGTCGGCGGTGACGGCGGTGGCTTCGGTGAACACCAGGCCGGCGCCGCCCACGGCACGGCTGCCGAGGTGCACCAGGTGCCAGTCGTTGGCGAGACCATCGACGCTCGAATACTGGCACATCGGCGACACCGCGATGCGATTGGGCAGGGTCAGTTGGCGAAGGGTATAGGGTTCCAGCAGCAGACTCATGGGGCACCTCTCGAATCAGTGGGCAGGCTCCAGGGTTCTGTTTGAACAGTCGACGAGTGACAAAAGGTGCAACACCCGCCCCCGCGGGCAAAAAGAATGGACAAGACGTCACAAGGGCTATCAACCAGTGCTTAGAGCCTAGTCGACAACCGGAGGGAAGGGAGGGTTCAGAACTAAAAACCTGGCCGGGGCCTTGGAAACTGAAAGACCTGAGGACCTGAGGACCTGATAGCAAAGCTTGCCCCACAGGTTTGCCACAGGCTTTGCTCTTACAGGTGTTGCTCCCGGCACCAGGGCCAAGCTGGCCCACCCGTTACCGCGGCTCGATATGCGCAATCATCAGTTGCACCGTTTCCTGCCCGCGGAACTCGTTGAGGTCGAGCTTGTAGGCCAGTTCCACCCAGCGGACGGTGGGGTTCGGCCAGATTTCACGGTCGATGCCAAAGGCAATGCCGTCGAGCTTCACCGAGCCGCATTCGCTCTTGAGGACCACTTTAAGGTGCCGTTCGCCCACCACGCGTTGTTCCACCAACTGGAACACCCCGTGGAACATCGGCTCGGGGAAATGCTGGCCCCAGGGCCCGGCATGGCGCAGTGCCCGGGCCAGTTCCAAGTGGAACTCCTCGACCGCCAGCGTACCGTCCGACAACAAGCGCCCGGTCAGGTCTTCATCGCGCAATTGCCGGCGCACTTCCGCGTCGAAGGCTTCGGCGAACAACGGGAAATTGGCCTCCGGCAGGGTCAGCCCCGCCGCCATGGCGTGACCGCCGTATTTGCTGATCAGCGTCGGATGCTGCGCGGCCACCACGCTCAACGCATCGCGAATGTGGAACCCCGGCACCGAGCGACCCGAGCCCTTGAGCAAACCATCCCCGGCATCGGCAAAGGCGATGGTCGGACGGAAATAGCGCTCTTTCATGCGCGAGGCGAGGATACCGATAACCCCTTGGTGCCATTGCGGATCGAACAGGCACAAACCGAAGGGCATCGACTCCACCGGCAGGTCCTTGAGCTGGGCCAGGGCTTCACGCTGCATGCCCTGCTCGATGGACTTGCGGTCCTGGTTCATGCCGTCCAGTTGCGCGGCCATCTCCCGCGCCAGGGCCGCATCGTCGGTGAGCAGGCATTCGATGCCCAGGCTCATGTCGTCCAGGCGCCCCGCCGCGTTCAGACGCGGACCGAGGATAAAACCGAGGTCCGTGGAGGTGATGCGTGAGTGATCGCGCTTGGCGACCTCCAGAATCGCCTTGATGCCCGGACGGGCGCGTCCGGCGCGAATCCGTTCCAGGCCCTGGTGCACCAGGATGCGGTTGTTGGCGTCCAGGGGCACCACGTCGGCGACACTGCCCAAGGCCACCAGGTCGAGCAGTTCGCCGATGTTGGGCTGGGGCTTACTGGCATACCAGCCCAGGCTGCGCAGCCGTGCACGCAGCGCCATCAGCACGTAGAAAATCACCCCGACCCCGGCCAGGGCCTTGCTCGGAAACTCACAGCCCGGCTGGTTCGGGTTGACGATAGCATCGGCCGCCGGCAGCTCCAGGCCCGGCAAGTGGTGATCGGTGACCAGCACTTTGAGCCCCGCCGCTTTCGCCGCCGCTACGCCTTCCACGCTGGAAATGCCGTTGTCGACGGTGATCAGCAACTGCGGCTCGCGGGCCAGCGCCACTTCGACGATTTCCGGGGTCAGGCCATAGCCGTATTCGAAACGATTGGGCACCAGGTAGTCGACATGGGCCGCACCGAGCAGGCGCAGGCCCAGCAGGCCCACCGTGCTGGCCGTCGCGCCATCGGCGTCGAAGTCGCCGACGATCAGGATCCGCTGGCGTTGCTCCAGCGCCACCACCAACAGATCCACCGCCGCGTCGATACCCTTGAGCTGCTGGTAGGGAATCAAGCGCGCCAGGCTCTTGTCCAGTTCAGCCTCGGACTGCACGCCGCGCGCGGCATACAGGCGGGTCAACAGCGGGGGCAGGTCACCGAGAAATGGCAGGGTTGCGGGTAGCTGGCGGGGTTCTATGCGCATGGGGTGACGGGTGTTTCTCTTTGAATTGTAGGAATTGTAGCCAGGGGAGCTTTGCTTTCTGTGGGAGCGAGCCTGCTCGCGATAGCGTCGGGTCAGTCGACTTGATGCTGGCTGACACACCGCTATCGCGAGCAGGCTCGCTCCCACAATGGCTACTCACAATGGCTCACTCAATGTCAGGTCAATGGCTCAACCGCGCTCGCCCTGCAACCACTGCAACTGGACTTCATGCTGACCACGGTCATCGGTCACGAAAATCGTGCCTTCGCTGATCATCACGTCCCACTTGATAACCCGAGGCATGCTTTGGGCCAGGATTTCGAGCACGTCCTGAGGCACGGCGGCGATGTTGACGTTCTTCAGGTTCTTGATGGCCGGGATCACCTTGCCTTCCCAGACCCGCAGGCTGCCGTAGGCCAGCAGGCTGGTGCGCTCGGTGCGACGCGAGCACCAGGTCAGGCGATCGGCATCGGGCTGACCAACTTCGATCCAGTGCAGCACGCGGTCATCCAGGCTTTTTTCCCACAGCGCAGGCTCGTCGACATCTGACAGACCACGACCAAAAGACAGCAGTTCGTTGTACCAGAGCGCGTAGGCCAGCAGACGCACGGTCATGCGTTCCTCGGTTTCCGAGGGATGACGGGCAATGGTCTGCTTCACGCTCTCGTACACATTGCGATCGAGGTCAGTGAGGTTCAGTTCAAACTTGTAGGTCGTGGACGGCTGGGCCATGAACGGGCTTCTTGATACGGGGAAAGGCGGCAAGTCTAACCGATGACGCGGGCAATCCACGAATTGCCGACCATCAACCTGCGGCGTCTGATCCAGGCCTATGATAAAACGCTCTATCCGTTCTGCCTTTGTCCTACAGGATCCATCATGTCGCTCACTGCCAAACCCCTTGCCGGCGTCAAAGTCATCGAACTCGGCACCCTGATCGCCGGGCCCTTCGCCTCGCGGATCTGCGGCGAATTCGGTGCCGAGGTGATCAAGGTCGAATCGCCGGACGGCGGCGATCCGCTGCGCAAGTGGCGCAAGCTGTATGAAGGCACGTCCCTGTGGTGGTTCGTCCAGGCACGCAACAAGCAGTCCCTGACCCTGAACCTGAAACACCCCGAAGGCTTGGCGATCCTGAAAAAACTGATTGGCGAAGCGGACATCCTGATCGAAAACTTTCGCCCCGGCGTGCTGGAAAAACTCGGCCTGGGCTGGGAAGTCCTGCATGCACTGAACCCGAAACTGGTGATGGTGCGGCTTTCGGGCTTCGGCCAGACCGGTCCCATGAAAGACCAGCCCGGGTTTGGCGCGGTGGGCGAATCCATGGGCGGCCTGCGCTACATCACCGGTTTCGAGGACCGTCCGCCCGTGCGCACCGGGATCTCCATTGGCGACTCCATCGCCGCACTCTGGGGCGTGATTGGCGCGCTCATGGCCCTGCGTCACCGTGAAGTCAACGGTGGCACCGGGCAAGTGGTGGACGTGGCGTTGTACGAGGCGATCTTTGCCATGATGGAAAGCATGGTGCCGGAGTTCGATGTATTCGGTTTTATCCGGGAGCGCACCGGCAACATCATGCCCGGCATCACGCCATCTTCCATCCACACCAGCGCCGACGGCAAACATGTGCAAATTGGCGCGAACGGCGATGCGATCTTCAAGCGCTTCATGCAGATCATCGGCCGCGACGATCTGGCGAACGACCCGCAGCTGGCCAGCAATGATGGCCGTGACGGCCGACGTGACGAGCTGTATGGGGTTATCGATCGCTGGGTCAATTCGCTGCCGCTTGACGCCGTTATCGAGCAGTTGAACCAGGCCGGGGTGCCGGCCAGCCGGATCTTCAGCGCCGAGGACATGTTCAGCGACCCGCAGTTTCTCGCCCGGGAAATGTTCCTGCAGGCCAAGCTGCCGGACGGCAAGGCGTTCAAGATGCCGGGTATCGTCCCGAAGCTTTCCGACACACCGGGCACCTCCGAATGGGTCGGGCCGGCCCTGGGGGAACACACGGCGCAAGTGCTCGATGCGTTGGGCTACGATGCGCAGCAGATTGCCAAATTGCGCAGCGACGGCGCCATTTGACGGGCATGCTGCGAACCAAAGTCTATGGTCACTTAACATCAACCAGTGCCTGGTAAAACACACTAAAACCTTGAACGACAGGCAAAAAGAAACCCCGAGAAGTGGGGAGACAACTCGGGGTTAAACGTAACCATTCAAGGTTCGTACAACAAGCGACAAACACCGGAGCACAATGCTTGCTCTTGTTGGTAAAGGGTCTGACTCACAAAAGCGTAGGAAGGTTCCCACAAACCCTCGTCAATTCGGGGCGGCCATCACCTTGCTGCCTGCCAGATTACGCAGCGCAGCGATCACACAGGGCTCCAGACGGCCCTCGGCAATCAACACATCGCGATGCAGGCCATCGACCACGTCCGTCAGTTGACGCTTGTCGGTCAACTGGGCCTGATTGAACACTCGCTCGACCATAATGGCCCCGGAGGCATTCTTCAGCGTCACCAGGCATTCGCCCTTGGCGCCGGAGGGAGTCAGCGTGACCAGATACGGGCTCAATGCCTCACCCAGCAATAGGCTGATACTTTCCATTCGCTCACCCTTCAATAGTCCGAAAACAACTGCGTGTACCCAGTAAGTGACCGTGGGCCGCAACAGAAAGTTCGTTAGCGCACCGAGGCAGCACATCCGCGCCCCGTTCAATCGAGCATGCGCGTGCAATATGACAGGGAAACAACCGCCTTCGCCCCACGCATAAGTGGCGAGCGCCACCGATCATGCCGGCAGCCTGTCAGAACGACACCGCCGACGCTCGCTGTCATTCCAGCCGCCAAGAACCCCGCGCAACTGCCCGTCAGCCCCGTAGAACGGCACCGACCAATGGTAGATGTCCCGCGCGCCGCTGCTGAACAGCAATTGGCGGTCGGCAAATCGGGACTGGCCGGTACGCAACTGTTCCATCACTTCTCCATGCAGCAGCTCGGCAGTGCTCGGCGCAAACACCGCAACGTCAGTCAACCGCGTACCTCGCAGCTTTTCGAAACGCGTCGCCAACAGGTCTTCGTAACTTTTGTTGCACATGACCAGGCGCCCTTCGAGATCACGGATGAAAATCGGATCGGGAATGGCGTCCATCAAGGTTCTCTGAAGCATCAACTGGTCCTTGAGCAGCGTCTCGGCCGTGAGACGCTGATCGACCTGTTTTTGCAAGCGGCGATTCCACAGCACCGACAGCAGACCGAACCCCACGAACACAGTCACACACCCGTAACCCCAGCGGGACACACGCTGCCAGAAGGATGGCGCCGGGCTGGGGACAACACCCGGCATCCACTTGGAACGCAGTGCGGCCATGTCGTTGGGCGGGAACACTTCCAGCGCCTTATTCAAGATCCCCAGCAACGGCGCCAGGTCCTTGCGCACGGCCAGGTAGTCCGGTTGCCACTTGCCCTCAAGGCTTGTTCCTACCTGCAACTGGCCGGCCGGATAGAGGTGCACGCCGGTTTCGTTTTCGATGGTGGCGTAGGCTTCACGACTCTCCACCAGCGCTCGCGCCTCTCCATAGGTCTTGACCGTGCGCAATTCAATGTCCGGGTAGTCGCGCCGTATTTCCGCTTCCAGGGCATGCCGTGCCGGCAGCGCCAGGACCTTGCCCTTGAGTTGTTCCAGCGAGTGGAGCGCCGCCTCCCCGTCCCGCCCGACAAATACCCAGCCGAACCCGCCAAATGCATGGCTGAAACTCAGGAAGTCCCGGCGCTCGTCGTTCATCGCCAGGTTGGTCGTCATATCCGCCTCGCCATTCTCCAGCATGGTCAGCAACTGACCGGGGGAGAACGATTCCCGGTGCACGAACTCAAGACCGGTCATCTGCGCAATGCGCTGGAGAATGTCGTGATTGAGCCCATCCCACTGTCCCAGTTCATTTTTGAACAGGTACAAAGGGAACCGCATCGAGGCCACGACGACCCGTGGATTTTCCCTGATCCACTTCAGTTCCTGCGTGTCCAGCACCAGCCGCTCGCCAGGATCGGCCAACGGCGTTTCGAAGACGGCCAACGGTGCTGCGCCGCCCCATTGTGCCCAGCTCATCAGCGCCAGGCCCGCTACCCAGCTGCGCATGGGTTTGGATTTGATAAAAAACAACATCTGCATTTCCTTCGAGATGACTCGCTCGTCCCTCCCAGGGCCGAAAACCCGATCAGTCTGGCATGCAGAAACAAGAAAGCCCGTCAGGAGACGGGCTTCAAAATGTGACAGGTTCTGGCGGTCAGAGCGGCTTGCCGCGGTTGCCATGCTGACTGACAAAGGCCTGCACGGCTTTCAGGTCGTTGGGCAACACGGTGCAACGCTCATCTCGCTCAAACAAATCAGAAAGATGTGCAGGCAGCTCAAGCGCTTTTCCTACGCCTGCTTGCTCCACGGCGTCCGGGAACTTGACCGGATGAGCCGTCCCCAGGATCACCATCGGGATGTCCAGGCTGCGCCGGCATTCACGGGCGGCTTTCACCCCGATGGCCGTGTGCGGATCGAGCAGCTCACCTGTTTGCGCAAACACCTCGGCGATGGTTTCGCAGGTTTGCGCATCGTCGACGGCCAGGGAGTCGAACAACTTGCGGGCTTCGGTCCAGCGCTCAGGCTCGACGCTGAAACCGCCGCCCTGCTTGAAGCTGTCCATCAAACCGGCAATCGCCGCGCCGTTGCGACCGTGCAGGTCGAACAGCAAGCGCTCGAAGTTCGACGACACCATGATGTCCATTGATGGCGACAGCGTGGCGTGCAGGGTTTCCTTGACGTACTGGTTGCCGCTCATGAAGCGATGCAGGATGTCGTTGCGGTTGGTGGCGACGATCAACTGGTTGATCGGCAGGCCCATGTTGCGCGCCAGGTAGCCGGCGAAGATATCGCCGAAGTTGCCGGTCGGCACCGAGAACGACACGGAACGGGCCGGGCCGCCCAGTTGCAGGGCCGCGTGGAAGTAATAAACGATCTGGGCCATGATCCGCGCCCAGTTGATCGAGTTTACCGCCACCAGTCGCGTGCCCTTGAGGAAACCCTGGTCGGCGAAACTGGCCTTGACCATTTCCTGGCAGTCATCGAAGTTGCCCTCGATGGCGATGTTATGGATGTTATCGCCAAAAATCGTCGTCATCTGTCGACGTTGCACTTCCGAGACCCGGTTGTGCGGGTGCAGGATGAAAATGTCGACGTTCTCGCAATGCTTGCAGCCTTCGATGGCGGCTGAACCGGTGTCGCCAGACGTTGCACCGACGATCACCACCCGCTCGCCACGCTTTTGCAGCACGTAGTCCAGCAGGCGACCAAGCAGCTGCAGGGCGAAATCCTTGAACGCCAGGGTTGGGCCGTGGAACAGCTCCATCACCCACTCGTTACCGTTGAGCTGACGCAGCGGCGCAATGGCGTTGTGGGAAAAGACGCCATAGGTCTCTTCGAGAATTTTTTTGAAATCGGCATCCGGGATGCTACCGGTGACGAACGGGCGCATGACCCGGAACGCCAGTTCGTGATACGACAGGCCGGCCCAGGAGGCAATTTCTTCCTGGGTGAAGCGCGGCAGGTTTTCCGGCACATAGAGACCGCCGTCCGTGGCCAGGCCGGCCAGCAGGACGTCTTCGAAATTCAGGGCCGGTGCCTGGCCGCGGGTGCTGATATAGCGCATTAGGGCAAACCTTTGGTTTGAGCTTCGAGCTTCAAGCGACAAGCTACCAGTAAAAGCCGATCCGCTTTCAACTTGTGGCTTGTGGCTTGCCGCTTGCAGCTGAATTAATTCAGATGTTCGACGCGGATACGGACCACAGGGCCCACCACGCCCTGGAGCGCTTCCAGCGCTGCAATCGCGTCGTTGATGCGCTGCTCGACCACACGGTGGGTCAGCAGGATCATCGGCACCAGGCCGTCGTGCTCCTCGACTTCCTTCTGCATGATCGACTCGATGTTGATGCCACGCTCCGACAGGATACTCGCCACCTGGGCCAGTACGCCCGGATGGTCCTTGGCCTGGATCCGCAGGTAGTAGGAACTTTCGCACGCCTCGATCGGAAGAATCGGGTGAGCTGACAGCGAGTCCGGCTGGAAGGCCAGATGCGGCACGCGGTTTTCCGGGTCGGAGGTCATGGCGCGCACCACGTCCACCAGGTCGGCCACCACCGAAGAGGCGGTCGGCTCCATGCCGGCGCCGGCGCCATAGAATAGCGTCGAGCCGGATGCATCGCCGTTGACCATCACCGCGTTCATCACGCCGTTGACGTTGGCGATCAGGCGGTCGGCCGGGATCAGCGTCGGGTGCACGCGCAACTCGATGCCACTGGCGGTGCTGCGCGCCACGCCGAGGTGCTTGATGCGGTAGCCCAGGGCTTCGGCGTAGTTCACGTCGGCGGTGGTCAGCTTGGTGATGCCTTCGGTGTAGGCCTTGTCGAACTGCAACGGGATACCGAACGCAATGGACGCCAGGATCGTCAGCTTGTGCGCTGCGTCGATGCCTTCCACGTCGAACGTCGGATCGGCCTCGGCGTAACCCAGGGCCTGGGCTTCGGCGAGCACGTCTTCGAAGGTGCGACCCTTCTCGCGCATCTCGGTAAGGATGAAGTTACCGGTACCGTTGATGATCCCCGCGACCCAGTTGATGCGGTTGGCCGACAGGCCTTCGCGGATCGCCTTGATCACCGGGATACCACCGGCCACGGCGGCTTCGAACGCCACGATCACACCCTTCTCGCGGGCCTTGGCGAAAATTTCATTACCGTGAACGGCGATGAGCGCCTTGTTCGCGGTGACCACATGCTTGCCATTCTCGATGGCCTTGAGTACCAGCTCGCGGGCAACGGTATAGCCGCCCACCAGTTCTATCACGATGTCGATCTCAGGGTTCGTGGCCACTTCGAACACATCGTTGGTAATCGCAATACCGGTCGTCTGGAACTGAGGCTTTGGCGTGCGCATGGCAATTTGTGCCACTTCGATTCCACGCCCGGCACGACGAGCAATTTCCTCGGCGTTGCGCTGAAGTACGTTGAAGGTGCCGCCACCGACGGTACCTAACCCACAGATGCCTACTTTGACCGGATTCACTCTTGACTCCCCATGAAACGGCCGACGCAAAGGTCGGCCGTGGATACAGCCGCGCAGCAACGCGGCTTCGTGTTTAACGGCCCGACGAAGACCTTCGCCGAGCCGTGACCTTCAAAAGCGGATCATCCATGATCATTTGGCGCCAAGGGCCAGTTTGGCGACTTGTGGCGCCGGCTGGTAGCCCGGAATCACCTGGCCGTCAGCCAAAACGATGGCCGGCGTACCGTTCACCCCGATGGACTGGCCGAGGGCGAATTGCCTGGAAACCGGGTTCTCGCACTTGGCGGCCTTGATTTCCTTGCCGTCGACCATCTTGTCCATGGCCGCCTTCTTGTCCTTGGAGCACCAGACCGCCTGCAACTGCTCGTCCCCCGGCGAACCCAGGCCCTGGCGCGGGAAGGCGACGTAGCGCACTTCGATGCCGCGCTTGTTCAGCTCCGGCACTTCGGCGTGCAGCTTATGGCAATACGGGCAGGTGGTGTCGGTGAACACGGTGATATGAGACTTGGTTTCACCAACGGCCGGGTAGACCACGGTTTCTGCAACCGGAATGCCGTTGATCAGTTTGGAGATGCCCTGGCGCTCGGTGATCTCGGTGAGATTGACCGGCTTGCCATCCTTGAGCTCGAACAGGTTGCCCTGGACGATGTACTGCCCGTCGGCACTGGCGTAGAGCACGCGGCTGCCCTTGAGCTTGACTTCATACAGGCCGGACATCGGGCTGGCCGAGATGGCTTCGATCGGCACTTCGAGCTGAAGGTTTTCCAGGCTCTTGCGGATAGCCTTGTCGGCCGCATCGTCGGCGATGGCAAAGGTGCTGGCCAGCGCAATGGCGGCGGCGGTGAACATCTGGATCAAACGCATGAGAGCTCCTGAGGCGAACAAATGGGACGAGGAAACGCCGACCCTTGGATCCGGGTTCCAGCCGCCCACTGTGCAAACCGGCAAAGCCTACCACATAAGGCCCGCGGGGCCGAATGCCGGTGATGCGAGGCATTTGAGCTCCTTGTGGGAGCGAGCTTGTTCGCGATGGCGGCCTGGCAGTTGGCGTATGTTGTGGGTTGTGTACATATCCATTGCTGCG
>NZ_JAGGOF010000066.1 GCF_018614775.1 Pseudomonas fluorescens
GGCGCGGCGCTGGAACATCTGTTCGGCTGGACACCGCCAACGCCACGCCCGCCGTTCAGCCCGGCGCGGATCGACACTTTGCTCGCCCTGGAAGAGGACCCTCGCGCCTGACACATACATGGCGCCCACCCTGAAACTGTGGGAGCCGAGCTTGCTCGCGATGGCGGTGGATCAGCTTGCATTGAAGCTGGCAGTGCCGACGCCATCGCGAGCAAGCTCGCTCCCACATTGGATCTTCAGCGCTCCCTGAGGATCAGTCCCCAGCAAATTCCCTGTGGGAGCGAGCCTGCTCGCGATGGCATCATCACGCTCAACGCAGGACTACAGCGCCGGCACACCACTGTGAAAACGAAACTCCACGTCCGGCGATTCGATCAGGTCCCGCTCGGCCTCGCGCACCTTGTCGATCACCTGGGCGATGTCCTTGGCGTCGCCGTACTGGTAGGCGAGTTTCAGATAACCCTGAAAATGCCGGGCCTCGCTTTTCAGCAGGCCGAAATAGAACTTGCCCAGTTCTTCGTCCAGGTGTGGCACCAAGGCCTCGAAACGCTCGCAACTGCGCGCTTCGATGAAGGCGCCGACCACCAGGGTGTCCACCAGCTTGACCGGTTCGTGGCTGCGCACCACTTTGCGCAGACCCGAGGCGTAACGCCCGGCGGATAGCTGGCGCAAGCCGATCTTGCGCTTTTTCATCAGGCGCATGACCTGCTCGTGATGGACCAGTTCTTCCCGGGCAAGACGCGACATCAGGTTGATCAGGTCGACGTGGGAATGGTACTTGGCGATCAGGCTCAGGGCGGTGCTGGCGGCCTTGAACTCGCAGTTCTTGTGGTCGATCAGTAACGTTTCCTGATCGGCCAATGCGGCCTGGACCCAGCCGTCGGGGGTGCGGCAGCCAAGGAACTCGTGGATTTCGGGAAGGATCATGGGGCTCACGGGCAAAGGTAATCGAGCGAAGGGCGCCGATTATACCGGCCTGTCCCCAGACCACCAGTCACGGGCGTTGATATGCATCAAGTCGACGGCCCAGCCACAACCACTAGACTGCCCCACACCAACTATAGTTGAGCAACGCCACGCCCTTTCATTGCTGGAGACGCCGATCATGCAAGCCATTCGCAGCATCCTGGTGGTCATCGAACCCGAACACGCGGAAAGCCTGGCGCTCAAGCGTGCCAAACTGATCGCCGGCGTGACCCAGGCCCACCTGCACCTGTTGGTCTGCGACAAGAAACACGACCATGCCGGCCTGCTCAGCGTGCTGAAAGCCGGGTTGCTGGCGGACGGCTACAGCGTGACCACCGAACAGGCCTGGAATGAAAGCCTTCATGAAACCATCATCGAGGTGCAACAGGCCGAAGGGTGCGGCCTGGTCGTCAAGCAGCACTTCCCCGACAGCCCGCTGAAAAAAGCCCTGCTGACCCCGGCGGACTGGAAACTGCTGCGTCATTGCCCGACCCCGGTGCTGCTGGTGAAGACCTCGGGTTCGTGGAAGGACAAAGTGATCCTGGCGGCGGTTGACGTGGGCAATGCCGATGGTGAGCACCGGCACCTGCACACCACCATCATTGACCATGGCTACGACATCGCCAGCCTGGCCAAGGCGCACCTGCACGTCATCAGCGCGCACCCGTCGCCGATGCTTTCGGCGGCCGACCCGACCTTCCAGCTCAAGGAAACCATCGAGGCCCGTTATCGCGAACAATGTCGGGCGTTCCAGGCCGAATTCGACATCGATGACCAGCATCTGCACATCGAAGAAGGCCCGGCGGATGTGTTGATACCATTCATGGCCCACAAGCTGCAGGCGGCGGTGACAGTGATCGGTACGGTGGCACGCTCCGGGTTATCGGGCGCCTTGATCGGCAACACCGCCGAAGCTGTGCTCGATACCCTGGAAAGTGACGTACTGGTGCTCAAGCCGCAGGAGGTGGAGGATCATCTGGTGGAGCTGACAGTCAAGCACTGACCCTTGCCACGAAAGCTCACCTGTCAGCCGCCAAACGCATCCTTCAGGAACCCCGGCGCAATGTAGCGCTGGTAGTGGGCTTCGGACAGGAGGAAGAATTCCCGATCGATGGCGTCGCGCAGGTCCGGCAGTTCCCAGTCGCGAAATTCCGGCATCAGCACCATCCCATAGGCCTCAAGGTTGTTGATGACCCGCGCGCCCCGGGCGATCAACTGATAGGCCCAGCAGTACTCCGACTGGTGCGGCACGAAGCGGATCTTGCGATCCTCGAGTTGCCGGCGCAGCAGGCCGGGGTCGAACACCTCCAGCTTGGCCACCATCACCTGCACCAGCAGTTGCTCCAACCGCATCCACACCGCGCGCTTCTCGTCCTCGTTGTAGCCGTTCCAGTGAATCACTTCATGGTGGAACCGCTTGCAGCCGCGGCACACCAGGTCACCGTAGACAGTGGAGCAAAGGCCGACGCAAGGGGTCTTGATGAGCTGGTTGGGCATAAGGAAACGCGCACGCAAAAACAGGACAGGCTGGCATGTTAGCCCTTTGTCTAAGATTGATCACCCCTCAAACTTCCCGGCCGAACTTACCTTTAATTTTTTTTTGCCGTAGAATCAGCCAGCCTTTTAAGGCGCCAATGTCCGTTAGAAGCTGTTTTCAAAGCGTCACGAGCACAGTCGTTCCTTCAGAGCGGTGTTGGCGAAGGGTCTTTCCAGCGGGGAAAGCCCTACGCCAACCCTCATCAGCTCCCCGTTCTGCAGGCGTAAAACTTTGAAAGCAGCTTCTGTGAGGAACCCCGGAAACCCTGGCGTGGTGGCTCAAAAAGCCCCCAGACGCGCAGGCATACCGCGGGTTTCTGGATGAGCGTCCCGGACACCCATTTGGGACCACTGATGAGGGTAATAACTGTGCTTGAAGCCTACCGCAAACATATCGAAGAGCGCGCAGCACTGGGTATCGTTCCCCAGCCGCTTAACGCCGAACAAACCGCAGGCCTGATCGAGCTGCTGAAGAATCCTCCGGCGGGCGAAGAAGCTTTCCTCGTTGACCTGATCACCAATCGCGTTCCGCCTGGCGTCGACGAAGCCGCCTACGTCAAGGCCGGCTTCCTGTCCGCCCTGGCCAAGGGTCAGGCCCAATCCCCTCTGCTGGACAAGAAGCGCGCCGTCGAGCTGCTGGGCACCATGCAGGGCGGCTACAACATCGTGACCCTGGTCGAGCTGCTGGACGACGCCGAGCTGGCGCCCGTGGCCGCCGCGGAGCTCAAGCACACCCTGCTGATGTTCGACGCCTTCCACGACGTGGCTGAAAAAGCCAGGAACGGCAACGCTCACGCCCAGGCCGTGCTGCAATCCTGGGCTGATGGCGAGTGGTTCAAGAAGCGCGCGGTACTGGCCGACAAGATCAGCCTGCGGGTGTTCAAGGTCACCGGCGAAACCAACACCGACGACCTGTCCCCGGCGCCAGACGCCTGGTCGCGTCCTGATATCCCGCTGCACGCCCTGGCCATGCTGAAAATGGCCCGTGACGGCATCGTTCCGGACGAGCAAGGCAAGACCGGCCCGATGAAGCAGATCGAGGAAATGCGCGGCCAGGGCTTCCCGATCGCCTACGTCGGTGACGTGGTCGGTACCGGCTCCTCGCGTAAATCGGCCACCAACTCGGTGCTGTGGTTCTTCGGCGACGACATCCCGTACGTGCCGAACAAGCGTGCCGGCGGCTTCTGCTTCGGCAGCAAGATCGCGCCGATTTTCTACAACACCATGGAAGACGCCGGCGCCCTGCCGATCGAATTCGATGTGTCGAACATGAACATGGGCGACGTGATCGACCTGTACCCGCACGCTGGCAAGGTCTGCAAGCACGGTACCGACGAAGTCATCACCACCTTCGAAATGAAGACCCCGGTCCTGTTGGACGAAGTCCGTGCCGGCGGTCGTATCCCGCTGATCATCGGCCGTGGCCTGACCGAGAAGGCACGTGCCGAGCTGGGCCTGCCGCCGTTCGACCTGTTCAAGAAGCCCGAAGCCCCTGCCGAAAGCACCAAGGGTTTCACCCTGGCGCAGAAGATGGTCGGCAAGGCCTGCGGCCTGGCAGAAGGCCAAGGCGTGCGCCCTGGTACCTACTGCGAACCGAAGATGACCACCGTGGGTTCCCAGGACACCACCGGTCCCATGACCCGTGATGAACTGAAAGACCTGGCGTGCCTGGGCTTCTCCGCTGACCTGGTGATGCAGTCGTTCTGCCACACCGCGGCGTATCCAAAGCCGATCGACGTGACCACCCACCACACCCTGCCTGACTTCATCATGACCCGCGGCGGCGTTTCCCTGCGTCCGGGCGACGGCATCATCCACTCGTGGTTGAACCGCATGCTGCTGCCGGACACCGTTGGTACCGGTGGTGACTCGCACACCCGTTTCCCGATGGGCATCTCGTTCCCGGCCGGTTCGGGCCTGGTCGCGTTCGCCGCAGCCACCGGCGTCATGCCGCTGGACATGCCGGAATCGATCCTGGTGCGCTTCAAAGGCAAGATGAAACCTGGCATCACCCTGCGTGACCTGGTTCATGCCATCCCTTACTTCGCGATCCAGAACGGCCTGCTGACTGTCGAGAAGAAAGGCAAGAAAAACGCCTTCTCCGGCCGCATCCTGGAAATCGAAGGCCTGGAAGGCCTGACGCTGGAACAGGCTTTCGAGCTGTCCGACGCCTCGGCCGAACGTTCGGCTGCCGGCTGCACCATCAAGCTGTCGAAAGAATCGATCACCGAGTACCTGCAGTCCAACATCACCCTGCTGCGCTGGATGATCGGCGAAGGCTACGGCGATGCCCGTACCCTGGAACGTCGTGCCCAGGCGATGGAAGCCTGGATCGCCAACCCTGAGCTGATGGAAGCCGATGCCGACGCCGAATACGCCGAAGTCATCGAAATCGACCTGGCCGACATCAGCGAGCCTGTGCTCTGCGCGCCGAACGACCCGGACGACGCCCGTCTGCTCTCCAGCGTTGCTGGCGAGAAGATCGACGAAGTGTTCATCGGTTCGTGCATGACCAACATCGGTCACTTCCGCGCCGCCGGCAAGTTGCTGGATCAGGTCAAGGGTCAGCTGCCAACCCGTCTGTGGCTGTCGCCGCCGACCAAGATGGACGCTCACCAACTGACCGAAGAAGGCTACTACGGCATCTACGGTAAGGCCGGCGCTCGCATGGAAATGCCAGGCTGCTCGCTGTGCATGGGTAACCAGGCACGCGTCGAGCCGAACAGCACCGTGGTGTCGACGTCGACCCGTAACTTCCCGAACCGTCTGGGCGACGGCGCGAATGTCTACCTGGCATCGGCCGAGCTGGCAGCCGTGGCATCGATCCTGGGTCGCCTGCCGACCGTCGAGGAGTACATGGAATACGCCGGCAAGATCGACAGCATGGCAGCGGACGTGTACCGCTACCTGAGCTTCGACCAGATCGCCGAGTTCCGTGAAGCCGCTGCAAACGCCAACATCCCGGTCGTCCAAGCCTAAGGCTCAGACGCTCGACTGAAAACGCCGCCCTTCTCACGAGGGGCGGCGTTTTTTTATGCCTGTCATTTCGGTGCAAGCCGAACCACCGCTATCGCGAGCAGGCTCGCTCCCACAAGGGATTGAGGGAGGGCGCAAATCTCGACAACACTTCAGAACCACTGTGGGAGCGAGCCTGCTCGCGATGGCGGCGTGTCAGCCACATCCATTGCAGCTGACATGCCACTATCGTGAGCTCAGGCCGTCAGGGAATAGACCAGCGCCGTGATCGCCACCAACCCCACCATCACCACAAAGACATTCGACGCCTGGCCGCGGTAGCGGGCCATGGCCGGGACTTTGCGGATGGCGTACATCGGCATCAGGAACAGGATCGCCGCGATCACCGGGCCGCCGAGGGTTTCGATCATGCCCAGGATGCTCGGGTTGAGCGTGGCAACGACCCAGCACACCACCAGCATGAACGCCGCCGTGAGGCGATCCAGGGTCTTGGCTGCCGGGCGACGGCCGCTCTTGACGATCAACCCCTTGAGGCCCTCGCTCGCACCGATGTAGTGGCCGAGGAACGACTTGGAAATGGCCACGAACGCAATCAACGGCGCGGCAAAGGCAATGGTCGGGTTGCTGAAATGGTTGGCCAGGTACGACAGGATCGACAGGTTCTGCGCCTTGGCCTCGGCCAATTGCGCCGGGGACAGGGTCAACACGCAGCTGAACACGAAGAACAGCACCATCACCACCATCAGCAGGTGGGCGCGCGACAGGATCTGCGCGCTGCGCGCCTCGGCGTTGACACCATGGCGACGCTTCTGGTCCACCGCAAACGCCGAAATGATCGGCGAGTGGTTGAACGAGAACACCATCACCGGGATGGCCAGCCACAGGGTCTGCAGCAGCGCCGAAGGCTCAGGCAACGTGGACGCCGTGGTCAGGATGCCGCCATTCCAGTGCGGAATCAGGAACACCGCCAGGAACAGCAACGCGACGATGAATGGGTAGACCATCAGGCTCATGGCCTTGACGATCGCCTGCTCGCCGCAACGCACCACCGTCAGCAGGCCGAGGATCAGCACCAGGGACAGCACCGCACGAGGGGGCGGCTGGATGTGCAACTGGTGCTCCAGGAAGCTGCCCACGGTATTGGTCAGCGCCACGCTGTAGATCAGCAGGATCGGGAAAATGGCAAAGAAGTACAGCAAGGTGATCAACGCGCCGGCCTTGAGGCCGAAATGCTCTTCCACCACCTCGGTGATGTCCGCGCCATCACGGCCGGACAGCACGAACCGGGTCAGGCCCCGGTGGGCGTAGAAGGTCATGGGGAACGCCAGCACCGCCAGGATCAGCAGCGGCCAGAAACCGCCGAGGCCCGCATTGATCGGTAAAAACAGCGTGCCCGCACCGATGGCGGTGCCAAACAAACCAAGCATCCAGGTGGTGTCCTGCCGGCTCCATTGGCTGAGGGTGGCTGGGACTGTCGTTTCAAAGCGCTCTTCGACGCTATTGGCCTGATCATTCATCCGGTCGGATCTCCGCTGTCCGGTCACGTGCACCCGGCCGGGACGAGTCGGAAAAACCCGACAGGCAGCGCCCTGGCCGAAACAGGGGCGCGATTGTCAGGGATTAATGAGCAGAAGCAAAGGCTTAGCTGAGGAGTGGTGGTGGGAGGTAGCAAAAATGCTTCGGAGCAAGGCAGCGCAGCTATCGCCGCTTTACGCCAGCTCCTACACTCAGCACAGAACGCACAAAACCTGTGGGAGCGAGCCTGCTCGCGATGGTGGCGCGTCAGTCAACATCCTATCGACTGGTACACCGCTATCGCGAGCAGGCTCGCTCCCACCGGGTCTTGCCTGAATTTCCCACAGGAGCCCAGCATGCCCGTCACCGTCCTGGTACTGGTTGAAACCGTCAATGAATACCTGCCGATCCTGGAGCGCCAGGGCTATCACCTGGAGCTGGCGCCGACGCCCGCCGAGCGCAAGACGGCGATCCTCGAACACGGCGAACGATTCAACGCAGTGCTGACCCGTGGTCCCCTGGGTTTGACGGCCGAAGAAATCGCCGCCCTGCCCAACCTGCAGATCATTTGCGTGATCGGCGCGGGCTACGAGCAGGTCGACCTGCACGCTGCGCGCAATCGCGGCATCGTGGTGACCAACGGCGCCGGGGTCAACGCCTCTTCGGTGGCCGACCACGCCATGGCGCTGCTGCTGGCGCTGGTGCGCGACATTCCCCGGGCCGACGCCTGCGTACGCCGGGGCGAATGGGCGAAGGTCATGCGCCCTTCCCTGGCCGGCAAGCGCCTGGGCGTGCTGGGCCTGGGCGCGGTGGGCATGGCGATTGCCAAACGGGCCGCCCTGGGCTTCGACATGAGCGTCAGCTACCACAACCGCCGGATGCGCAACGACGTGCCCTACACCTTCTGCGCCACGCCTACGGAACTGGCACGGGCCTCGGACTTCCTGATCGTTGCCACGCCAGGCGGCCTGGATACCCGGCAGTTGATCAACAAACAAGCGCTCGATGCCCTGGGGCCGAACGGCTTCCTGGTGAACATCGCCCGGGCCAGCGTGGTTGCCACCGCCGACCTGATCAGCGCCCTGGAACAACGACGGATCGCCGGCGCGGCCCTGGATGTTTTCGATCACGAGCCCGAGGTGCCGGACGCGCTGAAAAACCTGCCCAACGTCGTCCTCACACCCCACGTGGCCGGCCTGTCGCCGGAAGCCACCCGTGGCACCGTCGAGCTGGTGGGCCAGAACCTCGGCGCGTTCTTCGCCGGCAAGCCGGTGCTGACACCCGTCCCGCTGCCCGAACCCTACAATTGACCGTGGCTGGGGAGCTTGCTCCCTCGCCACGGACTCAAAGAACCCCAAGCAACGTCCACAACCGCCGGGATTCCGCGTCGGCGCTGATCAGTTCGCCGAGCAGTTCACTCAGCGGCTTGTTCCCCCATTCCACGCCCCGTCGGATCAGATAAGGCACCGGGCTGTGGGGTTCGGTGCGCGCCAGGTAGCCGGCGATGACCAGCAGTTGTCGATAGGCTTCTTCGCGGCTGGCCGGTTCCCGGAAGTCCTGGGCAAGTGCAACCGGTGGCAGATCGGCCGAGGTGGTTCCCGTTGGTGCGCCGTGCACCGGCACGACGCTGGGTTGCTGTGGATGCATCGCGATGAACTCCTCTACCAACGCCAACAGGGCCTGCATCACGCCTTGCAGGGATTTGTAGCTCGGCGCCTGATGACCCAGGTAGGCATCGCTCCAGGCTTCGAGCCGTTGCAAGTGTTGCAGGCTCAGCATCAGGCTGCCCTGGCGATGCAACCAGAATGACAACGGCGTGGTGCGAATCAGCTCGCTGAGCTTCTTTTGCTCGGTGCGCGCGGCTTCGGCCGATGCCTTGGCATTCTTACTGTCGTTGCCCACCACCTGCTGGCGCTGCAAGCGTTGCCAGTCGTCCAGGCAGAAACCGGCGAAGGCCTGGTCGCGACCGTCGAACAATGGCACCCGCGTCAGCAACACTTCGCTATAGCGCCGGGCCAGCCACTCCAACGGAATCACCCGCCAGGATTGGTCGCCGTCGTCGGCCTGGGGATGCAAATGTTCGGGATAGCGCTCACACAGACCTGCCACCAGCGCCAGACTGCCCGGCAACCCCTCCAGCCCGGCCAGGTGCAGCCAGGCCTCCCCCAGCCAGGCGCTGATCATCAGGTCCTTGCTGCGCTCCAGCAACAGCGTGGTGGCGAGCTGTTCCAGCTCTGGCCATTGGGCGCGCTTGATCGAAGACTGCCAGACGCCGGTGGGCAGGCTGGTGTCGTCCTCGCGGCGCAACTCGCGCAACTGGTCATACTCCGCATCGTAGCGCAGGTCCTGGCCGCAGGGCGCTTGCACACCGAGCGGCTCCAACAACTGCGTGACCCGTTCCGGCAATGGGGTAATCGGCAAGCTCACGGGGCCTCCTCACGAGTGGCGATAGCGGGCGTCGATGAGGTCGCCATGAAAGGTGAGCGGGGTGCCCGGCTCGGCAATGGCGGGATCGACAGCGGCAACTTCGACCCCTGGCTCATCAATGACAGGCGCACGAACATCAGTGTTTGCTGCGCGGTGCTGGTCTGGGCCAGGGTTTGGGCCGGGTTCTGGACCGGGCTCGGATTCCGGGCGATGACCGGTAGCTGCAACGTCAGAGGAAAGTCGGTGTAGTCAACGTTTGGCTGACGTTGTACCGACACCAGCGAACGCATCAGGCGCAGCAACGACCACGGTCCCTGGTATTGCCAACCCGCTTCCAGGTCACGCACCACCAGGTTCGGTTGCAACGGGTCGTTGGCCGGACGCTGGTAGCCGTTGCGGGCCCAGCGTAACGTCAGGCTCACGGGCTGCCCGACCATCCAGCGCAGGTTCTGCTGAGCGTCACCGGGGTAGCTGATCTGCTGGTTGCCGGCGTTCAAGCCCCAGGCAATCACCTGGTCGGCGCCGCGTTCTTCCCCGCGATCGGTGCGCCAGCGCACGTCCATTTCCACGCCGAGAAGGCCGCTCTTGTCCCGCACGAACAGCGGCCCGAGCCAGGTGCCGGCCTGTTTCAAACGGTTGAGAAAATCTTCGGCGGCCAAACGGTCCTGCGTCTGGCTCAACGTCAGCCCGGCCTGGGCCAAGGGCAGGCGCGTGTCGATCAACTCCAGTAACCGCTGCACCCGCGCCGGGTCGGCATCGCTGGCCCGTACATCCTGGGAAAACGGAAAGCGCCCGGCCAGGTACTGGTTGAAGTAGTTGGCGAGATCATTCCAGGCCGTCGCCGCCTGGTTCTGCTGCAAGTACAGGCAACGTTGCAGGGCACTCTGTTGCAGCGCCACCGCCCGTTGGGCCACATCACCGCGCCCGCCGGACAGGTTGGAGGTTTGCAGGATCTGTGCACAGGACGCCGTGTCCATCTCGATGAAATCCCGGCTCACCAACTGCTCGAACTGCGCCGCCGAGCTGGCCGGGTTCTGACTCTTGTATTTGAGTAACTCGTCATTGAGGGCCATGAACCGTGACACCTGGTCGTGCTCCAGCGCCGACAGGTTGTCCTGCTGGACGATCAGCCATTCCAGCGCCGGCATCCGTTGCTCGGCGATCTGCAGCATGGCGGCGAACTGCTGGTTGAGGTTCAGTTTCAGGTCTTGAGGATCGGTTGCACCGTACAACTGCAAGCCGAAGTTCTTCGAACCGTTCCAACGCTGGACATCGGCCCGCTGACCGAACAGCGGCTGGGCCTCGATCTCCTGCTGGCCGCTCTTGATCTGCGCCAAGGCCCGGCGATTCAACAAGCGCTGAAAACGCGTGGCCAGATCACTGCGATGCAGGTCCATGAACGCTTTCTGCAGGGCAACCGCCTGGGTGGTTTGCACGTTGAAGGCCATGCCGGGCAACTGTTCGTCACTTTCATCCAGGCTCAACCACATCGCCCGGGCCACGGCGCTTTCCGCCGCCTGCATCAGCGCGTCGCGGTAGTCCGGCGGGATGCGCGACAGCTCTTCATTGGCGTAGCTCTTGTAGCTGGCGAAGTAGTTGAGGGCGACACTGAAATCATCGCTACCGTCGCCCTGGCCCAGCGCGCCGGAGCTGCTGTCCGAAGGATCCTTCTGCAAGGCCAGCGCGACGAAATCCCGCTTGAACAACGCTTGCACAGCGCCGTCCAGCGCCGTGATGTAATCCTGCAACACCAGCAAGCCGCTGCCCTGCTGTACCAGCAGATTGTCCCGGGAGCCGGTCTGGACAATCCATTGGTCGCGAAAGCTTTGCTGCAACTTGGCCGCCTGGCTTTCCAGGTCCTGCTCGACGTCCGGCCCGAGCAAGCTGCTGTGGCTGACCTTGTCCATCAATTGTGCGTAACCGGGTACCAGGTCCTGGCCCTTGCCGCGGCTCCACGCCGAGTTGGTCAGGCTGACCAGCGTCTGCAAGTCGTCGATCAGCGCCATCAGGTCTTCAAGCTCGCTCAAGGAGTTGCCACCACCGGCCTCCAGCCGTTGCAGGTGCAGCTTGAGATAGCCGGCCTGGCGCACGAAGTTGTCCGCCAGGAAATAGTGATCCAGCCAACGCTGCATCAGGCCGGTGAAATTGTCGGAGATCAACGGTCGCGCGGCGTTCAGGTCCAGGCCTTTCAGATCGGTATTCTGGGCGTCGAACAGAATCCGGTTGTAGAACCGCGCCCGGCTCAAGGTGCCCGTGTTGAGATTCAACGACAGAGCGTTGTCGCTCAGTTGCACCAGTTCATCCAGCGGCGCCTTGGGGTTGTTCACCGCCTGGCTGAAGAGTTGGTTGTGCTGTTCCAGGCGCACGGCGAGTTCCACCAGTTCCTTGGCCTTCACGTAGCTTTGCCATTGCGACGGGTCCTCACTTTGCACGTTGCCGCGGCGCTCGGTGTTGCGGATGGCCTTGAGCTGTTCCAGGTCCGCCGCCAACAGGTCACGCAAGGGCAGTACCCAATGATGCCGGGCGGTCAGGCGCAAGCCATCCTCCAATTGGGTGTCCACCGAGGAGAACCAGGAGGTGGGAAACACCACCGAGACGAAGCGCCAGCGCGGGGCTTTCTCCAGCATGTTCCAATAGTTCTGCACGTTGTGCCGGGTCGGCTCCAGTTGCGGCTTGTCAGGGTCGATCACCCAGTGGTTCTTGTGGGTGCTGAGGATCAGCTGCGACAGCTCCTCGGCCTGCTCCACCGAATCCCGCCAGACCCAGACCATGCCCCCCATCCAGAGCAATCCCACCACCAGCGCCACCCCGCCGGCCAACCGGTGCCAGCGCTGGCGCAAGCGCAACAGACGCGGCACCGGTTGGGCCAGGCCATGTTCGGCCACCAGCCGCCGCGACCACAACTGCCGGGCGAACACAGTCTGGCGCAGGGTGCTGTCGCTGGCGGCCAACCCGTCCGCGCCAGCGGCCGGCGCCTGGCTGGCGGTGAAGTACACCCCGCGAAAACGCGGCGCCTCGCCTTGGGCGTTGCCCTGGAACACCGGTTCCAGGAGGATCTGCAAGGCCCGCCGCAAGCCTTCGAAACGCTCGGGCAAGCCATAAAGATCGGGACCCAACTGGCCGGACAGCGCACCGATCTCGATGATCGATTGCGAGAGCGCGGCATTGACCTGGTCCAGCGCCTGGTCAGCCCATTGCGACTGCCACGCCGCGTCAGGCAAATAAGGCGACGACCAGCCCAACGTCGATTCCCGGGCCTCGGCGGGCAAGGCACTGACCAGTTCCTGGAACCCCGGCAATGCCTCCATGCCGGTGATCACCACGTACACCGGCAAGCTCAGGCCAAACCGTTGCAGGAGGTCAATAAAACAGCGGCGAACCTTCAAGCTGAGGTCGGCGGTGTGTTCGATGTCCTCGAGCCGGTCGAACGGAACGGTCCAGATCACCGCGTCCAATGGCCGTTTGCTGCGCAAGCGCAGGAGCAGCCCTATCAGGCGCCACCAGTTGCCCCGTTGCCGGTTCATGCCCTCATCGGGCAAAAACAGCGCCTGGGGCACCACCAGTACCGCGCCTTCGGCATCCGACCACCAGCGCCCGAACCACGCCGCCTTGTCCGTCGGTTGCAAGCGCCACTGGGCACACAACTGGGCCCCATCGGCTTCATTGCCGAGCATCATCAGCCAGGGCATCTGGTAACGATCACGGACGCCCTGCTCCTGTTCCATGTGGCGCACCGCCCCATAGAAACTGCGGATCGCCGCACCGCCCTGGGTGCGCAGCCACCCGATCACGGCCACGATCAACAGCACCAGGAGGATGGCGAGCACCACCAGCGCGACGATGCTCAAGGGGCTCATGAATCCTGCTCCTGAACCACCGACTCGTTCAACTGCAGCACCGGTTCCAGCTCCGCACGGATGTCCCGCCAGAACACGTGCCCCAACCCGGTCAGCAACGCCACCATCGCCAGGATTGCCAGACCCAGGCGCAACCCGTCCGGCATTGATTGCTGCGCGGGCATCCGCACCGGCACCGCCGCCGACGACAGCGCCAGGCGCTGGCTGACATCGACAAAATCGGGTTCGTGCTGCCAGGCGAACGTGAACAGCGCCAACCGCCATTTTTCATGCTGGACCTGGCCGGGCTCGCCACGCAGTCGGCCCTGGAAGCCGAGGATCAGGCATTGCAGGTAGACATTCGCCAGGTCGCGGGTACCGGGCATCTGCTCATCCAACAGTTTCTTGATCGCTGCGGGCAAGCGTTCGCCGGCCTGGCGACTGGCATACATGCGCGATTCCAGAGGATGCTGTTGCCAGGCGAGCAGCCCCGGCCAGGAGGTGAACAGCAAGGTTTCGTCCACCAGTGCGACAAAGGCATAGACCACCGACTTGACCTGCTCGGTGGCGGCGTCGCCGACGGTGGCGAACGCCACTCGCCACAGGCGCTGGGCACAGCGCCCGGAAAACTCCACCACGCGGTTGACCAGCACCGCAGGGTCGCTGTCCTTGGGCAGGTCCTGCCACTCCTGGGACCACTTCAGCCAGGCCTGGCGAAAAGCGCTGCTCAGCGGCGCCTCATGCAGACCCCGAACCGTCCCGCCACTTCCGTCTGGCATACGACTCCCCTTGCGCGATCAGGCACTTTCAGCGGTTTGTGCCACGAACAACACCACTTGCCACGGGCTGCTGGCCTGGGCCGACGCCGGGGCGACGATATGCAGTGGTAACTGCCCGTCGAACCATTGTCCGCTGGCGGCCACCACAAACAGGCGGGTGTCGTCGCCGACGCTGTAGGCGACCTGTTCATTGCGGCCCATGGCCTGATGGGGCAGACCGCTCATGCGTTGTCGGCTCAGCAGCGCGATGTGCGGCGCGGACGCAATGATTGCCCCGCGCAGCCACTCGCCCGCCGCCTGCTCGCTGGCGCCGTTGGGCATGCGCAGGCCGATCACCAGGCGTTGGTTCGGCTGGTCGTCGGGCAACTGGATCGAGAAGACCTGTTCATTGCGCTCGAAGGCCAGGCTGCGATAACCGGCGCGGATCAATTCCAGGGTGGTTTCCAGCCAGTCGAGCAGCGGCTCGTAGCCACGCTGCAACTCAAGGAAATCCAACGCGGCAAAGGCCGGCACGCCGGCCAGCGGATCGAGGGCCGACCACGCGCCGGCCAGCCCCAGCAGCAAACCGTAGAGCGACTGCGGGGTCGCCACCCGGGTGTTGAGGGCGCCCTCGACTTCCGGCAGCCGCGCCCACAACGCGGTCAGTTGCCGGCGGATCTCCATGGCATCGTCCTGGTTACCGGCCGCCTGGGCCTGACGCAACCGGCCGGCGAGAAACATGCATTTTTCCCGTGCCCGCGCGCACAGCCCGACGATGCGTCGACCGAGCAGCGACTCCGGCAACAGCACGGGGGTCGGTGGCGTATAGGGCACCCGCCAGAAACCGCCGCCTTCCTTGCGAATGCGCAACAGTGGCAGGCAGATAGAATCGGCCTTGCTCAGTTGGGTGCACAGCCTCGGGTTCGGCCGCCAGACGGTGATCAACTCGGGAAACTCGCCACTGGTGAGGTCCGGCAGTGCGTCGCCGACCACCGACTGCAAGCGCCCTTTGAGTGGCAGCAATTGCCCGGCTCGCCACAGCGGGCTGATCGCCAGGTACACCGTCACAGTGGCGTCGTCGGTCTTGTTGACCGCCTCACTGATGTCCAACTCCAGCGTCGGCCCGACACCGGCTTGCAGGTTCACCGGCAGCCCATCCGGCAAGGTGCCTTGCAGTTGCAGCAACCGCACCTGACCGGCGCTCAGGGCCGAGGGATCGACGTCCAGTTGGCTGACACCCCAGAACCACGGATTGCAGGCACCGGCAAAATGCGCGGCCAGGGCTTCGGCGCGCAGCCCTTGCAATTGAAAATGCTGGGGCAGCAACTGCATGCCCTCATGCCAGCACACCGCGTCAGGTAACAGACTCATACGACTCCCTTCGCCATCCCAATGTCGCCGCCCGGAGCGGCCCGCGGTCACTGCGCCTTGTCATCGTTGACAAGGGTCATCTCACGACTTTCGAACTTCAGCCACGCCTTGCGCTGATCGTCCAGCCGAAGCCGGTGGGCTCCGGGAGTGTTATAGCTGGCGAAGACCAAAAGTCCAGCGGCGCGCCGGCCCTCCAGCGGGAAGGGTTGGCGGTCGATGAATTGCCCCGGCACCAGCTCCAGCCCCCACACAGCCATGAGTTGACGATAGTCGCGCTGGAACTGTTCGCGCTCGGCAAACCATTGGCTGGCGGTGATACCCGACAGCTGCTTGAGCAGGTCCGGGTCGTTCACCGCGATAAAATCCACCGCGATCGGCGTGTTGTCGTTGGCGCCGGAAGCCACATCCAGGGTCAGGTTGTCGAGGTCGACACTGGGCGCGAAGAGCGAGCAACCGGTGAGCGTCAGGCTCAGGAAAAATCCGAACAAAAAGACACGCAAAATGAATTTTCCTTTTCGGGCAGGGGTCAAAAATTGTTTTCGCTTGCATTTTTATAGACCTGTTCTAGCGTCTTGGGTAGTTCGGCCAGCACGGCCGAATGCACCAGGTTCGTCAAGGGAATGACAGGTCTTCTGCCCTCCATTTGCAACCTGCGGATCAGCAAGGGATTGCGATGAGCGGGCCTCCCGATGCATTGCTCCCCACATGCATTGGAGTCGGCCGCCATGGCAGAAAGTACCCAGCACAAGCTCGACAGAATCCGCCCTCCCCGCGTCCAGATCACCTACGACGTGGAAATCGGCAACGCCATCGAGAAAAAAGAATTGCCACTGGTGGTCGGCATTCTGGCCGACCTCTCGGGCAAGCCACTGGACCCGCTGCCCAAGCTCAATGAGCGGCGCTTCACGGAAATCGACCGCGACAATTTCAACGAAGTCCTCGCCTCCATCGCCCCCCGCGCCACGCTCCAGGTGAACAACACCCTCAGCGGCGATGACAGCAAGCTCAACATCGAACTCAACTTCCGCCACATCGATGACTTCGACCCGGTCAAGGTCGTGGAGCAGGTCACGCCGCTGCGGCGCCTGTTCGAAGCCCGCCAGCGGCTGCGGGACCTGTTGACCAAGCTCGACGGCAACGACGACCTCGACAAGCTGCTGCGTGACGTGATCGCCAACACCGAAGGCCTGCAAGAGATCAAGTCGGCCCGGCCCCAGGACGCACCGCAAGAACTGCCCGCCGTGGCCGCCAACGATGACCCGGCCCCCGCCGAACCACAGGCCTGATCGCGCTCATCATTCAAGGGAGATACAGCCATGCCTGCTTCATCCAGCGCTCAAACCAGCGAGAGCACGACCCAGACCCTGTCCCTGCTGGACAAGATCATCGCCGAGGGCCGCATGGCCCACGACGACAGCCAGCAGGACTACGCCCGCGACATGCTGGCCGAATTCGCCACCCAGGTCCTCGACGAAGGCATGGCCATCGACAAGGACACCGTGGCGATGATCAACGACCGCATCAGCCAGATCGACCAGCTGATCAGCGCTCAGCTCAACGAAGTGCTGCACCACCCCGAGCTGCAGAAACTCGAAGCCTCGTGGCGCGGTCTGCACTTGCTGGTGCAGAACACCGAAACCAGCACCCGGCTCAAATTGCGCCTGCTCAACGTTACCCAGAAAGAACTGCAGAACGACCTGGAAAAAGCCGTCGAATTCGACCAGAGCGCGTTGTTCAAGAAAATCTATGAAGAAGAATACGGCACCTTTGGCGGGCACCCGTTCAGCCTGCTGGTGGGTGACTACACCTTCGGCCGACACCCACAGGACATCGGCCTGCTGGAAAAACTTTCCAACGTTGCGGCGGCGGCTCACGCACCGTTCATTGCCGCCGCCAGCCCCCGGCTGTTCGACATGACCAGTTTCACCGAGCTGGCGGTACCCAGGGACCTGTCGAAAATTTTCGAAAGCCAGGAATTGATCAAGTGGCGCTCGTTCCGTGAAAGCGAAGACTCGCGCTACGTGTCCCTGGTGCTGCCACACTTCCTCCTGCGCCTGCCCTATGGTCCGGACACCCTGCCGGTGGAAGGCATCAACTACGTCGAAGACGTCAACGGCACCGACCACAGCAAATACCTCTGGGGCAACGCGGCCTGGGCGCTGTCGCAACGCATCACCGAAGCCTTCGCCAGATACGGCTGGTGCGCGGCGATTCGCGGGGCCGAGGGCGGTGGCGCGGTGGAAGGCTTGCCTGCCCATACCTTTCGCACCAGTTCCGGGGACCTGTCACTCAAATGCCCGACCGAAGTGGCGATCACCGACCGCCGCGAAAAAGAGCTCAACGACCTCGGTTTCATTTCCCTGTGCCACAAGAAAAACAGCGACGTGGCGGTGTTCTTCGGCGGCCAGACCACCAACAAGGCCAAGCTCTACAACACCAACGAGGCCAACGCCAACGCACGCATTTCGGCGATGTTGCCCTACGTGCTCGCGGCCTCGCGCTTTGCCCATTACCTGAAGGTGATCATGCGCGACAAGGTCGGCAGTTTCATGACCCGCGACAACGTGCAGACATACCTCAACAACTGGATCGCCGACTACGTGCTGATCAACGACAACGCGCCACAGGAAATCAAGGCGCAGTACCCGCTGCGCGAAGCGCGGGTGGACGTGACGGAGGTGGCCGGCAAGCCCGGGGCGTACAAGGCGACGGTGTTCCTGCGGCCGCACTTCCAGCTTGAGGAACTGACCGCCTCGATCCGCCTGGTGGCGACCTTGCCGCCACCGGTTGCAGCCTGACGGCATAGGACCGTGACAGAGAAATCCATGGCCAGGGAGCTGGCTCCCTCGCCATGGATTACATGCTTGCCCTTAACCAATCGGTACCTCTTTTTCTGGAGTTCCACACAATGGATGCAATCATTCTCGACCTCGGCGGCGACATCAAGGGCGACAGCCTGCTGGAGGGCTTCACGGACAAGATCGAAGTCATGTCCTACAGCCACAACGTGGCGATGCAAGTCACCAACGACGTCAGCAACTCGGAGCGCACCTCCGGCCGTCCGCACATCGGCGAATTTACCCTGACCAAATTCATCGACAGTTCCACCCCCTCGCTCAACGAGTACTGCTGCGCCGGTAAACCGATCCCCCAAGCCGTCATCACCATCGGTCGCAATGCCGCCGAAGGCAGCGGCCAGATCATGCCGTTTATCGTCTACACCCTCACCAACGTGGTGCTGTCCAACGTCAGTGTCAGTGGCGGCACGGGCGGCAAACCGGTGGAAACCCTGTCGCTGAACTTCACCAAGATCAAATGGGAACTCACTGCCCAGAAAGACGACGGCACCAAGGAAGGCACGGCGGGCACGACCTGGGACCTGGCGGCCAACAAGATGACCAAGTAAGGAGGCCGCGCCATGGCTGGCTTCGGGTTTCGCCCGCCGCTGTTCGAACGCCTGGCCAGCCCGGCGGACGACGCTGGCCGGGTGTTCGATCGACAGGCGCTGCAGGATTCGGTCCATGCCGAACTGCTGCGCCTGTTCAACACCCGACGCGGGCCACGGGCGCTGACCGATCCGCCGAGCATCCTCGACTACGGCATCGCCGACTGGACCGCGCTGCAACAACAGCGCAGCGATGACCGCCGCCAATTGACCCGGGAAATTCGCCAAGCCATCACTCACTTCGAACCTCGCCTGCGACTGGGCGAGGTGCAGGTCTGCCCGGTGCCCGGTCATCCGCAGCAACTGTGTATACGGTTGTTGGGTGAACTGCGTGGCGACCCACATGCCTGGCCGGTGGCCTTTGTCATCGAGCAGGCCGGCGACGGCCTTGAGGTACGCCATGAGCGACTCGATTGACCCGCAACTGCTGGACTATTACCAGCGTGAGTTGACCTGGCTGCGCCATGCCGGTAACCAGTTCGCCGAACGTTACCCCAAGGTCGCCCGACGCCTGGAGTTGTCACCCGGAGAATGCCAAGACCCCCACGTCGAACGTCTGCTGGAAGGTTTCGCGCTGCTTGCCGCACGCTTGCAACGCCGGCTGGACGACGACTATGCCGAGTTCAGCGACGCCCTGCTCGAACAGCTTTACCCGTTGGCCATGCGCCCTCTCCCGTCTTGCGCCATCGTGCAATTCGAACCCGACCCGAGCAAAGGCAACCTCAACGAGGGTTATCCACTGCCTCGCGACACACCGTTATTCGTCACCACCGATACGGGCCAGAGCGTGCATTTTCGCACCACTGCCGCGGTTCACCTGTGGCCGCTGGAAATCAGCGAAGCGCTGCTGCTGGGCAGCGACGAAGCCCAGGCGCTGACCGGGGTGGTCCAGGCCCGTTCTGCACTGCGCCTGAACCTGCGTTGCCTGGGGGAAAGCCAGTGGTCGACGCTGGGGATCGAGCAGTTGCGGGTGCACCTGGCGGCCTCACCGATGATCAACGCCTGGCTCTACGACCTGCTCGGTGCTCACGCGATCAAAGTCCTGGCCGGGCCGCCGGGCAGCGTGCCGGAACCGCTGGCCGGCTTGCCGCGAATCGTCGGTTTCGCCAGTGACCAGGCCTTGCTCCCGGACGAAGACGGCGTGCACCCGGGCATGCGCCTGCTGGCCGAGTATTTTGCCTTCCCCGATAAATTCGGCTTCTTCGATCTTCCCCTGGCCGGGGCAACCAGCGACAGCCAGTCCTTGTACCTGTACATCGTTTTCGACCGTGCCCCGGCCAGTCGCCTGCCACTCCAGGCCAGCGACATCGCCCTTGGCTGCGCCCCGGTGATCAACCTGTTTCCCAGGACCTCCGAGCCCCTGCGCCCGGACGGCACCCGCAGCGAATACCGCCTGGTGGCCGACAGTCATCGGGAAAACAGCGTCGAGATCCACAGCATCCGTGGCATGCGGGCCAGCTCCAGCCGTGGCGTGCGCAAGGTCCCGGCCTATTACGGCAGTCAGCACGGCAATGATCAGACGTGCTACTGGCATGCGCGGCGGGTCAGCGGCATGAGCCCGAACCGGCTGGGCACCGATCTTATGGTCAGCCTGGTGGACACGCAATTCGACCCCCTGGCCGAAACCCGGGACTACAGCCTCACCGCCGAATTGCTCTGCACCAACCGGCACCTCGCCCAGAGCCTGCCGGCCGGCACGCCGCTGGGTTTCGAGCGCCCGGGCCCGGTGGCCTGGGCGCGCCTGCGCAACCCGCCCAGCCCGCAAAGCCTGCCGCGGCTGAACGGCGAGTCACGCTGGCGACTGGTGTCGCAATTGACCCTCAACCATTTGTCACTGGTCGAAGGCCCCCAGGCACTCGACGCCCTGCGGGAGATCCTCGAGCTGCACAACCTGCGCGACGAGGCCAGCGCCCGGCGCCAGATCGAAGGGGTGCTGGGGCTGGGTTGCGAGCGGGTCATCGGCCACGTTGGCGAAGACGCCTGGCGCGGCTGGCGCAACGGCCTGGAAGTGCGGCTGCAACTGGACCCGCAGCATTTCGTCGGCAGCAGCGCCGTGCTGTTCTCCGGGGTCCTGGCGCAGTTCTTTTCCCTCTATGCCACCGCCAATCGCTTCGTACGCACCGTACTGGTCCAGTCCGACAAGGAGGTGAAGACATGGCAACCCCAAGCCGGCAAACCCCTGGCGCTCTGAACCTGAGTCAACGCCTGAGGCGCGATCCACAATGCTTCGAATGGCTCCAGGCCTTGCTGTTGCTGGAGCGCGAACACCCCCAGGCGGAAACGCTCGGCAGCGGCACCGCGCCGGATGCCGAAGCCGTGTGCCTGCGCGGGCCGCTGACGCCATTGTTCGCCGCCAGCGAGGTCGAGCGACTGGACCAGGAAGCGGGCGCGCTGCCGACCCTGACCACGCCGATCTTCGGCCTCGGCGGCCCGGACGGCCCACTGCCCTACGCCTATCAGGAATGGCTGCAACAACGGGCGCGGGCGCGAGATCATGCGCCGGCGGAATTCCTCGACCTGTTCCAGCATCGCCTGCTGAGCCTGCTCTACAAGGTGATGCGCAAACACCGCATCGCCCTGGGTTTCACCGCGCCTGCTCATCCGCGGTACAAGCGCAACTGCGCGCGTTGACCGGCCTGCTGCCCAAGGCCCTGCAAGAGCGCCAGGCCGCCCCCGACTCCGCGGTGCTGGCCTGCACCGCGCTGTACGCCGACGGCCGCCGCTCCCTGGCCGGGTTCGCGGCCATCGTCCGTGAACAGTTCGGGCTGCCGGTGGAACTCACCGCCTACGCCGGCGGCTGGCGCGAGATCCCCCCCGCCAGCCGCAGCCGCTTGCAGCCCGGTGGGCGCAACTTATGCCTGGGCCGCTCGGCGGTGGCCGGCACCCGGGTCTGGGACGAACACGCCGGTGTGCGCCTGACCCTCGGCCCGCTGAACACCGCCCAGGCCAGCGGCCTGTTGCCCGACGGCGAAACGCATCCACTGCTGGCCAGCCTCTATGCGCTGTATTTCGGCCCTGACCTGGACTGCATGCTGGTGCTGCTGGTTCGTGGCGCCGGGCCGCTACGACTTGACCGCCAGGCACCGCCACGCCTGAACTGGAACGGTGGTTTGCAACGCCAGCCGAGCCTGGCCGTGCAGTGCATCGAAACCCGCCTTCGTCAGCCGGAGATCGCCTGAAATGGAACTGGCCAGCCTGATCGGACGCCTCAACCCGGATAACCGCCGCGCCCTGGAGCGGGCCGCGCAACGCTGTCTGCAGCGCGGTCATCATTACGTTGAAATCGAACACCTGCTACTGGAGCTACTGGACATCGAGGGGGGCGACTTCGCCTGCCTGCTGCCGCGCTTTGGCCTGGAGCGCGACGCCGTGGCGGCGGAGACCAACAAGGCCCTCGACCTGTTCAAATCCGGCAGCACCCGCACCCCGGCGCTGTCGGCGCAAACCATCGGCCTGCTGGAAGATGCCGTGGTCCAGGCCAGCGTCCTCGGACTGGACAGCATCCGTTCCGGGCTATTGCTGCTCGCCCTGCTGGACCGTGACGAGCGCCGCAGCCTGCTGCTCAACAGCGCCTCGTCGCTGCTGCGCATTCCTCGGGACGCCCTGCGCAGCCATCTGCTGGAATGGACCGAAAACTCCCGCGAACAGGTCGGCGGCGCCCGCCCGGCCAAACCCGGCGAGGCGCCACACAAGCAGGACCCGGTTCTCGACCAGTACACCCAGGACCTGACTGCGGATGCCCGGGACGGACGCATCGACCCGATCGTCGGGCGTGACGGCGAGATTCGCCAGTGCATCGACATACTCCTCAGGCGCCGGCAGAACAACCCGATCCTGGTGGGTGCGCCGGGCGTCGGCAAGACCGCCGTGGTGGAAGGCCTGGCCCTGCGCATTGCGGCCAGGGACGTGCCGCCGTCGTTGCAGGAAGTCACGCTGCGGGTGCTCGACCTCGGCCTGTTACAGGCCGGCGCGGGTGTCAAAGGTGAATTCGAACAACGGCTCAAAGGCGTGATCGACGCGGTACGCAGCGCCGAAAAACCGATCATCCTGTTCATCGACGAAGCCCACACGTTGATCGGCGCGGGCGGTGCTGAAGGCGGCAGCGATGCGGCCAACCTACTCAAGCCGGCGCTGGCCCGGGGTGAGCTGCGCACCCTGGCCGCCACCACCTGGCTGGAGTACAAAAAATATTTCGAGAAAGACCCGGCCCTGGCGCGCCGCTTCCAACTGGTGCAGGTCGAAGAGCCGGACGAACTCACCGCCGTGGAAATGCTTCGGGGCGTGGCAACCAAGCTGGAACAGCACCACGGCGTGCAGGTGCTGGATGCGGCCATCCACGACGCGGTGAAGTTATCTCACCGCTATATTTCCGGGCGCCAGTTGCCGGACAAAGCCATCAGCGTACTCGACACCGCCTGCGCCCGGGTCGCCCTCGGCCAGCACGACGTACCGCCGCCACTGGAAAGCCTGCGCCACCGCCAGAACAGCCTCAAGGACGAAGTCGAACGCCTGCGCCGGGAACAGGCCACCGGCCTCGACCACCGCGAGCGAATCACGCTGTTGGAAGGCGAATCGGCCAGCAACGTGCAAGCCATCCGCGAGCTGGAAACCCGCTGGGGCGAAGAGCGTGAAGCGGTGCGCGAACTGCTCGACACGCGGCGCGAACTGCTCGCCCTGAGCGAACGCGCCGACGCGGAAAAAGCCGACACCGAGGTGGATAACCGCATCGACCATCTTGCCGCCGAGCTGCTGCGCCTGGAAGCCGGCCTCGACGCCATCCGCCAGGACGATCCCCTGGTGCCCGAACAGGTGGACAGCAAGACCGTCGCCGCCGTGATCGCCGGCTGGACCGGTATTCCGGTTGGCAAGATGCTCGCCGACGAAGCCCACGCCGTGCGCACGCTCGGCCAGCGCATGGGCCAACGGGTGATGGGCCAGGGCACGGCGCTCAGTACCATCGCCCAACGCCTGCAAGCCTACCGCGCCGGCCTCACCGACCCGCAGAAACCGGTCGGCGTGTTCCTGCTGGTGGGCCCCACCGGTGTCGGCAAGACCGAAACCGCCTATGCCCTGGCCGATGCCTTGTACGGCGGCGAGCGCAACCTGATCAGCATCAACCTTTCGGAGTACCAGGAAGCCCACACCGTCAGCCAACTCAAAGGCGCCCCGCCCGGCTATGTCGGCTACGGCAGCGGCGGCGTGCTCACTGAAGCGGTGCGGCGCAAGCCCTATTCGGTGGTGTTGCTGGATGAAATCGAAAAAGCCCACCCCGATGTGCTCGAAGCGTTCTACAACGTCTTCGACAAGGGCCTGATGGAAGACGGCACCGGCCTGGTGGTGGACTTCAAGAACACCGTGATGCTCGCCACCAGCAACGTCGGTGCCGAGCTGCTGCTGGACACGCCCACCGCGCAACTGGGTACTGACGCCTTCAACGAAGCCCTGCACAAGGTGCTGCTGCAAGCGTTCCGCCCGGCGTTTCTGGCGCGCATGACGGTGGTGGCGTATCGGCCGCTGGATGAGGCGACGCTGGAAGGGATTGTGCTGGCGAAGCTGGAAAAATTGCGTGGCCGCTACAAGGCCGCAACCGGCAAGCCGTTTGACTTTGATGCGGGGATCGTCAAGGCCGTGCTCGCCAAGTGCAGCGCGGCCGGGGCGCGGGATATCGAGAATGTGTTGATGACCCAGGTGACGGGGAAGTTGGCGGAGTGGGTGTTGGAGTAAGCGACATGTCAAAAGCAGAAGCAGACGTACTGATTACTTACGGCAGGTTCTGGCTCGCGAAGGCGGGGATTGCCAATAACGCCGTTGAGCGCGACGCGATTATTTTGCATGTCAATGGTCAGTTTAACGCTTCAAACTTACCGATAAGACTTGGGAGAGGTTGGCAACCTCACGATCCGGTGATACGGACGAACAATAGGTGCCACCGTTATAACGATGTAGCAACGTGGGCCGCCGGCCATCACGATGGCGGCGTGGCGGCAGCCCAGCTGTTTCGGGATTGGTATACGGATGACGACACTACGCTCGCAAATTTGCCGGACGAGCTCAAGGCACTGGCAGTCATTACACACTTGGCAGAAGTTGGCCGAGGCTACGTCAGCGCCCTGGCCAGTCATCTTTCCCCATGGATTGATGACATCTGCAACGCCGCGAACCCAGTTGCCGCGAGAGCATTGTGGCAGGACTTTATAAACCGATTCCCGCCATCGCTGACGTACGCCAGGGATGTCGGGCTGGATTACATTCCTTGAATCAATGCCCGGGTAGAAACAGCAGCAGGCTTCAAGCGCACGGAACCCTTTAATAAAAGGCCTTTCAATGCCCCGATCCACCGACAGCAACACCACCCTCTCCCTCACTGCCGCCACGCTGGCGGCGCTGTACCCTGATTCGCTGTCCGGCGAAGAGCGCCTCAACGCATTGGGCTCACACACCCTCAACGGCATCAACGACGGTGCTTCGCTGACGCTCGTCACGGCCATCGCCAGCCACGTCACCACCACCCTGCACCAGGACGCGCTGCTGCGCCCGATGGATTGGCTGGTCGCCGAAATCCGCCAGCTTCCCGCCGACGCCACCGCCGAACGCTATCAACTCCTGCTGCGGCCCTGGCTCTGGTGGCTGAGCCTGGCCAGCAACAACCGAGTGTTCCAGAACCTCGCCACCTCCGACATCGTCACGACGATTTTCAAGGCCCACGGCTTTACCGATTTCCAGCTCCAGCTCAGCGGCAGCTACACCCCGCGCGAGTATTGCGTGCAGTACGGCGAGACGGACCTGGTGTTCGTCTCGCGCCTGCTGGAAGAGGACGGAATCTTCTGGTTTTTCACCCACGAGGAAGGCACGCACACGCTGGTCCTGGCCGACAGCAACGACGCCTTCAAGCCGATTCCCAATGGGCCGACGGTGAATTATCTCGGGCAGAAGATGGGCGAGCGGGAACTGCACGGCATCCGTGCCGGGCACGTGAGCCTGCAAGCGGTAGCCGGGGTCTACCAGGCGACTGATTACCAGTTCACCACGCCCACGACATCGCTCTACAGCCAGGCCGAAGCCGTGGCCGGACCACGCTCGATATACGACCACCCGGGCGGCTACACCGCCAAGGCCCAGGGCGATGCGCTGACCAAGCAGCGGGTGGACGGCTTGCGCAGCCAGGCGCAACGCTTTGTCGGTGAAAGCGACTGCCGCTGGCTGGTACCGGGCTATTGGTTCACCCTCGCCGGGCATGAAGACCCGTCGCTGAACATTGATTGGCTGGTGACCTCGGTCAGCCATGAAGCCAGCCACGACGGCTATCGCAACCGCTTCGAAGCGATCCCCAAGGCTACCGCTTATCGACCGGCCCGCCTCACGCCGAAACCGCACATGCACACCCAGACCGCGTTGGTGGTGGGCAAGGCCGGCGAAGAAATCTGGACCGATGAATATGGCCGGATCAAGTTGCAGTTTCCCTGGGATCGCACCGGCAAGAACGATGAAACCTCATCTTGCTGGGTGCGCGTGGTATTGCCCTGGAGCGGCAAGGGTTTTGGCATGCAGTTCGTACCGCGCATCGGCCAGGAAGTCATCGTCACCTTCATCGACGGCGACCCCGACCGTCCGCTGGTAACCGGCTGCGTCTATAACGGCGACAACGCCCTGCCCTATGCGCTGCCGGCGAACCAGACCCAATCCGGGATCAAGACCAACTCTTCCAAGGGTGGCGGCGGTTTCAACGAGTTGCGCTTCGAAGACAAGAAGGATGCCGAGGAGGTGTTTCTCCAGGCCCAGAAAGACTTCAACGTCAACGTGCTCAACGACAGCACCGCCACCGTCGGCCACGATGAAACCCTCACGGTGCAGAACGCCCGCACCCGTACGGTCAAGGAAGGTGACGAGACCGTCACGCTGGAGAAAGGCAAACGCAGCGTGACGATCCAGACCGGCAGCGACAGTCTCGATGTGAAGGACACCCGCACGGTCACGGTGGGCTCGGACCAGAATCACAGCACCGGTGGCAACCACGCACACAAGGTCAGCGGCAACTACGACCTGACGGTGGACGGCAACCTGACCATCAAGGTCAGCGGCACCCTCACCCTGCAAAGCGGCGGCAGTTTTGCCATCAAGAGCGGCGCGGACCTGGCGGCCCAGGCCAGCACCTCCATCAGCCAGAAGGCCGGTACGGCCCTGAGCAACCAGGCCGGCACCTCGCTGGAAAACAAGGCCGGCACCACCCTGACCAACGACGCCGGCATCAGCCTGGTCAACAAGGCCGCCGCCGAACAGACCGTGGACGGTGGCGGCATGTTGACCATCAAGGGCGGCCTGGTGAAGGTCAACTGACGGAGCGCAGCGATGGCCTCGAAAAAAATCGACGTGGAACGTGGCGACAGCCAGCTGGACGGTCAACTGGTAGACGGCCGCCTCGACGGCCCGCTGCGGATTGAAGAAGCCCATCGCCCCCAGGCGAAACTCAACTACAGCCAAGGTGAACTGCAAGGCACCAGTACGCTGTACCACCCCAATGGAAAGGTCTCGGCGATATTGCCATTCGTCAGCGGAAAATTGCACGGCGTGGCGAGCTTCCATGCAGCCGAAGGCGGCTTGCAGCGCCAGGCCACCTACCGCGCCGGGTTGCTCCACGGTGATGCCAGCAACTACTTCCCCGACGGGCAACTGGCCGAAGCCGAGTGCTACCGCGATGGCGTGCGCGACGGCCGCTATCGCCGCTTCCACGCCAACGGCAAACCCGCCGTCGAGGCCCGCTACCTCAATGGCCAACTGTTGGAACCGGCCCATGCCTACGCCGAGGATGGGCGACCGCTGGATGCCGAAGGCAAACCGATCTCCCGGGTACGCTGGTGGTTCTGGCGATGGAATGATCCGACACAAGCGTGAGCATTCCTGCCCCTGTGGGAGCCGGGCTTGCCCGCGAAGACGTCGGTACGTTCAACATCAATGGTGACTGATATACCGCCTTCGCGAGCAAGCCCGCTCCCACAGGGGGATCACCGATGCCTGAATGATCGCGCCAGTCAGGGAATCAACATCTGCACCTGCCCCGGCACGACGATCTTGATCACCCCGGCCCAAGTGCACATCAAGGTACTGTTGGCATCGATGGCCGGCATGTTGCCCAATAGCAGGGTCGGTGCGCCACCGGGGATCCACGGGGCGGCGGTGGCGGGGATACAAGGCATGGGCGTCAATACACCCAATGCCGCCGCAGTTGCCGCGGCCACGGTCGGGTTCGCCAGGCTCATGCACATGCCGAACGTGGTGATGTTCACCAGCGGAATGTGATCCATGATGTTCGCCGCCGGCATCCCGCCGGTCAGCATTCGATTGACCGGCAATACGTTGAGCACCGCCGGCGCGGCGCCAAAGCTGCATTGCAAGGTGGCGGTGCTGCAGACTTGCGGGCATCCCATCGCGGCGACTCCTTGAAGCGACCCCCCAAACCATAGCTCACCTGCGCACATCAGGCCCACTGATCATCCTGCAACACGCTAACCTATAAGACCCTGGGGTGCTTGTGACGCCCCCCTCACCCCATTAGATTAGCCAATGATCGATGGCCTCCAAAATAAGCAGAAGGGATAAGCATGGCGTTTACTGATCAGTCCACCCGTGTGCGCGACGGTGAAGAACTCGATGCCAACCTGATCGACCCGTACCTCAAGGCCCACATCCCAGGGCTCACCGGCTCGCCACGGATAAGCCAGTTTCCCGGTGGCGCGTCGAACCTGACTTATCTGCTGGAATACCCCGAACAGGAATTCGTCCTGCGGCGTCCGCCGTTCGGCCACAAAGCCAGATCCGCCCATGACATGGGCCGTGAATTCCGCATCCTCAATCAACTGCGCGAGGGCTTCCCGTACTGCCCGAAAGCCTATGTGCACTGTACGGACGAGTCGGTGATGGGCGCCGAGTTCTACGTGATGGAACGGGTCAAGGGCATCATCCTGCGCGCCGAATTACCGGATGAACTGGGCCTGGACGCCGCTCGCACCGAAACCCTGTGCAAGAGTTTCATTGACCGGCTCGTCGAATTGCACCGGGTCGACTACACCGCTTGCGGCCTGGCCGACCTGGGCAAGCCGGAAGGCTACGTGGCCCGGCAGATCCGCGGCTGGAGCGAGCGCTACGAGAAGGCCCTGACCCCCGACGCGCCACAATGGGAAGCAGTCAAGGCCTGGCTCAACGAAAAAATGCCCACCGACCACCCTACCTCGAGCATCGTCCACAACGACTACCGCTTCGACAACGTGATCCTCGATCCCGAGAACCCGATGCAGATCATCGGCGTGCTGGACTGGGAACTGACCACCCTCGGCGACCCGTTGATGGACCTGGGCAACAGCCTCGCCTACTGGATCGAGGCCAATGACCCGGCGCCGGTGCAACTGATGCGTCGCCAACCCAGCCACGCGCCCGGCATGCTGACCCGTCGCGAGTTCGTCGACTATTACGCCGAGCGCGCCGGCATCCGCATCGACAATTTCGACTTCTACTACACCTACGGCCTGTTCCGCCTGGCCGGCATCGTCCAGCAGATCTACTACCGGTTCTTCCATGGCCAGACCCAGGACAAACGCTTCGCGCAGTTCGTTCAGATGAACAAACTGCTGGAGCAGATGAGCCTGCAGGTCATCAGCAAATCCACGCTCTGAGCGCACCTACAACAAGGAAACAGCATGTCCAAGACTCAGTTGTTCGACCTCGACGGTAAAATCGCTTTTGTGTCCGGCGCCAGCCGCGGCATCGGCGAGGCCATTGCCAAGTTGCTGGCTCAGCAAGGCGCCCACGTGATCGTTTCCAGCCGCAAGCTCGACGGTTGCCAGCACGTGGCCGACGCCATCATCGCCGCGGGCGGCAAGGCCACCGCCATCGCCTGCCACATCGGCGAAATGGAGCAGATCAGCCAGGTATTCGCTGGCATTCGCGAGCAGTTCGGGCGCCTGGACATCCTGGTGAACAACGCCGCCACCAACCCGCAATTCTGCAACGTATTGGACACCGACCTGGGCGCGTTCCAGAAAACCGTCGACGTAAACATCCGCGGCTACTTCTTCATGTCGGTGGAAGCCGGCAAATTGATGCGCGACAACGGCGGCGGCAGCATCATCAACGTGGCGTCGATCAATGGCGTCTCGCCGGGAGTTTTCCAGGGCATCTATTCGGTGACCAAGGCGGCGGTGATCAACATGACCAAGGTCTTCGCCAAGGAATGTGCGCAGTTCGGCATTCGCTGCAACGCCCTGCTACCGGGCCTGACCGACACCAAGTTCGCCTCGGCCCTGGTGAAGAACGACGCCATCCTGAAAACCGCCCTGGCGCAGATCCCGCTCAAGCGCGTGGCCGACCCGAGCGAAATGGCCGGCGCGGTGCTGTACCTGGCCAGTGATGCGTCGAGCTACACCACCGGTGTGGCACTGAATGTGGACGGTGGGTTTCTTTCCTGACACTGCCCTGTGTCCCTGTGGGAGCGAGCNNCAGGCTCGCTCCCACAGGGCTCTCTACCAGACCAAATGAATATTTATTCCAATATTTGCATTTAGAGAATATTTATTCCATAAAGAGCCCTCCTGAACATAACCATTCAAGAGGGCTCTTTTCATGCGCGAACTCGGCATCGGTCTGATTGGCACCGGCTTCATGGGCCGTGCCCACGCCTTGGCGTTTCACAATGCCAAGGCAGTGTTCGACCTCCCCCTGAACCTGACGCTGGCGGCCCTGGCCGACGCCGATCCGCAGCGTGCCCGGCAATGCGCCCGGAGCTGGGGCTTCGAGACGGCTCACAGCGACTGGCAGCACCTGATCGACGACCCGAAGGTCAACCTGATCGCCATCACCACGCCCAATCACCTGCACTTCCCGATGGCCATGGCCGCATTGGCAGCGGGCAAGCCGGTCTATTGCGAAAAGCCCCTGGCGGTTTCCCTCGAACAGGCCAATCAGATGCGCCAGGCGGCCAAGGCGGCTGGCGTGGTCACGCGGGTCGGCTACAACTACCAGCACAACCCGATCATCCAACTGGCGCGGGAGATGATCCAGCGCGGGGACCTGGGGCAGATCATCAGTTTCCAGGGCGAGTTCAGCGAAGACTTCATGGCCGATCCGAGCTCGCCGTGGTCATGGCGCTGCGAAGCGGCCCATGCCGGCGGCGCCTTGGCCGACTTGGGCAGTCACTTGCTGGCGATGGCCCGTCACCTGTTGGGTGAGATCGAGGCGGTGTGCGCCGACAGCCAGACCGTGCACACCCAGCGCCCGGCCAGCGCCGGCGGTGTCGAGCAACGCGCTATCGCCGTCGATGACCAGGGCCACGCCCTGCTGCGTTTCGCCAATGGCGCCCGTGGCACGATGAGCAGCAGTTGGCTCAAGCATGGCTACAAGAACCACCTGGCGTTCGAGATCAGCGGCACCCTCGGCACGCTGACGTTCGATCAGGAACGGCTCAATGAGCTGCGCCTGTGCCGCGCCGGCCAGGCCGGGTTCCAGCGTCTGCTGGCGGGGCCGGATCTGCCGGGTTATGCCGCGTTCAGCCCGGCCGCCGGGCACCAGTTGGGCTACAACGAGTTGAAGACCCTGGAGGTGCAGGAACTGGTCCTGGCCCTTGCCGGCGAAGCAGGCCATGGCACGGACTTCAACGAAGCCTGGGCAGTGGAGCGGCTGGCGGCGGCGATTCGCCTGGCGGCGCGGGAGGAGCGTTGGGTGAAAATCAGCGGGCTATAACCCTCCACTGACTCAGACTATGAACACTGTAATGGGGTAAGAAATAGGCCTTCTACCGTTTTCTTATTCCATTAACGGCTAGAGAACTGTCAACTCTGACAGTGGGTGGAACTCCTGATTTGCGCCAAATTAGCTCTCTGCACACTCGCGTAGAGCCTGGCAATGAATCAACCGGAACCCTTGAGCATCACCCCTCCTTCGTTGCCGAAGGGCGGCGGTGCCATTCAGAGCATCGGCAACGGCTGGGGCGAAGTGGGCTCCACCGGCAAGGCGTCTTTCGACTTGCCTCTGCCGATCTCTCCCGGACGCGGCTTCGCCCCTGCCTTGCGACTCGGTTACAGCAGCAGCGTGGGCAACAGCTTGTTCGGAATCGGATGGGGGCTGTCGCTGGGCTGCGTGGCACGGCGGACAAGCAAGGGGGTGCCGGCCTATACCGACGACGACGTCATATTGGGCCCCGACGGCATGGTTTGGATGCCGGAGCGCGAGGGTGACGGAGCGATCATCCGCCGACCTGCCGAAACTTATCAAGGTCTGGACCTGGGTACGGTCTATCAGGTCGCACGCTACTTTCCACGTATAGAAGGCGCCTACGAACGTATCGAACATTGGCGTTGCGCGGATGACTACCCAGGGTTCTGGTTGATTCACGGGGCCGACGGCAGCCTGCATTTGTACGGTTTCAACGCATCGTCACGCAGCACCGACCTTAAAGAAGCACTGCATGTCGGCGAGTGGCTGCTGGAGGAAAGCCTGAACGCCCACGGTGAACATATCCTTTATGAATACGCCGGCGAGGATCATGCAGGCATGCCCGCCGATACGCCACGCGACTTTCGCGCCCAGTGTTACCTGAGCCGAGTGCGCTATGGCAACGTCGAGGCGAACGCGCACCTTTATCACTGGGCACCGACAGAACTCGAGCAAGCCCGGTGGCACTTCGATCTGATCTTCGATTATGGCGAACGCGACACGGGGCTGACGGCCATTCCCGCCTACGAACCGACGGCTCAGTGGCCGGTTCGCAGCGACCCTTTCGCTACCTACGGCTATGGCTTTCTGCTGGGCAACCTGCGTTTGTGCCGGCAAGTGCTGATGTTCCACCATTTCCCCGAACTGGGTAGCGAACCACTGCTGGTACAACGGCTGCTACTTGAGTACCACACCACAGACCTGGGCTACAACCTGCTGTCCGCCGCGCATCAGCAAGGCTATGACGAACACGGGCGAATCGAGTCGCGCCCACCGGTGGAGTTCAGCTATTCGGCGTTTTCGACTGAAGACGCTGAGTGTCAGCAATTCGATGCCATGCCCGGCCTCAACGACGGCCAGCAATACCAGTTGGTCGACCTGTATGGCGAAGGCATGCCCGGTGTGCTCTATCGCAGCGACAAGGCTTGGTATTACCGAGAGCCACTGCGCGCGCAGGCGGCACAAACAGCTGATGAAGTGAGTTACGACGCCTGGAAACGCCTGGACGCCATTCCGGTGACGGACAGCCGCAAACCGGTTCGCCAGTCACTGATGGACCTCACCGGCGATGGCCGGCTGGATTGGGTTATGGCGCAATCCGGTGTGAGCGGCTTTTTCACCCTCAACCCGGATCGCCACTGGTCGAAGTTCGTCACCTTTGGCGCCTTTCCCGTGGAGTTCTTCCACCCGCAAAGCCAGTTGGCCGATCTGATGGGCGGTGGTTTGTCCGACCTGGCCTTGATCGGCCCACGCAGCGTGCGGTTGTACGTCAATCGTCGAGATGAAGGCTTTGCGGCGGGAAACGATGTCGCTCACTTCGTCGAAACGGCCCCAGACGACCGCTTACCCCTGTTGAGCCAGGCGCAGACGGAATTGGTGGCGTTCAGTGATGTATTGGGCACTGGCCAGCAGCATCTGGTGCGCATTCGCCACAACGAAATCGTCTGCTGGCCCAACCGCGGCCACGGTCGTTTCGACCCGGGCTTTCGCCTGGGATCCTTGAATTATGCCTACGAAGCCTTTGATGCCTCGCGGGTGTTGCTCGCCGATCTTGACGGCTCCGGTGCGACTGACCTGATTTACCTCACCAGCGAGCATGCCGAGATCTTCATGAACCGCACCGGCATGGGGTTTGAAAGCACGCCACGGATCCAGCCCTGGCCACCGGGCGTGCGGTATGACCGCTTGTGCCAGGTCAGCACTGCCGACCTGCAAGGGCTCGGCTGCTCTAGCCTGGTGATCACCATTACCCATATGAAACCCCAGCACTGGCGCTGCGATTTTGTCCAGGCCAAGCCGTATCTGCTGCACCGCACGAACAACAACATGGGCGCCGCGGGCGAGGTGATCTACCGCAGCTCGGCCCAGGAATGGCTCGACGAAAAACAGGCCTTGCTGGCGGCGCAGCTGGAAGTCGCCAGTTATGTGCCGTTTCCGATGCCGGTGGCAACGCTGCAAACCCAACTGGATGAAATCACCGGCAACCGGCTGACCCAGCGCTTTGCGTACCGCCAGGGCTTCTACGACGGACTGGAGCGCGAGTTCCGTGGCTTTGGCCTGGTGCTGCAAACCGACCGCGAAGTCACTGGCGACGCACATCGGCAGGCCGGCTATACCGCGCCGCTACTGCGTAAAAGCTGGTTCCATACGGGGCGCGCCCCCGACCTGCCGGGGCTCGATTATGACCCTTCGGACAGCGCGGCGGTGCCCCTGGGCAGCGCCTTGCTACTGGCACCTAACGGTGACGCAGCGGACGAAATCATCAGCGATGCCAATGACGAAACCTGGCACGACATGGCCTACGCCCTGGCAGGCAGGCCCCTACGGGTGGAGGTATTCGGTTCCGACGGCGACGACCCGTCGCAGGCCAAGCCTTACTCGGCGCAGCAATCTCGATATGCCGTGCGTCTGTTGCAACAGCGCAATGAGTATCAGCCCTATTGCAGGATGCACCCGCTGGAACTGGAATCGATCACTTACACCTACGAGCGTCAACCTGACGATCCACTGTGTCAGCACCATATCAGCCTGGCGTGGGATCCTTACGGTGGGTTGATTCATGACGTGACGGTCTACTATGCCCGGCGCAAGGGTATCCATGACGAACCGCCGTTCAGCGAAGCCCATGAACAGACCTGGTGGCGTGCGGCCCACGATGATGCGCAGAGCTTCTACTACCTGAATGAAAACCGAGCGCAATTTATTCACCTGGAGGATCCACAAGCCGTTCGCCTGGGCTTGTCCTATTTGTCCCGTAGCAACGTGATGGTGCTGTCGAAGACGGCACTCAGGCCGCAAGACATTTCCCATGAAGCGATGTACGACCATCTCAATTCCCCGCCCAGCGGTAACTTCCAGCGGGTGCTGGCCCACTTGTCCGAACAGCGCTATCAACACGCAGGCCAGACCTTACCGGCGGGACAGGCCAGCTTCGAAGCCTTGGCCGACTACCTTGAGTCCGCCGAACTGGATGAGTCGGCGCTCCAGGCATATGCCTCAGTGCTCAGCCCCGAGGAGCTGGCGGACAAACTCCCCACGCTCGGTTACCGCCCCATGGCCGCCGCGCTGCCAACAGAAACGGAGCGGGTGTTGTGGTCGACACGCAAGGGTTTTATGGCTTACGCCGGACTGGAGGGGTTTTACCGATTGATCAGCGTCCGGCCCACTGAAAACCAGGGGCCGACAGACATGATTTTCGATGTCTATCATTGCCTGCCGCTCAGTGTCACCACCGCCGATGGATGTCGCACCCGCGTGGCCGAAGTCGACTACCGGTTCCTGCTGCCCCGGCGCATCGTCGATCCGAACCAGAACATCCAGGAGGCATGCTTTGACGGCTTTGGTGAACTGTTAGCCAGCAGCTTCCATGGCACTGAGCGCGGCGTCGAGGTCGGGTTCGACCCGATAGACGAGTACCAGCCCGGCGTCCGTTTGCCCGCCGAAGCCATTACCGACCCCGACGCCGCCCTGCAAGGCGCGGCCAGCGCCTGTTTTCGCGATGCCTTCAGTTGGATGCAGCGCCGTGAGCCGGTCCACGCCGCCGTCCTGCAAGCCGACCGCTATCCACAACCACCGGACAACCCCGGACGCAAGATCCGTATCGCCGTGCAGTGCTGGGATGGCTTTGGCCGCAGCCTGCAAAGCAAGCAGAAGGTCGAGCCGGGCATGGCCTATCAAATCGCGGAGGACGGCAGCCTGGTGCTTGACGACGACCAGCCGGTGAGCGCACCGGCCACCGAGCGTTGGCGGGTCAGCGAACGGGTCGAATACAACAATAGAGGGCTGGCGGTGCGGGTCTACCGGCCGTACTTCGCCGACGGCTATCGCTACATCAACGATGAATCGTTTCGCCGCTTCGGCCATTGCGACCAGCAGTTCTACGACCCTCTCGGGCGCCCGACCCTGACGATTACGGCGATGGGCTATTGGCGACGTCAGCGGTATCTGGGGTGGTACGGCATTGCCGAGGATGAGAATGACACCTTGGAAGAGTCCCAGGTGAACAAGGCGTCTTTATCGGGAGACCATCGGTCATGAACAAGCCCCCCAGTGCTCTATTGCCGCTGTTGAGCAAGACCGAGCGGGGTCGCACCCAGCTTTTGGAGCACTACGACTCGGTGCTGGAGATCGCCAAGGGTTCGCTCCAGCAGTTGATGGACACTGGCAGAAACTTACACATCAGCGAAGCACGCGCCCTGCATGAACAAGCCAGGGCCATCAGCGTCGTCACGGTCCGGCAGTTTCGCGAGCAGCGGCTGACCACTGCGGTACGCCGGGCCTTCGAACCCGGTACCGGCATCAGGGGGTTGGTGGATACCCCGACCTACAACGATCTGTTCCGCCCGGACTGGGCCAACCATTGCCCGACCGATGCGATTGAAGCCACGACCTCGCCCGTTGCCTACCTGGCCGATCTCTATCGCGAAGTACAGAAAATCGAGCAAAGCGGCAGGCTGAACGAGGGGCATGACAACCGCATCCTGTTGGCCGAGCGGCGTCCCGACCTGGCGGACCTGTGGCTGGACCATAGTGCCCTCGAACGTGTCGAACCGACCCTGGTGCTGGTCAACGAAATACTGGAAACCTCGGCGTACCACTATCTGGAAAGCTTCGGTGACGAGCGCTCGCTGGACGATGTGCTGTTGGATGTTCGTTATCCCACGACCTTGCCTTACGAGCGCTACCAGCAACAGATCAATTACACCTTGCAGCGCAAGGAGCGCCTACCCGGAGACATGATCCGTTGCGCCGACCGGGCCTATCCCTATTTCAAGGAACCCGGCGTGCATTCGCTGCTGTCGGATATCGCTCTGGTACAAGACACCGGCTTCGGTCCGGTGCAGCAGGGAATTTTGCTGGAAGCGCCGTATTTTCCGGAGTTCGACCCCGATCAGGAACCCGAGCAATCCCTGGCCTTGGCCCGTATCAATCCCAGGACCCGTCTGCTGGAAACTTCCAGCATTGATCCCGAGCACTTTTTCAAGGTCAACTTTGGCGAGGGTGATGTTTTCAGGTTGCTCGATACCCAAACCTTCTGCCTGCACACCGGGCTGAAGACCGAAGAGCTCGAATCACTGTTGTCCGTCGGGGCTTATGCGCCCTACTCTTCGATAAATTTCCTCTGTACGGACGAGACGCCGGTGGATGGCGCGGTGTTCGGTTCGGTGTACGTCAATGCCGGTATCAGCCCGGCCCTGGCGATTGAAACGACTGGCGACGCTGCAAGGGGTCCCAGCCACCAGATCGTCAACTGGTCCCATGATCGTTTCGATCGCCTTAACCGCATGATTCGCCTGGCACGCTGGCTCAAGCTGCCGTTCGACCAGGTTGATCGTCTGCTGGTAGCCTCGATTGGCGCCGAAAGGCACACTCCGGATTATCGGATCACTACCGACACTCTGCGGGCCCTTGGCTTGTTCCAGAGCTTGCGCACGCGCTACAAGGTCAGCGCCCTGGACTTTGCCGCCCTGCTCCAGGGACTGGCTGTGCATGGCCGGGGTAAGCAGCCGACGCAGTTCGATCAGATATTCAACAGCCAGGCGCTGTTCCCCATTCCCCTGATCCTGGATGGGGAGGTCTTCAGTATCACGCCAGAGGACGACGCGCAGCGGCGGAAAATCGATCATCTGTGCGCCGCTCTGGGCATGACTTTCGAGATGTACCGCTTTACCGCCAAGGTCATCGAACAGGCTTATGCCGGTGAGCCTTTGCGCTGGAACCCGGGGGTGGTGTCGGCGTTCTATCGGTTGGTGCAGCTGCCGCATTATTTAGGGTTGACCACCATCGAGGCGCTGGCATTGCTCGAACTGCTGGACAACGGTGGCAGCCATTTGGTGTCGAAACTGGCCGGACCGACCCAGATCGCCTCCTACCAGACATCCGGAAACACCGACACCTTGAGCGTGATCCATGCGCTAGTCGAAGCCAGTGCCTGGCTGGCCGAGCACAAATGGACCGTCGGCCAAGTCTGTCGGATCGTGCTGCCGGCGCTGACCAAGCCGGTGGCCAGCGAGGCCGAGCTTAACTTGCTCAAACAGATGCACTCACGCCTGGCGGCGGCGCTGATCAGCGACAGCAGTTTTGCCGAAATCGGTGCGCCGCAAACCCGCGTGGTCGTTAATATCAATGAAGAGGGCCGTGAGGAGTTTTCCTCGGTCGTCATCGATTGGTTCGACGAGCTGAAAGAGTTCATCGAGGCCGGGGAAGCCACCCCGGCGGCCAGGGGTCTGGTCAAATATTTGAAGGGAGAGACCGAAGAGAACTATGAGGCTGCATTGAGCGGCACCGTGGCCGAGGTGCTGGAACGATTCGATCTGCCGATTGAAAGCCTGCACGCCCAGTTCTGCAATATGATCATGCGTGCTCGCGGCGCGCAGGAAGCCTTGCTGATGGAAGGGCTGGCCGGTTATCTGGACAGCTCTGTCGAGCTGGTCAAGGTGCTGCTGTTCTGGGCCGAGGGCAATCGCTATCAGTTGCTGATGGAGGTGCTGCGGGTCTATGGACAAGCGGGTAATACCAGCGGCCCCCTACAACTGGCGATTGGTGACGAAGTGCTGCTGGTGCTCGACAGCCTGGGCAAGCGAGCCGCCGTGACTACGCATCTGGACCTTAGCCCGGCATCTATCGACCAATGCGTGCAACATCCGCAGTGGTTTGGCCTTGACGATGTCGGATTGTCTCTGCAGACCCTGTACTTCTTTTCTCAATATGCCTCGACAGTACGCCTGAGCGCTCAACCCGAAGAGCGGCTGTTGGATTATCTGCAACTGATCAACACCCTCTGGGACAAGGCTCAGGAAGGTGACAAGCGGCTGATCCGCGACAGTGCGGCGAACAGGCTTGCCGGCTTTCTCGACTGGGGTGTGCGTCAGGTGCTGGCAGTCGCCTTTCATCTGAACCCCGAGGACGGGGTGATCTTCACCCTCGCCGAGTTGGATCTCCTGGTACGCACCTGCCGCCTGGCACGGCATATCGACCTGGATGCCGAGGCGCTATTGGCCTTGGGCGCCTTGACGCCGACCAGTGACGTGGCGGATTTCCGTTATGCCGCGGAACTGGCGCTGGCCAGCCTCACCGAGCCCGTACCCGGAACGCCGGCTGGTGAAGTCGGGCAAAGCCATAGCAGCGTGATCACGGTGACACCGGACTATCTGGTGGCCAACAAGCCTGGTGAAAGCGCAACCTACAGAATCACCCTCCTCGATTTCATGGACGAGCCGTTCGAAAGCGTCACTATTACCTGGAGTACCAATCTGGGCGTACTGGGAAAGCGGTCGACCGTGACCGACGAGTATGGCGAGAGCAGTGTCACGCTGGAGAGTGGCGACGCCATGGGCATTGCACATGTGGTGGCCGAGTATGGGTTGGGCGACAAGGTGCTGGCACCGGTGGTGACCATTGGCTGCGATGAAGCCTCGTTGCACTTTTCAGCACCGACTCATGATCGTTCAGAAGCACTGTCCAATAAACTCGAAGCGATCAATTTCAGCGTCACCTTGGTGGATGACTTTACCAACCTTGGCATTGATCGTCTGGTGGACTGGGGCACGACTTGGGGCGAGTTCCAGCGTTACCAGACAATGACCAACCACGAAGGCATCAGCCATTCGAGTCTGCGCAGTGGGCCACTGGGCGAAGCCACGGTTGTCGCACGATACGGAAATGGCACCCAGTGGGTGTTTCCAATCGTGAAGTTTATCAGCACCCCATATTTTCAATATGTTCGATTTGATAACACTGTTGTGGAGAACATTGAGGTGGGCCTCAGTTGCAGGCTGGTTGAACTCAATGGCGATCCGGTAGCCGCAGGAACCACGGTTACTTGGGCGGCGGATGCCGAAGGCTTGCTTGAGCTGACCAGCACAACCGATGACGATGGGGTGGCTCGACTGCGATTCAAGTCTGTTCATACGGGGACGGTCACCGTAACGGTCAGTGCAACTGCACCGGTCCAGAGTAAGTCGAGTGCCGTCACAACGATTTACCCTCAAGCCAGAATTATCAGACATGAACCATTGAACAGCCAATATATGGTGGGTAGCCCGAATGGAATCGAATTTTATGTCTGGCTGCAGGTGGGAGAAGAGGAAGGACGAGGCATATCGATAGAGTGGAAGTCCAATGACGGCCCTTGGTTGCCTGCTCTTTCCGATCGAAACGGAATGGCGAGTTTCACATCGAAATTTTCCGCAGGGTCCCAAACCGTAACCGCCAGAGTCGCCGGGCAAGAGGATGTTGTGGAGTTTTCGGTTTTTGCCTACCCACCGTTTAATTTCGTCGCGGAACTTTCCGGACCTTATGGGATTGAGCGTAATTTGCTATCGAGAGGCTCGGTCTATTCGCTTAATGTCAAGGCGGTTGACGAATCAGGCAGGCCGGTAGAGGGGCTGGAATTTTCATTGAGAAATTCCGGGACAGACTTGAGTATTTTGAATGTGGTCATTCCAGATGCCGGAAAAAATATTGAGTCATCCCGTGCGGGGCATGCTTTCGAAATCAATGTAAAAACGATGACTGAGCCGCTGAGAGACATTCTCAAGCTAAAAATAGAGGGAATGGGGGTGGCCAGTGAACATGAATATAAAGTCGGCTTGGTCATCATTAATAGCAATGCGCAACTAATGACATCTATGAACTCCTTGGTGATTTTCTATACATCAGTCAGCGGAAACTCCAATCCGAATGTAGGCACGTCTCTTACGCTCACAGCGAACTGCCCAGAGCAGCCGTGGAGCGACAGCAGTGAGATGAGGACCATATTCACTAATGGACGACAGTTACTGGTTGCTTCCTACAGAAGTTTCAGTCCTGGTGAGAGCGGTGGCGGCCAAAGCTGGGAGTGCATTGTTGATGAGGCCGTCAGTGCGGATGGATATGTCGTGGTGAAGGCTGCTCACTTTATGACACCTCCTTATTACACGTGAACCGCACGTGGCCCTGTGGCCGAGGTATTAATAATGAAAAGTGGAATTATTCATGAGCTCGAAGAGCAACGCCGCGACGCCTTGGTCGCCTATTACCTGGGCCAGATCGTGCCGTCATCGAATACGGCAGCCCCTTTGCGCCTGACCACCCCCGAGGACCTCTACGAATACCTGCTGATCGACAACCAGGTCAGCGCCCAGGTGGAAACCAGCCGCGTCGCCCAAAGCATCGCCAGCCTGCAACAGTATATCCACGCCATCTACAACGGCATGGAGCCCGGCTACCCCTATGGGTTCAGTACCGAGGAACTGCGCTTGTGGCGCGAAAGCATGAGCCAGTACAGCATCTGGGCCGGCTATCAGATGATCGAAGATTACCCGGAAAACTACATTGACCCGGCTCTGCGCCTGGGCAAGACCAGCCAGTTCAAGGCTCTGGAGAACGACCTGGGGCAAAGTCGCCTGACCGAGGACAGCGTACAGACCGCGCTGAAAAACTACCTCAGTCAGTTTGAGTTGGTCAGTAATCTGAAGGTGCTCTCGGGCTATATCGACGGCACGGACTTCAGACGCGCCAATTATTACTTTGTCGGTCGGCAAAACGTTGAACCTTTCGCGCCCTATTGGCGCAAGGCAGCGATTGACTTGGACGATTCGAGTACCCATGTTTCGCCCGCGGCCTGGAGTGAATGGAAAACCATTGATGTCGCTTTTGCGGCGGGCGTCACTCAGGTTCGACCAGTGGTGATTCGCGACCGGTTGCATCTGGTCTGGGTCGAAGTCGACCAGCCGGAAGTCAGCGATGACGGCAGTAAGACCGGAAAGTACTTTTATTCGGCCAAGATGGCTTATAAACAGCTCAACGATCAATGGTCACCGGCAACGACACTCTTTACCGAACGCACTGCGGTAAACAACTTGACCGACAAGTTGGCGGCGGAAACTTATATCAGCAGGGGTGCGTTTTCGGTGGCCATGGACCTTCGTCTCGCCTCGGCCCCTCGGTTGGTCGTAGCCTTCAAGCTGGGCGCCGATGAGGAGGTACGCGCGTATGATGAATTGTTCGGTCGGATCTTGTTGACGGTGGCAGAGGCGAGTGAGTTGTCCGCCGTGGCGGGTTCGATGTACGGGGACGACCCAACACGCTTGCAGTTTCCTTATCGGGGTATCGATAGCGGTTCTCCGGAGGTTGACTGGGTCGTCAGCTCGGTGGTGTGGGACCGTGACAATCTTCATAACTATCATCCGTCTCCGGCAGAATATCCGGACGCCTTGAATGCTTACCTGGAACTCACCGCAACGTTGCACATGAACAAAAATGCTCAGCAAGAGCTGGTGGGAGGCAAGCTTGAGGTGCAGGGCGTATGTGAAGTGGTGCGCATAGAAAAACTGGGCATCACATTGTCTGTTGAGGATCGTTATATCATTAATCGGTATGCTCTAGCATCTGTTCCGTACCAACTTGAAGCTTACTTTAATATTTTTTACGAGGATGGGCAGTTTTTTGCGGTGTGTGAGATCGCTAATTTCGTGCAGTTTTTTCAGGAGAAAAAGAATCATAGTCATGTTTTTAGCTTTGATGGGGAAACAATTGCCTCAATAGACCAGGACACCTTTGGTATGCAATTAGGTCCGGGGTGGAACACCCCTTATCATCCATGGCTCATGATAAGGATGCGTTACAAAATTCCCCTTCCAACGCTGGAGCTGAAAAATTTTCCGTCTCTCTCACCTCAGGAGACTCAGGCTGGTGCTTCTTTTGAAGTTGAATCGAGGATTCAGCCTATCTGGGGGCCGGAGCCAGAAGACGGCAAAACCTTAAAATTCATTAATAAGTCAAACGTGTTCGCTGAGATTTTTGGTCCTGCCACGAGAAACTTTGGCGTTTGGTACGCTTATGAAGTTGACGGCGTCTATAAGGAAGATCGACTGGGCGCAATTCCCCTCACGTTAAACGGTGCGGCTAAAACCCCTGTATTCACACAAAGTTGGACCGGCGCATTCAGCACTTTCTATGCGTTCCCTTTTGGCGTGGCGAAAGGTACCGACCCTGGAATCGGGTGGAACAGATTTCTGGTGACGCTCAGTCCAACGCTCCGTGACGTCCCCAAAGTGACGATCACGGCGACGGGTGCGCAGTTTCTTGACTTGCAGGCGTTGGAATTGGACGCCCTGCGTTACGTTCGGCTGAACAGCTTGTTCGCTGCGGAGTTGGTCGCCAAAGCGGCCTTCTCGGTAGAAGCGGCCCTGAGCTGGGAGACCCAACACACTCAGGAACCCCCCGTACCCGGTACCTCGCAACCGGTTCCCGTGGACTTCAACGGTGCCAACGGTCGTTACTTCTGGGAGTTGTTTTTCCATGCCCCGCACCTGGTCGCACGACGTTTGCACAGCGAGTTCGACTACCTGGGCGCGGAAACCTGGTACCACGCCATTTTCAATCCGCTGGCGCGGATTCAACCGCTCTACCCCGCCCCCTCCGCGGACTATCCGTATTGGTGCGTCAGGCCCCTGGCCCAGCCGGATCGTCCCGCCGAACAGTTTTTCGGCCTTGGTGGCCTGCGCGATCCGGATGCAATTGCCTATAGCGCGCCCTCGCACTACCGCAAGGCCATCTTTATCGACTACGTGCAGAACCTGATTGCCCGCGGCGACATGCTTTACCGACAACTGACACGCGATGCCCTCAACGAAGCCAAGCTCCTGTATGTACGGGCCTTGTCCCTGCTCGGCCCCTTGTCCAAAGGTCGCAGCATCAGCCGCTGGGAGCCCATGTCCCTGGAGGACGCGGCGGCCTATGACAGCGCACTGTTCAGCACATTCGAGTCGTCAATCCAAGAACTGTTCATCCAGGATATTCCACGCCATATCCAGGGTGATCCCTGGTTGCGCCTGATCGACGCGCCCTGGTTTCGCTTGCCGGTGAACACGCAACTGCTCGACCTGTGGAGCAACCTTGACCTACGGCTGGGCAGCCTGCGCAACAACCTCACCCTGGACGGCAAACCCTTGCTGCTGGCGCTTTACGAGGCGCCGGCCAACCCGTTCGACCTGTTACGAGCGCAGTTGGCTGGCGAGAGCGGCGGGGCCCGGCGGCTAGGATCCCTGGCGATCATTCCGCCGTACCGCTTCCGAGCCATGCTACCCCGTGTGCAGAGCGCCGTGGACACCCTGATCCGCTTTGGCGAACAGGTGCGCGGTTATATGGAACTGCGTGATCGAGCCCAGCAGGAAGAGCTGCTGCAGGCCCATGTACAGGAACTTTCCGAGTTTGCCGTGAGTTTGCAGGAGCTGGCCATTGACCAGGCCAAGAGCAGTAAGAGCGCTCTGAACGAAAGCCTGGCTATGGTGGGTGCTCGTCAGCGCTATTACGAGGGGTTGCGTGAAGAGGATATCTCCGACAATGAAAATAGAATCATGGATGAGCACATGGCTGCGGGAATCCTCAATACGTTGTCGTCCGCCGCGACGGCAGCCGGGCATTTGGCTGATTCCAATTTTTTCAATAAGGCGGGAACGACTGTTGGGCCACGTAAACCCGCCGCGCTTGCATTTGCGGCCGCGGCAGGATTCGAGGTGGTGTCCAAAGGGCTTATGATCGACGTAGAGCGGCGAACACGTAGTGAGCAGTATCGCCGTCGCCGCGAAGAATGGGACTTCATGATCGAACAAGCCAAGGCTGAAACCGACGTCCTCCACGAACAGCTTAAAACTCAGGAGTTCGTCATCAACTCTGCCACCACCGGTTTGAGTCAGGCCGAAAAAGCCCGCGAACAGGCGCAAATCTACTACGACTTCCTAAAGCACCGCTCTACTGGCCCGGGACTTTACCAATGGCTACTTGGCCAGATGTCGACGCTGTATTTCCAAGCCTATGACGCCGTGTTGTCGATGTGCCTGGCCACCGAAGCCGGTTGGCAATATGAGCTGGGCGATCATGACACGCGCTTCATTCCCCATGATGCCTGGGCCGACAACCGCCACGGCCTGAACGCCGGGGAAGCGTTGAAGCTGGGCTTGTTGCGCATGGAGTCGGCTTTTCTCAACCGCCATGAACGCCGCCTGGAACTGATCAAGACCATTTCCCTGAAAGACTTGCTCAAGGATTACGACCCCAACGCCATGCTCGATAGCACGGCACCCAGGGCGGTCGGTTGGGAGGCCGCCCTCGACCAGCTCAGGGAGCGTGGCGAGATCCCTTTCCAACTGAACAGCTCGCTGTTCGACAAGGATTATCCCGGCCATTACCTACGCCAACTGGTGAGTGTGGCCCTGTCGTTCCCCGTGGTGCTGGGGCCGTATCAGGATATCCATGCCACTCTGATACAAACGCGCAGCAGCACCCTGTTGAAGCCCTCGTTGGGTGGCGTGGCCAGCCTCTACAGCGATGCCAATGAGCTGGCAGCGGACAGCGATATCGAACTCGATCGGCGGTCCATCGTGTTCAATCCAAGGCTAAGCCAGCAAGTCGGCTTGTCCAGCGGCCTGGATGATCATGGATTGTTCACCCTGAGCTTCGACGATGAGCGCTACCTGCCCTTCGAGGGAACGGGTGCCGTGTCGAGTTGGATGCTGAGTTTTCCTCGACATCTCTCAGCGCATCAACAAGAAGTCTTCAATTCGTTGACCGACATTATTCTGCAGGTGCGTTATCTGGCGGTGGATGGTGGCCAGGCATTTGCTGCCCAGGTCGAGCCGCTGGTGACGTATGTGGAACAACAAGAGCCAGTGCAGAGCATGCTTCAACTGCATCAGGATAGGTGATGAACAGCGTAGGAACCGAGCATATCCATACTCACACACCCACACTGACAGTCATTGCTCCCCGTGGGCTGCCGGTGCGCTCGATCGCTTATTGCCGTTCCGTCGAAGCGGCGCAACCTGAAGAACGGATCAACCGCAGTGCCTATGACGCGATAGGTCGTCTGATCGAACAATGGGACCCTCGTCTTTGGGCGATGGGTGCCACGGTGCCCGCAACACCGGCCAATCTGACCAACCGTCATTCACTGTCAGGCAAGGTACTGGGCACGACGAGTGTCGATGCCGGTGAACGAATCAGCCTGTTCGGCGATGGCGATCAACTGATCCAAACCTGGGACAGCCGGGAGACTGAGCGACGGGTCGAATACGACGATCTGCTGCGTCCACTGGCCGTTTACGAACAGGGCAAAGGCCAAGCCTCGCGTTGCACCGAACGTTATGAATACGCGGATGCCAGCGCCGATTTCGCCACCCACAATCAATGCGGGCAAGTGCTCCGACACGATGATCCCGCAGGCACTCAGACACTGGACGAATACGCGCTGATCGGGGGCGTGCTCGAGCAGACCCAGCGCTTTTTGCGCTCTTTGGAAACGCCGGATTGGCCGCAGGCACTGTCTGAACGCGACGCGCTGCTGGAGTCGGTGGCGCAGGCGGCCACCAGTGCAACGCATTTCAACCCGCTGGGCGACGTACTGGAACAAACCGATGCCAAGGGCAATCGGCAACTGTTCGATTACACCGTCGATGGCTTGTTGCTCGCGAGCCATCTGCAACTGAGCGGCCAGGCGACGTCCCGGACGTTGGTCAGTGACATCGCCTACAACGCCTATGGCCAGGTCGAACAGGAAACGGCCGGTAACGGCGTTGTCAGCACCCTCACTTACCGCGCCGAGGACGGACGCCTCCTGCGGCTCCGCGCCGGACGCGACGCCGAGGCCCCTCTGCAGGATCTTCGCTATGCCTACGATCCGGTGGGCAATGTCCTGAGCATCGAAGACGCCGCCTTGCCGATTCGCTACTTCGCCAACCAGCGGGTGGAACCGATCAACTGTTTTGACCATGACAGCCTCTATCAGTTGATCAAGGCAACCGGCTGGGAAGCCGGGAGCGTCAGTCGAGGACCGCAATTCGACCGCTTCGAGGATCCTCGCGCAGTCGCCAACTATCAGCAAACTTACCATTACGACACGGGTGGCAACCTGCTGGAACTGGTCCATACCGGCCCGCAAAGCCATAGCCGCAAACTGACGGCCGCGCGCTATAGCAACCGTTGCCTGGCTGACCTGGATGACCGGCCACCGACCGAAGAGGACATTGCCGCCGCTTTTGACGGCAACGGCAATCTGCTGGTACTGCAACCGGGACAGGCGATGAGCTGGGATCTGCGCAATCAGTTGCGCGAGGTGCGACCGGTTGAGCGTGAAAGTGCTGACGATGATAGCGAGTTATATCTTTACGACGGCGATGGTCAGCGACGGCGCAAAGTTCGATCTACCCAGACCAATGCTCGTTCATTGGTGTCAGAGGTCCGCTATTTGCCGGGCCTGGAAATTCGTACCCATGAAGGCTCTGGCGAAGTGTTGCAGGTGATCTGCGTCCAGGCCGGACGTAGCACCATGCAAGTGCTGCACTGGGAAACGGCACCCCCTTCCGGAATCAGCAACGATCAATATCGCTACAACCTGACCGACCATCTAGGTTCCAGCAGCTTGGAGTTGGACAGCGATGCCGAGGTGATCAGCCAGGAAACTTATCATCCGTTTGGTGGCACGGCTTGGTTTGCCGGGCGCAGCGAGGTGGAGGCCAGTTACAAGACGGTGCGTTATTCAGGGAAAGAGCGTGATGCGACGGGGCTTTATTATTATGGGTTCAGGTATTACGCGAGTTGGTTGCAGCGGTGGGTTAATCCAGATCCGATTGGAATTATGGAAGGGTTGAATCTTTATCGAATGGTCTCTAACAATCCACTCGCGTTCGTGGATGTTGGGGGGCTGATGCAGCGGAGGTTCCCAGTCATTCCATCCCGCCCTTCGTCGAGATCAGGTGCCCCACCAGTTGCTTCTTCCCGGCCTCTGTCGACATTGGACGTTCCCCCTGTTGCTCCTTCCCGACCGTCCTCAACACCCCCCGACAGCCCAGGCTCCGCCCTACTCGAAGGTTTGAATAGTGGCCAGTCGTCAGGCCCGAGCAGGGTATCGGTGATACCTGCTTTACAAAGCAGACAACTACTAGTGAGTGACTTAAATACAAAAGTCGCGCAGTCGCAACAGCTGAGCGATGCTCATTTGAGCAACCTAAATAGTATTTTCAAAAGTCGCTTGGCCATGACACCTCTAAAAGTAGTCAACCCTATGGAGCAGATAGAGGCTAGGCCAAACCAGGTATTAGAATTACAACGAGACTCAACAGATAATTACCACTTCTTGCCAACCACACCGGAAACAAAGGAAGTGCCTGCTCCGCATGGGTCGTTCATTTACGTTATTCTTGCTGACGATCCCGGACGTATCTACTCGGCTGCTTCCCTAGGCTCCACAACAACAGAAGAACAATTCCGAGTTCATGGGCACACCTCTATTTCACGCAGGGAAGACGTTCTTTATGCTGGGCATATTATTCTTGACCAAGGCAAACTTGAATCTTGGAATAATGGTAGCGGTCACTATACGCCACCGTACGATCTACACCAAACAAACCTTATACCTGCTGTTCAGCTTCTTTTGCCCAGCAATCTATTCATCGATTACAGAAATATGAATCAAGAACAACTAAATCGCACCTTCGGATTGCGTGGTTATTTAACATTCTAGTTTCTTAAGTTCTGTCCCCTGCAGCTGTTTGCGGGAAATTAAGAAGCTTCGTAGGAGCGGGCAATGCTATTGGTTATCGACCGTTGGTTGTTGCCCGTCGACAGCAGACCGAGGAGGGACGGCCGTCCACTCGCCACAAGGAAAAAGTCCTCAGCCTGGATACTGGGTTTGCAACTCAACCAACCGCCCCGCCAACGCCTTCGCCTGACTCGCCACATCAGTCACAGCCGTACTTTCCCACCAGATCCCCCGCAACGGCGGGCCCATGGCGAACAGGCGCTCGGCGGGTTCGCCTCGGGCGTCGAGCACCGCGCCGTCGGGCCTTGCGGCGATGCCCAGGGCCAGCGGGCCGGGCCGGATCAGGCCCCGGGCCAGCAATTGTTGCGGCAACGGTCGCGCCACACGTCGCCAGTCATATTCGATGCCGCTGGAGTTAATCAACGCAGCGCCCTGCACCACCGTCACCCCAGCCTCGCCCCGCCGGCGGATGCGAATCCCCACGGCCCCGTTGGCAGACGACACCAACCCCTTGAACGAAGCCGCCTGTATCCGCAACCGCCCTTCTTCATGCAAACGCGCCACCAGCTCGGCACTCAACGGCGGAGAACGATGGTGATGGCTCTCCCACCACGGCCGCACATGCTGCACGAACTGCCGACGCTGCACATCGCTGGCCTGGCTCCACAAACGCCCGATATGGGCACGCACCGTGTCCAGCGGCGCTTGCCAATCGATCCCCTGGGCGTGGGCCAGACGGCATTGCTCACGCAAGGCCCGCATTAACTGGCGCGGCGAACGCAAGCTGTGATCCTCGCCGAGGAAATCCACCCACGCGGGCGGTTGGCGCCGCACATGGGGCAGCAAGCCATGGCGGGAAAACACTTCGATCGGCCCACGGTGCCCGGCCTGCTCCAACGACACCACGGCATCGACCATGGTCAGCCCCGAGCCGATGATCAGCACCGTGGACTGCGGATCGAGCTGGCGCATCGCGGCCATATCCCAGGGGTCCAGGGCCGCGGCATTCAAGCCGCTGGATTCGGTCTGGGGGGTTCGCGCCGCCGGGAACATGCCGGTGGCCAGCACCGCGAAACCGCCATGCAAGACTTGGCCATCGTCCAGCGTGACCACCACGGTATCGTCGGCAAGCCGCAAATCCACGGCCTCCCCGCGCACGTGTTCAGCGGTTGAACCGTTTTGTGCGCCCAATGCGCGAGCTTCGGCCAGGCGCTGTTGCACATACAGGCCAAACATCCCGCGAGGTGGAAACAGCTCGCTGACCGGCACGTGTTGCTGGTCCGATTCAGGCCAACCGCCGGCCTCGATGAATGCGGTGAGCCATTGGGTCAGGTCATCGGCATTGTCCGGATCGACGCTCATCCGCGCCGCGTTGCCGTTCAACGTGTGGCCCAGCTCCACGGCGCTGTAGGCCTCGCCCCGGCCGAGTTCGCCGCGCGGCTCGATGATCAGCACCTTGCGCCGGCCCGGCAGGCGCAGCAATTGCACCGCCAGCAGCGCACCGCTCAGGCCACCGCCGATAATCAGGATATCCGCATGTTGCTCCGGCGCTGTGTCCATACCGCTCTCCCAAGGAATCAAATCACCACATTGCGTACAAACCGCACCGCCACCGGGCCATCATTGCGATAGGCGTGGGGCTGGTTGCTGGCGAACATGAAAAACTCACCGGCGCTGATCCGCCGCTCTTCGTCGCCCAACAACAGGGTCAGGCAGCCCTCGAAGACATAGAGCTGCTCGCTCCAGCCATCGGCGTCGGGTTCCGAATGGTAATGCTCGCCGGGCTCCAGGCGCCATTCCCAGAGTTCGACTTCGCGGCTGGCGGTGGCTTTGGCCAGCAACACGGCTTTGCTGCCGGGAATGGTGCCGGCCCAGGCCAGTTCGTTGATACGGCTGGGGTCACGGGCGTCCGGGGCTTGAATCAGGTCGCTGAAGGCCACATCGAGGGCTTCGGCGACGCGGTCCAGGGTGGTCAGGCTGACATTCTTCTCGCCCGCCTCGATTGCCACGAGCATGCGCCGGCTGACCCCGGAGCGTTCCGCCAACGCGGTCTGGCTGAGCTGCGCGGCATGGCGCAGGCGACGGACGTTCTGGCTGACGTGTTGCAGGACAGACGCCCGCTGGCCGGATTCTTTGTGCACTATATTGCTCACGTGGTGGGGCTGCGCATTATACTGCCCAACTGCGGACGCATTGTGCGTCCGCCTCAAGTGGCGCGCAAGGTCATGGCATCGGTGAACTCCCCTCAAGCTTCTTCCCGTTTCTCGCGGTTCAGCAAGGCTGAATGCGTGCTGGTGCTGATCACCATGATCTGGGGCGGGACGTTCTTGCTGGTGCAGCACGCCATGACCGTCAGCGGGCCGATGTTTTTTGTCGGCTTGCGCTTTGCTGCGGCAGCCGCGTTTGTAGCGCTGTTCTCCTGGCGTCAGCTTCGGGACCTGACCCTCTTCGAACTCAAGGCCGGCGCCTTCATTGGCGTGGCGATCATGCTCGGTTACGGCCTGCAAACCGTCGGCCTGCAAACCATCCCCAGCAGCCAGTCGGCGTTCATCACCGCGCTCTACGTACCCTTCGTGCCGCTGTTGCAATGGCTGGTGCTGGGCCGGCGGCCGGGCTTGATGCCCAGCCTCGGCATCATGCTCGCGTTCACCGGGTTGATGCTGGTCTCGGGCCCGGCCGGGGCCTCGTTGAATTTCAGTGCCGGCGAGATCGCCACGCTGATCAGCGCCATCGCGATTGCCGCCGAAATCATCCTCATCAGCGCTTATGCCGGCCAGGTCGACGTCCGCCGGGTGACCGTGGTGCAACTGGCAAGCACGGCGGTGCTGGCGTTTCTGATGGTGGTGCCGACCCGGGAAACGCTCCCGGGGTTTTCCTGGCTGCTGCTCGCCAGCGCCGTCGGTCTGGGCGCCGCCAGCGCAGCGATCCAGGTAGCAATGAACTGGGCGCAGAAAAGCGTCTCGCCCACCCGCGCCACGCTGATCTATGCCGGCGAACCGTTGTGGGCCGGCATTGCCGGGCGGCTGGCGGGCGAGCGGCTGCCGGCGATTGCCTTGTTCGGCGCGGCCTTGATCGTGGCAGCGGTGGTTGTCAGCGAGCTGAAAACCCGGGGCAAAACCGCCGTTGAGGCGGATGAAGGGCTGGAGCGAGAGGGTTGAAGCTATCCTCTGATAGTCGGCAAAGTCGGAAAACTCCACCTATCTTGTAGGATTCTGCGACACCCTCGCGGTTGGTGATCCGGGACTGTGCACGTATGATCCTTGAGAACCTACCGCCGAATAGAAGCCTATGTCACTGATAGTTCTATTGCTTTTACCCTTCATCGGCAGCTGTGTCGCGGCGCTGCTGCCGCATAACGCCCGTAACGCCGAATCGCTGCTGGCGGGCCTTTTGGCCCTGGTCGGCACCGTTCAGGTGGCTTTGCTGTACCCGCAGATCGCCGATGGTGGCGTGATTCGTGAAACCTATTCGTGGCTGCCGAGCCTGGGCCTGGATTTCGTCCTGCGCCTGGACGGCTTTGCCTGGCTGTTTTCGTTGCTGGTGCTGGGCATCGGCACGCTGGTGTCGTTGTACGCTCGTTACTACATGTCGCCGGACGACCCGGTGCCGCGCTTCTTTGCGTTTTTCCTGGCGTTCATGGGCGCCATGCTCGGGCTGGTGATCTCCGGCAACCTGATCCAGATGGTGTTCTTCTGGGAACTGACCAGCCTGTTCTCGTTCCTGCTGATCGGCTATTGGCACCACCGCGCCGATGCCAGGCGTGGCGCCTACATGGCCTTGATGGTGACCGGGGCCGGCGGGCTGTGCCTGTTGGCCGGGGTGATGCTGCTCGGCCATGTGGTGGGCAGCTATGACCTGGACAAGGTCCTGGCCGCCGGCGAGCTGATCCGAGCCCATGCCCTCTACCCCATCCTATTGACGTTGATTCTGATCGGCGCCTTGAGCAAAAGCGCCCAGTTTCCCTTCCACTTCTGGCTGCCCCACGCTATGGCCGCGCCGACGCCGGTGTCGGCATACCTGCACTCGGCGACCATGGTCAAGGCCGGGGTGTTCCTGCTGGCGCGGCTGTGGCCGTCGCTGTCGGGCAGTGAACAATGGTTCTACATCGTCGGTGGCGCGGGCGCTTGCACCTTGCTGCTGGGCGCTTACTGCGCGATGTTCCAGAACGACCTCAAGGGCCTGCTGGCCTACTCCACCATCAGCCACCTCGGGCTGATCACCCTGTTGCTGGGCCTCAACAGTCCGCTGGCGGCAGTGGCGGCGGTGTTTCATATCCTCAACCACGCCACCTTCAAGGCCTCGCTGTTCATGGCGGCCGGGATCATCGACCACGAGAGCGGCACCCGCGACATCCGCAAGCTCAGTGGCCTGGTCCGGCTGATTCCGTTCACCGCGACCCTGGCGATGGTGGCCAGTGCGGCGATGGCCGGGGTGCCGCTGCTCAACGGGTTCCTGTCCAAGGAAATGTTTTTCGCCGAGACCGTGTTCATCTCCGCCACCGCCTGGGTCGAGTTGGCCCTGCCGATCATCGCCACCATCGCCGGGACCTTCAGCGTGGCGTATTCCCTGCGCTTCACCGTGGACGTGTTCTTCGGCCCTACCGCCACCGACCTGCCCCACACGCCCCACGAGCCACCGCGCTGGATGCGCGCACCGGTGGAACTGTTGGTGTTCACCTGCCTGCTGGTGGGAATTTTCCCGGCCCAGGTGGTCGGCTCTCTGCTGGCGGCCGCTGCGTTGCCGGTGGTGGGCGGCACGCTGCCCGAGTACAGCCTGGCGATCTGGCACGGTCTCAATGCGCCGATGATCATGAGCCTGGTGGCGATGTCCGGCGGCATCGTGCTGTACCTGCTGCTGCGCAATCAGTTCAAGCAAGGGCACATCAAGCACCCGCCGTTCATAGGCCGGCTCAGCGGCAAGCGCTTGTTCGAGCGCTGCCTGGTGCTGATGATGCGTCAGAGCCGGCGGGTGGAGCGTCTGATCAGCACCCGGCGCCAGCAAGCCCAGTTGTTCTGGCTGGTACTCGCCGCCGTGCTGGCCGGGCTGATCCCGATGCTGCACAACTCGCTGGCCTGGGGCGATCGGCCGAAAATCCCCGGCTCCAGCGTGTTCGTCATCCTCTGGCTGCTGGCAATCGCTTGTGCCCTGGGCGCAGCCTGGCAGGCCAAGTACCACCGGCTGGCGGCCCTGACCATGGTCAGCGTCTGCGGGCTGATGACCTGCGTGACCTTCGTCTGGTTCTCCGCCCCCGACCTGGCCTTGACGCAATTGGTGGTGGAAGTGGTGACCACGGTGCTGATCCTGCTGGGCCTGCGTTGGCTGCCACGGCGGATCGAGGACGCATTGCCGCGCCCCAACAGTGAACGACGTGCGCGCGCCCGTCGTCTGCGGGACTTGCTGTTGTCCATCGCGGTAGGCGGCGGCATGGCGCTGCTGGCCTACGCCATGCTGACCCGCCAGACGCCCAACGATATTTCTTCGTTCTACCTCAGCCGCGCCCTGCCCGAAGGCGGCGGCAGCAATGTGGTGAACGTGATGCTGGTGGATTTCCGCGGTTTCGACACCCTGGGGGAGATCACCGTGCTGGTGGCGGTGGCCCTGGCGGTGTTCGCTCTCCTGCGCCGCTTCCGCCCCCCGAAGGAAAGCATGCAGCTGCCGGCGCAACAGCGCTTGCTCGCGCCAGACGTGGTCACCGATCTGGTCAACCCGCGTCATGCCAGCGACACCGCGCTGGGCTTCATGATGGTGCCGTCGGTGCTGGTGCGCCTGCTGCTGCCGATTGCCCTGGTGGTTTCGTTCTACCTGTTCATGCGCGGCCACAACCAACCGGGTGGCGGCTTCGTGGCCGGGTTGGTGATGTCGGTGGCGTTCATTCTCCAGTACATGGTGGCCGGTACCCAGTGGGTCGAGGCCCAGATGAGCCTGCGGCCGCTGCGCTGGATGGGCACCGGGCTGTTGTTTGCCACCGCCACGGGCCTGGGGGCAATGGCCGTGGGTTATCCGTTCCTGACCACCCACACCTGGCATTTCAAGCTGCCGTTGCTGGGTGATATTCACCTGGCCAGCGCGCTGTTCTTCGACATCGGCGTCTACGCCGTGGTGGTCGGCTCGACCCTGTTGATCCTGACCGCCCTGGCTCACCAGTCGGTACGGGCGCACAAACCGGGCCTGCAGGCCAAAGCCGCCCCCCTCAAAGGAGCCACTGCCTGATGGAAGAAGTCATCGCAATCGCAATCGGCGTCCTGGCCGCCTCCGGTGTCTGGCTGGTGCTGCGGCCCCGGACCTTCCAGGTGGTCATGGGCCTGTGCCTGCTGTCCTACGGCGTGAACCTGTTCATCTTCAGCATGGGCAGCCTGTTCATCGGCAGGGAGCCGATCATCAAGGACGGCGTGGCCCAGGACCTGTTGCACTACACCGATCCGCTGCCCCAGGCCCTGGTGCTGACGGCCATCGTCATCAGCTTTGCCATGACCGCGCTGTTCCTGGTGGTGCTGCTGGCGTCGCGGGGCCTGACCGGCACCGACCATGTGGACGGTCGGGAGCCTCGGGAATGATGTTGACGCCGCATCTGATCGCCGCCCCCATCCTGCTGCCGCTGCTGACCGCTGCGGTGATGCTGCTGCTCGGCGAGAAACACCGCCCGCTCAAGGCGCGGATCAACCTGTGCTCCAGCCTGCTCGGCCTGGGCATCGCGGTGCTGTTGCTGCTCTGGACCCAGGACCAGGCGCTGCCCGCGTCCATTGGCGTGTACCTGCCCGGCAACTGGCAGGCGCCGTTCGGCATCGTTCTGGTGGTCGATCGCCTGTCGGCACTGATGCTGGTGTTGACCGGCATCATCGGCGTCAGCGCCCTGCTGTTCGCCACCGCGCGCTGGCACGCTGCCGGGGCAAGTTTCCATGCCTTGTTCCAGATCCAGTTGATGGGCCTCTACGGGGCCTTCCTGACCGGTGATCTGTTCAATCTGTTCGTGTTTTTCGAAGTGCTGCTGGCAGCCTCCTACGGTTTGCTGTTGCACGGCTCGGGCCGGGCGCGGGTGTCGTCGGGGCTGCATTACATTTCCATCAACCTGGTGGCCTCGTCGCTGTTTCTGATCGGCGCGGCGCTGATCTATGGCGTCACCGGCACCTTGAACATGGCCGACCTGGCCTTGAAGGTGCCGCTGGTTCCGGAGGCCGACCGGGGCCTGCTGCACGCCGGGGCGGGCATCCTCGCGGTGGCGTTCCTGGCCAAGGCTGGCATGTGGCCGCTGAATTTCTGGCTGGTGCCGGCCTATAGTGCCGCCAGCGCGCCAGTGGCCGCGCTGTTCGCGATCATGACCAAGGTCGGTGTCTACACGATCCTGCGCCTGTGGACGCTGTTGTTCTCCGGCCAGGCCGGCGCCTCCGCGTACTTCGGCGCCGACTGGCTGGTCTACGGCGGCATGGCGACCATCGTCTGCGCCGCCATCGCCATTCTCGCGGCCCAGCGCCTGGAGCGCATGGCCAGCCTGAGCATCCTGGTCTCGGCCGGTATCCTGTTGTCGGCCATTGGCTTCGCCCAGCCCAACCTGGTGGGCGCGGCGCTGTTTTACCTGGTGAGTTCGACCCTGGCGCTCTGCGCGCTGTTCATGCTGGCGGAGTTGATCGAACGCTCGCGCTCGGCCAATGAATTGGCGCTGGACGACGACTTCGACAGTTTGCCGCGGCCGCTGGAATCCCTGCAGCCACCCAAGGGCATCAACCTCGACGACGAACAGAAAGCCGTGGTCGGGCAAGTGATTCCCTGGACCATGGCCTTCCTCGGCTTGAGTTTCATTTTCTGCGCGCTGCTGATTATCGGCATGCCGCCGCTGTCCGGGTTCATCGGCAAGCTGGGCCTGCTGAGTGCCTTGCTCAATCCCCAGGGCCTCGGGGCGAGTGCCGGGGTGCCGGTGTCAAACCAGGCGTGGGTTTTGTTGGCGCTGCTGGTCCTGTCCGGGCTGGCTTCGCTGATTGCTTTCTCACGCCTGGGCATCCAGCGCTTCTGGACACCGCAAGAGCGACCCTCGCCGTTGCTGCGGCCCTTCGAATGCCTGCCGATCATCGTGCTGCTGGGCCTGGGCATTGCGTTGACCTTCAAGGCCGAGCCGTTGTTGCGCTATACCCAGTCCGCCGCCGATGCGCTGAATAACCCGGAACATTATGTGATGTCAGTGCTCGCCACCCGCGCCATTCCCAACCCTGAAGCCAGCGCCGCCTTGCAGGAGGCTCAGCCATGAAGCGACTGTTTCCCGCACCGTGGTTGTCCCTGGCACTCTGGCTGCTGTGGCTGGTGTTGAACGTATCGCTCAGCGCCGGCCATCTGCTGCTGGGGGCCGCGCTGGGCTTCCTGGCACCGTTGATGCTGCGCCCGTTGCGACCGCGCCCGATCCGCATCCGCCGGCCGTGGGCAGTGCTGCGCCTGTTTCTGCGGGTGGGCCGCGACGTGGTCGCCTCCAACCTGGCAGTGGCCTGGGGCGTGCTGAACGCCAGTCGCCGCCCGCCGCGCTCGCGGTTCGTCAAGGTGCCGCTGGACCTGAACGATGCCAACGGCCTGGCCGCGCTGTCGATGATCACCACCGTGGTGCCGGGAACGGTCTGGTCGGAACTGGCGCTGGATCGCAACATCCTGCTCCTGCATGTGTTCGATCTGGACGACGAAGCGGCATTCATCGCCCATTTCAAGGCCACCTACGAGCGCCCCTTGATGGAGATTTTCCAATGAGCCCGCTGCTGTCCAACGCGATTGTTTTGAGCCTGTTACTGTTCGCCCTGGCGATGGCGCTGACCCTGCTGCGGCTGTTCAAGGGGCCGTCGGCGCAGGATCGGGTACTGGCCCTGGACTACCTGTACATCCTGGCGATGCTGATGATGCTGGTGCTAGGCGTGCGTTATGCCAGTGACACCTATTTCGAGGCGGCGCTGCTGATCGCCCTGTTCGGCTTTGTCGGCTCGTTTGCCCTGGCCAAGTTCCTGCTGCGTGGCGAGGTGATCGAATGACCGGCGAATTGTTGATGTGGGTGGAAATTCCGGTGGCGATCCTGCTGGTGCTCAGCAGCCTGTTCGCCCTGGCCGGGGCCATCGGCCTGGTGCGGCTGAAGGACTATTTCCAGCGCATGCACCCACCGGCCCTGGCGTCCACCCTGGGTGCCTGGTGCGTGGCCCTGGCCTCGATCCTGTACTTTTCCGCGCTCAAGTCCGCACCGGTGTTGCACGCCTGGCTGATCCCGATCCTGCTGTCCATCACCGTACCGGTGACCACCTTGCTGCTGGCCCGGGCGGCGCTGTTTCGCAAGCGCATGGCGGGGGATGATGTGCCGGCGGAAGTGAGCAGTCGCAGGCACGACTGCGACACGCCGGATGACTGAGTGACTCAGGCCCAGGCCACCGCCAGCAACCCGGCTCCCAGCACCACGCACAACGGCGAATAGACCCAGGTGTCGAGCCGGGCGAACGTCGATTCCTTGAACTCCTTGAAGAAGCCCACCAGGTTCGATTCGCCAATCGCCCGGGCGAACATCAACAGGGCGATCGCGCTGATCAGCCATTGCAACGCCCGGTGGGTGACCGGCGGCGCCAACAGACCGCTGCGCAGGCACACCAGCACCGCGATCAACAGCAACGCCAGGGCCACCAGCAACGTCAACCAGCCCGAGGGGTCGAACGCCGGGCGCAACATGTCGCCCTGTTTCACCGGCACCTGGGGCACCACCGCCGAAGCTGCCCAGCGCCCGCCCAGGGCCCAATACAAATGGATCAAGCTGATGGTCGCAAACACTGCGACCAGCGACCGAGCCAATAAGAGCGTCATTCGCCAGCCTCCTGAAAAAGGTTGAACAATCATCCTAGCTGGAATTTGGCATTTCGCCGGACGGGCGCAGACTGCCTGGTTTCCAGGGAAAGACGCATTGCCCGGGATCAAGGTTCGAGCGGCTGGCGTTGGACGCGCTACAGCGCGGCGGAGACCTTGTCTGCCACCTCCTTGGGCACCCAGGCCTGCCAGAGCTGCGGGTGCGCCTTGAGGAACGCCTCGGCGGCTTCGCGCGGCGCAGTGCGCTTCTCGCTCATGTCGGCCAGGGCCTTGTTCAACGGTTCGATGGGCAGGTCGACCTTGCTGAAGAATTCGGCAATGTCCGGGTGCTGTTGCTGGAACGGCGCTGACACGCCAATCGACAGTTTCGAGGCCAGGGAGCGGGTCGGCTTCGGATTGGGGTTGTCGGCGTCTGTGAGGGTTTTCCAGGCCTCGGCATCGAACGGTGGCTCTTGCAGTTGCACCAGCTTGAAACGCCCGAGCAGCGGCGTGGGCGACCAGTAATAAAACAGGATCGGCTTGCCCCGGCGGATCGATGAGGTGATTTCGGCGTCCAGCGCCGCCCCCGAGCCGCTGCGAAAGTTCACGTAGCTGTCCGTCAGGCCATACGCCTTGAGCTTCTGCTGGTTGACCACCTCGGACGTCCAGCCAATGGGGCTGTTGAGGAAGCGCCCCTTGTCCGGGCTTTCCGGGTCCTTGAACACGTGCTTGTAGCGCGCCAGGTCCTCGACGCTGCGCAGATCCGGCGCCACGGGCTTGATGCCCTTGGCCGGATCGCCCTTGATCACGTATTCGGGCACCCACCAACCTTCGGTCGCGCCCTTGACCGTATCACCCAGGGCGACCACCTTGCCCTCGGCCTCGGCCTTGACCCACACCGGACTGCGACCGGCCCACTCTTCGCCAATGACTTGGATGTCGTTGTTGGCCAGGGCGGTTTCCAGGGTGATGGTGGTGCCAGGCAACGTGTCGGTCGGCAGGCCATAGCCTTTTTCCACGATGATCCGCAGGATATCGGTGATCAGGCTGCCGCTTTCCCAATTCAGGTCGGCGAAGTGGATCGGCGCTGAAGCTGCTGACGCCGGAACCGGCGAAACCAACACCGCTAAGGTGGCCCAGGCAGCCAGCCACTGTCGAACTCGTTTCATGCTTTGCACCTCGTGCCAGATACAGCCATCGCCGAACGGTCCTGCGTTACCGAACGCAAGCCTCTGAATAGTTCAGTCAGTTGACTGTAGCCGAGGTTCCAGTGAGGCCCGGAAAAACTCCAGCCCTTACCAGGCAGACCCGGTTTTTCAGACGATTTTCACCGGCGTTGCCGTATCACTCGCTGGCCTTGAACGTCACGAGCTCGCCCTTGCGCCATTTGGCAGCTTTGGCGGTGACGGCCTTCAAGGTCTTGGTCATGCCTTCCTGCAATTGTTCGTTGGCGGCGAACACCGTCACCACGCTGTGGCCTTCCTTGAACAGGATCGCCTCACCACCGGTGGTCGTGACGAAGGCGTAGTCACCCAGGCCATAGACTGTCAGCTTGATTTCGCGAAAGCGGATTTCAAACTTGCCGCCTTCGCGACTGGGCAAAACCGCTGCCCGAAAATGATCACCGACCTTGAGCTCCAGCCTGGGCTTGTCATCGACCACCAGGGCCGACTCGGTGTCGACTTCGGCAACATAGATGCCTTCGGCGGACTGCTCAGTGATGTAGACGAAACGTGACTGGAACAGCTTGACCAGTTTTGCCCGCAGGTCACCAAGTACAAATAACGCATGCATGTCGAGATTACTTACTGCCAAGGAACCATCCCCATCTTTGAAAACGACCCGCCCCTCTGAAAAGACGAGCCACGAGAACCCGTGCCGACTGTCATGTCGCAATGGACCTGTACTGAAAATTCGAAATGAACCGCGCGCCCCATTCCCCGGGCCGAGAGCAGACTAAAGGTTGTCACTCTCGCCGTCTTTCCCAAGGGGTCGTCAGAAGTTGAAGGAAAACACCACTCTGAGCATCGGAAAAGGTGGGACTACTAACTTTAGGGAAATTTCTCACTTAGAAAAGCATTTTTCTGACATCGAGCCCAAAAAAAATTGCTTTAGATAGGCGCAACCGTCCCACAACCCTGCCGATTCTAGAGCAGCCGTGGGCGTGAAGACCACTCGCAACAGCCGACAACTCGTCGGTAAACCATAGAAAAGGAATTCGCATGGCCACTTTGATTCCCCTTGTCTCCCCCGTCGCCCCTTGCATGGCCGACACACCCGACACCCTTGACGGCGTCAATTGCGCGCCCATCTCGTTGCTACAACCGCGTTATCGGGTGGTCCTGGCCGGTAAGTGCTTTTTTCACATTGAAGAAACGTCGACTGGACGTGTAAGAGGATTCCGCACCGATCATAACGAGGCCTGCTACCTGGCCAGGCGTCTCGAACGGAGCGCTTGAGTGCCTTTGAGCCGTTGCGTGACTTAACTGAGCCGCCGACAGGCAACTGCTGCCATACTGCCTGCCAGCGGTGCCGGTTCCCATCGGCGGATCGCGCATCAGCACTATCACTTGAAAGGAAGGCGCGACGTGACGGAACTTGATATTGGCGAATTTCTCATCCGGGGCGAAGCCAGGGAGGTCGAAGGCGAGTTCCAGGCCGTCATCGTCATGCGCGCCAAGCCCGCCTTGACCAAGGTCAGCTGGCACCAGGTGGAGAAGGATCGCTGGTTCAAGACATCGGAAGTCGCGGCCCAGGCCGCCAGGGAAGCGGCCCGAGCCCTGAAGCTCGCCGTGGATGAAGGGGCCTTGAAAGCCTGATGCCGATCGAACTCCTGACGTTCGCTCGCCTCTGATAAAGGGAAGCCACTCCCCGCCCATCCCCAAAGGAGAACCCCATGGAACAGCCTTCGCACGAGCTCAGCACCCTGTTCGACCAACTAGGCCTGCCCTCGGATGGCAACGCCATCGACGATTTCATCATGACCCACCCGCTGGCCCCGGAGATCAAACTGGTGGAGGCCGATTTCTGGTCGGATCAGCAAAAACAGCTCCTGCGCGAGTGGCTGCTGGCCGACGGCGAAGAAGCGGTGCTGGTGGATCAACTGAACGTGCGCCTGCACGACGGTAAATAACCCTTTTTCCTTCTGCCGCATGCAATCGCCGTGGGAGCGGGCTTGCTCGCGAAAGCGGTGAGTCAGTCGGCACCCATACTGGCTGACCCACCGCTTTCGCGAGCAAGCCCGCTCCCACATTTGTTCCAGGTGCGACGCTGCGCCTACCGCGCCTTCTGCGGTTTATAGCCCAACCGCAAACCACCCCAGTGACGGCCCTTGAGCATGATCGGCACCGACAGGTCATGCATCAACTCGCCGGTGTCGCGGGTGTAGGTCTGCAACAGCACCGGCTGCTGGTGACTGCCGCAACGGATCCCGGTGCGGTCGGAGAATTTGCGCTTGGTGCGGTTATTCAGCGTGTCCACCTGGGGATCGCCAGTCAGCGGCTGGCTGAACTGCTTGTTGTGGGTTGGCACGTACCCCTGCTGGGTGCAGGCAATCGCGAACACCAGGCCCTCATGTCGGGCGAGCAAGGGTTCCTGGATCGCCGGCAGCACCTGGTCGGTATAGCGGTCGAAGCGGGTCTGGAACTTGGCGGGCTGGGTATTGGGGATGGGCTGGTAGTGACGGTCGAACAAGTCATCGAGGCTGACCCGGCCCTGGTCGATATCCGCCTCGAACTGCGCGGCGATCTGGCTCGCCCCTTCCCGTGCCAGGTCATAGACCCGTTGGTGGTAATCGTCGAGGCCGACCTCGGCCAGGCGTTCGCTGATGGATTCGGCCTGGCCTTCCATCTGCACCGCAGCCTCGGCCAGGCGCTGGGTCTGCTGGTCGCTGATGGACAGGTCGCCACGCATCTGCTCGATGGCATGGAACAGGCTGTCGAGCTGTTCGCGATTGGTGTCGGTGCCTTGGGCGATGGCACTGACCTGGGTTTCGACGCCGGCCGCGAGCCGGGCGATGTTTTCCAGGTGCTGGCCGGTGTGTTCGACCTGTTGCACGCCGCTGTCCAGGTCACCGGCCAGTTGGCGGATCTGCTCCACCACCTGGGCCGTGCGCTGCTGGATGTCCGCCACCATCACCCCGACCTCGCCGGTAGCGGCAGCCGTGCGCCCCGCCAGGCCACGAACCTCATCGGCCACCACCGCAAACCCACGGCCATGCTCGCCGGCCCGTGCCGCTTCAATGGCCGCGTTCAGCGCCAGCAGGTTGGTCTGGCTGGCAATCGACTGGATCACCAGGCTCACCCGCTGGATTTCATCGCTGCGCACGCTCAAGGCTTCGATCAACTCGCGACTGTCGTTTGCCCGCTGGCTGAGCTGGTGCATGCGGCTGATCGACTCGACCAGTTCGCTACGCCCGGCCACACTGCTGCGATGAGCCTCGCTGGCGGCGCCCAGGGCCTGTTGGCTGAGTTGCGAAGTGGCTTGTTCGGTGGCGATCATCGATTCGGCATTGCTGACGATCTGCGCCGCCGCATCGAGTTGAGACTGGACCTTGCCGGCCAGCTGCTTGACCGAATAGGCGACCCCGGCCGCCGACAACGCGTTATGGCTGGTGGTGTAGGACAGGTCGCGGGTCAGTTCGGCCAACTTATCGGTCGCGGGCGCCTGCGCGCTGACAATGCGCGAGCGCAAACGTGGCAGCCAGATGATGAGCATCACCAAAGGCAGGCCCAGGTACAGCGACCAGCCTCCGAGGGTCATGCCACACAACAGCAGGGCCAGGGCGAGACTCTGCAAGGTCGGCGTCAGCCAGCGTGTCATTCCGTTCGTCACCGGCACCGCACCCGTCAGTGATCCGTCTGTCGCCATCTTCGTCACCCACAATTATCGTTGTTATGACCGCATTAAACGCCACTATCGAGCCATTATCCATGGTCCATTAGTCGTGTTCTTGCATCAGGTCAACGGCAGGGAAGGCGGAATATGAAGCAAAAAAAAATCGCAACCTCCGGTGCAAGGTTGCGATTTTTCGAGGACGGATATCAGGCCTGACGCTGGTGCTTGTCGATCTGCTCGTGACGTTCCTGAGCTTCGATGCAGTACTTGGTGGTCGGGCTGATCAGCAGGCGCTTGAGGCCGATAGGCTCGCCGCTGTCGTCGCACCAGCCGAAACTGTCGTCGTTGATACGATCCAGGGCCTGTTCCAGCTGGGGCAGCATGCGCTGGTCACGGTCAATGGCGTTGACCAGCCAGGTACGCTCTTCTTCTACGGAAGCAGCGTCCGCCGGGTCGGCCGGGGTGTCCAGGCTCTCAATGGCGATTCGGTTCTGTTCGATGCGCTCGTGGGTTTCGACTTTCATGTTCTGCAACAGCTTGGTGAAGAAAGCCAGCTGCTCGGCGTTCATGTAGTCATCCGCCGGCATGGCCAGCAACTTTTCCTTTGTCATTGATATCTCTATAAAAAAACGTGCATTAAGGCGAATTATGGAGCGTCCCGCAGCGCAGCTGCCACGCTCGTCAGGAAGGCGCCGTCTGTTCCAAGCGCCACCCGGCACTCAATTTACGAGGGGCGGCAGTCTAAGGCCGAGTCGAGGCCTCAGCAACCGAAAACATGGGAAAATGTCCGACAACCCTTGGAAATATTCTCTGACAAGCATTCGGCAGTCATCGGAGTGCGTTTATAACAAGAAATTCGCTGCAATAGCTTTATTAAGAAGACAAATGGCAACGCCACGCGGGTCAGGCGTGGCGCTTTGTCGCAGCACAAGGCTGTTTAACGCTTGAGCTTGCGTTTATTCCGGTATTGGTCGATGACCACCGCCACCACGATGATCAGCCCCTTGATGATGTCCTGGATATAGGCATCGACTCCGACAAAGGTGAACCCGCTGGCCATCACCCCGAGGATCAGCGCGCCGATCACCGTGCCGGTGATGCGCCCTACGCCGCCGGCCAGGCTGGTTCCGCCGATCACCGCCGCCGCAATCGCATCCAGCTCATAGGACATGCCCATGCCGGCCTGTCCGGTAGCCGCCCGCGCCGAGGCCACCACCCCGGCCAGGCCCGCCAGCAACCCGGCGATGCTGTAGACGATCACCAGGTGACGCTTGACATTGATGCCCGAGGTTCGCGCCGCCTGCATGTTGCCGCCGATGGCGTAGGTGTATTTGCCGTACTTGGTGTAGCGCAGGGCGATGTGGAAGATCACCGCCACCACCAGGAAGATGATCACCGGCATCGCCCCATGACCAATGGCGGTATAGGAATCGGACAGCATGCTGACGGGCTGGCCTTCGGTGTAGTAGCGCGCCAGGCCACGGGCCGAAACCATCATGCCGAGGGTGGCAATGAACGGCGGGATGCCGGTAACGGCAATGATGCTGCCGTTGATCGCCCCGGCCAACAGGCCGACGCCGAGCCCGGCCACCACCGGGATCCACACGGGCAAGTCGGTCAGCGACGGGAACACTGCCCGGGCGAAGTCCGAGGTCTGGGCCAGGCTGGCGGCGATCATCGCCGACAGCGCCAGTACCGAGCCGGACGACAGGTCGATACCGGTGGTGATGATCACCTGGGTCACGCCGATGGCCAGCAGGCCGATGATCGAGACTTGCAGGATCATCAGCACCAGGCGCTGGGAATTCATCAGGAAGCTCTGGTCGCGCATGATCCAGCCGAAGAGTTCGAACACCAGGCCGATGCCGATCAGCACCAAAAAGATGCTCAGTTCCGTCGGCAGCCGCCGGCGGGTCCTGGCCGGTGCGGCCGCAGGTTTGTTTTCCAGTATCGCGTTCATAGCCACTTACCTTTTTTATCGGACTGACGAGCTTCAGGACAAACCCGAGGCCAGTTGCATCACTCGTTCCTGGGTCGCTTCGCTGCGGTCCAGGGTGCCCATCAGGTCACCTTCGTGCATCACCATCACCCGGTCGCTCATACCCAGCACTTCTGGCAGCTCCGAGGAAATCATGATGACCGCCATGCCTTCGCTGGCAAGGTAGGAAATGAGCCGGTAGATCTCGGCCTTGGCACCGACGTCGATGCCACGGGTCGGCTCGTCGAGGATCAGGATGCGTGGGTTGGTCATCAGCCAGCGGGCCAGCAGCGCTTTCTGCTGGTTGCCGCCAGATAAAGTGTCGATGCACTGCTCCAGGGACGGCGTCTTGACACGCAGCTTCTTGCACATGTCCTCGCACAGGGTGCGCAGGGCCTTCTGCTGGATGAAGCCGTTGCCGACGTAATGGGGCAGCACGGCCATCTCCATGTTCTCCAGCACCGACAGGCACGGGAACAGGCCACTGAGCTTGCGATCCTCGGTCAACAGGGCAAAACCTTTCTCGATGGCCATGTGCGGGTCGCTGATGCGCACCGGCTGGCCGTCCAGGCGAATTTCGCCGCCGGTACTCGGGGTGATGCCGAAGATTGCCTCGGCCACGTTGGTCCGGCCCGAACCCATCAGCCCGGCGATGCCGAGGATCTCCCCGGCGTGCAGGTCGAAGGACACGCCTTTGAAGATACCGTCCAGGCTCAGGTCGCGCACCGACAGCATCAGGTCGCCAATGGGTTTGTCCCGCACCGGGAACAACTGGCTGAGTTCGCGCCCGACCATCATCGAGATCAGGCTGTCGCCGTCCATGCTGTCGGCCCGTTGCAGACCGATGTAGGCACCGTCGCGAAACACCGCCACTTCATCGGCGATGGCAAACACCTCGTTCATTTTATGGGTGATGTAGATGATCCCCTTCCCCTGGGACTTGAGGTCGGCAATGATCGAGAACAGGTGGGCGACTTCCGTTTCGGTGATGGCCGACGTCGGTTCGTCCATGATCAGGATGTCGGAATCGTAGGACACGGCCTTGGCGATCTCGACCATCTGCCGCTCGGCAATGCTCAGGTTGCCCACCTGCTCCTCGGGGTCGAGCTTGATGCGCAGGCGTTCCAGCAACCTGGCGGTGCAGCGGTGCATTTCGCCGTGGTTGATCATGTGCAGGCCGTTGAGCTGCTCGCGGCCGATCCAGATATTCTCGGCGATGCTCATGTGCGGCATCAGGTTGAGTTCCTGGTGAATCATCGCGATGCCCGCCTGCAAGGCTGCGAGCGGCGTATCGAACCTCACCGGCTGGCCGCGCAGGCGCAGTTCACCGGCGTCGGGCTGGTAGATCCCGGCAATGATTTTCATCAGGGTGGATTTGCCCGCGCCGTTCTCGCCCATCAGGGCCAGCACGGAGCCGGGACGTACCCGCAGTTGGACATCGGAAAGGGCCACCACGCCGGGAAAGCCTTTGCTGACATTGACGACTTCCAGCAGGTACGGTTCTTCAGGTATTACGCCCGGCCGGACAGTCATCGCCGGGGCGCTCGAAGCAGTCGCTGAAGCGAACATGATCAGGTACTCCCTCGGCAAGATCGATGTCGCGACCTTGCCTGCTTATTATTGTGGTGGAACCGAGGGTACGTTGGACCTTACTTGAATTGATCGACGTTTTCCGGGGTGATCAGGCGATACGGCACCCAAACCGCCTGTTCGACCGGTTGCTTCTTGACCATCTTCACCGCCGTATCGATCGAGCCATCGGCCTGGCCCTTGGCGTCCTGGAACACCGAGACGGCCATTTCGCCTTTCTTGATCGCGTTCAAGCCGTCCGGCGTGCCGTCGACCCCGGCAATCAACACGCTGCCCTTCCGGGTGCCCGCCTGTTTGAGGGCCATGGCCGCACCGATCGCCATCTCATCGTTGTTGGCAACCACCGCCTGGAACTCGCGCCCCTGGGTCAGCCAGTCATTGACCAGCGTCATGCCCTTGTCCCGCAGCCAGGTGCCCGTCTGTTCCTGCTCGATCTTGATGCCGGGATACTTGGCGAGCACTTCCTTGACGCCTTTGGTGCGGTTGGTGGTGGAGTTGTTGGCGAGGTCACCGAGCAGGATCACGATGTCGCCCTTGCCGCCCATCTTGTCGGCCAGGTACTGCATCTGCATCCGGCCGGCTTCCAGGTCGTCCGAGGCGACGGTGACCACGCCTGCCGGCAGTTTCAGGTCGTCGGGACGGCGGTTGACATAGACCAGCGGAATGCCGGCGGCGACGGCGGCCTTGGTGATGCGCTGGGTTGCGGCGGTGTCCACCGGGTTGACGATGATCGCGTCGACCTTCTGGCTGATGAAGCTTTCCACCTGACTCAGTTGCTTGACCACGTCACTGCGGGCGTCTTCGAACTGCAGGCTGACGCCGTCCGGCAGGGACTTGGCCTTCTTGTCCATGGATTCGCGCAGGTAAGTCAGCCAGGTGTCGTCGAACTGAGACATGCTGACGCCGATCTTCAGGTCCGCCAGGGCTGCGCCGCTGGTGAGCATCAACGACAGGGCCAGCGAGGCGATACGGGTCTTGGTCTTCATGAACGGTCTTTCTCCACTTTTTTGTTGGTTTTATGGATAAGGCGTAGCGGACGTTTAAGACTTGCTTGCCCCGGTAGGCACCGGATCTCGGCAAGCTGGAAATGACTTTATTGGAAAATATTTTCCATATCAACCAATTTTAGAATTTTATTCGTTTTTTATTCCATGGCCCACCGGTGCAGACAAAACCACCACATTGCCGTGCTCGGCACTCAGCCTGGCAGCGTCGAGAATCCGCGTGGTCGCCAGTGCATCACGGGCCTCGACCGGCAGCGGTGCAGCCCCCTGCAACGCGGATTGCAGCCCCTCATAGAACGCCATCCAGCAACCACGCTCCGAGGTCACCCGCTCCCGCTCGCTGCCGTGCTCGAACCAGCCCCAGCGTCGATGTTCCTCGGCGCCCCAGCGTTCGCCCTCGCTGGCCGGGCTCAACCCGGCCAGCGCCTGGGCTTCCTGACCATCCAGACCCTCGACGGTGTAGCAACCGTGGGTACCGTTGACCCGAAAGCGCGGACGCGGTGCGTTTTGCAGGCAGTTGCCGCTCAGGTGTGAAACGACGCCGTCAGCATGGGCCAGGGACATGAAGAAACCGTTATCGAAGGCCTGCCCCGGTTGCCGATAGTCCAACTCCGCGTAGACCCGCACCACTGGCCCGAACAGTTGCAGCGCCTGGTCCACCAGATGGCTGCCAAGGTCACGCAGGAAGCCCCCGCCGCTGCCCTTGCCCACCGAGGTCGGCGAGTAACGCTCGACACTGGATTCAAAACGGATGACCTGGCCCAGGGCACCCGAGGCCAGCAGTTTGCGCAGGGTGAGGAAGTCCGAATCCCAGCGACGGTTCTGGTACACGCTCAACGGCACGTTGCGCCGTTCGGCCGCCAGCACCAGCGCTTCGGCCTCGGCGGCGTCATGGGCGAAGGGTTTGTCGCTGACCACGGCCACGCCGCGCTCGATGGCTTCCAACACGATGGTCGGGCGGGTGTCCAACGGCGTGGACACCACCACCGCATCGACGCCCGCCGCCACCAGTTGTTCGAGCGTGTCGAACGCCTGGACACCCGGATGATCAGCGGCCAGTTGCTCGCGCCGCTCGGCAGAGCGAGTCACCACGCCGACGAACGTCGCGCCGGGCAGGCTGCCGATCAACGGCGCATGAAAGAAGCGGCCGCCCTTGCCGTAGCCCACCAGTCCGATTCGCATGGCATCTCCTTATAAATCACTGAATGAACACAGTTCCTGTGGGAGCGAGTACCGCTAGGACAACACCCGTCCACTGTGGGAGCGGCCTTGCTCGCGAAAGCGGTGGGTCAGCCGGTATAGATGCCGAATGTCAGTCCGTCTTCGCGAGCAAGCCC